>NZ_CP093442.1:0-716464 GCF_022814725.1 Bdellovibrio reynosensis
TACCCGCGCTTCAATCACAGTAGATGCTCAAGGTCGCTTGACTGCGGCAAGTAGTGGTGCGGCGATTGGTTTAGCTTCGGCCGATGTAACTGGTACTTTACCAATTGCCAACGGTGGTACAGGTCAAACAACAGCAATTGCGGCATTCAATGGTTTATCTCCATTAACCACCAAAGGTGACATCATCGTAAATGACGGTACGAATGATATTCGCTTGCCTGTGGGAACTAACGGTCAGGTGTTATCAGCGAACTCGGCGCAAGCTTCGGGTTTACAATGGGTGACTCCGACGGCTGGAACGGTCACAAGTGTAACTGGCACGGCACCAATTTCAGTGGCGACGGGAACTTCGACTCCAGTAATTTCAATTGCGAACGGAACAGCGACGGGCCAAACTCTTCGTTGGGGTGGCGCTGCGTGGAGTGCAACAAAATTAACCTACACAGATCTAATCAATGCAACCTCCGCTAGTCCATGGCCTGCATCGTCTTGTACGTCGGGCCAAGCAATTACTTGGAGTTCAGCATCTGATTCATTTACTTGTTCGACAATTGCAATTACAGGATCGAACTTTTCTACACAGACTGCGAATTCAGTTTTCGCGGGTCCAACAACAGGTGCAGCAGCAGCGCCAAGTTTCAGAGCTTTAGTTGCTGCAGATCTTCCAGTGACTGGTACAGGTGGTGCTATCGTTAATGGCGGTAACACACTTGCTGCTGCGGCGACGGTTGGTACGAATGATGCGCAAAACTTAGTTCTTGAAACGAATAATAGTGCCCGTGTGACGATTCTTTCAACCGGCGAAGTCGGTATTGGTCAAACACCCGTAGCAAATTTCCAAGTGAACGGTGCGGCTATAATCGGTTCTGGTAACGGTACTTTTACTAACTGGAGCAACTTTATCTTTGGTTCTAGCAACACGATTACGAATACATCTGGTGGCAGTACCGGTTCAATGAATATCATCGGATCTGGCAATGACGCTACAACCAATCTAGCTTCATTCAGCTACTCCTTGGATATCTTTGGGCGCGACAATACTGTTACAAATGCTGGTAACGCTTTTGTGGCCGGTAGAAGCAATACTGTTACTGGCACGAACTCTGTGACAATCGGTAATTCCATCACGAACTCAGTAGCAAGCTCATTGCAAATTGGTATAAGTAATACTTCAAAGATGACTTTCCTAACTACGGGTTACGTCGGTATCAACACAACGGCGCCAAGTGAAGCTTTAGAAGTCAACGGAAACGTGAAAGCCACTGCCTACTTATATACTTCAGATGCAAGACTTAAAAAAGAAATCATCACTTTGCCAGACGCTTTAGAAAAAGTCTTAAAACTTCGCGGTGTAAACTTCGTTTGGAAAAATACCAATGAAAAAACTGTTGGTTTCATCGCTCAAGAAGTGGAAGCGGTTTACCCAGAGCTAGTAAAAACAGACGCTAAGTCTGGATACAAAGCCGTTCAGTACGGAAACATCACAGCGATTCTTATTGAAGCTTTAAAAGAAGAACACGCGCAAAGAATTCAAGCTCAAGATCAATTGCAACGCGGAATCGCTTCCGTTAGCGAGCAGTCTGAGGCACGATATAAAAAACTCGAGAAAGAGAACCAAGATCTGAAGGCTCGTCTAGAAAGACTAGAACAAGTTCTTCTGAATGGAAGATAAGTCGTGCGCTCGCTTACAAAAATCATCTTATTATTAACTATCAGTCTTACGGTGATGGGTATCAACACCGTAAGCACTGGATTCAAAGTCGACCATGGCACGACTAGAGCCATCTACGCCCACAACGTCTGTAAGAAGGTCGTTAATGCCCATGCGACCAGAGATTATTTTGTTCCCACTAAAACAGCGGCTGAGTGGACCGCGTTCAGGGGAGCAACTATCACAGGCGTTACTTTACAAAAATGCAGCTCCTGCTTAGATATTTTAAATAATAATGGATCCACCGGTGATGGCGTTTATTACGTTGATCCGACCGGCAGTTCTCCGTTCCCGGTTTATTGTGACATGACCACTGATGGTGGGGGATGGACAAGGGTTTTTAAACACAATATTGCTGGTGGTTATTTTGTGGATTCAGCGGATGCCGCCGTTAAAAACCCCACAGATCCGACCGCAAATCATCACTCTATTTTAAATCAGATCGATAACTTTAGAACTCCGACGAATCGTTATCATTTCCGTTTAACTTGGCCAGGCCAAACATTAAAAAATTTGTGGTGGCAAACATCGGATCCACGCGCGGATGTGGACGTTGCAGGATATACTACGGAATTCGTGCAAGGACATACTAATGCCTGGGGTGGGTTAGAGCTTTCACAAGGAACCCACGGGCCTGCATCAACTTCTGCCCACATTGACGGTTCTGTAAACCACGGGAATTGGTACTATGCGATTGGTTCATTCGCCGCGTGGGGAACAGCACCTGACGTAGGTCTTCCTGCCTCCGATGTACTAGGAAGTGGTAAAGGTGTGCCCGAAGTAAATCTATGGATGCGTGAAACTGACACTCATACAGTTTATAATTCTTGTAAAGCGATCTTAAATGCCGGTGCTTCAAAAGGTGATGGCCTTTATACGATTGATCCTGATGGTGCGGGGGCGGGCGCAGCTTTTGAAGCATATTGTGATATGACGACAAGTGGTGGTGGATGGACACTTGTAGCGTATTCAAACGGATCAACTACTGGTACAACTCCGAATGATTTCTTTGTAAATACTTATTCCCAAGCCACCATCGGTCGCCATTTATCGGGTACGGCCCAAGCTTCAATCAATCCAGAGTCTTTTTCTATAACGGTGAACACCACAGACGCTATGTTTATTTCACCATCCTATAATGGTGGCGCAGCTTACATCGATCTTGCCGGCGGTAACTGGAATTATAATAACACCAAGTGTACCGGGGTCCTTCGTCACACCAGTCGAACCGCAGGTTGTGCTGGCCAAAATGCTAATGACGGTTATAATGGTGCGGATGCATTCAACATCGCTGTGGAAGCGGGAATGGAAGGGATCGTTCCATCCTATAAGGCTACGGAAGTTTGCTACAGCGGTAAAGGTAACGCGTGTTCGTTCAAATTCTATTTAAGATAAAAAGTCTTTATTTTGCCGTTCGTTATGCTTAGCTAAATTAGCGTTTTCAATGGCAAGACCAATGTATTCAGTTAAATCTAAAGCGATGATAAGATCTGATTTCTGATAAAGATGATCAGGCCTGTGGGATGCAAAGATCACCGAGCCAATACTGCTGCCATGAATCTTAATTGGCAGCACCATTAAAGACTCAACCCCTAATTGTTTCAATTGAACTTTGTCTAATTTGATTGTCGACTCGTCCAAGTATTCCGGGGTGATTTTTGTTACAAGTTGGGGGGCTGACAATTGTTCTGGATCTGCAGTGATCGTTCTAAATAAGGCCGTCTTTTCTGGGAAGACGTGGGACTCGGCAACTCGGATTAAATTTCCTTCTTCAAAAATATCAATAGCACAAAAATCCGCCATGAAGGGGGTGGCAAGGTCGGCAACTGTTTTTAACATTTTTTTATAATCAAGCGACGAACACAGCTGATTGGCAGAATCGCTTAAAAAAGTTAAGCGCTTAGCGCCGGCTTCTGCTTCGCGCGTGCGGGATTCTAAATCCGATGCCATATCATCAAACGTGTGCGCCAAAGTTTCTAATTCGCCAAAGCCACTTTTTAATCCAGTGCGTGCCGTAAGGTCGCCCGCTTTTAAGCGTTTGGCTGCTTTTTGAATTTTTTTAATTTGATAAAGAAACAAAAAACCTGCGACCCAAGCAAAAAGAATTTCTATGAAGGTGACAAAGGCTTCTCGCGACATGCTTTTATTCAGCATCTCTTCAACTTGGGAATAAAACACAAAATTCGGAACACCCACGGTCAAATATATATTGCCAGCTTCAGGGGCTGTGCGCAGTTTTCTAAAAACAAACATGCGGTCTAGGCTATCGATCTTAGAACTTTCAATCACTGTCTCATCGCTGTTAGAACGGATGGCTTTAAGAATATTCTGATCCGCTATCACTTTACCGATGCGCAGATCTGAATCAGGAAAGCGAGCCAGGATGAAACCTTTATGGTCTAAAATCATCATCGTCGCCTGCGTAGGTAAAACTGCTGTATTGGCTAATTGTCCCAGCCAAGATAAATCCAAGGCCACATAGATAACGTATTTAACATTTTTATTTTCATCTAAAACTACATTGCTAAAATTCAAAGAGGGTTTTTTGGTGATACGGCCGATTTGAAATTCACCGATGGCAAAAGATTTTTTTTCAAGAGCTTTTGTGAAATACAAGCGATCAGCCAAGTTCGTTTTAGGGGGAACTTGCAAAGCGCTGCATAGGACATTTCCCTTTAAATCGATCACACCTAAATTGCCATAAAGGGGATGTTGCTTTTGGATCTTTTTTAAAAACGGAGTGCATACGTTAGGTTTGCCGCTTTGAATTTCTGGAACTTCGACAAGGACAGATAATAATTGCTGAACATTGGCGACAAGCCGTTCGTGATCATGGGCAGCAAGTTGGACCAAGCGAATCGCTTCTTTGTGCGCGTATTCTGAAGCTTCATTACGGGTGATTCTTGCGGTATACCAAAATTCGCCAAGGGTGGGCAGAACTTCAAAGATCATCACCAGCAGAACGCTCAGTGAAAGACTTTTAAGCGCCAGGGATCTAAAATTTTTCCAGCGTTGGGACTTTTTGGTGTTTTCCATTCTTGCCAGAAGTTCCTCTGGCTTTAATTTTCAGGGACTCTAAGACGGCTGGCAATGGCAGAATCACGCCTTGTCGATAGACACCGGGCCTATGGTTTTCGTTTCGCTTTTATTCGTTCTTTAGGTTTTATGAATAGATGAAGAATATAGAAAACTGTCAAAGTTAATCCCAAAGGAAAGTGAACTATTTTAGTTTTAAAAAAATTCTTCATCACCGATATACAAAATCCCTAGGCCCTTAAGGCCCACTATCGCTGGAACCCGTTTATGAGATTTGCCATAAACACACAATCCCAACCCATCGAAGACTCGTAAGCTTTATCCTCAATTTCTCTTTCCCAACTCCACTGATGCTGGCGGGTGGGGGCGGCGGAACCAAAGGCAGGACAGTATTTATCTAGTAATTCAAAAACTCTTTTTTCTTTACCGAAGGCTAAAAATCTAAAAAATGGATTTTCAGGTTCTCTGGCGCTTAGGACCTTCGCAGCAAGATCGATATTCACGTTTTTAGTTTTCTGATGAAGGTGGTTCAAAACTGCCACGGCGACCAGGTGTAAACGGAAGCCTCGTTCGTTAGTTAGGGACTGAATCAGAAGCCAAGATGGTTCATAGCCATAATCCGGAAAGTGATCCGTATTTACTCCTAACTGATTGCCAAGCCTTTTTAACCAATACCAATCATCGCCCATAAGCTGACAAGTGCCGTTGGTGTCTTTAAAGCAGCTACGGTGAAAAGTCAGTCGTGGGGTACCCGCCGCCGGAATATCTTTAGTGTTGGCTAAAAGGAAATTCACCCAACGATTATAAGAAGCAATATCCTTTGTTTTATGCAAATAGGCCATAGCCCCAGCAAACATGTCGCCGGAAAAGTCATTGGTCTGTTCGTTTGATCCAATCAGATGGGGACTGCGCCACCACTGACCTTTTTGATCTAAAGAGTCTGCGACCATCTTACAGCCTTCTTCTTCACCACTGAGGCATAATAGACCTGAAAACAGAGTCATATCGCCCGTCTCACAGTTTCCTTTACTTGGATAAGGAATTTGTTTGTGCTCACATAAAGGGGCGATGCTTTTCCAATGCTGAATGCGCTCGTTAGCGACGACATTGAAAGCGGGTGTGGCAGGCTCAAGCATGGCTAGGATGTTATTTAAACTTTCTGAAAATTTCTCTAGCGGCCATTTCATTTGTAAACACACGAAATTGGCACTTGAAACATTAATTGCGTTTGGAACCGAACAATCATCAAGAGAAAGGAAAGTGTAAGGTTCCAGTTCCTTTAATAAGTACATTCGCCCCATTTTTTCGACAAGATCACTGTCTTGGAAGATGGACTCGCCAATTTTTAAAAAGAAATTTTCGGCGGGAAGGGATGCAATTTTATCATTCAGTTTATTTTTGACCCAATCGCCTAAATTCAACGTTTGCCCAAGGGCTCCATTAACTTCGCAATCTTTAATAGGTTCGCGATCCAGAACTTCAATAATAGATCTTTTTATAAGATCCGGTTTCATGTGAATACGAACATAAGCGTTACAGCGAATGCGGGGCTCAAAGGGAACCTTTTTTGGGATGACGTGGAACCAGGTGTGCAAAAACAATGTCGAGTCTTGAGGATTATGATTTATCAATCTTACATAACCTTCACCCCATTTGATGTCAGGATGATTTTTTAAGGTCTTTAGTAGTTCCTGGGTTAAAAGATTTTCTAGCCAATCATTTCTAAGTGCCACCTTTACATTTTGTGGGTTCCAAGAAATATGCACTAAACCATCAAAGTTTAAGTAAGAATTAGCAGCAGAAAGGCGGTTGTATACTTTTTTAGAAAGCGGACTTAAATTTTCTGCCGAAGCCACAGACAAGAAAAGGAAAAAGAAAATAAAAATATATCTACGGAATTTCATGAAACCTCGCTTCGTTATTTTTTGAATAGATAAATTAAATTTTAGATTCAAGCTTTAAAAAAAATGTATTTTAACTGTCCGGCTGTCGGATCTGAGAAAAAGATTAAAGCTTGCTCGCTGAAGGGTTGAAATATTATTCATGGTTGCATCACGAAACGAAGCGAAAATTCAGCTGGTTGTGGACGATAATTTCATGGACTTTCTTTTACCGCTTTTAGAAAGCGCCAAGAAAAGCATCGATATTTTGCAATACTCTTTTGCGATCGGCAGTGCTGCGGGGAAATTAAATACTAATACAACGCCCTTTGCCATTGCAGAAAAGCTGGTGGCTTTAAAAGAACAAAAACCTCGCTTGCGCATTCGCCTTTATCTTGAAGGATTAAGGGAAACCTACGATCGCAACGTCATCACCGGAAGATATCTAGAAGATGCAGGTATCGAAATTGTTTATGGTGCGACCCACGCGAAGGGCTTTTGTGTTGATCAAAGCACGGTGCTTTTTGGTTCGACGAATTTAACTCACCAGTCCTTAGTGAAAAATGCTGAAACAAATTTGTTGATCAAAGATAAGTCCGTCGCGAAAGAATTTATGCGCTACTTTGAACATCTGTGGGAAGGTGGGGGTCACGGAGGAATTGATTTAAAAGAACCAATGCACGCAGATGGTGCTTTTAAGGACGTTCTTTTAGAAATGATCGGTTCTGCAAAAAGAACTTTGGAATTTTCGATATACTTTTTTGATCAAAAAGATATTCGCGATGCTTTCATTAAAGCCCATGAACGCGGGGTAAAAATCAAAGGTTTCGTTCATCACCATTCAGCTTTTGCCATGAGTTATGTGCGCAGAACCCAAAAGACCATTTACAAAATGAAGTCCGAAGGTATGCAGGATCTGCACTTTGCCCCTGGGACTCATTTCACCCATTCGAAATATTTGATTAAAGATAAAGCGGAAATCGCTTTGGGTACGGGCAACTGGTTGAATGAGGATGTGAATATCCATCCCCAACTTTATATACATCTTAAAAATGCAGAATTAGCTAAACAGCTTTCGCGCCATTTAAGTCGCCAAATAGAGGAGAGTCATGTTGAACCCATCAGAACTTCTAAAACAAAAATGCCATCCCACCGAAGCTGGGCTTAATGACAAAGCCCTTCCGGAGTTTTTAGCAGCCGTGCCTGGCTGGGATTTACAAGATGGAAAAATCCAGCGTAAGTTTTCATTTAAAAACTTTTATGAAACTATTGGCTTCGTAAATGCTGTGGCTTTTATTGCCAACCGCGAAGATCACCATCCGGATTTAGAAGTGGGCTATAACCGCTGTGTGGTAAAGTTTAATACCCATTCTGTTAATGGTGGAAAAGGTGGCATTTCAGAAAACGATTTTATTTGTGCCGCAAAAATAAATGCGCTTTCTAATTAATATTCGATGGAATAATGAACTTCGATAAAAACATCCATGATGGGTTTTACCGATAATAGTTTAAAAGGAGGTTTTGCCGTCCTTGGGAAAAGGGGAGCTCCTCCGTCTAAAGTCAGCGGAGCTAATTGCCAAATCACTTCATCTAAAAGACCTGCATCATAAAACTGACCAGCAAGTTCACCACCACCCACGACCCAGATGTTTTTTCCTGCAGCGAATTGTTGCATTTCTTTATGAACTGGTTTGACGTCACCTTTGGCGAAGCGAATATCAGCGCCGGGAATGGTTGGAAGGTTCCGAGTTGTAAAAACCCACGCCGGCATGTCATAGGGCCATGGCTGTCCTTTAGAGATTTGATGTTCTAATAACCATTCGTAGGTGGTTGACCCCATGCAAATAGCTCTCACATCTTTTATAAAAGTCGTGTAGGACTCTGGACCACTGCTTTCGCCACCTTTATCGAATTGAAACAACCAGTCTAAAGAATTTTTTTTATCAGCGATAAAACCGTTAATACTTGTGGCGCCGTAATAGATTGTTTTCATATTCATATACTAATGACTTGTCGCAGGAATTGAGCAAGTTTTTTTTAATTATAGGCAGTAAAGATAAGATAATATGTTAATTAAAGGTTTCCATCGCGGAGGAATTATGAAGATGAGATTTTTAATTGCAGCTGTTTTTTGTTCGCTGTTTACTTTTGCAGGTTTCGTTAGTGCCGCAGAAAAATTGCAAATCGTAGCTAACGAGAAAGTTTGCATGGTGACTAATATGGTTTTTCCGCGCACACAAATTCCTGTAAGCCATCAAGGCAAAACATATTACGGATGTTGTGAAAACTGCAAAAAGACTTTGTCGGAAGATGCATCTGCTCGAGTCAGTGTAGACCCGGTTTCAGGCAAATCTGTTGATAAAGCAAAAGCGGTCATCGCGGCCAAGGAAGATGGCACTGTGATCTACTTTGAAAGTAAAAAGACCTTTGAAAAGTTCGCAAAGCAAGGGAAGTAAATTACTTCCACGCTACATAGTTTCATAAAAGTTAATGCAACATAATCCTTGTTCGGTGCTAGCCTTTGTTGTGCTTTCATCGAACAGGAGAGTCCCATGGTGGCATACTTATTCCCCGGTCTAAATGCTCTTTTAAGAAGGACTGATCGCCACCGTTTCACCCACCTTCCGGAAGTTCAAAGTTATTTTTCAAGAGCTGAGAAAGTGATTTTAGAACGCTTCGGTCAGAAAATTTCTTTTACTGAATTCCTTGAGCTTCCCACGGAACAAGTTTACTCCCTGAAAAATATCAGCATCGCTGCCGTAGCCATATGCTGCATCCAAGTCGGTGTTGCGGAAAAGCTGCGCGAGAAAATGGGCGATCCACATTGGGTCATGGGGTGTTCTCTTGGAGATCTAGCCCGAGCGGTTTTTGTGGGCTGTTATACTTTTGAAGATTTAGTTTACAATCATCTTCGCTTTACTGGTCATATTGACGGTATAGATTCCATTGGAAGAAACATAGGGGTGCTAGCACCGCACTTAGCTCCGTTTGAATTTAACGATTATCAGTGGTTTGAAGATCAAGGGGTGGATGTTTCTATTCTGACTCCACGTTTTTTAAATATCAGTGGCAGATTTGACGACCTGGCGAAGGTTGAAAAGCGCGCTGAAGACAAGAACTGGAACATCATTAATATTTTAAATTATCCCGTTCATTCCCGTTATATCCTACCTTATGTATTAGCGGTGAAGAGTGAATTTAATTTAGTTGAAACAAAAGCGCCGCGGATTCCTATTTTTTCTAGTGTCAGCGCCCGCGCGATTTCTGAAACTGAAATTATAAAAGAAGAGTTTTTACTTTGTATAACTCAAGCCGTTCAGTGGTCCAAAGCCATTCAGTCTTTAGTACATGATAAAGGTATTTCAAAATTCGTGAATATCGGTCCTTGTCGTAGTCTGACAGGGCTCATGCGAGATATTCCCGTCGAAGTTGAAACTGTTGAGGCTTATCAGTTGTTATAAAACGGCTTTCTATCTTGGTTTTGCGTAAGACTGTGTCGTTCATAATTAAAACAATTTAAACAGGTTTGTCTTTCTCATTTCGTTCTCAATTTAATTTGCTCCTTCAACATGCGCGTTCCTAGGATGTCGTAGAAATAAAAATTAAACGGAGAGAAAAATGAAAAATCAGTCTTCATTTAGAAAAAAGCTGCTTTATTTTTCAGGTATTCTAATTTTAGGTCTTTCTGCAGCAGCTTTTACGATCGATTCCATCAACGAAAACAGTCATCAGCGTCTGTTTTCGCAAGGTCGCAAAATATTTCGTTATGACACTTTCGGCAGTGAAGAATTCTGGGGCGGAAAGTTACGCCTACATGATGCTATCAAGGGCGAAAAAAATGGTGGGGTTGGTCCCGGTGTCAGTCCTGCGACAGCTTTGGCAGTGGGGCTGAAGGTTGATGTTGAAGAATTGTCCCGCGCCACTTTAAATGCCATCAAAGCTGGAAAAGTAGATCTTAACGATCCTAATTCAACTCTTGTCTTATTAAAAGAAGATGCCGTGATTGGCGTAAAAGGTTTCTTCAGCAAAGAAGGAAATTTAACTTCTGTGGGAATTCAGTGCGCCCTTTGTCACTCGACCGTGGATAATTCTTTGACGACGGGTATTGGCAGAAGATTAGACGGATGGGCCAATCGCGATTTAAACGTGGGTGCGGTTATTAATCTTTCTCCTGATTTAACAGTAGTTAATGATCTACTTGGTGTCAGTGATGAAACCACTAGAAAAGTGGTCTTAGCCTGGGGGCCAGGAAAATTTGATGCGATTCTTTTCTTAGACGGAAAAGGTTTTCGACCCGATGGAAAGACAGCGGCCACTTTGTTGCCTCCCGCGTTTGGCTTGGCAGGCGTTAACCTACACACCTACACAGGCTGGGGATCGGTTACGTACTGGAATGCCTTTGTCGCGAATTTAGAAATGCACGGGCAGGGTACTTTCTTCGATCCAAGACTTGATGATGCCCAGAAATTCCCGGTGGCTGCGCGGGCAAGATTGGGACACACTAAAGCGGCAAAAGATCTCATTACCAGCAAGCTTGCGGCTCTTCATCACTATCAACTTTCTTTACCTGCACCAAAGCCGTCTAAACAAACCTATGACGAAATTGCTGCGGCACGGGGACAGAAACTATTTAATGAAAAAGCAAAGTGCGCGACTTGCCATGTGCCACCTCTTTACACCGAACCAGGATGGAATATGCATACGGCCGAAGCTATCGGTATTGATGACTTCCAAGCCAAACGTTCACCTGACGAACGTTATAGAACGACACCTTTAAAAGGACTATGGAGTCATCAAAAAGGAGGCTTTTATCACGATGGTCGTTTTGCTGATCTTAAAGCGGTAGTGGATCACTATAATGGACATCTAAAACTCGGACTGTCTTCGGCAGAGTCGGAAGATATAGTTCAGTTTTTAAAATCTCTTTAATTATTTCTTTGCGGCGCTACTGACCATCAGCATATTCTTTATCCAGAACTTCAAGGATGGAGAGCGTATGAAGGTGGTCGGTTTTATTTTTGCCTTGGGCCTAGTGATATCAACAGGATGTGGTCTAAAGGTTGTGAACCCTAATGACAAAAATCCGAATGAGGGAGCCTTGGCTTTGGATCTTAGCGAAGGAAAAGTGAGCCTAGTTGCTACCTATACCTGCAAGCTTGAATCCATGGGAAATCGCTTTTCTGCCATGGGAAAAACAGAAGCTGAGGCCCGTGATGCGGTCTTAGATAAGTGCCGCAGTCGAACTTTGGTTTCGATCTGCGAGCCTGAAAAAACCAAGTGTGTGAAGAACTAATTTTTCTTTAAAAAGGTGGATTTTTTCGTCCGCTTTCCAAGATTCAAATCCCAATAACTTGGATTTCAGTGGTCGATAAGACTTTAAATCCAATATAGTGGTTTTAAATTGAGCACCGGTACTGCATTAGCTCTAAGCCATGCAAAACCTAAAAAATAGAATTCACAAGTACTTTAAAAAATCCTCAGCCAAGAAATCCCATCCGATCACCCGATTATTTGTCGCTACATCATTCTTATGGGTGGCTGGCCAGATGTTTTCCTTCGATAATCGTGTTGATACAGTTTCCGCTAACATCCTTGCTTCGCGAATTGCTGATACCTGGAAAGACCTTAAAGCAAAAAATCTGATCAGTGGAAGCATCCTCATCCAACAGGGTTCACAGGTTCTTTATTCAGATGGATCCCTAACAAAGCATTATCCGATTGCCAGTATTTCAAAGTCTTTTGTTGGCATGATGTACTATGAACAAGCCAAACGGAAAAATCTAAGTTTGCAAACGCCAGTATGCCATTGGCTAAAAAATTTCTGTGTTGGGAAACTTCAACAGATCACATTACAACACCTTTTAGATCATAAAGGTGGCTTCGGTCGTGACTTAGGTATTTTAAGTTTCTTAAAGCGAACTTTTAACGATGACTGGCAACTTCAAGACATCGACACATTAGTTCTTGCTGACACTGATTTATTAAGATCGCCAGGTGAAACGTTCGATTATTCAAACTTTGGTTTTTTAGTTCTTTCAAGAATTCTTGAAATTCATAGCGGAAGAAGGTTTTCTGAGCTAGTGGCAGAACTAGCGAGTAAAACAAATATGACTTCAACATCGGCGATTTCAAAGCAAGATAGTTTTCCGGTGAAGGGTTTAATTCCCTACATGGATATATCAGGTAATATGGATTCAAAAAGATCTTTGCATATCCTTGCTGGCACTGGAGGAATCCAATCAACGGCCTATGATCTAATAAAGTGGTTAGAGTACGCTCAAGAAAGTGGAATCATCGAAAAGCTTGATAAGTCCAAGCTGTTTTATACCCACGGGTGGGTCAAGACTGAATCTCAGTCCTATAAAGGATACTGGCATAATGGCTCGACTCCAGGCTTCTATTCTTTAGTCGCTCATGTGCCGCAATCAGATCTTAAAGTTGTCATCCTTATGGATAGCTATAAATTTATTAAACAATGGGCAGAAAAGACGGAAGTGTTTGAACAATACTTTTACTAACAGCTTTAGGGACTTTTATTCAGATTATCTTTAATCAAAGGATATTGACTAAGATTTCCGGTAAGCTGTTTTTTTAAAGCAGCTTCAATCTTCGGAAGATCGCTGCGATAGGATTTTTTCAAGGACACATAAACAGGTATTTCCAAAACTGGTTTCATGTGCATGACGATATTCTTTTGTGCGTCGGGAATGGCCTCTACGGAAGACATTCCAACCTCTTTTAAAGCAATACAGTAGTCAGCAGTTTTATCTAGTACCATTTGAATGCATTGGTAAGGGGAGTGTGCTTCGCTAAATTTTAACTTTTGTTTTTTTGCGAACTGAACCACCCGTCGATTATTGTGTAAGATAACGCCGCGATAAAGATTCAGCTTACTGTCATCGACGGGATTTCTTCGGGTGTAGAAAATATGGGCTTGGGTTGTGGCCACTGGGAAACTTGTTGAGATGACATTTTCTCTGCCAGATCCTTCTGCCATATCGTCGTAGGCGATGGAGTCAACTTCCCCGGAAACTAGCATTTCAAAAGATGACTTAATGGCCACTGGCTTTGGCACTAAGGTGTATCCCGCTTCTTTGAAAGCCGTTTTGTATAACAGTGCATATTCAAGCAAAGCCTTATTGCGATCAAATTTATAAGGATAACCCATAGTGATCTCAGGCTGCGCCTGACTGACAAATGGAAATAAGAGAAAGAGCATCACTAAGGTTTTCATTTGCTTAGAATAATAAACAACAACTTCGGCAGCAAATTACAGACGGTTAAACCGAAAATACTTTAAAAAAAATTAGATCACAGTCTAGCGTAATATTTAAATTTCTCTGGTTTTCTGATGGGGAAATCAAACAGGAGCGACACAAGTTGCAAACAGACGGACTGCTGCTACTAAAGGCGTCGCACCTTCGACTAAGAATTATTTATTCGTGCGCGGATCATCTGCAGGATTGACGTAAGTAATTCCCCAAGGGCCGACGCCGTTTAACTGAACAACAGCCTCTTTTTCACTTTTTGCAAAGTGCTGAGTGCCCACCTTCATCACCGCAAAACTACCCGCAGGAAGATTCATTGGCTTTGCTTTCGCATCTGCTCCTAATCCCATTAATAGAGTTCCAGAAATAACAGTTACAACTTCATCTTTTGGATGAGTATGCGGAGGAATTAAATAATTAGCTGGAAATTTAATTCTCATCGCAAATGGACCCTCTTTAGACGGGTCACCGTAAATCACAGCTGTCTTGGCACCCTTGGGTAGGGATGTTGGAGCATCCATCCATTTTACTTCTTCTGACTTCATCATGATGTGGTCCGCAGAGTCTGCGGCGAGTGATGGTTGCGGAACTAGAGATAGTGCTAATAATAATTGAATCATGGCTTAACTCCTTTTGTGTGAAGATATGCAAAAGAAGTCAGGACCTTAAATAAAAATGTGTTAGAGTGTTAAACTACTTTTTATCTTTAAGTGCGGCAAATTCTTCTTTTAAAAGATCGTTGCGGATTGAAAGGCTTTCACCCATTCTTTCTGCAATCATCTTCCAAAGCTTTGCTTGATCTGGCTTTAAGTGGGTTGCAAGAGTTTCGCCAAAAATCTCTAGCCAGCGGGTTAGCAGCTCGCGATTAAATCCTGCATAGAAGTGTTTTGCTACGGGGTTGTAATCGTTAAAAAGATATATCCTTCCCCCAAAACGAGCCCACCAAAAGTGGGTAAGTCTTTCGATATGCTCGGGCCAATCGTGAACAGATTGAAAGGGCACCTTTAAAGCGGGGTCATTTTGAATTCGCGTATAAAAATCATCAACCACGTCAAAGATATCTTTATGTGAAAAAGAAATGCCGTTAACAATAATTGCTTCGTCGTCTTGCGGTTTTCCTTGGGTCATGAACTATTCTCCGGATAAGTAATCTTACCAGCCCTGACCCGCGCAAAGGAAGTCAGTTTATGGGGACGATGCGACGTCTTCGTGAATATTTCTTCAGAGGAAATTTTTTTAACTATAAGGGCGTCAGAGATCAGGGAACGGTGACATCTCCATGGCACCGCTTCAGAACACATGATAACTAACCTTTTGCGCTTGGATTTATTGATCAGTCTTACAAGATTTTTCTGAAATTCTTCAGTTTGCATATAGTCGGCATAGCCGCGAAACGAAGTGTTTCTCCAGGCTTTGTTTTTTGAATCTTTTTTTGGATGACGAAGTCCTCCCAGTCCTTTCATCTGTACGTACTCGATGCCAGCCTTTTCTAGGGATCTTGATATTTTCGTTTCGCCAAATTGCGGGTTATGACGAGATTTCGGAATAGTGCGAACGTCGATAAGAAGTTTTAACTTATAGGCTTGAAGCATTTCGATAAATTCTTTTATCGAGCGATTGGAATGGCCCACAGTAAAGATGCGCACAGGTTTTTGAGTTTTCATAAACTTGAAGTTCCCATGGGTGGACGCTTTAAAAAACTAGAGGTGCAGAAGTACATTACGAGTGAAGAATCAATGTTCCGCCATCTTCTGCGGAATCAAGCTTCTCTCTCTTAAATGTCTGTCACACTACATTCCTTTGTTGTGCGAACGAATTTCCTCGGTATAAATCGCGTCCTTCACTAAAAAAACAAAAAGGGAGAAATTTATGAAACTTAATTTATCAAAAAAAGCAGCGATGCTTTCATTAGCTAGCTTACTTGCAGCAGCTCCTGCGCCAGCGGTTGTGTGTTTAGCTCCGCATCCAGTGTGTGGTGTAGTGATCATCGGTGGTTTGGTTGTATCTATCATTGCTGCGCGCGATGCTGCAAAAAAAGGTAATAACCTTGATCCTATCGCCGTCGAGCAAAACCAAGCAAAACTTCGCACAATCTCTAAAAAACTTGAAGGTACAAATTACGCTTTAAGAATGAAAGAGCATGCAAATTACTCTCAAGGCTATAGCGCAGTTGTTAGTCGCTACCAAAAAGGCAAAATCTATGGTCGCTTAAGTCTAACCAGCCTGATGAAGTTCAGTCCACAATTATTTGCCGATTTAGATAAAATGGAAGAAATGTTGGCTTATGAGTACGGTAAAGAAGTAACCACTCAAGTATACGGAACGAAGTACAACACAGATGGTTCTATTAACTGGAAACGTTATAGCCTTTTAGCGCAAGATTCTTTAGCTATTTATTCTAATTCCTGGAAAGACTAATTCATTATTAAAGATGCGGTGAGAGCCGCATCTTTATTTTTATAGTATCAAGAGATGTACTTAGTAATCTCTTTCAGTTCTGATAAGTCCACGTGATTGCCATCCAGGCAATGTTCTATATGATCGTGGATGTAGGTCGCCTTAGCCGCGATAATTGCATTAGAAACAGCGTGCAGCTGCCTTGCCACATCTACGCATTCTTGTCCGTCTTCAAGCATTTGAATAACCTTCTCAAGGTGCCCTTTGGCCCTTTTCAGTCTTTTTGATACTTCGTCATGACTTGTGTGTTGATTTTTATGGCTCATAGATTTATACGTATCCCCTCCCTGGGGATAGGATGTCAATTAGTATGAATGGTTTTTTTAACGTAGAGAAAAGATTGCTTCTTGGAAGATTGTTAACTCGTTCCGGCGATCAGGCCTGGGATTTTGTGATTCCTTTTGCCTTGTTGCATGTCTTTCCGGGGCGCCTTCAGATTGCGGCCTTCTATTATCTCATTGTTAAAATCGGAACTTTCTTTTTAACGACCTCTGCCGGCAAGTGGATAGATGCGAACCAAAGAATTCGAGTCGTCAGTGCAGGGGTTTGGCTGCAGTTTATTGCCGTTCTAGGTGGGATCTTTAGTTTTTACTATTTAGATAAAATCGTCCATCAGGGACTTGGCTTTTCGGATGCTCAAGTATTGTCAGTGTTTGCCGTTCTAAGCTTATTTGGAATTCTTGCTTCTATCGGTTCGGTTATTACAGATATCTCCGTGGGGAACGATCTAGCTCCGTCACTAGTTCCTATTGATCGTCTGACATGGTTTAATAGCTGGTTACGCAGAATTGATCTGGGCACTGAAGTGGGGGCACCCATCATTGCTGGGCTTATTTATTCTTTAGAATCAGCCTCGGTTCATTTATTAGGGTTAGCCCTGATTGCGCTTTGGAATCTGGCATCGTTTGTTCCAGAGTTTCTGCTTTTAAGAAACGTCGTTAATAGTTCTAAAGTTTTAAAAGAAGTAAAAAGCAGCACCGAAAGTTGGAAAGACCTTGTTCAAGTTGATTTGAAAAAAGCAGTGAGCAATCCCATCTTTTTCTTAATCTTCAGTTATGCTCTTTTATGGCTGTCGGTCTTAAGTCCCCACGGAGTTTTATTAGCGGGTTACCTAAAAGATCAAATATCCTTACCAGAATCAGAGATTGGTTTGTTTCGTGGTTTGGGCGCCTTGTTTGGACTTATCTCAACCTTTAGCTTTCCGTTTTTAGTGAATAAGTGGGGATTAATAAAAAGCTCTAAGGCCCATCTGGCTTTTCAGGGCGGGATGTTAGCAGTTGGGATTTTGGCATTCAGCTTTGATGATAGATTTGCCGTTTATGTGTTTTTAATCTGCATTCTTTTTTCAAGAATCGGGCTTTACGGATTTTCAAATGGCGAGTTTGAATTGCGCCAACGACTTATCCCCGAAGCTAAGCGGGGGGAGCTTAATTCCTTAAGTTATTTAATGACGACGTTAGCAACTTTGGTGCTGTTCGTATTAGGAAGTCTTTTGCCTAACACCGAGGATTTTAAATACCTGGTGTATGGATCCTTTGTTGCTGTGCTGTTGGCTAATTTTGTATTCTTCAGATGGTCGAAGCACCACAGACAAAATTAGGGAACATACCAGCATGGCGGCGGCAAATTTCTTCCGACCATGCCTGAAATAAATGTATCCAGTCGGCATTGAGGTGTGGGGTAGTCTGTCAGGGTTTCAGTAACTTTGGGGGCACCTAACTTTTCAATACTTGGGGCAGAGTGGTTTTTCGATGTTTTTGCACTTAGCTGAGCGATAAATAATGAGGCCTCAGTGGAGCGTATACAAAATGTTTCATTTAATCTTGAAGATTGAAGTGAGCAAAATCTGGTTGTTGAAGCGGATGCAGGTCGGCTTACCTGCGGTAAGAATTTAAAAATCTTAGGAAAACACTGTTTCATAGCCCAGAAGTCAGCCATTCCTTCAGCAGAGGCCCAGCGCTCGCCCGACATGCTAGGAAGATAAGGGGCTCCCGCAAAATGATGTCCTAGTTCATGGCAAAGCACCAAAGCCAGATCATCCGTCGTAATTCCTTCGATGTGGTTAAGACCTGCCATAACCATGACGGCCTTATCGCCAAAAAACTGAATGGCCTGTGCATTCACTTCTTCAGAATCCGCAGAATAAATAAACTGCACGTCAGAAAACTGAGTTTCAAAGATGGCTAGGACTTCGCGGATTTTTTGATCATCGCTACTGCTGGAAGCAAAAGCGCAGTTACACCCAAGAAGTACTAAGGAAAAACTAAATAGCAGAAGTGTTCTGATTAAACTCATAAGGACTATGAATTTAGTCCCTACGCAAAGAAACTGCTAACGCTTATTGATAGCGTATAACACTTTCAAGAGGCTGGCTGATTGTTCAACACGAGCCTCTTTCTATAAAGCTTTTAATGCATTTCTAGGAACTGATAAGTCTGATGAGGCACGATTTCGTGAATATGACCGTCAATAGAGGTCTTAACCGGCGCTTCTTGAGTACCATTGATTTGGTATAACAAGCCATCAAATGTCAAAGCCATGACCTTATTACCAACCTTATGAACGCGCTTGTACCTTTGATCTAATTTGACTGATGAAGGACGTAACGTCGGTCGGCCCCCTGGGCAGCCAAATTCATAGATAGTCCCAGTCGAAGTCATTACGTAATGCACATCCGCAGTTCTTGTGTAACCGTTAATATACAAGATTCCAACAGCGGTCACGCCATTGAAACTTAAGTCCGTTGCCGCTGCTGAACGGGGATCACATGCCAAGTTCACTTTATCGGTATAGATTTTTCCTACCCATTGAGCGGCGATATGCAAATCAACTAAACGGCTTCGTTCAGCTGCAGATTTAGAATTGTACTCTACCACAGCATCACCCGCAGATTGCGCGATTTCGCCCGCGTTTTTAGTGAATAGGTAGCGAGCCGTTTGCGCCTTATCATCCGGGAATAGAATCATGTGCTGACCACGCAGAACAAGGTGACCTAAAGCAGGTGTTTGGCCTTGAGCTTCCATGCGGAAAGCATTTTGCACATCCATTAAGAATAGATCGCGGGATTCAGCCATTAAAAGAAGATTGTCTTGGTGATTCACTCGCGCCGGAACTTCAAATGTTTCTTCAGCGTAAGTAGCAGCTGTCGCCATAGAATAAGCGCGCAAAGCCGGGTGAAGATCCGTCGCATATTTTGCAAGTTGTGCGTAGGTTTCAACCGTTACCGCGTAAGAACCGCCGTCAGAAATTCTATTATCACAAGCGCCAGCTAGATTTTTTCTAGCTCCACTTCGGCAAGTGATGTGTGGAAAGCCGTCGATGTGACGGGCTTCATGCATAAATACGCTGGCACGATCAATCGCCGAAAAACTATCTGTTAACATCATCGGGCACACGTACATAGTGTTGCCCCAGCCGTAAACAAAGGCACCAACGCCTTTAGGGCAGCTTGCTTGAACATCCATCTCATCAATGCGGCCGATAAAATATTGATACCAGCTTTGCGCAAAACGGCCAGAGAATAGCTCATCTTGGCTTGGTTTCATGTCAGCTGCAAAAGCTGTCTTACGCATGTACATCACTGTCGCGATTAAATTCGCGGTTTGCGATCCATCGTAACAGTATTCTTTCGTCGCTAGATTTTTAAACTGAGAAAAGTGAGAAGCAATTTCTGCCATCTCTTTTTGTGAAACACACTCTGCTGCGAAGGCAGAAGAACCCATGCCCGCAAGAATGAAACTTATAGCCGATAAAAGTATTTTCATAAAACCCCCTCGTTTTTAAAAATACGTCGCGGACGATCCTATTACAAAGGGGCAAGCTGGCACCAAAAAAGTGCCTTTGCGGGGCGCATTAATTCATTATTTTAGCTCTCTGATTCTGCGCTTTGCATAATCCTGTAATGCAATGTTTTCAATGCGCGGAATTCTGTCGTTTAACTGGTTTTTAAAGCGGGGATCTTGGCGGGCTTTTTCAATTAATGCATCGATGGCCATGCGACGAAGACTGTGTTCTTGGGCTGATAAAGTCTCATCGGTCGAGTGAACTTGAGCGTCCCCAGTGATCTGAAGTGGAGCTTCCATCACGAAAAATAAAGTCTCAGCAGTTTTGTTCGGTGCAATCGTAAGAAGATAAGTTGCAAGGATTCTTTGTTTTGCGGGCCCTGACATGTCGACACTTTGTTTTCCTAGAAACCTAATTTCGTCAGCTTGCATATTGTAAACGCGCTCGCGCAGTTCTAGTTCTTTGACTTTAGGGTTGCTCGCAGATTTTTCTACGTTTTCAGCTTCACTAGAAAACCATTGCTTAAATTCTGCAGTGGTTTTCGAGTCGTCACTGATCGCAGTGGCAGCAGGAGCTTTCATTTGATCAGTAGTTGCAGGATTTTCTGCAGTGACTATCGCAGCGGAATATGTTCCCGGAGTATTATCTTGTACTTCATTTTTCTTTGATAAAAAGAAAACGAAAAAACCAACAACGATAAGAAGACTAAGTAGAAGAGCTTTTTTTCCCATGGGCCCATCTGAATCTAATTTTCAGTTGGGAGCAACCTGCTATTACTAATTGGCCAGGAGCAATAAAACCCCAGAAGGGCCACCCGGATTCCTTTAAGTTAAGTCCCCGAACAACCGATAAGTCTAGACTGGGGTAGAGTATTATTATGAGATTTGTGTTGTTGATAGCGGCGGCTTTGATCACGGTTGTTACTTTTCAAAATTGTGCCGGGCAAAACCCCGCTGACTTGGGTGTAAGCCATGACCATGATGAGGCTGAAGCAGAACTAGCTAGTTTAGAAGAAGAAGTAGCCTTTGACGAAGCTATGTCGATGAAGGCAACAACGGTGACGCCTCAGAAGCCTGCCTGCATAGTATTAAAATCATCCTACGTGGCAAAGCTTACTAAAATGTATGAACTGCAGGGCGTGCGAGTTTTTTATAGCACCGATGCTGCGAACCCAGATGCAGTCAAATATTTGGCTGATAAAAATAAAAACAAACATCCAGACTATGTCGAAGATATCGCCCGTCAAATTGTCGCCGCTAGGGCGGGATTGAACGAACTTGGTTTTATGGATCCGGTGCAAAGCCCGCGATATAAAGCCTACGGTGTGCAATATATTGATGTGCATGTCAGAAACCTATCAGGTAACGGTCTTGCGTATGATGAAGCGACAGTTTATTCAAACAATCCATTAAAGAAAAATGCCTGCACATTGCGAATTGATTTGTCTAACAAGCTAGAGGCATTCCCAGGTGGATGGACAGTTGGTGCCCACGAGTTATTTCACTTGTATGAATACGGCTACACCATGTTTAAGCGCAGTTGGTTCCTAGAGGGAATGGCTGCATGGGGCGAAAGAGTTGTTAGATTAGGCGCTTTACGCAGTAATGGTTTAACTCCGCTTCCAGCTACAGCCAGACAATTACAAGAAGAGGTCTTTGCAGTGAACTATAATTTTATGTGGGATCGCCTGGCTTACCTGTCAGAGTCCAACAAGAATGTTCAATTTTCGTTAAGTACGAATTTGCAAAAGGCGACTTATATTGATGGCTCCAATGTATATAGAGATCAAAAACTTCTAGGTATCGCATTGATGAAATCTATCATGCGGAATCTTGCTAAAGAATCCACAGCGATTTCAGCAGAAAAAGGCTGGAGCAATTTTTTCTGGGCTGAAGCTGATCAAAAAGATCCTGTACATGATAAACGCATGATCAGAGCCGTTCAGCGCGCGATCAAAGAGATGAATCTTGATCGCGCTAACACCTCCGAGATTTCAGCGTTCTTAAAGCTGTGATTTTACTATTGCCAAAGCACATGGGTTCTTGGCGATTGATTTGAATCATTTCAGCTCTCGTATTAGCGTTTAGTTCCGGAGGATCCTCTATGAAACTAAACGCATTATTGGCTCTAACCGTCGCAAGCTTGGGCCTTATTGGCTGTCAAAGCATGGTCCAAAAAGCAAAAAACGAAGTGAAGTATTCAGCCTACGAGATGGTGGGTGTTGAAAAGCGCGATCTCTTTAAAAAAGACGTTAAGAAAGTTAAGAACAGCCAAGAAGATGCCGGCGAGGCTTTTGAAGATGCTTTGGAAAAGCTTCAGAAAATTTACGCTGTGGATGGTGGCAACTTAGAAAAACAATACAAGTCTTTAAATTCAAGTTTTGAGGATTCAAAAGAAGAAGTCGAAGCTGTTCACGAAAGAGTTAAAACCTTAGAAACCACCGCTGAAAATCTTTTTGAAGAATGGCAAGAGGAAATCAGCGGGATGTCGTCGGCGGATTTAAGATCAAAAAGTTCAGCTCGACTGAAAGAAACCCGGGAACGCTATAAAGTTTTTCATGCTTCTTTGAAGTCATCTGAAGCCCGAATGGACCCGGTCTTAAAAAAATTAAGTGATCACGTTTTATATCTTAAACACAATTTAAATTCTAAAGCCATTGCGGGGCTAAAAGTAGAATCAAATAAGATTCAAAATGATATTGAGTCCTTGATTAAGGATATGAATAAGTCTATTTCTCAAGCTGAAGATTTCGCAAAAACCATAGAATAGATTTTATTGATGGAACATGTCCTTTCAAATTTAGCTTGGATCGAAGAACTTCTGCCGTTGGGATATGATGCCGTGCCTAAGCATGGGGGCCTGGCCTATTACGTGGATATGAACCTGGTAATGATCCTTGTAGAGCGAAAAGGCCTATATGAACATAAAGGGGTGAGTTACCCCTTTGAACTTTGGAACGGCGCTATTTTTCCGGTTTTAAAAATTAGACAGAACGCCTTTTTCCTAAAGTATTTATTTTTAGAAAATCATCCTGCCAATAAAGATTGGCTTTACATCCCTGCAGAACACGAAGACTTCGAAGACGAAGTAAAACAATTCATGCGCGAAGTCCAAAAGGGAAATCCGTTATTGGGAATTCCGATGAAGAGCGAATCTTTATCGAAGTCCGATGAAAAAGTTCCGCGCGCGAAAAAGAAAGTCACAGCGAAAAAAGTAAAAGCCGACAAGAAAACCGAAAATGCCTTGTTCCTGTCGATCGCTAAAAAGTCCTTCGATCCTAATAAAAAATAATTTTCAAAATAGACTTTAATGGTGGGAATGTCCGCCAGAGGATTTTTGATTAAACTTCAAAGGCAGTTTGTACCTTGCTTCTTGGCCCACTTTTCCATCTCGAGCAGCTTGAATTACTATTTCTGCTTTTTTAGAAAATCTTTTTGAAGGTACACATTGAAAATGATCCGCTGCCGGGGAGCACGCAAATGGAATCACTGCCTTCCCATCCTTTGCTGCCATTTTAACACTTGAGTTCTGAACCGTTGGATTTTGGAAGTTAATATCAGACAGGTAAATCTTCGCACTCTGATCATCATTTAAAATAAGTTCAACGTGAAATGCCCCTGGCATCCGAATACTACCACTATGGGGCCCTGGCTTTTCTTCACCGTGGGCTAAGGCAATGGAGGAGGAAAGGAATAGAATGGCAGTAATGAATTTTAGATAGGTCATAACTTGATGATAGCCAAACTTAGGAATAATTTCGCTATTTAAAGCTGATATAAATGCAAATAGTATGACCTTGCGCATGCTTGTGATTGCCACCGTACTATGACTGAGATATGAGAGCGGTATGAAAAAGATAACGTCATCTCATCCTGATCATGGAATTCATAAAAAACGCCTGAATCGCGTTCGCGGCCAAATTGATGGAATCGAAAAGATGATCGATGAAAGACGTTATTGTCCTGATATTCTGATTCAGCTGCGAGCCGCTTCAAAAGCGCTTGAGTCGATTGAAGCTGAGATTATGAAAAGCCACATTCATGGCTGTGTTAAAACGGCGATTAAGTCTAAAGACGAAAAAGAAGTCGGAAGTAAAATCGAAGAGATAATGAATCTTGTACAGCGATAGCAAAAAAAAGGGCCCCGATGAGGCCCTTTTTTAATTCTTATTTTCCAACTGATACCGATAGTGGAACTGTTTTTAATTCACCTTTATCAATGAATTGCACCCAAACTCTGTAATCACCAGGTTTCGGGAATGTTGCGTGTAACATTCCAGTATTAGCTGCACGTCCCTTCATAGGGTGTACGTGGATAAGGCTTGCTCCGTCTGGAGAAACCGCTATCACGTGGGCAAATGCACCAAGATAAGGTGTGATCTCAGGAGATTGGCCATCAGCTCTAGTGATTTCAAAATTGATCATCACCATTTTGCCTGCAGTTACTTTGGTATTTTGCAGAGTTAAAGTTGTGCCGTTGACAGTCTCAGTGCGCTTGTCGCCAACCGGTTTCACAGGGATTTCAGCTGTTCCACCTTGTACTTCGGTTCTGATGTAAGTTGAAAACTCTGGTCCGTTTTTTAAAGCACCTTGTGCCCAGAAAAAGTATTTTCCGTTCACTGGTAGAGTTAACTCTGCAGTCCAGTTTGTGCCATTGAAAGTAGGGTGCACGTGATTGAATTCGTTAAGTGAAGAGTCATAAACAATGACGTGAAGTTTTTTAGTGTGAGTTTCAACCAAATCTTGTTCGCCGATAGCCTTATGCGTTTCGTCGTCAAAAAGATCAAAGTTAAACAATACAGTTCCTGCGTTGACCGGGCCTTGTACTTCAGCTTCGATTTCCACGCGGCTTGCCCCACCGTGAGCGTGTGCCGATGTTAAGCCCATCGTGCCGATTAAAAGTAAGCAGATTGCTAATAGTTGTTTCATTGCTTGAACTCCTTATTAATTTCAAAGAATGATCAAATACCCTAACGGGGTATCGGAAGCGAGTGGAAAACATCGCGTCAAGAAGCGTATTAATAAAAGTTGTCAAATACCCCCAGTGGGTATAATTCATGGCGTTTTAGAAGGGGGATTCGTGAACCAATTATTAGCAATAACAGTAATGATCGCGGGCATTTTGTCTATAAGCCCATCCCAGGCTTCCCATGCGAGTGTTCCAGAAAAAACTGTGGAAACGGCACAAGATTATCGCAATCTTACTCTAAAAGTTAGAACCGCCGCAGAATTTATGGTGCCATTTCCTGGAATGAAATCTTCGATCACCTATTCTTTTGAATTTGCTGAGCCAGCTTATCAGCTACCGATTATTTCTGACATTCATATGGCGAGTAGCCCCGTTTATTTCTACCGCAATTTCTGGGATCGCATCTTCTTTAAAGATGGATCGTATATGGAAATTAACGGCGAAAGATTGCCTCTAACATGCATGTTTATCTCAGGTCAGGACAATAGATACGGTCAAAAAGATTCTTCCCCCCTTTTTCCTGAGTTTGTGATTCGTGTTTACCTTGTTGCTAACGATTACAGCTGCCAAGGGCCTAAGAAGCCGGGATGGCCAGAGGTAGGAGGCAAAGAGGAAAACTGGGATACATATATTCATTATGAAATTAAAGATCCCACAATTATGCTGCCAGTTGATGCTAAAATTCGTTACCGCTGGAATGAATTCAACATGGTTCTAGTAGATAGAGGTGCATGATGAAGTACTTATTATTCGCTTTAATTTTTATTTCGACACCATCTTCATTCGCTGCACCTTCTTGGTATCCACTGCCTAAAGAAGCTTATCAGTTCGGGAATCTTTATCCTGAAGCGCAAAGACTTCTTTACGCTTTTGATTATGGGCATGCTTTAGTTTACGAGCGTCTTATTCATAATAAAGGGGAGATCAAGAATCCTCGCGCTTTTGAAAAACAAATTCTTTCAGACATTCAAAGCATTCTTAAAAATCCACCAAATGTTAAAGTGGATGAAGATGATATTGCGCCAGAGTATGTTTACACGTTTCCTTTGATGGTCAGTGCATTTGATTGGTCACATATGCTTCATCAATTTGTGCTTGATGCTATGGCTATAAGAAAAGATGGCGAACCTTTCAATCATCGAGTGAACGAAATCTTTGCACAATATAAAGCGAACAAAGCCTTGGCGATTACGGATGTCTGCAAGACTATGCTTTTTATGGACGGGCATTACTTTTCAAAAGAATTCCGTCGTAATTATCCAAGCTTCAACTTACTGATTTGGTCGTATCATTGGTTTCAAATCCGTCTTTATGAAGATTTGATGTTGCCGACAAAAGCGCAAAGGGATCTTGCGGTTCAAAAGACTGTGAATCAATTCTGGCAGCTTATCAGTGATCTTCCGGACTCTGCAGAGTTTGATATGATGCCAGAAACTCGTATCGAAGCTCCGCAGTTTTCAAAAGCCTTTCCTTTGATCGCAGCTTCTTTTGATAACAACCATATGCTACATGATATCGTCAGTGACATCTTAACCTCATCAAAAGTAGCACCTGAAAATATGCGTAAAGTTGGTATTGAATATGGGCGCATGGCCCTAGATCCCTTAGCTTTTAAATCTAATAAATGTTTGGCGTATCCGTAGGAGGATTTATGAAATCTTTAATTCTTTCATTGCTGGTTTTTTCATTTTCATCAGTAGGTCTTGCCCAAGAAGCGACGGTTTCTGTAGCGAAAGCGGCTGAACTTACAGCTCACAGAATTGATCGCTTGGTTACTTTAGGTAAAATTGATTCGTCTTTTTTAACTTCACTTGAAACAATTGAAGTTGAAGTATTGCAAAACCAATCGCCTGCAGTCTTTAAGTCTATTTCAACACAAACGGCTCCAGTAGCCGGGGAACCTCTAAAACTTGAGGTTCTTTTAGACGGCAACGGTAAGGCTTTGTCATATCAAGTTTCCTCTTCAGGCAGCGCTGGCGTATCAAAAAACTGGCCAGAAAAAGACGCCGTTTCGTTAACCGAGAATGCGCTTCACTACGTGTTAGAAAACAACATGGATCCGAAGGTTGCGTTATTTGATTCAGCATTATCCTCTATAATGTTGGAAAAGGGTGTTTTGGATGGTGTTGACGTGGCTATTGGCAAAATGAAGTCTACTCTGACCACCGAAACTCTTTTGGTCTACCTAAAATTAGATGGATCATTTATTTCAGCGGAAATGGTGCCGTAGCATGAAAGCGCTCATCGCGATCTTTTTCCTTTTTTCAAATGTAAACCTGGCTCATGCAGAAGTGCTTGAACCGACATTTGAATCCATTGATCGTTTGGTTTTTCAAAAGACATGCACTGATTGTCATTATGCGGGCGGGGATGGAAAAAGAGTTCTGCTTGATAAGAATTCTTTGTTGAACAGCCCCTTAGAGCTTGTAATACCGGGCAACCCGGATGAATCAGGATTGATTATTTCGTTTGAGCGAACTGACGACAAACGTATGCCGCCTGAAGAAGACGGCTACGATGCTTTGACACCAGAAGAAATTTCGGTCATCAGAAAGTGGATTGAAATCGGAGCGCCTTAAAGAATAAAGAAGCTTTTGCGGGCAATGTATTTTTGCCTGCTAGACACGCTGAGCATGGAGTAGCTCAGCAGATTGTGCTTTTCTGTTTCTATGAAGCAGATTGAATTTGGATTAGATACCTTTGGTGATGTTACTTACGATGAAAACGGCAGAACTTTGCATCAAGCGCAGGTTTTGCGAAACATAGTTGCTGAAGGAGTGTTTGCTGATCAAGTCGGTCTTGATTTCTTCGGCGTCGGTGAACATCACCGTGATGATTTCACTGTGTCAGCTCCAGAGATTGTCCTTGCTGGCATCGCAACACTAACTAAAAAAATACGCCTAGGTTCCGCAGTGACGGTTCTAAGTTCCGACGATCCTATACGTGTGTTTGAAAGATTCTCTACATTAGATGCTATTTCGAATGGTCGCGCCGAAGTGATCGTCGGCCGTGGATCCTTCATTGAATCCTTTCCACTTTTTGGTTTTGATCTAAATCAGTATGAAGTGTTGTTTGAAGAAAAGTTGCAGCTTTTTGCTAAGCTTATTAAAAATACGCCAGTCACTTGGCAGGGTAAAACTCGCACACCTTTAAAAGATCAGGATGTTTATCCTAAATTAGAAAAAGCTCCGCTGCGCACTTGGATCGCGGTGGGGGGAACTCCGCAATCGGTTCGTCGTGCCGCCCACTATGGAATGCCGTTGATGCTTGCGATTATCGGCGGGGAGTATGCGGCATTTAAGCCCTTTGTTGATCTTTACAAAAAATCATTAAAACAATCGGGGTTCGAAGATGCGCCGATGATTGGTGTTCATTCGCCAGGTTATGTAGCAGCGACTGACGAGCAAGCTAAAGACGAGTGCTGGCCTCACTATCGTGCGATGGTTTCAAGAATTGGCAGAGAACGCGGCTGGCCACCAATCACTCGAGAACAATTTGAACTTGGTTGCGGATCAGATGGTGCTTTGTTTGTGGGTTCGCCGCAAACCGTAGCTAAGAAAATTATCAACGCTATTAAGATTCTTGAATTGTCGCGTTTTGATTTAAAATACAGTCACGGGACGATTCCCCACGAAAATCTGATGAAGTGTATAGAGCTTTACGGGAAAGAAGTTGTGCCGTTAGTACGTGCGGGACTTTAATTAGCGCGTTTCTAACTTGATGTTTACGATTCTTTTGCCAGGGCCACTGACGGATTCAATCAGCCTGTCGTTAATATAAAATCGGAATTGATATTTGTCGCGGCTGACTTCTTCACCGCGGCGGTAACTTTGATTCTCGTTACCATTATAAGAGTGCGCGAAGTTTTGTTCGTTACCGTCATCGCCGGCGCCATCATTGCCCTCTCTTAGGAAAAAGACGGATGCGAAGGGATATTTAGCTAAGGCAAAAACATCTAAATTTAATTTCCCCGTATTCAACATTTCCTGGCGAAAGGCTTCCCATTCTGTATAGGTGTAAGTTGCCTTAAGCGGGATGTGCACTGTGAATGGTTCTTCTGAGGATTCAAAATGCATGCGAATCGCATCTTTCACCGCTAGGGTCTGACAGCCGTTGAGCGTGTCAGTACTTCCGAAAAATCCACCTGCAACAGTAACTTCATTAGCCCTGATAGGCAGATTGTGTTCGCCACCTTCAGAGAATATTGCAAAGTCTGGGGAGCGGTCAGCTGTATACCAACGCGAATTACCTTTTTCACTTTGATCGCTTACAAGGTATATAACTGGTCGGCCTTGGGATTTAAAATCCTGAACAAGTTGATCAATGCCGGCAGCCGCAGTTTTCGTCGTATCGAATTCTGTGGTTGCATGTACTACAAGCAGCGCATGGCGATTGGCGATGCCGTTTGGGGTTTCATGAATAGATAGGGGTCTTAGCTGCGTTTCTTCTGAAGCAGGACTTCTTGGGATGTGCTGACATCCAAGAATCGAAAGCGAAAATAAAAGTGAAAAGACTAATTTCATGAAAGAGCGAAGTCTCCATTAAGGTTAGGGTAAACCCAATCAGGGTAAAGCTCTAGCAAATAGTCAGACTCTATAATTTTATGGGGCTCATTGGTCTTGATAAAGTGAATGGGGGCTAATCCTAATTTCTTCGCCAATTCACCGTAATAATCTTCTTTCCTAGGGTGAGCTGGTGCTACGGCATTGATGGTTAGTGGAGGTTTAGAGGATTCTGAAACCGTGCAAATAATATTAATAAGATCTTCGCGATGAATTAAGTTAACGGGTGTATCAGCGCTAACGGGCGATTGGCTTTTTGAAAGATGAAAAGCAGGATGACGATTTCCACCGATAAGTCCGCCCGGTCTAATGATGATTATTTCTTCCGGAAATTTTTTTATTAAAAGTTGTTCGACGGTTGCAAGCCATTTTCCGCTAGCAGTTCTCGGGAGCGGTAGAGTGCTCTCAGTTAGAATGCCGCTTTGATCTCCATATACGGAAATAGAGCTAATGAAGATGATCTGCTCGCGCGCAGGAATTTTTGCGACAAAATCTTCCGGAGAAATATCAGCCAAAGGTGGTGTATTTAAGAATAAAACGTCGCAAGCTCGCTTCGGAAAATCATGAATCCGCCAGTCAAAGTCCGCGCGGTGAGTTCCCCAGGTTTTTACTCCGTGGGAATTTAGGTTCTCGGATAGAGATTGCCCGAGCCAGCCTAAGCCCACTATTCCCCATATTTTCTGGTAATTCATTTTTGTCATCAATTTATTAGTTTCAAATTGAGATTGTGCTGTCAAGAACGTCGTCAGATTCAAACGCTTCAAAGAAAAAATCAATAATCATTTTAGAGGCTTAACTGCGAAACCGATAAGAACTTAGGTTAACGGAGAGTGCATGCGCTTATTCAGAATCTATCAGTTAGCAATTGCGACCGGCTTGGTATTCACATTCCAAAATTGCACTAATCAATTTGCCATCAGCCCTGACTCTACCCAAGCAGCATCGCCCGCTACCGGACAAGACGTAACAGAACCTCCCGATGATACCAGATTTAAAAGTGCCATTGAAATCATCAATGCTCGTTGTGTGTCTTGTCACAAAACTGGAGGCAGTGCTGCCTTTGCTCCGTTAAACTTTCAGTCTGAGCAACTTTTTATTTCGCAAAGTCTTGTGGTTCCAGGGGATCCATCAAAATCAAAACTGATCTACCGCTTAAAAAATTATCCTGATGCGACTGCGACGAATAGAACTATGCCGGTAGGTTCTGATCTTTCCCAAGACGAGTACAACATCCTTTATACGTGGGTTTCTAAAATGCAGCCCGATGATTCTGGTCCGTTTGCCTGTGATACCCGGGATACGTTGCTTGCGCGTTCCTTGCCGCGATCCATGAAGCGCTTATCTAAAAGACAATACACAAATACTTTGGTTGATCTTCTTTCTCGTGGAATGTCTGTTTCTAATGCGACGACGGCGGTGGAGCAGACTCTTAATAACGTGACATTACCAAAAGACGATGACACCGTTTTTTCACGCTTCGATGGAAGTGTGGTCGCGCAGCACATGAGAGCTTATTTTGATGTGGCGGATTCCGTTGCCGCTCGAGTTACTAACAGTACTTATTATAATTCTTTTGTTACTTCAATGATCGGTCTTAATGCTGGAGGTTGTTCTAGCATTAACACGGCAAGTTTATCTGCCGCGTGTTCTGATCGCTTTATTAATAACTTCGGATTGCGCGCTTTACGACGTCCCTTGAATTCTGAAGAGTTAATCTTGTATCGAACGACCTATGAAACTGCTGGCAGAAATGCAGCAGGTATTAATGCTGTTGTATTCAGATTTCTGATGGCGCCGAATTTCTTATTCAGAATTGAAAATGAAGGATCTGCTGTCACCGCTGATCTTTTAAAAATGAATTCATACGAAGTGGCCTCTCGCCTTAGCTATATGTTCTGGAACTCGATGCCTGATGAAACGCTAATAAGCTTAGCTGCTTCCCGCGATTTAAGTACGGATGCTTCGTTTTTAAGTGCTTTAAATTATGTGGCGGATAGTACGAAGTCCCAGGATAGCATGAAAGAGTTTACGGAAGAATGGCTTCATCTTTCAAAGATTCCGCAGTTTGCCACAAATAACGCTACTTTAAATTATATGGCTGACGGAATTACCTTAGACACCAGTTTGCGTACGGCCATGATTGAAGAAGTCAAAGACCTGAGCGCCTACGTTTATCGCAATAACATGTCATTCTTAGATCTTTTCACTTCTAATGTTTCTTTTGCGCGCGATAGTCGTTTAGTCAGTATCTACGGCGTTACTAATCCAGCTCCTGCGAACGTGACACCAACAAATGCCATTCGTTTCCCGTCAGGGGAAAGAGCAGGGGTGTTAACGCGCGCCGCTTTGTTAGTGGGTGGAAGTGAGCTTGCTAATCCAATTAAGCGTGGAATCAGAATCCGAAAAGACATTCTTTGCCTGTCTTTAGAAAATCCGCCAGCAGATCTTACTAATGCGCTTGAACCGCCACCAGCGGATATCAACATGACGACTCGTCAGCGATATGATCATGCGACCAATCCTACTGCCTGCATGAACTGTCACCAATATATAAATTCATTAGGGCATGCATTGGGAGCTTACAATTCATTCGGTAAAACATGGGTGCAAGAGCCGATCTTTGATGAAAACGGTGCTTTCACCAATAGATATTTACCAGTAAATACATTCGTTGATTTAAGCACGAGTATTGCGCCGGGGCTTAATGCCAATGGTCCGCTTGAGCTTTCAACTCAAGTGGCTAACCAGCATTCAACGCTGAAATGTTTTTCCGAAAAAGCTTTGCGCTTTACTGAAGAAAGAACTGAGAACGTAAGCAAAGAAGGCTGTCGCCTGAATAACCTTTATTCAAAGTTAAAACAGTCGCAATCACTTAAAGATTTTTTTAAAAGCATGGCCCAAGACCCCGAGTTCCGCCATCGACTTATGCAATAGGATAGGGAAGTTCGTATGAAGTATAATAAAATGTCACGACGAATGTTTCTGCAGGGTGCTGGTCAAATGCTTCCTATTCCTTTTTTAGTTTCGCTTTTGCCTAGGGAACTTTGGGCGCAATCAACATCGGGTGCAGCGGTAAAGCGCTATATTGGTGTATCAAGTAACTTTGATTACGGCAGACACTCAAACTGGTTTCCGACGATGAATAGACCTGCATTGACGTTAAGCCCTGGGAATGGTGATCGTGATGTTTATTATGCCCCACTTTCATCGTACTTAACTTCGTCAACGGCGAACTTATCTAGAGTTTTTGGTAATCATCTAAACTCTAATATCAATAGCATCAACATCATTCGCGGTTTGGATTTATCTACACGCATTGCGCACGGTAATGGTCATATCTTCGGAAATTTCCAAGCCAATGATAACCACGAAGCAAACTCTAGCCAATGTTCTGCTATTCGCACGATTGACCAAGTCTTACGCGACAGTGCGAAATTTAATACTTCGGGTAAAGACGTGGCAGTCCTTGGTAATGATGGACGGTCCTGGCGCAGAGACTCTTCAGGAAATATTGTTCGCGCAAACTTAGTCGCGAATAACTTGCGGGGAACTTACAACTATCTTTTTAATAATGGAAGTCTTCCGGAAACGACGGGAACATCGCAAACAACTGCGGCTCATCCCCGTGCGGCGAGTATGAATGGCATCATGGAGGACTATACCCGGGTTCGTAACAGTCGTCAGATCAGTGCTGGTGATAGAACTGCATTAAGTAATGCTATGGACCTTTTATCTGACATTCAACGTGGTCTTCAAGGTACGACAACTCAAGCTGGTGGTACTTGCAGCCATCGTTCCATGAATAATCTTAGCAGTACTGGAATCTACATGATGAACGAAGCGCAAATGACGACATTTGCAAATATGATCGTCGCAGCCATCATGTGTGATGTTACTAGAATCTTTATGTGGAACGGATGGGTGAATGAAGATTTATTCGATACCCACCCTTCAGAAGATTTCCATCAAGGCCACAGCCATATTCCGTTTTCGACAGTGAACGGTCAGTTGAACTGGCAATACATGGGTGATGTGCAAAGATCTTTCGTCAGAGGTTTCATCGCTCCACTAGTAAATGGCTTAGCTGGCGCGGTGGATCCTTCCAATGACCAAAGTTATTTATATAACTCGCTTGTACATTTCACCCTTGAGGCATCACAAGTTCACAGTCCGAACTATCAACCTTGTATGTTAGCCGGTAACGCTGGTGGAATCATCGGGTTATCTTTTAGACTACACGGATCGCACGCGAGTAAGTCCGTGGTGTGCAGATTCGTTTGAAACGTCTGCTGGCGAGCGATTCTCTGAAGAATATGTCGGTGTTCCAATGAACAGGGTGTTTAATACCATCTTGCAAGCCATGGGTTTAAGCCCGGCTGATTATGAAAGTTCAAGCTTGAACACGTCTTTCCAAAATGTTTCTAACGGAAGATACGGAGCTGCCAATAACGGAATCGCCAGTATGGGCGGCTACGGTCATTGGGGGCCAGGAACTTCCAGTTATGGTAATGACTACCTAACGCGAGCCGCACTTTATAATCTTCATAATTTTAAGAGAGTTTTACCGATGCCTTCGCGCTCTGCAGGGTCTTAGTCCTACTAAAAATGTACTTTTTAAGGCTGTTCGTCTATCCTAGCCGTCGTGCAAACTCGCATTGAAGGCTTTATTTTTACCGGGACTAGTTTAGATTTGGCGGACCGCCAAGTCCTTAAACTTTATGGCCAGTCAAACCAAGGTTCTTTTCTGGTCACTATTGATCAATTTCAAAATTATTTTTTCGTTGAAGCCAATAAACCCACTTCAATCCGAAGTCTCAATGGGCACTGGGCAGAAAAAGTTTCTTGTTCTAGCCAAGCCATCTTATTAGATAAAAGACGGAAATTTGAAAGCGAAGGGTTACGAACCTTTGAAGCTGACATAAAACCTTTAGACCGCTTTTTAATGGATAATCGAATTTTCGCTCAAGTCACTGTGGAAGGTGACGGCGTTATGAAAAACGGTCTTCTGACTTTTATTAATCCAAACATCACTCCTGGTAACTACTATCCTGATTACAAAATTTTGTCTTTTGATATCGAGACGGGAAGAGATGGCAGAATTCTTTCACTTGCCTATTGTGCGCGAGGTAAAGAATTTGATGAGCGGAGAACCATTGTGTTGGGTTCTGGTGCTGAAACTCCAGACGTTAAGTTTTCTAAGGACGAAAAAGGCATTCTATTATTCTTCCAAGAAGCCATGCAAAGAATTGATCCAGACATCGTCACGGGCTGGAATGTTATTGGGTTTGATTTAAATTTTATATTCAACAAGTCCCAACAATTAAAGACTCCACTTGTTTTAGGCCGTGGCACGCGTCCTTTTAACATGTTTAAAAACGCTCGGGGTGAATGGTTTGTGAATCTTGAAGGCCGCGTTGTTGTAGACGGCCCCCGCGCGCTTAAAATGAATTTCTTTAGTTTTGAAAGTTACAGCCTTAATAACGTTTCAAAGGATGTTTTAGGTGATTCCAAAGACATTGACGAAGATGAGGGTATAAATAAGTGGGATGAGATCGAACGCCGCTTCCGTGAAGATAAAATGGCATTAGCTCGTTATAACGTGAAGGATGCTGTATTAGTTTTAGATATCTTTGAAAAAACCAAACTTATCGATCTGCTATTAACTCGCTCTTATATCTCGGGACTTCTTTTAGAAAGAGTCGGCGGGTCGGTAGCGTCTTTTGATCATTTCTATTTGCCTTCTTTGCATGATGCAGGATTAGTCGCGTCTAATGTTGATGACGTTGAATTCAGTGGCACTGGAAAAGGTGGATTCGTTCTAAATCCCAAAGTGGGGATTCATTCAAACGTTCTAGTGATGGATTTTAAAAGTCTATATCCTACGGTGATTAGAACTTTCTTGATTGATCCGCTTTCGCGTTTTGCTCGCGATCACGAGACTTTGACGACTCCGGTGGGACTTCGCTTTTCTCGCACCAAACATATTTTGCCGGGTAAAATTTCTGAACTTCTAGAAAGAAGGCGTCAGGCCAAAAAAGAAAAAAATGAAAACCTGTCCCAGGCGATTAAAATTTTAATGAATAGCTTTTATGGAGTTATGGGATCCACGGGCTGTCGCTTTTATCATGAAGATCTTCCTAACGGCATCACAGGAAGCGGGCAGTGGATCTTAAAAACCGTTATCGATTTCTTAGAAGAAAAAAAGTTCAGCGTTCTTTATGGGGACACAGACTCTTTATTTGTGCAACTGCCTGCTTACGAAGACTATACGATTCAGGCTAAGCAACTCGTAAATGAAGTGAATGCCTTTTTAAGTGAAAAACTCAAACAAGATTATGCGGTCGAATCCCACCTTGAAATTCAGTACGACAAATTTTTTAAAACTTTGATTCTTACCAGTACTCGCGGCATGGATGAAGGCGCGAAGAAGCGGTATGCCGGACTTGTGGAAAAGAAAGTCGATGGAAAGACAGTCGAAGAAATCATTTTAACCGGCATGGAGTATGTACGCTCTGATTGGTCGCTCCTAGCACGTAATTTTCAGTACGAGCTTGTCCGTCGAGTTTTCTATGGTGAAGACATTCAAGAATATATTGATTCCATTTTAAAAAAGCTTGAAGACCGAGAGTTGAATGATCACCTTGTTCTTAGTAAACGCTTATCAAAACCGTTATCAGAATATGTCAAAAATGTTCCACCCCATGCCCGTGCGGCTAAAATTCTTTTTGAAAAAAAAGGAATTTTGCATCGCAGGCCCCGTTATGTAATGACTTTAAGAGGTCCCATTCCCGTTGAACTTCAACACGACGATATTGATTTTGACTATTACATTTCTCGTCAGTTAGCTCCTATTGCAGATAGTATTCTTGCGCTATTTGGCAAAAGTTTTGAACAAATGCGCGGGAAGCAGCTTTCATTATTCTAATTGCCAGCTCTTCGACATTCTGAAATGATCCCTGCGATGAAGGGGACAGTATGGGGCAAAGGCACTTAACCCACATTCTAATATCTCTTTTAGGTTTCTTTATGGGATCCAGCGTTTTTGCTGCTGACCTGACCGATGTCTTTCATAACTCCTTAAATATCCCATCCCTTAGTAACTCCGAACTTTCAGTTTTAAAAGGCTATGACATTTACTTGGTCCCGGGAATCCTTTCAGAAACTTTTCTAGATGATGATGATAGATCCTCCGTCACTTTTTCGCGATTGACTGGTGAGTACTTCGAAACCCAGCAAAATCTTTTAGAAAAGAAATACGGATTAAGAAGTCAGCGTTTATCTAGCTCGTCTCAGTCAGTGGCTGAAATTAGAACGTCCATTCAAAGAGCTTTAGCAGAATCCAATACGGCTAAAAGGAAAGCCGTATTTATAGCCCATTCATTGGGTGGTTTGGCCCTATTAGAAGAGGTTGTAAGTTTCCCTGCTCATCAAAAAAACGTAGCAGGCATTATCTTTTTGCAAACTCCTTTTAAAGGTTCCCCGGTTGCAGATGTTTATTTTGAAGGTCCGCTGCATTTAGATAAATTGTTAAAGCCGGTGATTCCGTATTTTAATACTTCACCCCAGATCATCCGCTATTTGGGGACGGTCAGTCGCAATAACTTCATGACTGAAAACGCTGGCAGTGTTCAATCGCTATTGCAGAAAGTCCCAATAATCACAGTCGGCGGAGTGGTCAATGACGATCCAAGTTTGTTCTCACCCGCAGTGAGCATCATTGCAAATGGCTGTTTTAAAAAAGTCCTTGGTCAATGTGTCGTGCAAACGTCATTTAAGGGACCTTTTGATCTTAGTGATGGCATGGTTCCATTTCAAAGTTCTAAACTTCAGGGCGCTGACTTCATCAAGCTTGAAGGGGTTGATCACGGTGAGACTGTGGTAAACATCCCATTTGAGACTTATGATAAAGCCGCCGTCACGAAGAGCTTGCTTAGAATCTTGATTTCAAAAATTGCAAACTAACTAGACCTTTGTCTTGAAAGTTGATCTCTCAAATCGCTTATGCTTCAATATAGGTAAAAGCTAGCCTAAAGTACTGGCATCTGAGAATCGACATCAAGAGGTGGTTTATGGGATCAATCGTAGCATTTATTAATCAAAAAGGCGGAGTCGCTAAAACTACGACAGCAATCAATGTTGCTGCACAATGGGCTCACAACGGCAAAAAAGTTTTGCTAGTGGATTTAGACCCACAATCTTCCGCAACTCGTTCGATCTTTGGCGACATGGACTTTGAAAACACTATTTATGACGTTTTGACGGGGGAACTTGCTGCCGAAGAAGCCGTGGTCGCTTCCGAAACATTCGGCTTTGACGTGATTCCTTCAGAAATCATGTTAAGCGGTATTGAAATTATCTTGGCGTCAAAATTTGGACGTGAAAGCATTTTGAAGCGCGGCCTTGCGGAGATTAAAGACAACTACGATATTATCGTGATTGATTGCTCGCCATCCTTGGGTCTTTTGACAGTGAATGCTTTGATTGCATCAAAAGATATCGTGATTCCAATTTGCCCAGAATACTTCTCTTTAAAAGGTATCGAGCTCATCCTAGAAACTTTAAAGAATATCCATCAAGGCTTGGGTCATAAAATTGACGTACGTGGGATTATTATTTCTAAGTACCGCAATCGTAAGATCGTAGAAAAAGTTATTAACGATCTTCGTACTAACTATACAATTCCGGTATTTAGTAACTACATTCCGGATTCAATCGTGGTTGAAGAAGCCCATCACAATCACAAACCAATGCTTCAATATTCGCCGAAAAATCCTGCAGGCCAAGCCTTAGCTAATCTTGCTGTGGAAATGTGGGCGTAAACAATCTGAATCCTTTATTCGTAGACTCTACAAAACCCATTGGTGATAAAGTCGTCACCAATGTGGAATTGTTATCCGTTGTCTTACGCGACGGGGATTCCGTATTTTTTGAAGTCAGCGATGAGTTTGGTTTTCAGCAGCGCTTTCTGCTAAAAGCTATCGAAACTAAAAAGTCTATTAAGTACACAGCCGAAGTGTGGTTGAAGTATCAGTACGAATACCAATATCGTTTCGTGATGATAAACGCTGAAGAAGAGGTCTTTGCTTCCGCTACGCAAAGTGCCCGCGCGGGGCATGTGATTTCTGAAAAGTGGGCTCCGACGTTTAAGCCCGATTCATTGCGCGAAAAGAAAAAGCGTCCCGTGCAGAAAAGTGAACCTAAAGCCCCGCGTGAAGTTAAGACGGCCGTGAAGCCTTTAGGGCAGCCGAACATGTTATCTCAGATCAAGTCTTTGTTAGACGACTTATTGTAGATCGCACCCATCCATTTGACTCGAGAGAGGTCGAAGTGAAAAATCTTGAAAAACAACTGACGGAAAAATTTTTTCGTTATCTAGCAGTCAGTTCGCAAAGTGATGAAAATGTTGCGGAACTGCCAAGTACTCCTGGTCAGCAGAAACTTGCTGAATTGTTAGCACAAGAACTGAAAGCGCTAGGACTTCAGGATATTAAGATCGACAAACATGCGACGGTGACTGCGGTTAAACCGGGAACAAAAAAGGGTGGGCCGCGCATCGGTTTTATCACTCATATCGACACGGTGGATGTGGGTCTTAGTCCCCATATTCATCCGCAGATTCTTCGCTTCACTGGCGAAGATGTTTGTCTTGATAAAAACGAAAATATCTGGTTAAAAGTTTCTGAACATCCTGAAATTCTTCCTTATAAAGGACAGGACATTATATTTAGTGATGGGACTAGTGTTTTAGGCGCTGACAATAAGGCGGCCGTCGCTGTGGTTATGACCCTGCTTGAAAACCTTCGAAGCGATCAAGAGTATGGTGATATTGTCGTTGCCTTCGTGCCCGATGAAGAAATCGGCTTACTTGGCGCTAAATCCATGGACTTGTCTCGCTTTGACGTCGATTTCGCCTACACGATTGATTGTTGCTCTTTAGGTGAAGTCGTTTATGAAAACTTCAACGCAGCCACGGCAGATATGACTTTCACAGGCGTAACCGCGCATCCGATGTCAGCAAAAGGGGTGTTGGTAAATCCGATTTTGATGGCGCAAGATTTTATCAATCATTTCGATCGCGCAGAGACTCCAGAAAATACCTCTGGCCGAGAGGGTTACGTGTGGTTTAATTCCATGAACGCTACCCAGCAGGAAGCAAAGCTATCAGCTTCTATCCGAGATTTTGATTTAAAAAGTTTTGCCGCGAGAAAGAAAAAAATCGAAGAGGTGACTGAAGTCATAAGAGCGAAATACCCAACGGCGAAAGTCGCTACAAAGATCACTGATACCTATAGCAATATCAGCAATTCTTTAGGCGAAGACCGTCTGGCGATTGATTTAATTTTCCAAGGCATGAAAGAAATTGGCGTTGAACCAAAAGTGATCCCGATGCGCGGCGGGACTGATGGTGCTGCGCTGTCAGCGAAGGGAATCTTGACGCCAAACTTTTTCACCGGCGCTCTAAACTTCCACTCGATGTATGAGTTCCTGCCGATTCCGTCCTTTGTGAAGTCTTATGAATTAGCAGAAAAGATCTGTTTGCTTGCGGCTAAGTAACTATTTGCAAAATGGTGTTTTATCCAATAGTTACTTCCCCTGTTTTCGGGTCTAAGTTGAATTACGTGATTGATCCTGAGCATTACAGCAATATGGCCTTCACTGTGATCAAATCGTGTGTCGCTCAAAGAACATATCCAATTTTGGTGTTATCCGTCCTTCGATTCTCAAATTTAATAATTAAGTCCTAATAGACAGACTTTAATAATCTGATCTTTTAATTAAGTAAAAGATTGCACTTTAAGCTCGGCACGCTATCTGCAGTTCGTCCTTTCAACAAGGTCATTTTGACGAATATTAAAAGGAGATTAAAATGAACAAAAATGAATTATTCCAAAACATCATTTCTGAGAAAAAAGGTGGTAATGCGGTGGGGGTGCAAAAGGAATTGAAGTCTGAAAATATTCCAGACGAAGTAAAAAATATTTTGCACGCACGCAAAGCAAAAAAACTTAATTAAAAAATTTTGTAAGTATTTAAGTAAAAGGGAGAATGACATTCTCCCTTTCATATTTTGGTGGGATATGGATTCATCATTTTTATTAAATTTGGAAGTCAAAAAATATGACAATCCTTGGTCATACTACGTAATTGATAACTTTCTTCCAAGTGAAAGTTTTAAAAAATTACAACAACAACTTTGTGCTGTTGATGCGGGATTTGAAAAACAAGATGACGATATTTTTCAAATAAATTTCATGTTCCTTCCGGATCTCACATTGGCAAAATTTTTTATTGGTGAAGCCTTCCAAGAATTTTTGCAAAGAGTAACTCAGAAAAGTCTTGAAATTAGTGACACGGGTCTCGTGCAACTTCGTCGAATGACGCCTAACTCCCCAGCCATGCCTCCCCATATAGACGCGGCTGACGAACGCTCATTAGTATGCATTTATTATCTTTCACCAAATTGGCATCCGCAATGTGGCGGCGAACTGCTTCTTCATCCCGACAATTTAAGAATATCCCGCCAGGAAGCAGTGGCAATTGAGCCACTAGCGAACAGGATGGTATTATTTTTCACAGATAATACAAATTGGCATAGTGTTGTGAAAGTAAATAACTGGAACCGATACTCTGTTTTATCCGAGTGGATCGTGCAGGAAGGCTGAATATGAAATCTTTAGTACTTAAATATGTTGATAGGCCGCTTGCCGCTAAAATATTAGTATATAGTTTTATTCAACAACTTGTGGCAGCAACAGGAACCTATGCACTAATTAAAGCGGGTTTGTCATTTGATGCCCCAGTTTTTTTAATAGCGTGGCTTGCAATCACTCTAGCTTGTCATGTGTTGACACCGTTCTTTGGTATTATCACGAAGCCGCTTGAGATAGAATTAACGTTCAAATCATATAAAAAATTTCTTGAAGAAAAACTACTTAGCAAAGCCTCTTCTTCTTCTCTTTGGTTGCAAAAAAATGAGCGCGAAAGATTTCTGGCCTCTGTTGGTGCTGAAACTGAATTATATCTAGGCGCCATAGTATATGTCTTATTAGACCTCTTTTCATTCGGACTATCGATTATCTTCAGCATCACCGTGTTGGGATTTTCGCTCGATATGATGTTTATCCCTGCTTTCGCCATGGCTGGTATTGTTAGCTTTTTTTGCTATAGCTACCTTCAGAAAAAAATTACACACGCCTTTGAGGTTGAGCAGGAAGCAAAGACCAGTTTCGCGAGTTACCTGTTATCTTCCTGGGATAACATTTTTTTTAAAAATGCGGGAGTTATTAGGCGCTACCAAGATCAATTTAGTCAACGTTTTGATGTGGCAAAATCAAGATCTGTCGAAGCAGCTCGTTGGTATGAGGTGATGGTATCTGTATTGAGTTTGGTTTCGAGCTTGCCTGTTATTACAGTTTTAATTTGGCTTGCCTTTAAGAACCAAAATAACAACGCTGTTCTTGTTGCGCTACTGGCCGTTGCTCCACGTCAGTTAAATATTCTGTCGACGTTTAGAAATATATTTCAAACAACAGCATCATTTTTAAGCTTCGAAGCTAAATTCAGAAGACTTTCTCAAAATGCGACTTTAATTGAACAACCAATTACAGGAAGAATCCAACATACAGGCATCAGAGTAGAAGATAACTATCATCAAACTCTTGAGTCACTTGAGAAAACTATTATAGGCAGTCCACCTAAACGAATTGAGATTCGTGGTCCTAATGGCGTCGGAAAATCAACGCTGCTATTGCATTTAAACCAAAAGTTAGATTCTTCATTTTACTTGCCTGCAAATCCGCAGTTTGACTTACCAGAAAACGCAGTTAGCTCCACGGGGGAGAATCTAGTAAGACATATTGAGTTTTTATCTACCCAAGATGACCGTTATATTTTGTTGGATGAGTGGGATGCAAATTTAGATCAGAACACGATCGACAAAGTTCATGGACTTCTTAATGAGCTTTGTAAAACCAAAGTGATTGTGGAAGTTCGGCACCGTTAATTGAGTGGAACAACGTCGGCTTCTTATCAACTCCTACGAAAAAATATAAACCGCTATGAAAGTTGCGATGATTGGAAGAATGAAAGTAAGGCCTAGGACTATCAGGGTTTTGGATTTTACTTCTGATTCGTTGTTTTCAGTCGTCATTTTATTTCCTTTTTGAAGAATAAAACAAGAACGTCACAGATTATCAAGCTGGCTGGCCTTCGGCGCCGCAATTTGTTTCCCGGTATAGGCAAAGGCGGCTCGGTCTTCCCGCGAAAAGGCATCACGCCTTTTCGTCCCGGAGCCGGGGCTTCTTCGAGTCCTGCTACTCCATACTGTCGGGGCCGAATTTTTCCCCTATGCTTAAATGCGAGTTTCACAGGCGAACCAATACACGAATGCAAAGCTAGCACTGACTAACAAGAGCCGAGGACTGTCTGAGTATTTAAGCATAGGGGAAAAATTTGGATGGGGTAGCAGGACTCGAACCTGCGAATGACAGAATCAAAATCTGTTGTCTTACCAACTTGACGATACCCCAGTAAGAACGCTGAACGAGTCGCTAAATTACGGATTCTGGGGACGAAAAGCAAGATAAGATGCGGCGCGCAACCGATGCGGTGGTAACAAACCGGGCTTTAACGCGGTGGATACCCAAAAAAGAAGCAGGCACCTTTCGATGCCTGCTTTAAATGGTCCACGGGTCTTTTTTGAAGCCGCCTCTGACTTGCTAACTCCACATTCGAAAGCAAGCAGGCGTGAGCAGGGTACTTCGACTAGTAATCGTCGCCGTAGTCGCTGTTAGGCGCCTTTTGGCGTTTTAGGTTTACTAGTGTTTCGCCCATGGATTTAAGTTCTTTTTCATAAGCCTCAAACACAAGATCCTCGATCATGGTTCTTGTTTCTTGGTTTAAGGGATGTGCGATATCTCTGAACTGTCCGTCTTTGCGTTTTTTGCTCGGCATCGCTACGAACAAACCGCTAGTGCCTTGAATGACCTTCAAGTCTCTGACTACAAAGCAATTATCGAGGGTGATTGAGACATAAGCTTTAAGCCTGTCTTCGTTGACGGGAAATACTTTAACTTCGGTGACTTTCATGAGGTGTCCCTTTCCTGTTGCCGTTCCTGTTGCAATTCTTGGAGCCATACGATGGTCCGTAATTCTTCTCGGACTGAATTGAGAAAAACTAAAGACCTAGGTCGGGGAATTCAGGTGAAAAGCCAAAATTCACCGAACATGTCTCAGGGTGAGACGAAGCTGCCGAAGTTTATAGCAAAGGAAAACAAAAAAAGCCTCCCCGAAGGAAGGCTTTAATGCGCCGTAGACTGGAAAAAGTGCCAGGCACCTTTTTAGTTCGTGATGTTTATGATTTGGATGCGGGCATTGCGGGCGATACGCAAAGTGTTTTGACCTTTTTTAAGGGCTTTGAGGACATCTTTTGAAGTCTCTACTGCCACTTTGTTCACGTCCAAAACGATGTCGCCCACGCGAAGACCGCTTCGGCTTGCTGCCGAGGATCTGTCCGTTTGAATCACCACGGGTTGTTTCATGTCTTCAGGAAGGCCCCACTCCATTCTTAATTGCGGAGTTGGATCCATAACCGAAAACCCTAAATCAAACGGAGCTTTGTGGCCTGATTCGTTTTTAGCAAGCGGGCGAGTGGCAACTTTGGGTTCCACTTTTTCTGCCACGTTGACGTTCAAACTCATCTCTTTATTGTTGCGGATCAGTTTTGCTTTTGCTGGTTTACCAATCGGTGAGTCACTCACGGCATCGATTAAATCTAAAGAGCTTTTAATCGATTTACCGTTAAATTCAGTCACGATGTCATAAATTCTGAAACCCGCTTTTAGCGCAGGGCCCTTCGGATCCATATTAGTGATAACAGCACCGCGAATATCGCCCATCCCAAGATACTCCGCAGCTTCGGGATCAAGGTCACCCAATGCAGCACCGATATATCCGCGAGCAATTCTTCCTTTGCTTTCAAGCACTGGCAGGATCGCCTTCACTTCATCAATTGGAATCGCAAAACCGATACCTTGAGCTCTGGCGTCGATCGCAGAGTTAACCCCGATGACTTGTCCTTTGGTATTTACTAAAGGACCGCCAGAGTTCCCCGGGTTGATGCTAGCGTCAGTTTGAATCAAAGGAATTTTATTAATCTCTGTGATCGCACGACCCAAGGAAGAAATAATCCCTTTCGTCATCGAATGATCGTGACCAAACGGATTACCAAAGGCCGCTACCCATTCGCCGACTTCAAGGTCTTTTGAAGACCCCATAACAGCGACAGTGAGTTTATTTTTCGGAGTGATTTTAATTAATGCGATGTCAGAACGTTCATCGCTACCAACCAAAGTCGCTTCATAAACGGTCTTATCCTTACCACTTAATTGAACGTTAATTTGGTCTGCACCCGCGATCACGTGATTGTTCGTCACAATCAAACCATCTTCACGGATGATAAAGCCCGTTCCTAAACCAATTTGTTGAGGACGTTGGCTTTGCTGAGGTTGTTGCATGCGAAAGCCATAAAGCTGTTCAAGCATATCTAACATCGGATCACGCATGCGACCGACGTTTTTAGGAAGAGCTGTCGTAGAAATATTAACGACCGCTGGATTGATAGCCTTGGCTAATTCTTGAAATAGATTTCCTGGTAAAGGTTCGCTCAGTTTTAGTTTCGGGGGATCTTTAGGAAACGTTTGCGCTTGGCCTGGAACTGCAAGCGCTACGGACATGGCGAACGCTAAGAACACAGATTTTTTCATAAATATGTCTCCTGTCTACACTCCGACTTTGTCGGTACTAAATGGACACGTACTTCATTTGCAAATCACTAATTAAGTTTTCCAAAAATTTAGCTTCATCGCTAGAAAGATTTCCCTTGGTCTTTTCTTGCAGGACCACCAAAAGGTCGATGTTAAATCGAGCCATATTTTTATCTTTCGTCGTTTCGCCATTTTGGGGGTTTGGTGCTAAACCCATAGCCATTACGGCTGATGAGGCGATGGACATAATCAAAACAGAAAATGAAGCTTCTAATGTTTCAGCCATAAAAAATCCTCAAATCAAAGATGTGTTCTTGTTTTTCCCTGTCAAGTTAGATGGGATAATAACCCATTAACTTTTGCAGCCTAACCTCAATGGCCGGATGCGATCTTAAAAATAAATTCTTTTGTCTAAAGCCTTCTGGATTCACCATAAAAAGGTGGCTCGTGCAAGGCGGGACGCTTAAAGGTTGGGTTTGTGCTAACCCTTCCATGCGCCATAGGACTTCACCTAATTCGTTGCGGCTGGCTAATAGCTCTGTTGCCATTAAATCATTTTCATAAAACGATTTTTCATTCACGACGGACTTAATAATAACCCAGCCGATGGGTGAAAGAAGTGCAGCAAAAAATTGCACTTTTTTTGGAAGTATTGAGTCTAAAAACTGTCCAATTCCGACAACAGAGTTCGCAAGAGTACTTGACGCCCCGAAGGCGAAAGTATCAAGTCTGCGAATGTGACATAATTGATGGGCGACGACGGCCGTTAATTCTCTTTCAGAAAAAGTTTTCAACAGCCCCGCAGTAAAACCCAACGATCCTCGTTTCCAAGAATGGCCAACACAGAAAGCATTAGCAGAAGAATGGGGGGTTATATAAATCGCTGGAGCTGGAATTCTTAATTCTTGGGAAACGCGCTCAACAATATCAATAACTCCCCAAGCATCTTGGCCTTTAACGCGTTTTGCATTCAGCTTCCCAAGCACTCGATTTTCGCCATAGAAGAAAACAAAAAAGTTAAGCAACAGGGCAAGCAAGAAGCCGATGCTTAAACCTAAGCGTTCACCAACTTGGTAACCGGCGATCAGCAGCGCTAGGGAGCTTATAAGAATGAAAAGCCAGACTTTTGTATTGTTGTTTATCATATATTTTTTGTCCCACTTATTCAGGTACTTGGCAAGGGTATGGGAAGCGCTGTTCTACAAAGTCTAAGCTTGCGGAGTTAGAAGGAAAATTGTGAAATAAACTGTCTGTCCTAGGAGGAACATCGTGAGTGAAGTTGACATCATGGCCCTGAACGCCGCCATTAAGCAAGAAAGCCAATTTATCGAAAAAATGATGGCTGAGATTAACAAAGTTGTCGTTGGTCAAAAAGAAATGGTTGAAGGCATTATGATGGGCCTTTTAACGGGTGGCCACATTCTGTTAGAGGGTGTTCCGGGCTTAGCGAAAACTTTAACAATCGCGACAGTTTCAAAATCAATCTCTTTAGATTTCCAAAGAATTCAATTCACTCCTGATCTGTTACCAACAGACTTGATTGGTACGATGATTTTTAATCCAAAATCAGGGGAGTTTGCTCCTCGTAAAGGTCCGATCTTTACAAACATCGTGCTTGCCGACGAGATTAACCGTGCGCCTGCCAAAGTTCAATCAGCACTGCTTGAAGCGATGGCCGAAAAACAAGTGACGATCGGTGATGTGTCTTACAAACTTTCTAATCCTTTCTTAGTTCTTGCGACTCAAAATCCGCTAGAACAAGAAGGTACTTATCCGCTGCCTGAAGCGCAGATGGACCGCTTCATGTTTAAAATTAACGTTGTTTATCCAGGTAAAGGTGAGGAGCTAGAAATCCTAAACCGCATGGGTACGAATGAAAAACCTGTGGTGAATTCCGTAATTTCTCAAGAAGACTTATTAAGAGCTTCTTCACGCGCAGACCAAATTTACGTCGATAATAAAATTAAGAACTACATTGTTGAATTGATCATGGCTTCGCGTAAGCCAGGCGAATACGGTTTAAGTCGTATCGCAAATCTGATCAATGTCGGTGGTTCACCGCGTGCAACGATCAGTTTGTATCGTGCAGCAAAAGCCCACGCGTTCATCCGCGGAAGAGGTTACGTAACGGCTGAAGACGTAAAAGCAATTGCTTACCACGTGATGAGACATCGTCTGATTCTTACTTACGAAGCTGAAGCTGAAAACATCAAAACTGATGACATCATCAAAGAAATCTTGAGCCAAATTGAGGTGCCATAGTGAGTTTACCTCCTGAGGTTCTAAAAAAAGTTAAGCTCTTAGAGATCAACACAAGAAAACTTGTGAACAATCTTTTTGCAGGCGAATATCACACGGCCTTTAAGGGTCAAGGGATGACTTTTGCGGATTTCAGGGAGTATGTGCCAGGCGATGACGTGCGGAGCATTTCATGGCCCCTGACTGCACGTACAGGAAAACCCTACATCAAAACTTTCGAAGAAGAGCGTGAGCTGACTTTGATTTTAGCAGTCGACGTCAGTGGCTCTAGTGACTTTGGAACTGGCCCTTACTTTAAAGGTGAAGTCATGACCCACATGGCAGCCCTTTTAGCTTTTTCGGCGGTGAAAAATAATGACCAGGTCGGCTTACTACTTTTTAGTGATCAAGTTGAACACTTCGTTCCACCTAAAAAGGGACGTGGCCATGTGCATAGACTTCTTCGCGATTTATTTTACTTTCAGCCTAAAAGCCATCGTACCAAACTGTCTTCAGGCTTTAGTTACCTGCAAGGTATTTTAAAAAAGCGCGCGACAGTTTTTGTGTTCAGCGATTTCATGGATCAGGGCTTTGATCAAAGTTTAAGACTTCTAGGTCGCAAACACGACGTGGTTGCGTGCGTGGTCAATGATGCTGCCGAATACTCGTTACCGCGCATGGGTGTGATTGAAGTTCAAGATGCTGAAACTGGCGAAATTCTAACGGTAGACACTTCTTCACCGGGCTTCCGTGCCCAGTATGAAGAGGCTGTTTTAAAACGCAAAGATCAACGTGATAAAGCTTTAAGGCTTTCTCAAGTTGAACGCGTGGATGTGAAATCCAGCGAAGATTATGTAAATCCGCTGGTCGCATTTTTTAAGAAGAGATAATAATGGCAACGATTCAGTGTAAAGTGGAAGTCCCCGCTGTTGAGGGATTAAATGAAAATGAAATCACTGTCGGACGAGAAATTCTTCTAGCATGTGAAGGGGAGTTTCCAAAAAACCTAGATCAGGAAAAGCTTCATTTCGTCTTAAAGCCAGAGATGAAATATAAAATCCATTTACTAAAATTTGAATTTAGAAGTTCGACGGCGGCTGATATCACGGCCACAGCGTATAAAGCTGGTGAAATTCAAATCGATGACTTGCAATTAAGTGACGGCACGCAAACTTTAAGCCTTGGTGCTATTCAGTACGGTGTGCAATCTGTGCTACCGAAACAGGCTCCGGGTGCGCCTGAAGTTAAACAAGAACCCTTTGGTCCCTTTGGACCCGCACAGCTTTCTGTGCCGATGTTATATTGGGCAATGCTTGCTGCATTTATCGGTTTAGTAATTCTTTTGGTGGTCGCAAAAATCTATCGTGTGGTTCAGCGCCGAAATATGTTACAGCGCCTTAAAGAACATGATTCAGCGTTATCGCCGCTAGCGCAATTCCATCAAAGCTTTAGAAAATTACAGCGCATAAACTCTGTGTTCTTCGGTGTAGCCGCAAGTAAAGAAGACATCCAAACTTGTCTTGAAGACACGAACAAGATGTTAAAACTTTTCTTAACTCGTCGTTACCAAGTGCCTGCTTTAGAGTGGAATGATCGATTGATTTTAAAAGATCTTAAAAAACACCATCCTAAAGTTCACCAGCATTTTGGCGACGATTTAAAAAAGCTGTTAAATGAATACAGTCGGGGCTTCCAGGATAAAGAAAATCTTAAAGAACAGGATGTCTTAAACATCGCAACTTCAACCCGTCACTTAGTTGAAGAAATGGAGAGAATGTCATGACCTATCATTCTCTTTGGGCTTTTTGGTTTCTAATTCCGCTAGTTTTAATTCTTGTTTGGACATTCTGGAATCGTCGTAAAAAAACACCGACGTTACAGTTTGGTTCAGTTGACGTCTTAAAAAGCGTGACGCCAAGTCTGCGTACCAGACTTATGCACTTACCAACAATTCTAAAAGCATTGGCATTGGTATTTGCAATCATGGCTTTAGCCCGACCGCAAACCATGAACACTAAGATCCGTAAGAACGTAGAAGGTATCGATATTGTCATCTGTTTAGACGTGTCTGACAGTATGTTGATTGAAGATATGAAGCCTTTAAATCGTTTAGAGGCCGCTAAAGAAACTATCAAAAAATTCATCGAAGGCCGAAGCTCTGACCGTATCGGCCTTGTGGTGTTTGCTGGTGAATCTTTCACTTTAGTTCCACCAACTTTGGATTACCAATTGATCTTACAACGAGTGGGCGAGATCACCAGTGCTTCAAGTGCTAAAATCAAAGACGGTACAGCTCTAGGTGTTTCAATGGCGAATGCAGCAGGAAGATTAAAAGACTCCCAAGCAAAAAGCCGCGTGATGATTTTCATGACCGACGGGGAAAACAACTCTGGAACCATCGATCCTGAAACGGGTTTAGAAATCGCCAAAGGTTATGGCATTAAAGTTTATTCCATCGGTGTAGGTAAAGATGGTCCAACTAGAATTCCAGTTTATTCTCGGGACATTTTTGGCCAGAAAGTAAAAACCTATCAACCGTTTGAAAGTACAGTGAATGAAGACTTACTTTCCCGTATGGCAAAGGATACCGGCGGTAAGTTCTATCGCGCGACCAATGAAGGTGCCTTACAAAAAGTCTTTAACGACATCGACAATCTAGAGAAAACTAAAATTGACGTGAACAAATTCACTAACTACACGGAAAAATTTCCGCCGTATTTAGTAATTGCCATCGTCTTGTATTTAACAGGTCTACTTTTAGGCAGATCATGGTTAAGGAGGGTGCCATAATGTTTCGCTTTGAAAACGTGGCCGCTTTTAACTATTTGTGGCTGATTCCAATTATTATTGTCGTAGGCTATTTCTTTGATCGTCGTTCGAAAAAAAGAATGACTGAGGCCATTGGCTCAAGACTTTATCCATTTTTAGCAAGTTCCGTTTCAAACAAAAAAAGAAAACTTAAAACGTTCTTGCAAGTTTTAACTGTGTTCTTATTTGTTCTAGCTTTAGCCCGCCCGCAGATGGGTGAAAGCCAGCAAGAAGTTAAATCAGAAGGTGTTGAAATCATTTTTGCTGTCGACGTTTCAGAAAGTATGATGGCCGAAGACGTGAAGCCTTCGCGTTTAGCCCAAGCTAAAAGTGAACTGAGCCGTCTGATGGATTTGATGCCTGGAAACAAAGTGGGAGTCGTCGCATTTGCAGGCTCTGCAGCCCTTTTATCACCTCTAACGAATGATCCGGGCGCGATTAAAATGTATCTTGAGTCTTTAGAGCCAAGTTCAGTTTCATCGCAAGGTACCAACTTTACTGAAGCTTTGAACGTAGCTAAAGACGCTTTCAATCGCGGTGGTGTAACAACCGATGATACGGTCAAAGTAACTCGCGTTATCTTAATCGCATCAGACGGTGAAGATCATGAACCGGGAGCTTTAGAAGAAGCTAAGAAAATGGCTAGCGAAGGTGTGCGTATTTTCTCGCTAGCTTACGGCACTGAAAAAGGTGGCGCCATTCCCGTCAGAGACGGCATGGGCTTTTTAAAGGGTTATAAAAAAGACCGCCAAGGGCAGACGATCCTGACAACTGTTAAAGGTGATGCTTTAAGATCCATCGCTGAAGCAGGCAAAGGCAGTTTTTATTTCGCAACCTTTGGCGGCGATCAAACCAAACTTTTAGTCGAAGATATCACCAAACTTGAAAAGACTCAGTTTGATGCCACCATGGCGACACAATACGAAGAGCGTTTTCAAACAGTGCTGTTATTAGGTATTTTAGTCGCATTAATCGAGTTATTCCTGGGCGAACGCCGTCAAGGTTTCCGCTTCTGGAAAGGACGATTCGAGGTGCCCCCTGCGTAGTTTAATTTATTCTTCGATAGTTATAGCTTTATTAACTGGTTGTGGACCGGGCCGTCCTGACTTGCGCACTTTGCAGTTAAATCAAAATGCAAATAACGATCTTAAAGGACAGACCTTTCCATCGGCGATGGAAAAATATCTTGAAGCTTTAAGGTATGATCCTTTCGTCGGTGCCTTGCATCTGAATTTGGGTTTAAGTTTTGAAGGCTTGCAGCAAGCTGAAAAAGCCTTAGCTTCTTATAAAGAAGCAGAAACCTTGGCCTTAAAAGAACAAAACCAAGAATTAGTATTTATGGCACGCTTCAATCAAGCGCAGCTTTTAGGCAAAGCCAAACGCATCGATGAAGCCTTGAGCTTGTACCAAAAAGCCTTAGAGATCATTCCCACCTCTAAAGAAGTGAAAACCAATATCGAACTTCTAACCCAAGGCGAAGGCGGCGGGAACGGTGGTGAAAACCAAAAGGATCAAAAAGATCAAAGTGGTGATCAGCAAAAAGACCAAAACAAAGACGGTCAAGGCGATCAAAATAAAGATAAAGAACAAGACCAAGAACAAAAAGACGAAAAAAAAGAAATGAAACAATCGCCAAAGTACAAACCTCGTCCTTTCCAAGGAAAAGAGTTGTCAGAAGCGGATGTTAAAAAAATCTTGGGCGAACTAAAACAGCAAGAAGAAAAAATCAGAGCTGAGTACAATAAGAAAGAAGTGAAGGAGCAGCCTCGTGACAAAGATTGGTAATTATCTGTTCTTTCTTAGCTTGATATTTTGGGGAGTGCTAGCGTCAGCCGCCGGCACGACCGTGCAAGCAACCGTGGACCGCAATGAAATTGGCGCTGGTGATACGTTCACTTTAACAGTCGCTGTAGTTTCATCAGAAGAAGATGTGGATATTCAAGATCCGCGAGTTCCTGATCTTGACGGTTTTGATTTATTAAACAATTGGACTTCAACCGCGGTCGCGCAAAAGTTAGTGAATACGGGTTCAGGAATGCAGTTTGAAACTCAAAGACGTAAAGAGTTTCATTATATGCTTGGACCAAAAAGAACTGGTAACTTAAGTCTATCCGCTTTTGAAGTGGTCGTAAATGGCAAGGTCTTTAGAACTCAGCCCGTCGTTATTAAAGTAGCTAAAGACGGGGCAGCACCGAAACCTCGTCCTCGTCCAAATCAAATGCCGGGAATGCCGGGCTTTGAAGATCCGTTTGAAGCCATGGACCGCGCCGAAGAAGAAATGTTTAACCAGCTTCTTCGTCAGCGTCAGCGTTTGATGCAACAACAAATGCCCGGCGCCCCTGATGAAGACTATCCCTCAGGTGTAAACACTGGATTGCCAGAAGCCGCTTTTAGAAGTCTTCCGACAAATCCTAACGAAGCGTTCTTTATATCTGTGGAAGTAGATAAAACCGAAGTCTACGAAGGCGAACAGGTCACTGTGAACTGGTACATCTATACCCGTGGCCAGATGGAAACATTAGATCGCTTAAAATTCCCAAGTCTTAGAGGCTTTTGGAAAGAGATCATCGAAGAAGTTCCATCCATTCAATTTAGCGAAGAAGTCGTAAACGGTGTTCCTTGGAAAAAGGCCCTGCTTGCATCCCACGCTTTGTTCCCAATCAAGGCGGGTACTGCGAACATTGATGAATATAAAATCAAATCCCGCGTTAGGACTCCGGCTCAAGGTTTTGGTGGATTCTTTGGTAAACCCTATGAATACACAAAAAGTTCAGCGCGCGTTCCTATTAAAGTAAAACCTTTGCCAGTGGAAGGCAGACCTTCTGACTTCACTGGCGCTGTAGGGCAGTTTGAAGTGAATGCTACGGTCGAAGGGACAAGTGTTCCTGTGAACCAACCGTTAAGTTTAAGAGTGCGCTTTGAAGGAGCTGGTAACGCTAAACTTATCGACTTGCCAGCGATCAATTGGCCAACTGGGTTAGAGCAATACGACACAAAATCTGAATCCAAATTTTTTAAAAACGGTCGCAGCTTTAAAGAGTTTGAAGTTTTAGTGATCCCGCGCCAAGAAGGGGATCTGACAATTCCTGCGATCAGTGTAAGCATGTTTGATCCGCAAACAAAAAAATACACAACCCGATCGACTCAGCCGATCCAACTAAAGATCGTGAACAATCCGAATGCTCCCGTGGGCTCTTCATCCCGCATGGGTGATCCAGCCAAACCAGCAGTGAAACCAAAGATCGTTGAAAACCGTTTGCCAGATCCATTGGTGACTTGGCAGCCAGCAGTTGAAGCAACGGTGCTTTATCGCCCGTGGCTGTGGTTCTTAGTTTATGGCGGAATTTCATTAGTGTTACTAGCGAAAGCGCAAAGAGCTTTTGGTTGGGGACGCCGTCGCAGATCGCTGAAGGAAATGGTAGCAAAACGATATAAACAAGTTGATTCGGCTTTAAATAAAGGTGACTTCAGAAAAGTCGGGGTTGAAATGACAAACATCTTTTACACCGTTCTAGGTAACGTTGCCGGTGAAGGGGGTGCTGCTCAAGAGCTTGAAACCCTGCTAGGTAAAATGCCACCAAGCTTAAGACGTGATCATGGTGAAGAAATTAAAAAGAACTTTGAAGTTTTCCAAACCTTAAGCTTCGCACCAGAAGAAATGCTTGGAACTTTAAAGGACACGTCCGTCATGAAAGGTCACGTAGACCGCGCTAAAAAAGTTCTTAATGCAGTCATCGCAGGTGTAGAAACGAAAGCTTAAAGCGTCTGCCTTAAAAATCTGCGCGCAGACGCAAATAAACGTTATTCAATTCGCGGTCCGTGTTTCTAATCGGACCGCCTGTAATGCGATAACTAGTTTGAACTTTGTTACGATATCCAAGTCTAAGAATAAGAAAATCAGTCAGCTTGTGAGTGAGATACACATGCTTTCCCCAACCAGGATTGCGGTAATAGTCATAAAGGTCTTCATCGGTAAAGGCGAAGCTGATGACTTGTCTTGAAATTTCTAAGTACTCAGCTCCCACCGCCCAACGTTTCCATCGGTAACGACCGTCAAACATAAGACTGTAGCCATGGGCGTGGGTTTCATCTGTCGTTGATCCAGCGCCAATACCAGGCGCTGCTAAACCGTAACTCTCAGTAATCGATTGAGTGAAGCTAGCAGCAAGGTCAAAGCGTGAACGAAGAATACCTTGAGCTTCCATATACAAGGTGTTGTTCATCGCTGAATATTCTAAGTTCGAAGTTCCTTGCCCAGAAAAAAAGCGATAATCCCGCAGCAACGTTCCTTGTAAAACGACGTTAGTCCGTTCGCTATAATCATTTTGAGTTGAAAGATAATCCATCTGCAAAGCACCGATATTGATTAGCGGTGCCATATCGCTGCCTGCAGCAGCGTTACCAGTCGTGATATCTCCTTTGGGTGGATCGATATACCACTCATTTCCCGTATTACCTAGATTTACAATTGAAAGAGGAGTAAATAGCCCACGGAACAAAAGCTGTTCATGTGGCGTATGGAGGTATCTGTAAGTTCCAGCAATCCCATCCAATGCTAAGTTAAAATTTAAAATCGGATAAGTCCCTTGCGTCGGTTGCATATCCCAAAGGTGACTGGGCGGTCCTTCCACCGTCGGAAGGCGTCCAATTGAAAAAGTCCATTGGGGAACAGGAGTGTAATCAAGATAGGCTTTTTCTAAAAACACGTGGGGGCCTTGATGTCTAAAGGCCATTTCCATATCGTTAAACTGGCGCGCTATGTTTCGTCCTTCTGAAAAAGCACGGTTAAAAAATTTAGTCGTAGTGAATCGAGAATAAATTTTAACTTTCGGATCTAAATCCACATTGGCATCTAAAGAAAAACGCAGGCGCAGATAATTGACACGGCGAAGATCCCGGGGTGTGGGGTAAGTTTCTTTAGTGGCAATTTCGTCGTAAGAAGATGTCAGCTGTCCATGGATTGAAACAATCTCAAGCTCTTGTTCCGCCTTTACATCGGCGAGTTCTTGTTCCATGAGTCGCATTCTTTGCAGAATTTCATCGATTTGTTTTTGTTGGTTATCTTCGCTGGAAAGCACCGTCGCATAAGGGGATTGTTGCGCGAAGGCCTGAGAGGCTAAAAGCAATGAAAAGAGGAAAGACGCTATTTTCATCGTCCAATAACCATCCCAGGGGACGTTTTTAAGCACTTCACAGTGCAGCCTTCTCTGATATCCACTTCAGAATCAGGAATGCACGATAAATAAAGCTGACGAATGTGACGAAGGGCTTCTTCGTCAGTCACGCTCATATTGCATTCAGCCATCAGCACTTCCTTCACGGTTTCAATTTTTCCCGGGTTGGCGAAGCTGAGTGGAAAAAATAATATTGAGAGAACAAAAATCATTGTTTTCATATCACCCCTAAAAATCCGTTCTTAAGCGAATATAATAGTTTCGAATATCTCGATCCGTGCTGTAGATGGGCCCAGGCCCCACATAATAGTTGTTCTGGGTCTTGTCGCGGTAACCAATACGCAAAGTTAAAAAGTCGTTGAGCCTTTTCGTAAAATAAATGTGATACCCAAAGCCAGGGTTGCGATAAAAGCGAATCAGGTCTTCATCAGCAGTAGAAAAACTAAACGCCTGTCGTGAGTTCTGAATGTATTCCGCACCTAAAATCCACTTATTAAACTTATACCTGCCGCTAATTAATAAACTCTGCCCATACATGTGGGCTTCACGCGTGGTGCCGCCGGCTCCAAGGCCTGGAGCAAAAAAACCATAGGCATCAATAATGGTATAGGAATACATCGCTGTGATATCAAAGCGTGATAGCAGAAAGTCCATAAACTCAACATACAGAGTATGAATCTCGCCACTGTAACTTAAGCTCGATGTGCCCATCCCAGAAGGCAAAGGTAAATCCCGCAACTTTGTCGCTTGATAAATAAGGCTGTTGCTTTTTCCTAAAGGGCTGTCTTGGGCTGAATAATCTAGTTGCAGCGTAAAAGCATTACTCATCGGCGTCACGTCTCGCCCAACTGGGGTGGTTCCGTTCGTATCTTCTTTGGGTGGATTGATATAGGAATTAGATCCATCACCAAGGTTGACGAAAGTGATTGGAGTATAAAGAGCGCGCAAAGCTAATATGTGGCCTTCAGGTAAATCTTCACTTATCTTATAAGTCGCTGCGATGCCATCCAGAGGAATGTTGAAATTCATATACGGATAAGTTCCCTGGCGCGGTTGATTGTCCCAGAGATGGGACGGGAAGCCTTCGACAGTGGGAAGTTTTCCTATGGATAACACCAAGTCCGGAGTAGCTGAGTAATCTAAATAACCTTTTTCAAGAATAACTGAAGGGCCATTGTATTTGTGAGCGGCATCAAGATCGGTGGGTCTTGTTACCAAACCTTGCGCCGTCACGCGATTGTAAAACTTGGTCGTGGTCATCCGCGTGTAAACTTTTAAGCGCGGATCTAAATCCATGTACATGTCAAAAGAATAGCGCAAGCGAAGATATTGCAAGCCCGTTGCATCGATCGTATCAGGATAGGTTTCTTTGACATTGATGTCGTCATAGGATGACGTCATCTGTCCACCAAAAGTGATAAAATCTAATTCCTGTTCGGCCTGCAAAGCGTTCAGTTTTTCCTCTAAAATTCGCGCGCGTTCGATCAATGCCGGATCATCGTCTGACTGTTGAGCCAAAGCGGAACTAGAAAAGATCGCTAGAAAAAGGAATAGTACAAAACGTTTCATTGACCTTAAAAATCCGTTCTTAAACGTACATAAAAGTTTCTGATGTCTCTGTCCGTTGTGACCACATCGCCGGCCGTTAGATTAAAATTAGTTTGAGTTTTATGGCGATACCCTAAGCGCAGGGTGACTAGATCGGTAAGCTTTCGAGTTAGATAAAGGTGCTGGCCCCACCCTGGAGTTCGATAAAATCTCACAAGATCTTCATCAGCAGTGGAAAAACTAAACACGTTACGGGAAACTTCTAAATACTCCGCGCCGATAGCCCATTTCTTTAAATCATAGCGGACATCCATCACTAAGCTATGTCCATAGGCGTGGGCTTCAGATGTATTTCCACCGATGCCTACTCCAGGGGCGGCAAAACCAAAGGCATCAATTCCTGTATAGGTAAAGGAAGTTACGAAGGTTAAAGGTAGATCGAACAATTTGCTTAAACGTAAATACAGAGTATCGGCTTGGGCTGTGTAACGAAGGTTGGAGGTTCCAGCCCCCGTCATCGCAGGAGCATCCGGTAGGCGAGTGGACTGAACCGCAAGGGAATTCAGTGTTTCTGAAAAACGTGTCGGGAAATTATATTCCACTTGAACAGCAAATAAATTAAAAATGTTTTTAATGTCTGCACCCATAGGAGTGATGCCGCTAAAATCTTCCTTCGGAAATTTTAAGTAAGCGTCATTAGGTCCGCCTAAATTTACGACTGTAAAGGGTGTGTATAAAAGTCTTAGAAATGCAGCGTAGCCAGCAGGCATACTAAACTTATATGTGCCGGCAACTCCGTCTAAAGGAACGTTGAAGTTCATCATGGGATATGTTCCCTGACGCGGCTGACTGTCCCAAATATGACTAGGTCCACCTTCAACCGTCGGTAGTTTTCCAACCGAGACGGTGAATTTTTCATTCACCAAATAATCCAAGTAGGCCTTTTCAAGAAAAACATTGGGCGGACCATATCTGTAGGCCGCATCAAAATCATTCGGTCTTGTCTCAAGACCTTGGGCATTGGTGCGATTGAAAAATTTTGTGGTGGTCATCCGCGTGTAAATTTTTAGTTTCGGATCTAGATCAGCAAGCATATCCAGCGAAAAACGCAGACGCAGATAATTTAAACCGGTGTTATCTTTGGGATCTGGGTATTCTTCCTTTACAGCGATGTCGTCATAGGACGAAGTCATCTGTCCGCTGAATTTAAAAATATTCAAAGACTGTTGAGCTTCTGCTTCAAGAACCCTTTGTTCTAAAATTTTTATTCGCTGTTCAAGAGTTGGTTGCTGCTCCTGAGCTTTTGCCAGCAAGGGAATCAACGCGATCAGTGTTAAGATTAAACGTGCCGAATTTCTCATCACTCCACTATAGTTCTGAGAGTCTAGGCGGCGGAATTAAATACCCGCAGATGTGTCAAGGACCAACAACAGTTTCCACAGTGGCTTTTCTGCAGGGCAGTGAGCAGTCTTTCAATACCGAAACATTCGAATCGGGTATGCAAGTTAGATAAATCATTTTTACGAATTGCAGGGCTTGTTTTTCCGAGATGGATTTTTGGCACTGGCGATTGACTAAACTTTTTAAAATATCGGCTTTGCGATCTAGACCGAAGCTCACCGTCGGAATGAACAAAATGAAGAGTAAAAATAATGATGCCTGGTTTTTCATAATGGACTCCTTGAAACTTTCCTTCGCAACATTAACTACTGTTTACCTTCATGTTACGAACAATGGGATACTTATGAAAAATCAAAAGATCTTTGCACCAAACTTGCTCCTGCGAAATGGACTCACGGTTTTATTTAAGAAATGGGATGTTAGTGCACAAAGCTAACGTCTTCTTTAGAGAACTAAAGTCGTAAGGGAGCTAATAACAAATCAAAAGAAGAGGTAAAATAATAACCGAAATCGGGGAGGCTTGTATGAAAGATTTCTCAAGCTATCACAAACCAGAATTAAGTGAATTGAAGCGTAAACTAAATGCTCTTCAATATGAATGCACGCAGATGGAAGGGACGGAACATCCTTTTCGTAATAAATATTGGGACAATAAGAAACCGGGTTTGTATGTAGATGTGGTTTCAGGCGAGCCCCTTTTTTCCTCTTTAGATAAATATGATTCAGGAACAGGTTGGCCCAGTTTCACAAAACCTTTGGATGAAAAAAACATCGTGATGAAGCCAGACATTCATCTTTCCCATCCGCGAGTGGAAGTCCGCAGTAAATTCGGTGATAGCCACTTAGGACACGTGTTTGATGATGGCCCTGCACCTACAGGAAAAAGATATTGCATGAATTCAGCTTCACTGAAATTCATTCCGGTAAAAGATTTAGCCAAAGAAGGTTACGAAGAATATTTGCCGCTGTTTGAACAATCGGAACAAAAATCCACCAGTGGTGAATCCGAAGCGGGCGCCCCAGGATATTAAAAGTGCCTGCTTCTTTTTTGGGTCTACAGAGCGTCAGAATCTAGAAAGTAGTTCACTAACTTGCGAACTTCCACAGTCGCTGGTCCGATGAAGTGTTCAGAAAACGAAGAAGAGATTTCAGTTTCTTTGGTATTCACTTCAAACTTTTGCGCTTTCCAAGCCACTTGCACAAACCCCGCAGCAGGGTAGACGTTGCCACTAGTACCGATGCTTATAAAATAATCTGCCTTATCTAAGGCATCATAGATCTCTTCCATATGATAAGGCATTTCCCCAAACCACACGATGTCGGGTCTAACTCCGCCTTTTCTGCCGCAATGAGGGCAAGTCTCATCTACAGCTAGATCTTCAAGCCATTCAAACTTTTCAGAACAAAACTGGCAGTAAACTTTGTCTAGCCTTCCGTGCATGTGGAGCAAGTTTTTCGACCCAGCACGACGGTGTAGATTATCTACGTTTTGGGTCACTAACAGAAAATTTCCCTCCCAAGCAGCTTCTAATTCTGCCAAAGCGAAATGAGCGGCATTTGGCTGAACATCATTGGATTTTAGTTGGGCCCGGCGCAGATTATAAAAGCGCTGAACCAGGGCAGGGTTCCGTGCAAAAGCCTCGGGCGTTGCGACATCCTCAATGCGATGCTCCTCCCATAAACCATTTTGGTCCCGGAAGGTGCGAATGCCGCTCTCAGCAGAGATTCCAGCACCTGTGAGGATCACTATATTTTTGAAAAGCCGAAGGTCCATTATGCCTCGCACAAACACTGTCAAACATTGAGCTTTCAACTGATTTTCATTAGGATGAGGCGTTCATCAAAGAAAGGCAATTACAATGGCTTCTAAAATCGAAACGTCGCCAGAAATGGTACAGAACGTTTACAAGAAAACAGCTGAAAGATTGGCTGTCGTTCGCAACCGCTTGAACCGTCCTTTGACACTTGCAGAGAAAATTTTGTTCGGTCACTTAGACGATCCACAAAACCAAGAATTGGTGCGTGGTGAAAGTTTCCTTCTTCTAAGACCTGACCGCGTAGCGATGCAAGATGCGACTGCACAAATGGCTTTGTTGCAATTCATGCTTGCCGGAAAAGATGAAGCAGCTGTTCCTTCAACAGTTCACTGCGATCATTTGATCCAAGCTTACAAAGGTAAAGAAGCGGATATGAACGCTTCAAATATGTCGAACAAAGAAGTTTTTGAATTCTTGGCGACGACCGCTTCTCGTTACAATATCGGTTTCTGGAGACCAGGCGCTGGTATCATTCACCAAGTAATCCTTGAAAACTACGCTTTCCCAGGTGGTTTGATGATCGGTACTGACTCTCACACGCCAAATGCGGGTGGTCTTGGTATGTGCGCAGTGGGTGTTGGTGGTTCTGACGCTTCTGACGTAATGGTTGGTCTTCCTTGGGAAGTTAAAAATCCAAAACTAATCGGTGTTCACTTGAAAGGTAAACTTTCTGGTTGGGCTTCTGCTAAAGACGTGATCTTAAAACTTTGCGGAATGCTGACTGTAAAAGGTGGAACAGATAAAATCGTTGAGTACTTCGGTGAAGGTACTGCTTCAATTTCTTGTACTGGTAAAGCAACCATCACAAACATGGGTGCTGAACTTGGTGCGACTTGCTCGGTGTTCCCGTACGACGACCGTATGGCTGCTTACTTGAAATCTACAGGCCGCGATGAACTTTCAAAAGTTTCTGACGCTCACAAAGATCTTCTTTCTGCAGATGCTGACGTTGTTGCAAACCCAGGTAAATACTTTGATGAAGTTTACGAAATCGACTTGTCGGCGCTTGAGCCACACTTAGTGGGACCACACTCTCCAGACATCGCTCGTCCCATTTCTGCTCTTAAAAAAGAAGCTGCAGAAAAAGGCTACACTTTGAAAATTTCTTCAGCCCTTATCGGTTCTTGCACAAACTCTTCTTACGAAGATATCGGCAGAGCAGCTTTCGTAGCAAAACAAGCGATGGATATCGGCGTGAAAATGAACCAACCTTTCTTGGTTTCTCCAGGTTCTACGCAAATCCAAAAAACGATTGAACGTGACGGCCAAATGGCGACATTCAACGAAGTAGGCGCAACTGTTCTAGCGAACGCTTGCGGACCTTGCATCGGTCAATGGAGACGTGACGACGTTAAGACGGGTGAAAAGAACACGATCGTGACTTCTTTCAACCGTAACTTCCGCGCACGTAACGACGCGAACCCAGAAACTTTGGCGTTCATCGGTTCACCAGAAATGGTTATGGCGTTGGGCCTTGCAGGTCGTTTGGATTTCAACCCTGCGACTGACGAACTTGAAGGACCAAAAGGTAAAATCAAACTTCAAGCTCCTGTAGCTCCGGAACTTCCTGCTAAAGGATTTATCCCTGATACAGAAGGTTACCAAAAACCAGCAGGTGCGACTGCTCAAGTAGCGGTAAGCCCGACTTCAGATCGTTTGCAGCTTCTTTCTCCATTTACTAAATGGGACGGTAAAGACTACGTTGATAATTTGGTTCTTGCGAAAGCAAAAGGCAAATGTACAACGGATCATATCTCTCCGGGTGGTAAATGGTTGAACTACCGTGGTCACTTGGACAACATTTCTAACAACATGTTGTTGGGTGCAGATAACGCGTTTACTGGTGAAATCGGTAAAGGTAAAAATCACTTAACTAGTGAAACTGGTATTGAGTTCGCACAAATCGCCCGTAACTATCAAAAACAAGGGCGTGGCTGGGTTATCATCGGTGATGAAAACTACGGTGAAGGTTCTTCTCGTGAACACGCAGCGATGTCGCCAAGATTCTTGGGCGGTACAGCTGTAATCACGAAGTCTTTTGCGCGTATCCATGAAACAAACTTGAAAAAACAAGGTGTGTTGGCTTTGACGTTCGCTAATCCAAAAGATTACGACAAAATCCAAGAACAAGACCTTGTGAGCTTAGTTGATCTAAAAGATCTAGCTCCAGGTAAGAACGTAACTATGGTGATCAAACATCAGGACGGTACTTCTGAAAAAATCGAGTTGAAACACACCTACAACGCTGAACAGTTGAAATGGTTCCGCGCGGGTAGTGCACTAAACTTGATTCGTGGTTTGTAGTCTGATCTTTAGCTGAAAAGCTGATGAGAAAATTATGAAATAAAAAAAGCGGAGGAGACTCCGCTTTTTTTATTTCATATGTTCGTGCGAAATTATTTTTTAGATTTTTGAGTCAAACACTTGTCATAACAACGTTCAAAAACGGATTCATCGTTGTATTTATCTAAAGCTGGTTCACAAGTGTGGTAACAAGCCATTTTAGTGTCGATTCTTTTAGTTTCACACTTATTGAAGCAGGCTTGATATTCTTCCTCAGTGCCACCCATGTAAATGATAATTCCGCAGTCTTCTTGGCAGCTAAGTGCTGCAAATGCAGAACTTGTTACAGTTGTTGTCGCTAAGAATGCGAATGCCAGTAAAATAGATTTGATCATTGAATGCTCCTTTTTTTTCGAAAGGAGCGGTATATGCAATTAAGGGGTGGGTGACAACTATAAACACCATCATGATTATAGTCTCAAAGAACTGTAATGAAATTCATCGAGATTCTATGGAAGAAGCGTGGTTTTTACAGCTTCGTAGCGGTTTTTTACTTTTGCCCAGATATCACTATGCGGCCCTGTGATACCGTCTTCACCAATCTGATTTCCGCTTCCAGCGATTCCGCGCTGAGGAGCCAATGAATTTCCCGGCAAAAACCTTTCAAGGTCTTTCGTACTTATGCTGGAAGAATCATCTTCGTCGACAGAAGCAGGACCGCGCCCTGATTTCTTTTCTACCGTAGCGGCCTCAGTCGGACCTGCTTGCGCCTGTTGAGTTGAACCACTGCCACCGTAAAATCCGCCCAGCACACTTCGATCGCTGATATTCTTTTTACCTTTGCTGCGTTTGTCAGGGGCCGCAGAAAGTGGACGGGCATTTAAAGAAACTTGATTGCCTTGACGGCCATCAATACTTTCACCAGGTCCACCTTCAGGACGGGGAGCTTGCTGCAATTTATTTAGATCACTCAAGTCAAGGCCACCGGTTGTTTTCTTATTCTTTAAACGACTGTCCAATACGACTCCAGCGGTCTGGCCAGGAGCATCTGAAGCATTTCTGCACATGGAATGCATGGGATTGGCGCGACATACGCAAACTTTATCATTAGCCATTTTAGGATTGTTACAATCCATTTTTTCTTCAGCCCCGCAGCCGGGATAATCAGGATTTGATAAGCATAGTTCTGTTGGGCCATCGCCGGCACCGGTAGTTAATGAAGCGCAATCTTTGGCATTCATCTCAATGGTCGCGTAATTTTGTGCGGCTGCAGCGGCATCTTCCATCTTTCCAGAAAAGCCAGCGCATTGTGATCGATATTGATTCATGACCCTGCGAGCGGCATTCATGGCATTAGTGCTTTTAGCAGAGTTATCTGGACATCGAGGGTACAAAGTTTGGGAACAGGATGTATTGCAAGTTGCTATGGCTCTTTGGCAGTAAAGCCGGTAAGCAATCAAGCCTGCGCTGACACCTTTTGAAAGTTTCGCCATTTTAGAGCAGCTCTCTGCAACACTAGATGCAGATTTTGAAGAGATATACCTTGAAGCTTGGGAAACAAGATTTGAAACGTTACTTAAGGTCGTGCTATTTTCATCGCAGGCATCACCTGCGGCTAGACTGTCTCGTTCACAAGCCGCGATTTCGGCAGAAAAGTCTTCTTCGCAAGGGGCAGCTTTCTGATCGTTGCCTCCTGTGCTTTTGTTTTTATTGTCATCTTCATTCTCAGTGTCTTCATTATTAGGATCATTCGCTGATTTGCAAATTCCTTTTTCAAAATCTTCTTTTTTGCAATCTGCATTTTTTTTATCGCCTAAGCCATTAACAGGGCCATTACCACCAGTTCCATCACCAATAATGCCCTGTATACCATTAGCTTTTTGGACGCATCTATTAATGCAGCTTTGATAGGTATTATCGTTGGCTCCGTAGTAAAGAACGATTTCGCAGTCTTCGGCACATGCTTTCTGAACATCTACTTCAGCAATAGAATATTGAGATATCAAAAATGTGAAAGTAACCAAAACGATCCTAAAATAGCTCATACCTATTTTTCGGTTTAAGAAGGTCCCGGCTGAAACAGAATTCAGTTTGTAGATTGAGGTCTGACACGATTGTAATTGACGAAAATTTAGTGTGTTTCAAAACGAGATAAATAGATGAATATTTTCCTCAACTTGACGGTTTTGCGAGGAATTTTTTTCCTAACAAGTAATATCTTGGCCTATAAACAAAAGTTATTGTATATCGCCTTACCCGGTGGAGGTTTATATGGTTCGCGCTGTAATAATGATTGTTTTGTTTTTGATTGGGTGTGCAGATTCTGAGTTCAATAGCCTTAGAAATTTCGAGAAATCTGAAACAGTCGGAATTATCGGTGGGAAAAAAATCTACGCTGATTCACCGATATCTACCTTTACGGTTTACGTTGATATCAAAAAGTATCATCAGGGAAGTCTTGTTAGTAGGACTGGTTGTTCTGGTGTTGTAATTGCCCCCACTGTAGTTTTAACATCCGCCCACTGCTATAATGATCACGATTCTATTGCTTTCGATACTGTGGATACGCTGGTGGTCTTTGACGTTTCTTCTAAAGACCCCTTATCGTCGCGCTCATTGAAGGTAAAAAATGTTGTTTTTAATCCGAAATATGTCCCAGCAAAAAACAATTGGAGTGAGGATATCGCTATTCTGAATTTACCTAAAGAAGTTCCAGCACCCTATGAGCCAGTTTCAATTCTTAATGATTTTTCTGTGATACAAAAGGGCACTAAAATAGTTCTAGCGGGCTACGGAATCTCATCTGAAGTTCCTAAGATCCAATCTGACCATCTCAAATCTTTAGAGACGCAAATAGATGAAGTTCTTAAATACGCATTCGCATCACTTTCATCCGATGAAAACTCTTCGTGCTATGGTGATTCTGGGGGCCCTGCTTTAATTTTCAAAGATGGACGTTATCAGCTATTTGGAACTGTCACTGCAGGCGGCGGAGTAGTAGACAGTGGAAAAGATTGTAATTTCTTTAATATGTATACACGACTAGATCATTTAAGCGAATTTTTAGCACCTTACTTAAAAAAACAATAATAAGCGAAACTCAAGTACGCTTGACGTAGCTTACTTGGATCAATCACGGTAATAGCGTAGCTTTTACCGCCTCATAACGGTTTTTGACCTTACCCCAGATATCACTATGGGGACCCGTGACGCCATCGGTTCCAACGCGTTCAGAGGTGCCAGCGATACCCCTTGCTGGCGCCATCGCGTTACCTGGCAAGAATTTTTCAAGGTCACTGGCAGCAAAGTTTCTTTCTTCGCTTTCTTTCTCATCGTCATTTGTTGGCTTAACAGCTTTTTTCTCTGACACCAGCAGAGGGTTAGCCACATTGCCTTCTAACTTTTTGCCGCCCGCACTTCCATAAAATCCACCAAGAACACTGCGATCGCTAATGTTCTTTTTAGTCTTGCCACGTTTTTCAGGTATAGACCTGTGGGAAGCCGAATGAAGATGGATGTCGCTGCCTTGCCGTCCGTCAATACTTTCACCCTCGTCCCCTTCAGGGCGTTCGCCATGAGATAATTTTTCCTGCTGGGCAGAATCAAAACCGGTTGATTTTTTATTCTGCAGACGAGTGTCTAAAGATAAACTTGCTGATTCCTTAGTGTCCGTTGAATTGCGGCACATAGAGTGATTAGGATTTCCGCTGCAAACACAAACTTTAGTATTCGCCATTTTTGGGTTGCTGCAATCCATTTTTTCTTCCGTGCGGCAGCCAGGATAATCTGGATTCGTTAAGCACAATTCAGTAGGAGCGCTTCCGGCACCAGCGGTCAGCGACGCACAATCTTTTGCATTCATCGTAATCCCAGCATAATTTTGCGCGGCCGCCGCAGCTTCTTCCATGCGTCTAGTGAAAGCCATGCATTGGGATTTGTTTTGGTTCATCACTTTGCGTGCAGCACTCACTGCCAAATCACTTTTGACCCTGTTTGCAGTGCAACGGGGGATAAGGGTCTGAGAACAAGTCGAACTGCAACTATCAATACCTTTCTTACAGTACAATCGATAAGCCATTAACCCGGCACTAACGCCTTTAGAAAGAGTGGCCATTTTCGAACAGCTTTCAGTGATGCTCGAAGCTGATTTATTTGCAATATAAAGTGAAGCTTGGGAAACAAGATTAGAAACATTAGATAATGAAGAACTATTTTCATCACACGCATCACCAGCGCGAAGGCTTTCTTGTTCACAAGCGGCGATCTGTGCATCAAAGTTTTCTTCGCAAGGCAAAGCGGCAGACGCGCTTTCTTCAGCTACATTTTCAGTTGTTTTACTTTCAGAGAGTTTGCCTTCAGACGCCTGATTGGTTTTATTCTCTTCTTGGCTGGGCTTGTTTTTTTGACTCCACAAGCCTGCTTCGTCTGTTTTTTCTTTCTGTTCATCTAAGCATTGGTAATAACACTCTTGGTACAAATCATCGTCGCGATCTACTTCTTGATGGTGAACGCATTTAACGGCGCAGTGGGCATCTGTCCCCGCGAATGTATATGACGAAGCAAAGATACTTACGAATGTAAGCAGCACAACCTGAAACGTCCCCATACCTTTTTTTCGGTCTGTGACCGCGACTACTGAAACAAAAGGTGGTTTATTCTAATCATCTGACACAAGTGTAATAGGTGCAGGAAAATTTTGATTTAATTTGAGACAGAAATGGATTGTATTAGGGCAGAAGTGTTCCCTTGACCGCTTCGTAGCGATTCTTCACTTTACCCCAAATATTGCTATGAGGCCCAGTGATACCGTCTTCACCCACACGGTCTGAGCTTCCAGCGATTCCCCTTTGCGGAGCCATAGGATTGCCTGGTAAAAAACGTTTTAAGTCTTCAGCTGAAATACTGAGTTGTTCTTCTTCGTCGTCAGTTGAGGCTGGTCCTCGTGATGGTTCTTTTTCGATGATCGCCAAAGGTTCAGCTTCGTTTTTAATTGCAGCTTTGCCTGCGCCACCATAAAATCCGCCAAGGACACTACGGTCACTGATAGACTTTTTCCCTTTAATACGTGTACCAGCAGCCACAGCAAGAGCAGGGGAGCCAAGATTAAGATGTCCCTGTTTACCATCAATGCTGGTATCAGCAGACGTCGGCAATCTTTCTGCCTGTTCTAATTTTTCCTGTTTACTTAGATCTTTAAAATCAGACTTTTCATTTTTTTTGCGATTAGCAATTTCAACATTCGCCGTTTGATTAAATGACGAAGCTGAATTCATGCACATCGCATCCTGAGGATTGTTTTTACAAACACACACCTTGGTGCCTGACATTTTCGGGTTGTCACAATCCATTTTTTCTTCAGAAGCTCCACCGCAGCCAGGATAGTTTGGATTTTTTATACAAAGCTCAGTAGGGCCGTTACTGACAGCGGAAGTTAATGAGGCGCAGTCCTGGGCATTTAAAGATATAGCAGCATAGTTTTCAGCCGCTGCCGCGGCTTGATCCATTTTTCTGGTAAAGGTTTGGCAGGAGCTTTTTAAATTTCGCAAATTTTTTTGGGCCGCCATAACCTGCATATTCGATTTTGCATTGGCAGGACATTTCGGTATTAAATTCGCTGAACAAACCGCTGAACAAGAGTTGATCGCATTTTTGCAGTACAAGCGATATCCCATGAGGCCGGCACTAATGCCTTTACCGAAGGTGGCCATTTTGGAACAGCTCTCTGTAATGCTAGAAGCTGATTTCTGTCCAACATAGACGGTGGCTTGGGAAATAAGATTAGAAACATTGCTCAAGGCTGAGCTATTTTCATCGCAAGCATCAGACGCACTTGCAAGCTCGCGCTCGCACGAAGCGATTTCGGCTGAAAAGTCTTCGTTGCAGGGCACTTCGAAATCTTCTGCTACATTGGGGTTCGTCGAACGAGGTGTGGAGTTAGTTGTAGATCCCGTAGTTGAGCCCGTAGCTCCCGTTTTATTTTCGGAACCTGCGGCAGTGTTAGAGTTTGCGCCATTATTTAAACTTGCGCCGGGTTTATAATCAATATTCCAAATATCCCGCTCAACAGTGATGCATTCATTAATGCAAGTCGCTTGATCATATTCGTCAGAGTAAAAAGTTGCAGGGCATTGGCTTTCGCACTTTAACATGTGGGGGTCATAGGCTAGCGTCGCTGTTGAATAAATCAAAGACCCAACGCTGACCAAACTTAGAAAGAACAAGTGCTTAAACATGATTCTTAGTTTTCGGTTTAGTGGGCTAAGGTCTTAACGATTATCTTCGGAAACGAAAGTTTCTTGGGTAATTGATCTAAATTGGTTCGGGGTTAAATAAAATATCAATTTGATACAATAAAGGGCGATAGAAGCCATCGCCCTGCAAAGCACTTATTGGCAGCCAGCATCGGTCATTTGGTCGACGGCTAGGCACTGATGAAAGCATTTGTTAGCTTCTACTTCATCCCAGCCAAAGAATTCTGGATCGCACTTGGTCGCGCACACCATCTGTTCATCAATTGAAGAACTTTCTTCAAGGCATTTTCCATATTCAGCTTGGCGCCATTGGTCTGTCGTTTCCGGAATCGAAAGAATCAGTTCGCAATCAGCCTTATTCAACGGAGCAGCAAACGAAAGTGAAGAAGAAAGAAGTAGCGTCACTATAAGTGTTTTCATATTTATCCTTTATGAGTGTTGAAGTGCGGATGACTTAGAGGTTTTTTGCGTAGGGAGCAAATAAAAACATATTTACCCACATCGCTTTCTGATTACTTTTAGGCAATAAAAGGTCTAGGATTTTTTTCTTGAATCACTTTGTCGGTTTTTACCGATAAGCTCGAGTAATTAGAGGAACTCCATGGCACTTCAACTTGCATTCAGTGTACAAGACAAATGCACAACTATTCAGCTTAAGGGCAGCTTGAATGAATATTCGTCTATGTTAGACGGGGTTGAGGTTAATCCTTCTTTTGATCTGCATATTGAGCTTAAAGATCTTCAAGCCATCAATTCTTTGGGCATTCGCAATTTTCATAATTGGATCAAAAAGATTAAATGCCAACGCTTAAGACTTTTCTATTGTCCTAGAGCTTTCGTGAATCAGATGAATTTGGTCGAGGGTTTTCTTCCTGAAAAAGCAGAAATCGAAAGCTTTTTTGTGCCTTATTTTTCAGAAACCACGGGTGAAGATAAGATGGTTCTTTTCACCAAATTTTTAGAATACAAAAAAGAAAACGATAAATTGATTTTAAAAATTCCAGAATTCTACGATAACGATAATAACAAAATGGAATTGGATGTCTTTAAAGACCAGTACTTCCGTTTTCTTGAAAAGTACTACTAATTCATATGCAAGTGATTTGCTGGTTGCAGTTGATACTTCGCACTTAATTCAGATAAAAATTTAGTTCTTTTAAGCTTCCTTATTTCATCTGCAAAGTTTTTCGTTCTAAGTGCATGGGTGCGTTTTTTAGAAAAAGCAATGAAGTAAGAAATGTCTTCGCCCATAGTAGGAATTTCTTTTAAAGTGCTGCGATTCTTTTTTATCCACGTCATCGCTACATCACGATTCATATAAACCAAAGAATAAATTTTACTATCGGCTTTTCTTAAAACGGCATCGGCCTTTTCTTCAGCAACTATTTTAAAAGGGGTCCGATCTTGAAACTTTATTAGTGATTCGTGGGAAGCAGAGCGATTCATGACCCCTACGGTTTGGCCTTTTATATCTTTATAGTCGTGATAGCGAGATAGATTTTCTTCTAAGGTGAAAAAGGAATATCTGCTTTCAAAAATACTTTCAGTGAATTCTAAAACAGTTTCGCGATAGGGAGTCTTCGCAACAGGACACATAAGATCCACCTCGCCATTAACAACCATAGAAACGACTTGGTTTTGTGATGCGATTTTAAACTTACAATTTTCATTTTGTGATTTGCAGATCGTGCTTAAAAAATCAAAACAAGCGCCTTGAATACCTTCAGAACCCGAGTTGTAATAGAAGGGATTAAAGTCATAACCAATAACAGTCATGGCCCGCGCTTTAAAAGCGAACGCAGATAAGAGCACGGCTAACAGAAGTCTAAAAAGAAATCGATCCATGCAGCCAAGCTTAAACTAAATTTTAGTTTGTCCTAGCTGCCTTGAGAAAATACACGGGCGGTTTATTTAAATATGAATTTTGGTCCGATCGTTAACCAAAAGAAAAAGGCGACGGAATTAAATACGATAGCTAGCAGAAGTTTGTTGCGACTGTATTTGCTTAAAGGCACTTCTTGCTTCAAAACTCTGTATCCCATAGACATCGACATCAGATTGCACAAGATAGGTACTAGGACACAGCCTAGAACTGCATTTAAAAGCGATCGTTTTGCAATCGCTTGAGTTTCTTCTAACGGGGTTGTTGAAACTAATTTAAGCGACGGTCGTTCTTTACTTTCTAAAGCTAAAGAAGCATCCATGTACTCATGTTCAGGTATTTCTAAAGTTAATTTTCCTAAGACCTGTCCCAAGTGCGGAGCAACCCCGCGAGTCTGTTCATCACGAACTCGTGGATGAAGACCATGGGATAAAAGAAAAGACTTTATAACTTGAGCTTCAGCGAAGTCCGCACAGTCCATTAAAAAGACGTATTCATTAGAGTTCATAGACAAATCTTAGCTATCTATGAACCCATTTGTATAGACTTTTATGAGGGAGACTATTTAACCGCAGCGATGGCCTGACAAGCCTCGATGGCTGCTTGCAATCCAGCCTCAAAGCACGGAGTCATCCAGTTATCTTGGTTAGCAAAGTGAATGCGTTGACCAATCGGCGCTGCCGCTTTTTTCGCCGAACCGCTGCTGATAAGTCCTTTTTGAGAAAGTGGAACCGCATGACCCCAACGAGTTAAACGGATGCCGTGGATATCTTGCGCAGTTAAATTCAAAGAAGCTAAAACTGGACCGACATCAGCGAGGTACTTGTTTTTATATTTATCATGGCTGTTTGGATTAAACAGGAACTGGCGGGCGCCATCGTATGGAATGCCGTGATACAAAGTTAATACGCCATGCTCGGTTTTATCTTGCTGAGCCCATGAGCCAAAACAAACGTCAGAAAAATTACGATCACCACGTTTCATCGGTGTCGGTGCTGGCGGCACATTGCCTTGTAAGCAATAAAGCTCAAAGCTAGGACTTTGAATTGGTTTTTTAGTTAAAACGTTGCCAACTAGGTAAGCGCGGTACGGAAGGAACTTAGCCGCTGTGGATTGATCGTCACTCATTTCAGGAAGTAGGCGTCTAGCCACAAACTTAGGACAGGCCATGATCGCGTGTTTCGCACGGATCTTTTTCAGAACGTTCATCTCGTCAACATAAAGAACCGTCACAGAATCCTTATCTGTTTGCACGCGTAAAACCATGCAGCCCGTGCGCAGGGAATTTTCGCCGGCTTCTTTGCGAGTTTGCTGCGCCATTTTGTGAGCGATATAGGAGTTGCCACCTGGGAACGCTAATATTGCGCCGGTTTCAGCACTTAAAAAACCAAGGTATTGGAAAGCAGAAAGTTCTTCAGTTGAACCGCAGAAAGAACTCCAACCATAAAGCTGCATGTATTCTTTCAAATGCGGGTGAAGATCACCGAATTCTTTTGCGACCCATTCATCAACCGTCAGTTGGTCATATTCTTTGGCAAAATCACCTTCAAAGCTAAAGTCCGCTTCGTTATAAATTTCAACTAAGCGCTTATGAAGTTTTTTAAAGTCAGCCTCTGCGCCTGGCGCTGTAGCGCCTTGCCAGAATGGGGACTTGATCGCATTTTTAAAGAACACCGAAGTTTCTTCACTAGTTTCTCTGCGAGCTTTATCAGCGATGCCTAGTTCGTTTAATAAGCCAGCTAGCGGAGCTTCTTGCGCAGGTTCACAGATGTAAGCAGCACCAATGGAATAACAAGCGTCTTTGTAAAGCTCGCCCTTAGAGTTTCCACCCAAACGAGTGTCTTGCTCTAAAAGAACCATTTTTTTATTTCTTAAGTAATAAGCAGCGCTAAGACCAGAAATACCGCCACCTATAACAGCCACTTCAAACTCTTCAGTCACTGAAGGTTCGCCACCTTGTTTTTCGATATAGCCGTCAATGTTCCAAAGAATATCGTGGGGACGATCGATATTATCGCCATTAAAATCTAAGCTGTTGTTTTGGCCAGCGTCTACTTTTGCGATCGGCAAATCATCAGTTAGTTTTTTTGAAACCCAGGAAGAACCCTGAGCGATGCCTCTTGTAGGCAGTGAAGAGATGGCGGCAATAGAAAGGCTGCTTTTGATAAAATCACGTCTTTGCATAGGCCCTTTAAATAAAGAAGCCTGATGCAAAGAACAAGGGGAGGTTGAGGGGCCTCCCCTTATTGAGAACTTATTGAAATTTAGTGAGGGTAAACGCCACCATCGCAGTCAGGAACCGTGTAAGATTTTCTGAATAAAAGTTCTTCACGTTCAGCGTTGCGGTTAGAGATGCGTTTAACAACTGGGATCGTCACTGTCATTGGGTATGAGCCATAAACTGTGTGGGTTTTGCAGTCAAAGTCATGGTTGCTGTTTGAGCGGCATGATTCAACTTTGTGAGCGTAATCAATTGGAGTTGAAAGATACTCTCTGCCTACAACAACGATTTCTGTGCGACCACCTTCGCGACCACCGTGGAAACGAGTTTCAGTGATATCGACGGGTTTTTGTGTGCGCAAGTTATCACCATCGCGGCAAACGAAAGTGTAATCAATCGCGCGACCCATATAAACTGTCGGAGCCTTCACTTGGACATAGCGGTCTGCCATGATTTCTTCCCAAGAAGAGTTTTGATTAACCATTGCGTGAGCCGATGCTGAAACCAGAAGGCCTAAAATAAGAGCTGTTAGTTTTTTCATGGAAATCTCCTTTTTTGTTTTGTGTGTGCGAAAACTTTGTTCTGACGAAGCACAAGTCTCAAGTTACCTGCCCGTAAGAACGCGTGTTTAAACAAATTGTTGTTCCAGGAAAATTCGCGCTAACGCCTTGTTTCACGTCGATTTCCAATGCAAGTTACCAGACGCTCATGTAAGCGTTTCTTCCATGAATAATTTAGAATTTCCCGAGCTGACAGAGAAACTAAATAAGCCAGAAGTGATTGAACGTTCATGGGTCATCACTCTTTCAGGATCCCGTTTTAATATTCTAAAACCAGACCCTGCTGCCGTAAGATTAGAAGACATCGCGTGCGCATTAGCGCGCCAGGCCCGCTTCAATGGTCACACTCGATTTTTCTATAGCGTTGGACAGCACTCGTGCCTTGGCGCTGAAGTGTCGCCAACCAAAGACATCGCAAAACAAATGCTGTTCCATGATGCCACTGAAGCCTATGTTGGTGACTTGGTATCTCCAGTAAAAGCACTTCTTCCTGATTTTGAAATTATTGAGTCGCGCATTCACTGGGCCATCGCGCAAAAGTTCGGTTTGGAATTCCCACTGCCAAAAGTAGTAAAACAAATCGACCGCCGCTTGTTAGCAACAGAAGTCCGCGATCTTATCACTAAAGACCTAGCATCCTGGAACATCGGCAAGGATGAACCTTTTGATTTCCCTATCATTCCGTGGCCACCAGAAGTAACCGAAGCCAGATTCCTAGAAATAGCAAAAAACCTATTATAAAAAAAAGCCCCAGCAATGCCGGGGCTTTTTAGTTTTAAAATCTATTTTCTAGATCTAAGAAGGCATTAGCCTTCTTTAGGTACTTTGGATTCGTCAACAGTCACTTCGATTTCAACGCGACGGTTTTTAGAACGAGCTTCTTTAGTTTTTGCTGGATCAACTGGATCCGCGGCACCCATACCGATTGAAGACATTGTGTTTGCAGGCATTCCTGAAGCAATCAATTGCTCACGAACAGCTTCAGCACGTTGCTTTGAAAGTGGGTTGTTCACAACTGTAGTACCAGTATCGTCAGTGTATCCTTTGATAGTTAGGATATTTTCTGGATACTTTTTCATGATGCTAGCAAGTTGATTGATGTTTGATTTAGCCGCTGGTTTTAACTCTGCTTTACCAGTGTCAAAGAGGATATCACTTTTAAGTTTCGTGATAAGACCTTGCTCTGTTCTTTTTGTTTCAGCGATTTTTTCAAGCTCTTTAGCTTGTTTATCCATACGCTTACCAACCACTCCACCTAGTGAACCACCGATAGCTGCTCCGATAAGGGCGCCTTCGTTACGTTTACCAGTTTGGTGACCGATGATCGCACCCACCGCAGCGCCAAGACCTGCACCGATGCCGGCACCTTTAGCTGTGTTTGGGTTTTCTTTCATAGAAGCGCAACCCGTAGCAAAAATGCTGACTGCAGCTGCAAGTAAAATAAGTCTTTTCATGATGTCTCCTTGTTAAAGATCCATTTCAAAAGAAGAAAGGGGAAAGCGCAATATTAGAATCAGCGCGTCCATGTACATAGTGCGGTCCAAAAAAGGGGTTGTGCTTTAGCAGCTCCATTGGATGCCAAAGAAACCCATTAAAAAAGACACAAAATGAATTCCCTAATTCTTGGCTAATCTTTATGCTTTTTTAAAGGATTATAAGAAAGAGGATGTGCATGAATAAGCTTCTAATCGCCGCGCTGACTGTCAGTTTCCTAGTTGTAGGACAAGCCCAAGCCGAAGACCGATTTATTGTTGTGAACGGGGTTGCAGAAAAAAGTCTGGATCCAAATATGGTCACTATGACTGTTGAAGTGTGGAGTAAGGCTGTTACAGCCAAACAAGCCCAACAGATGGCGGCCCAGCAATTCAAGCTTATTAAAAAATCTTTTGAGGATTTTAAAATCAGAAAAGAAGACATCCAAACTGAAAACTACAGTTTAAATCCAGAAATGGTCTGGGATGATAAGTCGCGCACCAACAAAATGACCGGTTTCAGAGTCAGCCAAGCCCTTTCGGTGACGGTAAGAAAAATCGAAGACACGGGGAACTTTATCGATAGTTTGGTGGCTGATAAAGGCACTAAAGATGCGGGCGTGAACATTAACAACATTTTTTGGGATTCAGATAAAAGACAAGAGGCAGAGACTTTGGCTTTAGCAGATGCCGTGCAGGCCGCAAAAACCAAAGCCCAGGAAATAGCCAAAGCCGCAGGTGTAAAGATCAAAGGTGTTTCTAAGATCAGTCATTCCACAGCGCCAGTACAACCCATTCAACCATTTAGAGGCATGATGAAGGCTTCTTATGATGCAGCTTCAACCTCTACAGAAATGTCTGCTGGACAAATCAAAGTGAAGGTTGAAGTCACATCGGAGTACGAGATCTAAAGCTGCTCCAGTCTCCGCGCCGGCGGCGCTCCGACACTGCCGGCGTCCGCCGCTACTGAACCGGGAAAAGGTAAGTGGTGGTCATCGCATTCTTTTCAGTGATGGAATGGATCTCATAGATTTCCACCACAGAACCCGTTTGTTTTAGATTTTGTTTTAACAAGTAATCATTCACACGCGGGTACACTTTCATAGGCCCGATGCCTGGGCTGCCAGTGAAAGTGGCAACGACATATTGGCGGCCAGGGATTTCACCCGTTTTGAATTCTTCTGTAAGTCCTTCTGGAACTTTGGCAACGATGCAGCCTACTTTAGAACGAAGGCGAGCTTCTTCCACTTGACGAGGATCATCTAAGTATTCACCGAAAGTACGGCCACACTCTGTATTTTTAGCCTTCATTTCTTTTTCAACTTTTTCGATCACCTTATTTACTTTGTGATAAGGCCCCACATGCTCTAGATAAACTGTCGTGAACGGTCCTTGATTAGCGGTTGTGATATCCACACCTTTGAAAGCTCCTAGATAGTTCGAAAGAAACAAGCCAAAAGAAACCAGTGCGACAGCTACGAAAACTAAGATGTATCTCATAAATTATTTATACCCATTTAATAGAGCAGCCCATTGAGGCTACTTGTTCATCAGTTGCTTTTTTATCTTTTAATAAGTCTTGAACGGCGTCGTAAAGTTCGCGCTTGGTTACTTTAGAAGCATCTTTCCATGAATCATCAAGGCGACCCCGGTAAGCAAGCTTGTGGTTTTTATCGTAAACAAAATAATCCGGCGTGCACACGGCACCAAACTTGTGAGCCACTTCTTGAGTTTCATCGTGCAGGTACACAAAAGAATAATTCTTTTCCTGCGCACGAGCTTTTAGATTTTCAAAAGAATCTTCCGGATGCGATTTTGCATCGTTAGAGCAAATAGCGACGACCGAAACATTTTGTTTTTTTAAGTCATTTCCCAAAGTAATCAAACGATCTTCAATCGCTTGCACATAAGGGCAGTGGTTACAGATAAACATCACAACTAAAGGGTTTCCTTTCGGGAAATCTTTAAGTGAATAAGTTTTTCCATCCACCGCAGGCAAGGTAAAATCAGGGCAGTCGTTTCCTAACTCTGCAAAAGGCGTAAATGTTAATGCCACGAAGGACCTCCTACAGACTTGTCCAGCTGATTTTTCTATCGTTAATCAGTAAGCTGCCATCAGCCTCCATACCAGTGTATTTTTCTTTTAACAAAGGATGATGGTTTAAAGCAGTCAGCAAAGACAACTGATCACTGGTCGTAAGTTGTTCTTCGCAGTGGGAAACGGCATCAGTCAGTTCAAATAACAAACGATCTAAGAATGCCGTATAGTCCTGACCCAAAAGTGGAGCCCCTGGTGGCAAGGATTCTAAAATGCTTGTCGCAGTTTCAACCTCAGCAGGGGAGGAAGTAATATTAAAACCAATCCCGATGATCAAACGAACTTCGTCAGCCTGGCTGACATTTTCTAACAAAATACCGCAGACTTTTTTATCGCCAATATAAATGTCATTCGGCGCTTTTAAGTTCCACTCTAAGAATGGCCAAGTTGAAACACAAGCACGGTAAACCGCAAGTCCCACCAGGCAAGACGTTGTCGGTTGAGGTTTCACACCCAAAAGATAAGACCATGAACTTAATAAGCAGCTTCCGGGTTGAGCATCAATCCAAGAGTTTTTTCCGCGGCCGCGACCCGAAGTTTGATGATCGGTAAGATAAAGGCATAAAGATTCTTCTAAAAGATTTTCTTCAAAAGCCTCTTCCTTCGCCAAATTATTTGTGCTGTCTTGTTGTGATTTATATGAAACATAAAGGTGATTGTTTTCAGCCCAGTGCGAAGTCACCTGTCCAATACGAATATCTGCTAAAGGTGTATCCACTAGTCCTCCCAGTTAAAGACAAGGCTGACGTCAGCGCAAGGAGCAGAGTGAGTTAAAGCGCCGACAGAAATATAGTTCACACCAATTTCAGCCACTGACTGAATGCGCTCTAGATTCATATTGCCGCTAGCCTCAGTTTCGATTTCAGAAGGAATCATGGATAAGGCTTTTTTAAGCATTTCATTATCCATGTTATCTAAAAGAATGCGGTGAACTTTCATATCAACCGCTTCTTTGATTTCTTCTAAAGTTCTAGCTTCAACTTCGATATGAAGCTGGCTGTGTTCGCGCACGCGATTCACGGCATTCTTAATTCCGCCCATAACAGAAATATGATTGTCTTTAATCATGATAGCGTCGCTTAAGTTCATACGGTGATTCATGCCGCCGCCATGGACAACCGCGCGCTTTTCAAGTTCGCGAAAGCCCGGGGTCGTTTTGCGGGTATCTAAGATTTTAGTTTTAGTACCAGCCACTTTTTTAACAAAACGGCGAGTGTGGGTCGCAATCCCTGAAAGGTGACCTAAAAAGTTTAAGGCCACACGTTCTGCTTTAAGAACTTGAACCAAGTCGCCTTCGATAGTGCAGATGATTTGATTTTTTAAAATCTCATCACCTTCTTCGAAGTGCCATTTGATACGAACATTGGGTTCTAGGGCTTGCATGGATTGTTCAAAAGCTGAAGCGCCCGATAAAACGATGTCTTCCTTGGCTTTTAATTTGGCTCTGCCAATGCGCGGTTTAAGGGCTAAAGATTCAGTGGTAACATCCCCTTGGGGCATGTCTTCTTTGATGGCAGCGCGGATCAGCTCCAGCAATGTCATAACAGCAGACCTCTTTTAACAAGCAGGTCCGTATTAATTTAAACCTGCTTAAATTGATTTCTCGGTATCTTTGAGGATTTTATTGATCTCATCACGCACGATGCGTTCAGCGATCTCTGGAAGGATTTTCCAGCAAATGGATTCAATCACTTCGCGAGCTTCCTCACGAATAACCTTTTCCATCATATTGCTGTTTAAGTCACCCTTGGATTGGGCATTCTGCGCTGCTGCCTGAGGAGCTTCAGCACGTTTTGGCGCCGCCTTTTGTAGCGTTTCCATCATTTGGTCTTTAACGGACTTTTCTACTTTAGAAACAAAGGATTCAGTTGTTGGTTTAGGAGCTGTTTTAGTGGCACCTGGCTTAACAAAGCTGATCTCTTCAAAATCGCCATCCATTTCAATGTGAGCCGATGAAAGTTCGTCATCCTGAGGAATCACAAACTTCGATGCAAAGTCACCGGTTTCAGTTTCTGGAAGATTGATTTTAAACTTAGTTAAATCTTGATGAGCCCAACCACCTTCATCATGCTCTTCCGCCATTTTAGGATTGGTCAAAGGCACTGCCGAAAATTCTTCGTCAGAAACTTCTAAAGGATTGGCATCTGCATCACTTATTTCAGGAATATCAAGAAACGCTTCATCTTGGGCTTCTGGCACAGCATAAATTTCGTTACTTGCTTCCTGGTGAATAGCTTCATCAACTGGAGCTTCTTCAAAGTCGGGCATGCTTGGGAAAGTTAAAAAATTACTTACAGGATTGGATGTCGTTTTTTGAACTAAATCATTCACAATCGAGCGTAAGTGGTCGGCATCGAAAGGTTTTTCTAAACGACGGTCGGCTTTACATTCACTTGCTTTGGTTTCATCGATTTCCATGAAACCACTCCACATCAACACCACCGGGATGTGAGCTGTTTCAGCGTCATTTTTTAAATCCGCACAAACTTCATAACCTGAGCGCTTCGTTAAAAGCACATCCGCAAATACAATGTCAGGTTTAAAAGTTTTGGTCACTGACAGGACATCAAGCCCCACCGGAACTGCCTTCACTTCAACAGCGAAGTCAGACAATGCAAGTTGCATTACTTTTTTGATTGTGGAACTCTCATCTGCAAGTAAGACGCGTAAAGCCATACTAAAAGTAAAATAGGAATTTGCAACTGAGTCAAGGATAATAGACTTCATGAACCGCATCGATCGATATACATCTTGGCTATTTTGGGGCTACTTCATCGGTGGCTTGCTCGTTTTCTTGACCGTATTCACTGCGGTGGATGCGATGTCTACTATGGTAACTTACCCTGGTGTTGCTCCGTCAGCTTTAATCAAATACTACCTTTATTCATTCCCAGAGATTGTTTCAAAACTTCTTCCGGTCGCCTGTTTGTTAGGCACAATTTTGACTTTATCTAGTTTGAATAAAGCAAATGAACTCGTTGCGTTATTCGCAGCGGGCATGAGTTTAATCCGTATTTGCTTTCCGATTCTGCTGTGGGTGCTATTAATTTCAGCAATCGGTTACATGGCGACGGATCGTTTGCTTCCGCAAGCGACGAAACAAAAGAACTATATTCTGTATTATGATCTGAAAAAAGAGCCGCACCGTTTTTCAACGATCAAGACGGATAAGATTTGGTACCGCTCGAAAAACTCGATCTTTAATATTCAAACCTTGAATGCAAAAGGGGACAAAGCCCAAGGGTTAACCATGTACTTCTTTAATGAGGCATGGGACTTGGTCCAAATGATCACGGCTCGCCAAGTAAATATCGAAGGGGCCCAGTGGGTTTTAGAAGAGGGGGCGGTTACGATCTTTTCAAAAGATTCAAGCTTCCCGCTAACTAGCCAGTTTAAACGAAAAAGTATTGTGATGGCCGAAGACTCTAAGGACTTACAAAGTGCCGGGGCCACTGCCAATATGATGTCGCAAAAGGAACTGGATCACTTCATTAACAAAAATAAGGCAGCCGGTTTAGATACGGTGGCCTATGAAGTCGACTATCACGCTAAAATCAGCTTTGCTTTTGCAGGCCTTGTAATGTGTTTATTAGGTATCCCTTTTAGTGTGGGTAAGGCTCGCTCTGGGGGTACGATGCTGAATGTGGGGATCTGTTTAGCCCTAGTTTTTGCCTATTATGTATTTTATTCCTCAGGGATCACTTTAGGGCAGCACGGGACAGTACCTCCGGTGGTGGCCGCTTGGACGCCTAATATTCTCATGACGATGGTGGCCTTGGTCCTTCTCAAAAGGCTGAAACGCTGATATAATGAGGCCCTCCCGGAGGCCCTTATGATCATGAAAATCCTCACTTTCCCTGACCCAAAACTGCGTGAAGTTTCTAAGCCTGTAGAGGCATTTGGACCAGAAATCAAAAAGCTTTCAGAGGATATGATCGAAACTATGTACGATGCGAACGGCATCGGTTTAGCAGCCCCTCAAGTCGGCGAGCTTGTTCGTATGGTCGTTATCGACACTCGCCCTAAGGATGAAAAAGGTCGCCGCTACAAGTACGAAGAAATGACTGAACTTGAAGCCGCAGTTAAGCAGCCTTTGATTTTAATCAATCCTGAAATCGTTAAAGGCGAAGGTAAAACAACTTTTGATGAAGGCTGTTTGTCTATTCCTGGTTACTACGAAACGGTTCAACGTTTTAACTATATAGAAATGAAAGCTTTTGATTTGAACGGTAAAGAATTTATCGTGAAAACTGATGGCTTACTTGCGATCTGCATGCAGCACGAACTTGATCATCTTGAAGGCACATTGTTCGTAGATCATTTAAGCTTTATCAAAGGCAACAAGATCAAAAATCAGATCAAGAAATTCGGTTATCCTGTAAAAGAGGAAAAAGAAAAAGCCAAAGCCGGATCAAAAACAGCTGACGAAGAAAAGATCGAAGTGTGAGTAAGGTCCGAGTTTGTTTCCTAGGGACTCCAGAATTTGCAGTCACCTCTTTAAAAGCTCTTTTAGAAGATGCACATTTTGAAGTTGTCGGCGTGGTGACCCAACCTGATCGCCCCGCTGGCCGGAAACTTCAACTGACACCCAGTCCTGTTAAAGTTTTAGCCCAAGATCATGGGCTCAAAGTTATTTCTCCTGAATCCTTAAAAAATGATAACGCTGCTAACGAAGAAATCAAAAGCTGGGGCGCTGAAGTTGGCGTTGTTGTGGCTTTTGGTCAAATTCTTACGCAAGCTTTCTTGGATTCATTCCGTTTTGGTTGCGTGAACGTGCATGGTTCGATTTTACCGCGCTGGCGTGGTGCTGCTCCGATTCAACGTGCGATTGAAGCCGGTGATGAAGAGACAGGCGTGACTTTGCAGAAAATGGTAAAGAAACTAGATGCCGGCGACATCATTGGCATTCGCCGCGTGAAGATCACTCAAGAAATGCACGCCCTGCAGTTGCATGATGAGTTGGCCTTATTAGGAGCTGACTTATTGCGTGTGGAGTTAATGGACTATGTGCGCGGGAATTTAGCGCCAGTTCCGCAGGATGAAGCGCAAGTGACCATTGCTAAGAAAATCGATAAAACCGAGTCCTTAGTTGACTGGAATCTTTCGGCAAAAAATATTGACGGAAAAATCCGAGGCTTTGTTTACGGGCCGGGTACGTATACAATTCTTCAAGGTAAAAAATTAAAACTTCATAAAGCCGTGCCTTTGCCTGCTTCTAATAATTCAGAGCCGGGCCAAGTGCTTGAAGTGGGTGCTGATTTTGTTAGTGTTGCCACTGGTGACGGAGTTTTAAAACTTTTAGAAGTTCAGCCCGAATCCCGCAATCGCATGCTGGTGGCAGACTTTTTAAAAGGCACGGCCTTAAAAATAGGAGATAAATTCGGTGTCTAAAATGGTAGCCCCATCAATTTTGTCAGCGGACTTTGCAAATCTTGAAAAAGAAATCAAGGCTGTGGCTGCAGCGGGGGCCGATTGGATTCACGTGGATGTGATGGACGGACGATTTGTTCCTAACATCACGATCGGTATTCCAGTTGTTAAATCATTAAAAAAAGTTTCACCGATTCCTTTAGATGTTCACTTGATGATCGAAGAGCCTGAAAAATACGTTGCTGAATTTATCAAAGCGGGCAGTGATTATTTAACAATCCACGTTGAAGCGACGAAAGACCCTGCAGCGGTTTTAAAACAAATCCGCGAGCTGGGCGCAAAACCTGGAATCACTCTTCGTCCGCGCACTTCTTTGGATGAAGTTCTTCCTTTGCTGCCACTTTGTGATTTGGTTTTAGTCATGACGGTAGAGCCTGGCTTTGGTGGTCAGTCTTTTATGGACGATCAAATCCAAAAAATCTCGCGCTTACGTTCTGAAATTCAAAATAAAAAATTGAATTGTCTTATTGAAGTGGATGGCGGCATCAACGAAGAAACTGCGAAGCGCTGTCATGAGGCGGATGTTTTCGTAGCCGGTAGTTATGTCTTTGGCCGGGATTATAGCTCGGCTATCGCCTCTTTGAAGAAACCATAAATCGGTTTTCCGTTTTCTAAGTAAACAGCCCCTTTTTTGGGATCTAAGGATTCAAGACTGTTTGCCATTCTTAAGGCAACGGGTTCAGTTAAAAGCTCTGCAGCTTTTTCTAAACTGACGAAATTAAAGTCTCTGAGTTCGTAAGCTTGCAGTTTTATTTTATGTACTTGTTCTTCAGTTAATTCTTTGGCGGCAAAAAGAAATTGGATGTATTCACCCTTCACATCGCGATTAGAAATATAGTCCACTGATAAAAGATGAGTCGGTTCAATTTCAATGGAAAGTTCCTCTTTCACTTCTCGGTGCAAACCTTCAAGGGGGGATTCTTCGCCTTCAACTGTACCGCCAGGAAGAATCCATCCCGGGTTGTAGGTAGGCTGAACAATAAGTAATGATCTTCTATAAAACAACAATGCGCCGGTGCCGATTCTTTTCTTAGGCAGAGAAGAGTAAAACTCTTTATCGTCTTTGAAAGTTCGTAACATAAGCTCCTTCCGGACTAGGCTCAGGTCATGTGATTGATTGTAGTTTATTGACCAGCATCAGGAGTCTCTTCAAAATTTTAGACGAATCCATAATTTTTTGGGTTACAAAAGGAGAAGACTCTTATGAAAAAGGTCATGGCGGTATTTGCTTTGGTACTTGGCTTTACAAGTGTATCCCAAGCGGGTTTGTTACTTGAACCGTATTTATCGTATGAAATGGGCACTATGTCTGGTGCGCAAGATGGTAAAACAAGTGGTACAGGCTTAGGTGCACGTATCGGTTGGACGGCGCCTGTTATGTTCTGGGCCGCTCTTGATGGTTCGACTGGCACAGTGACTTCAAAACCAGATGTCGGTGCTGATGATGATGGTAAAAGAACATCTCTTTACGCAACAGTGGGCGTAGACTTTCCAATCCTAGTTCGTGGTTGGTTGGGATATGGTCTAATGAACGAAGTGAGCTTCGATACGGCTGGTAAAGTAAAAGGTAAAGCTACTAAAATCGGTATCGGTTTCACAGGTCTTCCATTCGTTTCTTTAAACGTAGAAATGATCAAAGAAACTTTCGACGATGCTGATGGCGCGACAATGGATCCAACTTTGGATAACAGCGCGACGGTTTTGTCTGTATCACTTCCTTTAGATTTATAATTTATAAATTTAAATTAATGAGTTTAAGAAGAGGGGCTATGAGCCCCTTTTTTTATGTCTTTGCACTATATGCTGCGCCGCACTCCATGTCTAGAAAGTACCTAATTTAGAGCCTTTGCGCTAGGATGCAACCCTCTTTCGAGGAAGGCATCGATCATGCAAATTACTGGTGAAAATATCACTCTTGAAAACCTATACGAAATTGCGACAAAACCGCACATTAAAGCTGAGCTATCAGCCATCGGCCGCGCGAATATGCAAAAATCCAGAGACTACATCGAAGGGCGTATTTCTAAAGGCGAAGTGATGTATGGCGTGAACACAGGCTTTGGTGCGTTTTCTTCTGTTCGTATCTCTGATTCTGAAATCGAGCAGCTGCAAAGAAATCTTATCCGTTCTCACTCAGTGGGTGTCGGTACTCCGTTCACTAAAACTGAAACAAGAGCAATGATGGTTTTGCGCGCTAATGCTTTGGCAAAAGGTCACAGCGGTATTCGTCCTGTTGTTGTTGATAAGATTTTAGAATTTCTAAATAACGACATCATTCCGGTTGTTCCTTCGCAAGGTTCGGTGGGTGCTTCTGGTGACTTGGCTCCGCTATCTCACTTGGCTTTAACGATTATTGGTGAAGGTGAAGCGTGGGGGCCAAATGGAACTCCCGTTCACGTGCAAGACTTGTTAAAAACGAAAGGCATTCAAGCTTTAGAACTTAAAGCCAAAGAAGGTCTTTCAATGATCAATGGCTGCCAAGTTATGACCGCTGTTGGTTTGTTGTCTTTATGGCAAGCTCGTCGTTTGTTGTTCCTTGCAGACCTTGCTGGTGCGATGTCGCTTGAAGGTTTGCGTGGTTCTAGAAAACCATTTGATCCATTGATCTCGGCAACTCGTCCTCATCCAGGGGAAGCGAAAACGGCGCGCAACTTGATTAAGCTTATGGGTGTGACTTCTGAAATCGCTGACAGCCATGCGGTGAATGATCCGCGCGTGCAAGATGCTTATTCATTGCGTTGTATGCCAGCGGTTCATGGTGCAGCGAAAGATGCACTAAGATACGTGGTTAAAGTATTAGAAACGGAAGCGAATTCTTCAACCGATAATCCGCTTGTATTTGCTGATGATAACAAGGTTCTTTCTTGCGGTAACTTCCACGGGATGCCGGTCGCGCACGCGATGGATTTTGCGGCGATTGCTTTGTCTTCACAAGCAAGTATCAGCGAATGCCGTATTTCTAAAATGATTTCAACACAGATGAGTGAATTGCCTGCGTTCCTAACTCCAAACGGTGGTTTGAATTCAGGTCACATGATTGTGCAAGTAGCAGCGGCTTCTTTGGTGAGTGAAAATAAAGTTCTAGCTCATCCTGCCAGCGTGGATTCTATCCCAACGTCAGCGGAAAAAGAAGACCACGTTTCAATGGGAACGATTGCGGCTCGTAAGTTTAATTCAATTTTAAAAAATGCTGAAAATGTGGTGGCGATGGAATTCCTGTCGGCAACTCAAGCTTTGGATATGCTGGCTCCGCTAAAACCTAATGCGGCGGTGAAGGCGGTTCGTGATCACATTCGCACTAAAGTTCCTTATGCAGCAGAAGATAGAATCTTTAATAAAGATATTGAGGCTATTAAAGCCATGATGCTTTCAGATGAATTGACTGACGTTATTAAAAAAACTGTCGGCGACCTAGAGTGGTAAGAGAGGGAAATATGTCTCGCGTAGTTAAAGCTCCAACTGGAAATAAAATGGTTTGTAAGGGCTGGCTTCAAGAAGCAGCCTACCGCATGATTCAAAACAACCTTGATCCTCAGGTGGCAGAGCGCCCCGAAGATCTAGTGGTCTATGGTGGTATCGGAAAAGCAGCCCGTAACTGGGAATCTTTCGACAAAATTTTAGAAGCCTTAAAAAATCTAGAAAACGATGAAACACTTTTGGTGCAATCAGGAAAACCGATTGGTGTTCTTAAAACCCACGAAGATGCTCCTCGCGTTTTGCTAGCAAATTCAAACCTTGTGCCGAAGTGGTCTACTTGGGAACACTTTAACGAACTAGATAAAAAAGGTTTGATGATGTACGGCCAAATGACGGCGGGTTCTTGGATTTATATCGGAACTCAAGGCATCATCCAAGGTACCTACGAATCATTCGTCGAAGCCGGCCGCCAATATTTTAACGGTGATCTTAAAGGTCGCGTAATTTTGACAGCGGGCCTAGGTGGAATGGGCGGGGCTCAACCTCTTGCCGGCGTATTTGCTGGTGCCACAGTTTTGGCAGTGGAAATTGATCCGACTCGTATTCAAAAACGTCTTGAAACTAAATACGTTGATGAAGTTGCCACAGATCTTGATGATGCCATTGCAAGAGTCAAAAAATACACAGCAGCCGGTGAAGCAAAATCAATTGCGCTTCTTGGTAACATGGCAACAGTGATTCATCAGATGATCGAAAAAGGTTTTACTCCTGATCTTTTGACGGACCAAACTTCGGCCCATGACCCGTTGGTGGGGTATATCCCAGAAGGTTACACAGTCGAGACAGCAAAAGAATTCCGTGAGCGCGATCAGAAAGCCTATTTGAAAGCGGCTTATGATGCCATGGCAAAACACGTTCGCGGCATGCTTATCATGAAAGATAAGGGCGCAGTGACTTTTGATTATGGTAACAATCTTCGTGCACGCGCTTACGAAGCGGGTGTTGAAAACGCATTTGATTACCCGGGATTCGTTCCTGCGTTTATCAGACCTTTATTCTGTAAAGGTAGCGGTCCATTCCGTTGGGTGGCTTTATCAGGCGATCCAGCCGATATTAAAGTGACTGACGATGCGATGAGAAAGTTATTCCCACACAAGAAAGATCTTCTTCGTTGGTTGGACATGGCTGAAGAGCGTATCGCATTCCAAGGCTTGCCAGCGCGTATCTGCTGGCTTGAATACGGTGAAAGAGCAAAAGCGGGTGCCATGCTAAATCAGCTTGTGGCTGAAGGAAAAGTAAAAGCTCCGATCGTAATCGGTCGTGATCACTTGGATTGTGGATCTGTTGCAAGTCCAAACCGTGAAACTGAAGCGATGAAAGACGGTTCGGATGCAGTCAGTGACTGGGCGCTATTAAATGCTCTAGTAAACACAGCTTGCGGTGCTACTTGGGTGAGTCTTCACCACGGAGGTGGCGTTGGCATGGGTTACAGCCAACACGCAGGCCAAGTTATCGTTGCTGACGGAACTGAGAAAGCAGCGCGCAGATTAGAGCGCGTATTAACTGCGGACCCAGCAATGGGTGTCTTCCGTCATTTAGATGCTGGCTATGAGCTTGCTAAGGAAGTCGCGATCGAACGTGGTGTGAAAAGCTGTTGGATCTAGGCCGTCAAGCCGGAGCAGCTTTTAAAGTTTAAAAATAAAAAAGCCTTCGCAAGAAGGCTTTTTTATTTCATACCATAAACAAATCAAGAAACTACTTACGTGAACTTGGGCTGATACTCGTTGGCTGTGCGTTCTGACGATCTTTGAAAGATCCCACTTTTTTATTAACTCTTGCGCCCATGCCCTTGCCGCTAGTTTGGCGAGTGTTACGACCACTCATCGCGTGTTGTTCTGCGAATTCAGAGCGCGGTTCCACGCTTCTTTCGATATCTGACTTGGCTGATTTAGCTTTACCAGAAACTTTACTTTTCGCTTTCGCCGCGACACTGCGGGCTTTGCTTGTAAGTTTAGATAAAACCGATTTTTTTCCTGAGCTCGCACTTTGGGATTTTGTTTTGGTGCCAGTGGAAGAGGCTCTTTTAGTTGGTGCTTTTGAAGTGGATCTTTTTGTTGTCGGTGTAGTTGCCGTTCTAGCCATTGAAGTGACTCCTTCCTAGAGTTTTCTAGTGTCATTTTCTTCATTATAGACATGAAAGGCTTAAGTATTTGCGCATTAAGATGAGTCTTTGTTAGAGCGCATCCAATCGCCGAAAAATTCACAGATTTTGTTGTCATAAGACTTATTGCGAGTCGATGTAAAGGGGAGTTCCATGGGGCTGGAAGATATGGAGGCCGTTTATGCAACAAGCGAGACAACGTCAATCCCTATTGATTCTTAGCTTTTTCTTTCTTTTAATTTTATCGATCTTAAACTTCGACGCCAGGGCCGAAAGAAAGGACTTAATCTTTGCTGAGGTTTCTTGTTGTGACATTGCCCCTAGAGATCTGCTGAAACTTCAAAAAACTTTGGGCCAATAAGAAACCTAAAAGTGAAAAGGCACAGCCCAAGGCAAATGTAGTCACCGTAGAAACAAGCCCCATCTTAGCAAAAGCCAATAACGAAGGGGCTTCGCTGTAACTAAGTTTTAACGAGTTACGGATGAAAAGTGGCAAGATATAACCTAAAGTCAGCAGACCGGCATTTTCAAGAATATGGCGAGAGCGTTTTGCGAAGAACCCATTAATCACAAATAACAGGCATAAGAAATTAACTGAATCGCCAACCATGGAAAGTCCAAGAGCTTGATAAACTAAAACCAGGCTGCCAGAAAAAAACACCGTGTAGTGAGCTAAAAGACGTCGCGATTTTTTCATTAAAACTTCCTCGACAGTCTTAATTCTAATCGCGATGGTTGCTAAATGAAACTAGACCTAGCTCTAGACCTTAAGGGCAGCGACACTCGCTAAAACGGCAAGAAAGCACTTTGCCTTGATTGTTGTATTGAAATTCAAAGACCTTCTGATCATGTTGTTCAAGATTTAAGATTGAATTGTCCTTAAGGAAAAGCTGTGAGCGAACTTCATGGCGAGTCGTAGTGCCTAAAGCTAACAGCGACTCTAAAGTCTCATCTCCCTTTAATGGAAGTCGCTCCGGATACCCTTCAGCATCGACGGCAAAAAAACGCAGTTCCGTTTTATCAGCACTGTTGCTTTGATCAGAAGTCACCATATGGATACGACGTTTGGTGCCGTCAGGTAAAGTGATATGATAGTTCTCTAACGACACGACTTCGTTTTGAATCCCCACACTTTTACGAAGGTATTCGATAAAAGCTTCAGGTGTTGCAATAGCTTGAGCAGCTACTTCTGGTGCACACTTCTGTAAGGACTCTAAGAAATTGTTAACGCCGCTTTCTTTGTTTTCAAAATTGGAATCAGTAGAAATAAATGAATTATCAGCGACTTTGTGACCATTGCCATTAGTGCTGTTCGTATTTGCTTCACCACTGATGACTGCTTCATCCGTTAAACCTGGTGGCGTCTTTTGCTTAAATAAAAAATGGAAAAAATAAAGGTCCGCTAAAAGGCCCAAGACAAAAAGTACCAAGGCCCACATGATCCAGGTTCTAATCTTTATTGGTTCCATAAATCCTTATATTAATCTTTTAAATCAGGAGCCCAATGGTCCCATGACTCACAAGATCTTGCACGCTGCGAGGGTCCACGGATCTCGCCCCAGCGAATAGATCCAGGGTCGTGTGGATTGTTAGAAATCAAACCAGCAAACATGCGACGTTTCCATTCTGCAAGGTCCATAAGTTTACCTGGAAGGTATTCTGTTTCACAGACTGAAGCTGCAGTAATGCTTTGTGGTTGCATGATTGCTACTTCAGACTTTGCTGACTGAGTGATCGCTGGGAAAATTTTGTTAAGCTGAGCAAGTATCGCCGGAGAAATCTGGTTGCCGCCATTGATTTGCAAAGTTTCGCGGTAAGCGCGACGAAGACCGATCAATTCATCATAAGCGCGTTGGTCACGACTTGGAGTAGAATAGTTGTCATAGTCTACGTACTTCATGCAGCGTGGATTTTTGTTCAAATAAACCAAAGCCTCAGTGACTGCGCCCACGCGATCATTAAGTTCCGCACAAGCAGCCTTCATTAAACGTGTGAACATTTGATCATCGGTCTCTGTTCTGACTGCAAGACGGCTTTGTACGTAACGAACCCACTTGCTTAGTGGAATGCGATACTGTTCATCGCTGTATCCCGGAACTTCCCATACAGGACGGTTTAAGGATGCAGCGGGTCTCCAGTATCTAAAGCCACCGTTACCGCCGACTGAAAAATCACCTTCAAACACCCAAGCAGGATTTGGCCAAGATTGACGCTCTTTCAAACCCAATCCTGAATGCGCACCAACGACGGAGTTATAAACTAAGTAAGGAACACCGATAGGCAGAATTTCTTTCACCGTCCAAGAGTGATGATTCGTTTTTGTTGTAAGAATCAAAGCACCTGAGCGGATATTGTCTCTTGATACAGCCACAGGGTAAGTGTCGTTAGGAAGCGAACGAGTGCTGCCAACTTCATAAATAAAATATAAGAAGTTACGAACTTTTTGAATTTCGCTTTGGCCATCCCAACGCGACATTTTATTAGAGATCGTGCGACCTGAAGCCGTCGGATCTTGAATCACAAATGGCAAACGATTTTCATAAGCAAAGATCAAACGCATTGAATAGACCGTGTCAGCACAGTCCACGCGAAGTCCATGGTAAGGATTTTTTTGCCCGTTAGATAATAACTTGCGAGAGAAAAAGTCAGTGCGCCACTCGGTGCGAACCCACTCACTAAAGCGCGCCTCAAAAGCAGGGGACCATTGGTTCGATTCAACCCACACTGCCGCTTGTGATGTCAGAGAGAAAAGCATTAAGAAAATTATTACCAAAAAACGAACCATGAAAGGCCTCCGCTCATTGCTGTTGGGACAGGTATATCTCATCGCTGTAATGATCAATGAAATCTTTTTAGTACCAGGTGACTCATGATGTATTTCTAATCGCATTGCGTTAGTCCGGTTTTCCTATGACAGTTTTAGTAAGATTCTCGCTAATTGTGGCCATATTTTTTGTTGTTTCTTGCCAAAGCAAGGAAGAGCCGACCTCGAGAAAACACCAGCTTTCAAAGGGCTTTGTTCTTTTAGATCAAGGCCGGTACTCGGAAGCGATTTTATATTTTGAAAATCTTGCGAAAAAAGACCCGCACTTTCACGTGCGTTTGGCGCTTGCTTCGGCGTATTCAGCGCGTGCTCAGATTGACACAAAAAAGCTTATTTCCGTTGTCGCTTTAACTGAAATTTCTTTAGAGAAAGATTTTGCCAAAACCAATTTAGAACAATCTACGGTGCAAGTGCTGCAAGCTTTAGAAGAGTTTCACACCGCATGGTCGATGCTTCCTGTATTATCTGGTTCTGCACGGGATGATATTCGTAAGGCGCTAGTGGTTTTAAAGGATGATCCTAAACCATCGGTGCGCTTGTATTCCGCAGCTTTGCGAATTCTGCAAATTAATGGAGTTATTGCAGAAGGCTTAGATCAGTTTACAGTTTTAAATACTAAAAAGACTTGTTCGAAAAACTTGAAGCCCTATTTTGATTGGTCCTTACGTATATTTGACGAGCTTATTATATTAACTCACGACATCGAACTTGCTCGCCCTGAAAATCACAAAGCTTGTGCTGATGCACGCGCACGTTTGGCGTCGATAAAAAATGAAGCATTAAAAGTCTCTTGGCCCAAGGATAATCAATGCTTCTAAAAATAATCCTCCTAAGTCTATTTGCTTGTTCCGCTTATGCTTTGCCTGCGGCTTTGCGCGAAGGTAACACTCGCTTTTTAGCGAGATCTTTAGGGAGTGCTTGTTACACCATGGACAGCGTGCAAAGGGGGCTTCCGTGTAATCCCGCCGCAGCAGCGAAAGAAAAGAAAGCCCGCTTTGATGGCGACATTTTCTTAGGTAGTAACGTCGAGTATTTAAAAGAAGCAGAAAGTTTATTGTCTGATCAGGCAACTCCAGAAGCGCTGGCTAGCTTTCTATCCCGCCGGGAAACCGTCGAAGGGGAGCTTTCGATTGAAGCTTCCTTTCAGGCATCGACATGGGGAATTTCGTTTGAACCATATCGTTTAGTAGCAGTCACTACTTTTACCAATCCGTCTTTACCGATGATCGATTTAGTCATCGCTGAAGAACAAAGCGTGAAGGCGCAAATTGCAAGCTATGTGCACGATAATTTTTATGCCGGCGTTCAAGCTCGCTACACCCATGTGAAATTTCTTGGCCAGTACTTTTCAATTGCTGAAGCATTTTCTGCGCAAAGTGATGAAACGTTCGCTACGGAAACTCAAGAGCTCTTATATTTAGAACCTGGATTATTATTTTCTTGGGAAGAAAAACCGTGGCAACCGCAAATTTCTGCCGTGTTAGCTCAGTGGGGCGTCACTAGTCGTAAAACCGAAGAATATCCTATTCAGCCTGAAGGATTGTTAGGGGCCTCGATTAAACCGTTAGTGCCGTTGGGATTGTTAGAACTGGGTGTGCAATTGCAGATCAACTCTGAAACTGAGAATGCCCGCGATGCTTTTCGTCTGGGGTTAGCTTATCACCTGGGGATCTTGCAGACCGTTTTTAGTGCTTCAGAAAATGATCACACTGCCGCCTTTTTATTAACACTTGAACAATGCACAACGGGGCTTTCTTATTGGACCCAAGGATCTGATCGGGGAGTGTTTGTTCAGCTGGGTGTAACTTTATGAGGATTCTGCTCACTCTACTACTTTTTATAGGTATTCCCTTTTCGGCCTCTGCTGAAGAATCCTTTCCCGCGAATTGGACAGAGTTTAAAGACTATGTTGAACAAGAAGAAGCAGAACATTCGCGCAAGGGTTTAGCGTACATGATTTCTGGAAGCTTAGCGGCCTTAGGAGGCTCGGTCGGCTATCAAGAGTCTGAGGAGATTCTAAGCCGCACTATTTTTGCTATCACATCTAATCTCGGTCTTACGGCAATTGGTATCGGAGCTACCTATTATTTCACCGGCACCGAAGCGAATGCATTTTATTATTCCATTGAACAATCTTCTTTAAGTTTAAAACAAAAGAATGAAGTGCTTATGAGGTACTTAAAATACCAAAAGGAAGAAAAAGAACGTCAGCGATGGATTCGTGTTGCTACCCATAGTCTGGTTGCGGTGGCGAATTTTTATAGTGGTAGTCGGGAAGACAACGCGCAGATTCGATCGATGTTTTATTTCTTGGGTGCTGCGAACACTTTATTGGCTCTAAGCTATAGTTTTTAATAGTTCATTCGTTTGCAACAGTACACGTTTCTTGTGTTCGTTTGCAAAACGTCAGCTGTGTCTGGAGGACTGTTACAGAGTACGGTCGTTACGTACCCTCCACCGTAGGCTGAATTTGTCCAAGCAGAGTGACCAGCGATCATCTTAGTGTCCCTGCACGCGTGAAAAAGTTGAGAAGGCTCACAAAGGTCTGCTTGAGCATCACCACAGGTGATGATGCTATCATTGAAGTTTTTTACTACGTTTTCATTTCGAATACAGAATGCGTTTCCCTTATTAACCTTCGTCCATCCGGATTCGCAACCTTTCTTAAGTTTCCACTTAAGGTTGGTGCCGTCATACACAAGAATATCACCATCAGAGAGGCCCGCTACATCAATGGGCTTCCCTTGAAGCTTTGTGATAGTAGGTGAAGGGTAGGAACCTGATAAATCCCCGGTCGCGGACCCTGCGGGCGTACGCGCATCGCTAAATCGCGCATCATCACCAGCCGCCACAGTCCCAGCTGCAGTTCCGACATTAATGCTAATAATAGGAGTGGTTGTGCCATTGGCAACGCTCACAAAGGAATTGCCTGGAGAAACGTTCGTTACAGTTCCAAATCCAGCGCTGTCAGTGCCGCACTCCCAACGAGAGGTCGTACTATTCCACTTTAAGATCTGTCCGTCAGAACATGCGACGTTGTTAGGTTTATAGGTCAGGTATTTAGCAGCGGAATTGGTAATATCACCATAATCCAGAACGACAGCCCCAGTTTTAGTAGCGACTGACGTTACTGGATAGGCGATAGCGGCATTAGCCGCCGCAGTCAATCGTCCTTGGGCATCAACAGTAAAAGTGCTGACTGACGTTGAAGAGCCAAACGAGCCTGCAGTGACTGCAGTATTCGCTAAAGAGATTGTCCCCGTTGCTGTGATCGGGCCCCCAGAAAGACCTGTTCCAGTGGCAACGGAAGTCACCGTTCCACCCGTATTTCCATCGGCGGCTGGCACCCATTTGGTGCCATCATATTTCAAAACTTTTCCGGAGGATAAACCCGTCGTATCAATCGCGACACCTTTGATTTTGTCTACGGTTAACGCGGCCGTTGTTCCGCTCACGTCGCCAGCCACCAAAAGATTGATAGCCTGACATTGAAAAGAGTTGGAAACAGAATTCCAATAAGCGGTTTGATGGGTTGCGCAATTTGCACTGGCAACAGCAGAATTAAAAGCTGCCGTCGTTTGATAGGTGGCGAGAGTTGAATTTAAATTAGCGACATCAGCGATAGCAATGGCGGAACTTTGCCAAGCACCTGCATTGTATTTCAAGAACTGACCATCTGTGCCGGCAGGTAAAGAGTTAGTTGGACTAGAACAAACGAAGTTCGTTCCATTCCAAGAAGCAAATTGTCCAGCAGAACACGTTGGCATATTAGAAGTTTTTAAATATGCCGTTGAAGATCCGTCACCCAAACTTAAAAGAGCTGCGGCTTGCGCATTCGTAAGTGCAGGGATGTTTGATCCATCCACACGAAGTAAGTTTGCAGAAGAGTAGTTATCAAGCTTTGCAGCTACTTCAGCATTTTTACTTTCAGTAGCAAATGGAACTGCTTTTAATTTTTGACTAGAGAAATCAACCCATCCCGAACCGTCATGGAAAGAAATTTTCAAGTTTCTTTCATCACCAGAAGTCGGGGAGTAAGTAGCTCCGCCGGAACAAGGTAAGGAAGTTTTATTAGAAACTAGATGATCTACGTTTGTAGCGCCACCGGCAGAATAAAGTTTTGTACCGCTACCTAAAACCAAATGGAATGCGCCATTGGATTGACTCATGTTCACGCCATCAATTTGTTCGCGGTATATAACACATGTATCGTCGGGGCTTGTGATGGTTAGGATGAAACTGACAGTAGAACTAGAAAAGGCTGTGCCATCAGGCTTAATGATTTTACCTGATACGTTGTATCCCTCTGCAAAGACAGCGAGGGGATAAACTACATTCAAAATGAGTAGTCCAAGGCATTTAATAAGTTTCATTCCACCTATCTTTTCGGCCAGGGAAGTATAAATCATTAGTAATTTGAGGAAAATTATTCGGCAGCAGAATCTAAAATCAATTTATAGCCGATAGATGAAGTTTTAACGGTGCTTCTGTCTTCTTTTGAAACGACAGCTTTCAATTTATATCCATTCACAGAAGTGGTTTCGATGTGACTGGCAAGCTCAACTTGGGCTTGCGGTTTATTACTGTTGGTATTGGTGTCTTCATCCGGGGTCAGTCCACGCAACATCATCACCTGGGGGACTACGTCCGCACAGCCGGTTAAGAGCAACGCAAAGATTACGCTTAGATTACCAATGAATCTCATGACGTAACTTATCGGACTTAAACCTTCTAGACTTTAGGTCATTCAGTTTTTAAGCAAATAAACAGATAAGTCACTGATCACATTTGTATATAGGGGAGATCTTGTGAAGTTATTTAGGACATCCTTTTGGGTTTATGCATTTTGCTTTTTGTCCTTTTCTTTATGGGGATATAGCCAGCTTCAATATTCGGGTAATACTTCTGGTACGACAGAGTTAGCTTCAAAAGGAACCTACGAATCACGCCAACAGTGTGGACCAGAACGTTTGTATTTGGAAAATGATCTAGCGAAAATTTCTCCGGTATTTTTAAATACACGTAGGCAGCTGGATGCGAACCATCCCCCACAACAGTGCGTTTCTTTCATCATGCAAAACCTAGTGCCTTTAAGCGCGCGTTCAGGTCTATTTTCGCAATGTCGCGATGCGAATGGAGCGTCAATAGAATCACCAACGAAGGGCGCAGATGGCGGAGGTTACTATCCTCCTTGTGTTACTGAGCCATACGTAAACAGCGTTTACAATGCGCTGATGGACGTAGGAGATTGCCTTAACATCCCAGTTAAAGAATTTCTTCCGAAGCTGTTTAACGAAAGTGGTCTCCACGTTAATGCTCTGGGTGGTGGTTTTGATGGCGGTGTAGGTCAGCTTACTAAAAGTGCTTTAGAAGCAGTTTATATGCATCATGACGGTGAGCCAGAAAACAGTTCATCATTGAATTGGTATATTAATGAGATTTCAAAATCGACTAAGGATTCATGCAAAAGAATCGTCGCTGCAAAGACGAGTTATGAAATCGAGTTTCCTGTAGATCCTAATACCAAGCAAAAGAAGGTCTTTTGTTTTCCGCGCGAAGATGCTGCAAATAATTGCCACAAACCATGGTCGGCAGCGCATCGTTGCAGCGTAATGGCAATCCCTCAAAACCCGTTGAGAAACGTACTTTTCACAGGAGTTTTCTACAAGAGCATGTTGAGATCAGCAACAGGTATGGGATTCTCTAAGGGAGTCGACATCTTAAGTGGTAAACCATTTAAAGTTGGTGACGACTATAAGGGTTATATTGGTGATGGGAAGTACGTTGCCCGTTTCAGAACACTAGGTGCTTCCCGAGCAGACAATGAAGTTGTAAGGCAAATTATCGTTTCTTTGGGATTCAACGGTGGTATCAAAAGCGGAAAAATCTTTTTAGATAATTACTTAAAACAGCGCGAAGCTAAAAAAATTGCGCTTAAGGATTCAGATATTGATTTCGTTAATACTGATACAGGTCGCTGGGCTATCGTAACAAATATGCCAACTTTCTGGCGCGGACTTGGATCCCCTGATCCTGCAGCTTTAGATAATGCATTAAATTCTCTAAAAGCTGTTGGTGATCTAGGTGTTGATTATGCAAAGGCTCAAAAACATTACAAAGATCTTCGCCCTTATGTACAAAGAGAATTGAAAGCAATTGAAGCAATGCAAATTTCAAAAGCTGATAAGGATAAGAAGATTCTTGAAGTTAAGATTAAATACGACAAACATAGACATCCACTATTGGCTGCTGTATTCGCTAAGGCCGATCAATTAACTCTGCCTGAATACATGCGCATTGCGCATGCGAATATGATCGTTACAGTTCCAGGAGCAGGTGGGGCACCTGGATATTTAAGTTTCATCGCCGCAAAATATGCACAACTCGAAAAAGAAATGGGGAAAGAAGTATGCACAGCAGAAAAATATTTACAGTTTTAACAGTAGCATATGTTCTTCTTTTAGCTTCTGGGTTTACTTTTCATGAGCGTTCAGCTTTTGAACACGGAGGTTCGGGTTCTGAGGTGCTTGCTCACGATCCTGTAAAGGCTGTTGATGAAAAGTTGAATGCTTTAAAGGTCAAGGTAAAGCAACGTATGCCTGCATCTGAGAAGGTTGTCTTAATCAAAGAAGCTCTTTCTAGCATTGAAGAGATGCGCAAAAACAGCCCAGTTATGTCTGTAGATAAAGAAATCTATATGGATTATGCCACTGAATCACTTGAGCATGTTGCTAATGATAAAACATTCTCAGTAAAAAAATGCGGCTACTACAAGCATCGTATTGTGAATGATTTCGAGCCATATTCAGATGAAAAGCCATCTCATCCAGCGCTACTTCGTTCATTTAATATTGTTGAGGGTGTTTGTTCTTAAATTGGACGGAAGGAATCATTCTTCGTCGGTTCCTTCCGCTCTTTCTTCTGGCCTAAACATTAAAAAATAGTAGTCAACAGTCGAACAACCTGGCTCCATTCCAGATAGCCAATCAATCACACAATTTTTTACAGTCTCGTCGCTAGTTAATCCAGATTCTAATGTTCGCACATCCGGCAGTTTTTTCCCCTCAATCTTATAGATTTGTTCTCTAGGTAAATTATTTAAACTATATTGATCGAAATTAAGGCTGAGCGGTAAATCTTCCTTGGGTAACAGTAGGCCAGGGCTTACCATGAGCGTCACGGTGTCATCCTTAAAAAGAACATAATCTGACGTCCTAAAAAAGTATTTTTCGACTAAAAATAGGCTATTATAGGAGGTTGTTAACTTATAGAAAATTCTAAAAAGTGAAAATTCAAAAAGGTTCTGGCCAACATTGAATTTAAAGCTCTTTTTGCAGCTAACAGAAGTTAAATACTTATCAAGAAAAATATACTCGTCATCTGAATTGATTTCCCGACTTTGAATAGCTTGAAGTGATAGCATTAACATTTGATCACATTCGATCGCTTTCTTGCGCTGAAATTCTCGTAAGCCGCTTTCATTAAATGTAGCGATTAAATTGGAGACCGTTTCAATATCCTTTAAATACAGTGCTAGAAATGTATTTTTTGTGACTTCATCTTCAAGCTCGAAAGACATATCACGAAGTTCAGTAATTTTTTCTTTTTTTCGATATGACCGGTTTAAAAGTACTTTGTTAGAAAAATGGAGCCATTTTTCATGCTCAGAAGAAGAATATAATGAGAGTCCTCTCTCAAATAAAATAGTCAAAACTTCTTTATCACTTCGATTTAATGCTATTGATAATAAGCTATTTTTTTTGTCGAGATTGAAGTTTAAGTTGTGGGGATTCTTATCTAAAAAAGAAGCCAATTGCTTGGCATTTCCAAACTTAACCAAATCGACAATAGTTTTCTGTTCCTGGTTTAGTTTAAAAGGTGTGTGTTCATTCAAAGAGTCAGTCTTCACCTTGACGGCTTCATTCGTAGCTTTTTTGAAACTGCAGGAAGATACAAAGAGAATTAAAAAGAAAGGGAGTATTATTTTATACACTTTAAATCCTCTTCCTTTAAACCCATTTCCGACATGACTGTCGCACCGATAATTTTGTTTTCGTTTTTGCAGTGTTCGTCAACTTCATCGAGTGCACCGGCGTAGGTAAGCCCTATTTCGTGCGCGCATTCCTCGGTAGTTTTATATCGAGTCGGAATTGATTTAAATTCACGTCTTAGTATCTGTTTAAAAAAAGATTCCCAAATATTGAATTCACTGCGAGAAATACATCGAGCTTTCCATTTAAGGAAAATCAACGGATCAATTGACTTTATTTTAAAATTTTCTACTTGAGCATTTAGAGCTAAAGCTGAAAACAGAGGAAAATTAAAAAAATCATGTTTAAACTGAAACATAAATTCAGTGGAAAGAATTTGGTTTCTCTCTTGTTCAGTAATTGATTGCAGCGTTTCGCGACAAACCGGTGAATTTAGAAAGGTGATGATTTTCGTTACACTTGATTCTTCACTCTCTGTCCAGCGCTCTTGCATTAGTTTATCTATAATAGCTTTGCAGCCTCTTTGAGAAGCCTTGGTGATCTTATTATAGGCCAATGCATATTCTATATCTGAGGAAGTTTTTTTCTGAAGTTCATCAATAATTTCTTTTTGAGGTCCGCTTAAGAATTGCACCGACGTTTCTAAAGAATACTCAAATGGCGAAAAGCCTTTGCTTTGAAGGTATCGTAGCAAGACTAAATCTTTTCTTTCTGCTGCTAAATCGGTTAGGTTTGAATCCTTACCGCGTATCTGAACTTTAAAAAGGGATAGGTCGTTTTGGTCTTCCAGGAAATTAAGAAGTTCTTCTGTTGACGAATTGATGAGGTCGAATTCAGCTGTATAACTCGTTGCCAAAACTTTGGACTCAATTCTCTTTGAATCCTTAGAAAAGGAACAGCCCCCTGTCAGGCAGATGGAAAAAAATAATGTTAAAAGGATTAAAATCGGTCTCATAGGACTCATAAGGAGCAAAAATTATGCTTTAAAGGGAAGGAATTACTACGAAAAGAGATGTTTAAAGGCTGGACAGTGACAGATATAGGCACCACATGGACCTCTGACCTAATCCCTAGTTTCTGGCAAATTAAAAATCCAAAATGAATTTAAATGATTTGTAGGAATTCAAATTCTTCAATTAAAAGTTCATCAATATTCTATCCGACGCAAATCACCTTCTTGAAAAACCAAATGCCCCTTGAGTTAATTAATGCAAAAGAGGTGAGTATGAAAAGGGCGGTCTTAGGTATAGCTATAAGTCTTTTTTTATCAACTGCGTTTGCAGCGATTCCACCTTATCAAAGCGGCATGGATGTGCGCAGTCAGCGCAGTCTTCGTCAGCAAGTTGACAGTTATGTGAAGCTTCTAGAACAAGAAGTGACCACAGCGCAAAGCCATAGTGAGCGCTTCAAATTTATAAACCAAGTGTTAACCCAAATTAAAACGCTCAGAGATAATGGAGCACCTCAGTCAGCCTTGGATGATACTCATATGGATTTAGTAGTCACAGTACTAGAGTCCATTCCGAAAGAACGGGATTTTAAAAGAGGCCGTTGTCTGACCTATGAAAATGATCTTTTAAATCAATTTGAACCGACAGCGGAAGATACTCCAACAGAGCCTGCGGTGAAGCCAGGATGGACTATACTGCAGTCATTATGCAGCTAAAAAATAAAAAAAGCTCAGGGTGATTAGCCTCTGAGCTTTTTTAATTTCATATTTCAGAAAGAAAACTACATTTGACGTTGGCGTTTTTCAACGGCCAAAGCAGCTTCACGCACAACTTCAGATAAAGTCGGGTGAGCATGGAATGAGCGAGCCAAATCTTCACTGCTGCCGCCAAATTCCATACAAACGATCACTTCATGGATAAGCTCAGAAACGCTTGGTCCCACCATGTGAGCGCCCAACAAGCGGTCTGTCTTTTTATCCGCGATCAATTTAACAAAACCTTCAGTGAAACCCTTCGCGCGCGCACGCCCATTGGCCATGAACGGGAATTTACCCACGTTGATTTCGATACCTTTTTCTTTAGCTTGCTCTTCTGTGATACCCACAGAAGCGATCTCTGGGTGAGTGTAAATCACGCCAGGAACTGTGTCGTAATTCACGTGACCATGACCAGTAGAAATCATCTCTGCAACCGCCACACCTTCTTCTTCCGCTTTATGCGCAAGCATTGGCCCAGCGATAACGTCACCAATAGCAAAGATGCCTGGGATGTTCGTTTGATAGTGTTTATCTACGACAATGCGACCTTGAGGATCTTTTTGGATTCCTACTTCTTCACAGCCTAAACCACCAGTAAATGGTTTACGACCCGTTGAAACAAGAACTACGTCGGCTTTCATTGAACCCGCTTTGCCGTCAGCCAAAGCTTCGTAAGTGATCTCTACACCGTCAGCAACGACTTTAGAGCCAGTTACTTTCGTAGACATTAAGAAAGCCATGCCTTCTTTAGTCAGATTCTTTTTAAGCACCGTCATGCACTCTTGATCCATAGCGCCGCCTAAACGGTCCGCGTATTCGATCACAGTCACTTTTGCGCCCAAACGTTGCCATACAGAACCAAGCTCAAGACCAATAACACCGCCACCAACAACGATCATCGTGTTTGGAACTTTGTTAAGCGCAAGTGCCCCTGTATTAGAAACGATTTTTTGTTCGTCATATTTTAAGAATGGAAGTTCCACTGGAACTGAACCGGTCGCGATCATGATGTTCTTAGTAGTAAGAACTTGCGTCAAACCATCAGCACCTTTCACTTCCACTTTACCTTGGCCAACGATTTTACCAAGGCCGTTAAATGGAGTGATTTTGTTTTTCTTAAATAAGAACGCTATACCTTCAGTGTTGGTTTTAACAACTTTGTCTTTTCTTGCCATCATCGTTGGAAGATCTAATTCAACCTTCGCAACTTTCACACCGTGAAGAGCCAAATCGTGATGAGCCGCTTGAAAATGTTCAGAGCTTTCAAGAAGAGCTTTAGACGGGATACAGCCTACGTTAAGGCATGTACCACCATAAGTTTTATCTTTTTCAATAACCGCAGTTTTAAGACCAAGTTGAGCGGCGCGGATCGCGCCAACATATCCACCGGGACCAGAACCAATTACAATTAGATCAAATTGAGTATCAGACATTTTTATACCTCTAAAAGAAGACGTTCAGGATCTTCAACAAGTTCCTTGATCTTCACTAGGAAGCTGACCGCTTCTTTACCATCGATGATTCTGTGGTCGTAAGTTAACGCCACATACATCATTGGACGGATTTCAACTTTACCATTAATAGCCATTGGACGGTCTTGGATTTTATGAAGACCCATGATCGCAGACTGAGGGTAGTTTAAGATTGGAGTAGATAACAATGAACCAAACACACCACCGTTAGTGATAGAGAAAGTTCCACCACTTAAATCATTCGGAGTAATTTTGCCATCACGACCTTTAAGCGCAAGATCACGAACAGCCATCTCAATACCAGCAAGTGATAAAGTATCAGCATCTTTTACTACTGGAACCATCAAGCCTTTTTCAGTAGATACGGCAATACCGATGTTAAAGTAGTTATGATATTCGATATCAGTTCCAGTGATGTAAGCATTTACTGCTGGGAATGATTTCAAAGCTTCAACTGCAGCTTTAACAAAGAAACCGTTAAAACCAAGATTCAAGCCGTATTTTTCTTTGAATTTATCTTTGTACTTCGCACGAAGCTCCATGACTTTACCCATGTCGACTTCGTTGAAAGTCGTTAAAAGAGCCGCCGTGTTTTGCGCTTCTTTTAATTTTTCAGCGATCTTCTTACGGATCGTTGTCATTGGAACAACTTTTTTCTCGCCTTGTTTAGAAGGACCGCGCGCGGCCATAACTTCCGCAGCATTCACTGTCGGCACCGCAGCTGGTTTTGAAGAAGGTGCCGCTGCTTGTCCCGCCGTAGCTTTAGCGGAGGAGGAGGCATCAAGAACGTCACCTTTAGTTAAACGACCATCTTTACCAGTACCTTGCATACCCGTTGTATCAAGACCTTTTTCACCAACAATTCTTTGAACTGCAGGGGATTGATGAGTTGAAGCACCACCAGCTTGCGGCGCTGCTTGAGTGGAAGCTTGGGTAGGAGTCGGGGAGGCTTGTCCGTCCGTAGCTTTAGCGGAGGCGGAAGCTGCAGCAGAAGCTTTTGCGTCTGTATCTAAAGTAGCAATCGTAGCACCAATTTTAACAACCGCGCCGTTTTCGCTACCAGGAAGAATTGTTAATACGCCGTCGTTTTCAGCGACAACTTCAACGCTAGCTTTGTCAGTTTCAAGAAGTAATAAAACTTCATTGCGCTTTACAAACTCGCCGGATTTTTTTGTCCAGCTACCGATGGTTGCTTCTGTGATGGATTCCCCAACTGCGGGAACTTTAATCTCTTGTTTCATTGCAACGTCCTTCTAAAGCGCCTAGGCGCCAAAAATTGATTTAATAATTTCAGCTTGCTCAAGCTTGTGGCGGTGAATAGAGCCCGTCGCTGGGGAAGATCTTTCCGGACGGCCTACATATTCAAAGCCCAACTTCATTCCCGCTTTTGCAACAACATCAGCGAACTTGAAGTACACAGACTGGAACGCGCCCATATTGCGCGGCTCTTCTTGCGCCCAGATCAATGTTTTAGCTTTAGGGTAAGATTTCAAAACTTCAGTCACTTGTTTAGCAGGGAACGGATAAAGCTGTTCAATGCGCACAAGGGCGATGTTTTCTTTTTTCGATTTTTCTCTTTCTTCAAGAAGCTCGTAATAGAACTTACCTGAAACAAAGACCACAGTATCAACTTTGGATTTATCAACTGTATCCGCGATCACTTCTTGGAAAGAACCTTTAGCCATTTCTTCTAAAGAAGAAACAGCTTTAGGATGTCTTAACAAAGATTTCGGTGAAGCGATGATTAATGGCTTACGGAAATCACGGTGCATTTGACGGCGAAGCGCGTGGAAGATTTGCGCTGGAGTCGTCAAGTTGCACACTTGCATATTGTTTTGTGCACAAGATTGTAAGAAGCGCTCAATACGGCAAGAAGAGTGCTCTGGCCCTTGACCTTCATAACCGTGAGGTAAAAGCATCACAAGGTTGCACATTTGTTGCCACTTAGCTTCACCCGCGGCGATGTACTGATCGATCACGATCTGTGCACCGTTTACGAAGTCACCAAATTGCGCTTCCCACATAACAAGAGCGCGAGGGTTCTGAACAGAATAACCGTATTCAAAACCAACAACACCGTATTCAGACAGAATACTTTCAGCCACCAAAAGTTTTGCTTTTGGATTGATGTCCGCAAGCGGGAAGTAAGCTTGGTTTGTTTTAAAATCATACATACCTGCATGACGGTGGGTGAATGTACCACGCACACAGTCTTCACCAGTCAAACGAACATCCGTGCCTTCAGATAATAAAGAACCGTAAGCAAGAAGCTCAGCCGTTCCCCAGTCGATCATTTCTTTACCAGTGCCCATCGCTTTACGCGTTTCCAAAAGTTTGATCAATTTTGGATGAGGAGTGAATGACTCTGGGTAAGAGGCTAATTTTTCACCGACCTTTTTCAAAGTCGCTAAATCAAATGTCGTGTTCGTTGCTTTTTCAAAATCAGCATCAGTCCCTTTACGAAGACCTTTCCAAGCGCCTTCGAATTTAAAATTCTTAAGCTTCGGTGGATTTTGTTTTGTTTCATCAAAGATCTTTTGCAGACGGTCCCAAGCATCTTGGTAAACTTTGTCAGCCGTTGCTTGGTCAATGCTGTTTTCAGCCGTCAATTTTTTAACGTAAAGTTCACGCACCGTAGGATGAGTTTTAATAAGCTCATACATTTTTGGCTGAGTGAACGCAGGCTCGTCACCTTCGTTATGACCGTATTTTCTAAAACAGATCATATTGATCACAACGTCTTTACCGAACTCTTGGCGATAGCGAAGAGCGATGTCCATTGCTTTTAAGCCGCTTTCAACATCATCACCATTCACATGAAGAACCGGTGTGAAAGTCATTTTCGCAGCATCAGAAGCGTAACGGGTAGAACGAGTGTCAAAACCGTTCGTCGTGAAACCAACTTGATTATCGATGATAATGTGTAAAGTACCACCGACAGTGTGAGATTTCACGCCAGCAAGTTGTAACACCTCTTGCACGATACCTTGACCGGCAAACGCCGCATCACCGTGAATCAAAACGGGAACCACATTTTTACGGAAAGCATCGCCACCCAGTTTGTCTTGGGCAGCTCTTGCCATACCCACAGTGATCGCATTCACAGTTTCTAAGTGTGAAGGATTGTACGCGATATTCACACGGCAAGTGCCGTTCGCTGTTTTCTTTTCAGAAGTGTAGCCTAAGTGATATTTTACGTCGCCGTCGAAGTCTTCAACGGGCTGCTCTAATGAAAGCGGACCGTTGAAATCACCGAACACATACTCTTCACCTTTACCAAAAAAGTTCACTAGCATGTTCACGCGACCACGGTGAGCCATACCTAAGAAAATTTCCTGAACTTTTTGGCCAGTGCCTTTTTCAACTAGATAATCCATCATCGGGATGATGGATTCACCACCTTCAACCGAGAAACGTTTTGTACCAACATAACGTTGGTGAATGAATTTTTCTAAAGTCTCAGCTTTGGTAAGACCTTTAAGCGCATTTTTCTTTTCATCAACTGAAACAGCGGCAGCTTTACCTTCAAACTGTTCAGTCAACCATGCTTGCTCTTTCGGAGAAGCATCAGAAGCTTGTAGCGCCAAAGTTCCGCAATAAGTTTTGCGAAGGTGAGCAATGATGTCAGCAAGGCTTGCACCTTGTTTGCCGATCAAAGAGCCTACTTGAAATTTTGCATTTAAATCTTTATCGCTTAAACCAAAACGCTTTAAAGAAAGTTGTTCACTGGTTTGTGGCGAATAAAGCGGATTGATGTTTGCTTCAAGGTGTCCGTCAGCGCGATAGGCTTGGATAAGTTGAAATACGGAAAGTTCTTTATCAGACATTCCGAATTTTCCTTCTTGGGCGAATTCAACGCCTTCGAAAAAACTTCTCCACTCTGTAGCTAAAGATTCTGGATTGGATTTAAAATCGGTGTAGAGCTGTTCGATGTACTCTAAGTTCGCGCGATTGATGCCACTGTTGTTCACGATGATCCTCACGTTCAATTTACGTCTTAATACGCGTGCTAATTTTTCAAAAACTGCGCTGTTTGTAACGCCTTAATGCGCAGCAAAAACACAAGCTTTTATAGCATGGTCATGATAGCTGTTTTTTATCTCGAAATGAAGGAGTTTAAGCTGTGTATAAGTTAGTACTGGTACGACACGGTGAGAGTGTGTGGAATCAAGAGAATCGCTTCACCGGTTGGGAAGACGTGGATCTTTCAGATAAAGGTCGAGCAGAGGCTCTAAAAGGTGGTAAAGCCCTCAAAGATAAAGGTTTTACCTTCGATATCGCTTATACAAGCTTATTGAAAAGAGCGATTAAGACTTTGAACTTTGTTTTAGATGAAACGGATCTAGTGTGGCTTCCAGTACACAAAGACTGGCGCTTAAACGAAAGACACTACGGTGGCCTTCAAGGTTTGAACAAAGCTGAAACTGCGGCTCGTCATGGCGAAGACCAAGTAAAAATCTGGCGTCGTAGTTACGATGTTCCGCCTCCAGCGATGGAAGCGACAGATCCTCGCCATCCTTCTAAAGATCCGCGTTACAAAAATGTGGACCCTAAACTTTTGCCTAGCTGTGAAAGTTTAAAAGACACAGTCGCGCGTTTTTTACCTTTATGGAGTGAGACGATTGCTCCTGCTATAAAATCAGGCAAAAAAGTTTTGATCGTCGCCCACGGAAACAGTTTGCGCGCATTAATGCAACATCTTGAAGGTATGACTCCAGATGAAATTATGGGGGTCAATATGCCAACTGGGATCCCGATGATGTATGAGTTGGACGCAAACTTTAAGGTCCTTAAAAAAGAATTTATCGGTGATCCGGAAGAAGTAAAAGCGGCGATTGAAGCGGTCGCAAATCAGGGGAAAGCGAAATAATTCGTTTTCACTGAAGGTGACTGTCTCACTCTGAGACTTTCCGGCCAACTGTCTTAAGTTTGATCTCCCTTGTGTCGATACGACATTAGGGAGATATGACTATGAAACCACTCAATAATAAAGGTAGTGCCTTTGTTCAGGCCCTCGTTGCCGTCGGTATTGTCGGTACGATGCTTTATTTTTTATCTCCAGAAGTTCTTAAGCATCGTCAACAAGTTCAAAAAACAGCTTCGATCATCACAGCCCGTTTAGCTTTGCATTCTATGGTGGATTTTACGTTGTTTGGTGTCAAACAGCGCTGGTGTTTTTCTAAAGATTGGATGCCAGAACCTTGCGGAGAAAGCTATCCGCCAACAATGGCGCAAATTCTAAATCATAAAAGATCTGTTGAAAGACTTTTGATGAAAAATGAAACCGTTGCATTCTTGCGCGGTATGGGTGTTGCGAACCCTGAATCTGTACCTCTTGATGTTATCGACGAACGAATCAATATTTCTTCTTTCAGTGCCTTGCATCCGGTTTATAAAATCATCGCAGATCTAAAAGGTTATAAAGTCGAAGCAATCCATGTGCGCATTGAAAAAGACCGACGCCAAATTATTCCAGAATACGGTCGTGAAGTTTATTTAAAAATCACAGTCAGCTTGTTAGACAGACAAGGTAAGCCTATTGAAATTGGCGCAAGCAAACTGCGCACGATTTCTTATGTCGGAGTTTATCCACGCGAAGTGGGAAGCTTTGCTTTGATGGTTGCTAATGACCTTCACTTAAATGAAACCGCGGGCAGCAGTGCGGGGGATGCGAATTTAAAACAATTTGGTTCAAGAAATGTGGCTGCAAAATGGAAGGGCCTAGTATTTGAAAGCCCTGTGTACGTCAACGGGGATGTTCATTTACCAAAAGCGCCAGACATCAAAGTTGATAAATCCAACGGCGACACAGTTTATACGCCAGTGACATTTAAAGAAAAATTAATTCTTGGTGGTGGCCAAGTCATGCGTAACGGGAAGGAATTTAAGCCTCGTTCTTCAGGAGCAGAGCTGGATCAATTCTGGGCCCATGTTCGTCAATTTGGTGGGTTCCAAAAAGGTGTTGAAGTCGACGGCGATCGTGATGAGGGTCTTGATTACCTGTCTGGTTATAAAACCGCTTCAGGGGCGGAAGATCCGCGCCTAATGGAAAAATGTATCTCGTACAATCTAGCTAAATATAATCTTAATAAAACAACAGATGCTGAGCTTACTGGTGAGCTTTTAAAGAACACCGGTTCAAAGGTTCAATACCGCATGGGTATGTCTGACAAGAACCGTTTCAATCCTCAGACGGGTGAAGTTGTTCGTCCTTCATTGCAGCAAGCCGGTTGGTTTGGTGAAATCTTAAAGGACTGGAGTTTAAATAAAAAAGACGGTGCGATTGCGCGCTATCAAATGAATTTCGGCAGAATGAAAGTCGTCGGGGAAATTCCAGATGACGGAACTGTGACCTTAGCGCCAGAAATTAATTTAAAGCAGTTAAAAGAGAGATTGGATCGACAAATCACGGATGCTGAGTCGAATTTGTTATTCCAAAAAAGTCAGGTTGATCAATTAGAAAAACAAATCCGCCGTACTGAAGATGATATCTCTGATATGCAAAGGGAACTTCGGGATGAGCAGAATGATAAAGTTCCAAACGTAGGCAAGATTGCACGTTTACGTTACGAAATTGATAATGCTGAATATCGCGTGCGCAATATGCGCAACCAACTAACGAAGCAAAAAAATGACGTGTATGAAGCAGAAACGAAACTATCGAATCTGCAAAGAACCCGTCGTGATGTTGCTAGTAAAGAAAATGTTCAGCCCAAAGTTCATATCACAATCAAAAAGCCGTTGGATCCAACCAAGCCAGGCAACAAAATGTCCAATCCATCTTTCCGTGATATGGAAGTGACATTTGAACATCCAGAAATGTTATTAAATTCTAACGGTGAGCCTTTAGATGTGTCATTGGCGTTTGAGGCTTATGACGTTTCATACTTCCAAGGTTCCTCTTTAAGAACTTGGTCGCAACAACAGTTGGGTAAAAACAAGGGTTGGTTGTTCTTTAGTCGTAACGGTGATGGCATGGCCGTATCACCTCGCTTAAGTACGGCTTTTGGTCAATCCAAGGGCAATCTTCCTGATGATGAAGATCCGTTTATTGATTATGACATTGCCTGTGCTCAGTTAGGATCAGGAAGTTCCTCTGCTTTCGGTGGAACGGATTGGTCTAAATCTTTTGCATCCAGTTCAAGACATTCTTGGTCGTTCACAAATAAATATGGTGAAGTGGATACGTTAGTATTTGACCATAACAATGCTTACCGCGCACCAAATGGTGGTGGTACGGCGGTGTTCACGGTGAAATCGATTGCGAAGAACTGCGTAATTAAAGACAGTGCCAACTTCGTTTCAGGATTCTTAAACTGTGAGCGTTTGGTGATTCAATCGCGCGCGACACCGCTAAGAATTATTGCTTCAATTATCGTGACCAAAGGGATCACCATTGCTGATGACGCGTACCAAGCGGGTATCACGTGGAGCACGATTTATCATCCCCAAGCGACTTTTGAACTTCGTCAGGCCAATGTTTTAAAAGGTCTAAATAACCAAGACTGTGCGACGATCAATCGTTATCCCGTATGGCATCCATATCCATCGATGTCAGATGTGGCGAACCTTTATCGTTGTAATTCTATTTCGTTACGTTCAAAAGCCGATCCATTCCGTTGGACTTCTGTTGATCCGGATTGTGGTTTGATGAACAACAGCAACTCGACAATGTGTAAAAACCGTTTGGTTCGCTTCTATGTTCTGGAAGTTTCAAGGGAGTCCGGCATATGAAGTCCATCATCAAGAATCAAAAAGGTATTTCGGTGCTAGAATCCCTGTTGGGATTAGCGATGATTACTTTGGTTGGCTCTTTCTTTATTTCAGGAACACTGTCGTTAAAGAAAGTAGCGAAAGAGAGTAAGACTAAAAATTCCCTTTACAAGCAAATCAACGACGTTATTGAAAGTATTCGTCCTAACGTGCGCATGTACCAGATCAACTATTTTAGTTCCGATCAAGAGCGCAACACCGCTTTAGCGTTAGAAGCCTTGCCGATGGCGTGGGGAAATGGGCTTATCAGCACAGCAGAAAAATGCAGTGGTTGTCCGGGACGCTTTGGATATGTCATTCAGACTTATCCAGGAATGAAAGGACTTTACCTAGTGACGGTGCGCTTAAGTCATCGTGACTGGGGCACACCGCCAGTAAACGGTCCTGCGGCTTACGGTTTCGTTGACTATCAATTTGTGGTGAATTCGCAATGAGGAATCAAAAAGGTTTTACTTTAGCAGAAATGGTTGTTGGTATCGCCCTCATGGGAATCATGGGGATGGTGGCGGCATCATTCTTTGTCTTTACGGCGAAAACAAAAAACGAAATCACCAACGACATTGAAGATTCAGTGGATAACATTATCGCTGAACGTATGCTGTTAAAGGATTTAAAGAATTCAGAGCCATCTTTTAACAACTTACTGACACTAGACGATCATGGTAATCGCTTCTTTGACTATGTTTCTGATCGCACAGATAAGAACGTAGATAACAGCGAACGCGTCTTTACTTTGACTGCAGCAGGCAAGAGTGAATTCATTTTCATTGCAACGTCAGATAAGATGGGTCCGGCCGTGATGTATACTCCGTCTATGGCGTATGATGTCGGGGCACCTTCTGGAAATCCCATGGTCGCATCAAATTTAAATTTCCGTTCACTTAATAAGAACGGAGCCTTAAATGTGACCGATCCCGATGAGCCTACAAGAAGACTTTGGACGCCAGGAAGAATTTTAATGTTAGATTCGCCAGCGCTAGTCAGAGAGATGACAGCAACGGGCCCCAACTACAGTCGTCCGGCGCGATCACCGATTTTTCTTGGTGTGATTCCGTCAGAAGGCGAAGTGCGCTTGGCGCCAGTTATTTTAGGAAACATTTTAGATAGATCAAATCCGATGTATCCAAATGAGACGATTACTGATGAAGATAAGTTCTTAAGAGATATACCGCCAATGGGCGGAGCTGCGCCGATTGTGCGCTTGAAACCTGTGATGATCATCAAGTATTATTTAGCTAGGGATAAAATGGGGAAAGTCAATCTTATGCGATCCACTTTCAATGGGCAGCAGTTCATGGATGCTCAATTGTTTGCCGCAGATATTGAAAGCGTCGTATTTAGTCGTCGGGATGCACACGATTCGTTAATTTATTATCGAATTGTTCGTTCCGCGAAGAAATAAGTGCCAGAGGGGGCCTTGTATGTTTGGGAAAAAAATCTTTTTCATTCCGATGATCGCAGCGGTGGTAAGCCCAGCTTATGCCGAACAAGAACCTGCTTCTGTTAATTCCGGTGCCGGCGCAACGGCAGGCTTTCAAGGGGTTGTCCTTTCTGGACAAGCTTCAAGAGCAGGCGAAAGCGGTATTTCAATTAATATCTCTAATAGTTGTTTTGGAACGAACTTGCGTCACGTTTCAAATCCGATTGCTCCAACATCTGATGTCGTATTTTATCTTACGTTGAATGATAAAGGCACACTTCGCCAATACACGGTGAAATACCCAGCGCGGGTTGTGTCGATGGCAGGCAATGAATCTGTGATGGCAATTCCAGGAGGCGATGTTTCTGGGGGCGCAACAGCATCTTATGCCGGTAATAATGTGCGCATTAATATTCCAATTAATTTCACTACCAAAGTGGATGAAGCAGGTAACATCAGTGATGACTTTGATGTCAAACTTCAAAGCGTTCGCTTTAAACAAGAGTTTGCTCCGGGCCAAGGGGCTCGTGGTGAGTACATGGGTTATAACGGGGACCTTTCAGGTAACGTTTATACTAGCAACTCTAAAGATGGTAAGAACTATTCTGTATCTGCTTTTTTCCCAGGTGAAAATGGGTTCTGTGGTGGTTACTTCTCGCCATTGATGGTTTTCTTTGATGATAAAAGACCGCAATTTTCTGCGACAGTGGATTTCCCTTTGAATCCTTCCGGTCAAACTATGTGGCCTGAAAAAGGTTCACCGGGTGCGTTCATTGCCCTAGATCGCGATGGGAATAAAAAGATCACTAAAGCAGAAGAGCTTTTTGGTAACCAAGGTGATAAGTTCGCCAACGGTTTTGAAGTTCTTAAAGAGCTAGATTCAAACAAAGACTCTGTGATTGATGCTAAAGATGCCGATTTTGCGAAGTTATTGTTATGGTCTGATAACGGTGACGGGGTTTCAGCAGCCAAAGAATTGGTGCCACTAAAATCAAAAGTGAAATCGATCTCATTAAAATATGAAGCTGGAACAGTGAATGCCCTTGGTGATCGCGCTGAAGTGCGCGAGCGCAGTACCTTTGTCTTTGTAGAAAAAGGCAAAGAAAAGCAAGGCGTAGTTCTAGATATGTGGTTTGCTCCACGCGTGAAACAAGCTCAGAAATAATCTTGAATAAAATGATATCTAATAAAAGCGGAGCCAAAAGCTCCGCTTTTTTCATTTAACATAGGACCTTTGCTTGTTGGCGGTATTATAAGCCTTGCTTCATAATTAGGGGGATAGGAGGCTGTTATGGCTGCTCCCCTGATGGATTCCCCCAAGCAACCCCATGTGGGTCGTCCAAGCCAATTTGAAGAATACATAAATGAATTTGAAAAAGATGAAGGCCCGGCGATCAAAGATGAATTCATGGAGCCTGTCATCCCTGTAGATCTTAAACACGTCAAAGAGGGTTTTTTAATCACCGTTCAACTGCCAGAAGCCGTTGATAGCGGCCATATTAAGATGAACGTGGAAGAAGGCATTTTAACGATTCTTTTGCCAAAATCAGAAGAAACACAAAGTCATTCCTAGAATCCCCCCGTGCCCTATGTTTGAATGCATTCATGGGCACACTCTTAAAAAATATCTCGACACTTTTGACTCTTGCTCCCGCTGCTGCCAAAGGCGGGCGTGGAGTTAAAGAAGCTGATTTAGGCATCCTATCAAACGCAAGTCTTCTTATTGAAAAAGATAAGATCGCATGGGTGGGGACGGATAAAAAACTTCCTAAAGAGTTCGCTAAAAAAAATCACAAAGAAATAAACATGAAGGGCCGCACAGTGCTGCCTGGATTTGTAGAGTGCCACACCCATTTGATTTTTGCGGGCAATCGCGCGGCTGAATTTGAAATGCGCAATCAAGGGGCGTCTTATCAAGAAATTGCAGCTAAAGGCGGCGGTATTTTGTCGACAATGAAAAACACCCGCAGTGCTTCTTTGAATGATCTAGTCAAAACCGGGCAGCAGCGGGCTGATCATTTTATATCTCAAGGTGTAACAACTTTAGAAATTAAATCAGGGTATGCGCTGAATTTGAAAGATGAACTAAAGTGTTTACAAGCAGGGCAAAAAATTTCTGGTCTGCGCACAGTGAATACGTTCTTAGGCGCCCATGCTTTGCCGCCGGAATATAAAACCTACGAAGAATATTTAAGCTTTCTGGCTGATGAGGTTTTACCTGTTGTCGCGAAAAAGAAATTGGCGCGCCGGGTGGATGTTTTCGTTGAAAAGGGATTCTTCCCTGTTGAAGCCTCTGAAAAATACCTGCGTAAAGCGCAAAGCTTAGGTTTTGATCTCTTAGTGCATGCCGATCAGCTTTCATTAAGTGGGGGAAGTGATCTTGCCGTGAAGTTAGGGGCCTTGTCAGGGGATCACCTGTTGCAAGTCACAGAAAAAGAAATTTCATCTTTAGCTAAATCAGAAGTAACAGCAGTTCTTTTGCCGGCTGCGGATCTGTATATGAAAGTGAAATACCCAGCCGCTCGACAGATGATCGATGCGCGGGCTCGAGTTGCTTTAGCAACAGATTTTAATCCCGGCACCTCACCAACTCAGGATTTAAATTTAGTGGGTTTACTTGCGCGCTTAGAAATGAAAATGACTTTGCCAGAAGTGATCACTGCCTACACAGTGGGGGCTGCTCACGCTCTTAATTTACAAGGGGAAGTTGGATCTTTAGAGGTCGGAAAGTCTGCTGATATTTTGTGCATTGAACAAGATTGGAAGACTTTATTTTACAGCGTTGGTGAGTCGTCAAAGAAGCTTGTTTTTCAGAGTGGAAAAAAGGTTTTCACCAATCTTTAATAGCTGTTCGCGTCACAAAATTGTCACAAAATTTAAGAATCTTAAAATTTCCTTTGAATAATGACCCCTTTTCTTCCTAGTCTTGGGGAAAGGGCGGATCTGTTTGGGGGGAAGAAGCATGAGATCGTCATACACCACATTGATGCAGTCGAAGTATTTTAATCCTGCGTTTAATAGTGCCATCTTTGATGGACCACTTCGCATATACTTTGCTCAGTTTCATGAGGCTCTTGCTTTAAAAATTTATTTTCTAGTTCAGCAGAAATTGACTGATGAAGTAGTCAAAGCCAAGGAAGCCTCAAAAGCTTCAGGCGCAAACATCTTAGTGATGATTTATCCAACCACAGATGCTTTCGGATTGTCCTTTGAGTCGGCGACACATCCTCCGGGACCATTGATGGTTGAAAAGTGGCGCGAAGATGTGGTTGTGGGACTAAAAGGGCCTATTGAAGACGAGAACCTAGACCTTTTAATTGATACGCTTCGTCTTACAATGATCAACTGGCGTCCAGCCCCTCTAGAGGCGACTTCCGCTCCTGCGGAACTGTGATAGACTGCATAAATGAAGAAAAACAATAAAGGTCAAATCGTGGTGGAGTACGTACTCCTCCTCGTTGTAGCAACAGGGGTTGCAGCCTTCCTGATAAGCCAGCTGGTCAGCAGAAATCCTGATGAGCCTGGTATTCTTGTAGCTAAATGGCACGGCATTTTGAAAGTCGTTGCGGACGATAAACCTGACGCTAGAAAAAAATAAAAGAAGCAGGCACCCTCAATTACAAAAAGGGATTGCCACGTTTTGTTAGTTCTTCTTCGATAGCTTGCTGCATTTTATCCTGAATATTTTCTGCTATCTCGTGCACTAACTCAGAATCGTTCACTGCATTTGGTTTGTAAGGTAGGTGAATCGGTTCTAAGAATCTGATTCTCCATTTTGCTGGCAGGGGAATAATGTTTAATGGTAACGGGATCACTGTTCCTTTTAAGAACTTTGTGAATTTTAACTGCTTTAGATTGATATGTGTTTCTTCTGCACCTAAAACTACCACTGGAACAATCGGGCTTTGGGTTTCAAGCGCCATTCTAACAAAACCGCGCTTAAATTCTTGAAGTTGATAGCGTTTGGAAGTGGGTTTGAAGTTTCCTTGTTCGCCCTCAGGGAATAAAACGATGGCATTGCCTTTTTTCAGAGCGTTTATTCCGTTTTCATAAGTAGCTTCAGTAAAACCCATTTTGTGAGCGGGGATCGCAGTGGTTTCAGTTAAAAACCAAAAGTGATGAGTTAAAACTCTTGGCACGCGCTTGGCTTCTTGCTGAACGATGTGTCCTAATAAGAAAGCATCAAAGCCGGAAAAACCAGAGTGATTCGGCGCAATGATGACAGCACCCTTGCGGGGAATGTTCTCAATGCCAGAAATCTCCATGCGAAAATATTTGCGCAGAATTTCTAACAGAAAACGTGGCAACACGCGAAATATCAAAGTATCTCGATCGAGGTTGCGAAGTCCGAAGATTTTTTCGTTGGGTTTCTGCAAGAAATTCTTCATTATTATAGTTATTGTTTATGTGAGGAATACCTATGTCTAGATTTATCATGGCAATCGATCAAGGGACAACCAGCTCTCGAACTTGCATTATCAATCAAGCCGGAGGTCTTGTCGCCGAAGCCCGCGAAACCTTCAAACAGATTTTTCCAAAGCCGGGATGGGTAGAGCATGACCCTGAGGACATCTGGTACTCCACACAACGTTCAATGCGTTTGGCCTTAGAAAAAGCCAAAATCAAAGGTTCGCAAATTCACGCCATCGGCATCACCAATCAACGTGAAACGGTGATGTTGTGGGATAAAAAATCAGGGAAAGCCATTCATAATGCCATCGTCTGGCAATGCCGTCGCACCCAAGATCTTTGTGAGAAACTTAAGAAAAATAAAAAAGAAAAAATGATCACAGCGAAAACGGGTTTGGTGTTGGACCCATATTTTTCTGGAACAAAAATTCAATGGCTTTTAAAGAATGTTCCCCAGGCCGCTGCGAAAGCCAAAAGTGGAGAGACCGTTGCTGGCACCGTAGATACTTTCTTATTATGGAAGCTGACCAACGGAAAGTCCCATAAAACCGATGTAAGTAATGCTTCGCGCACAATGCTAATGAACATTCACACGGGCTGGTGGGATGAAGAATTATTAAAGCTTCTGCAAGTGCCTGAATCGATTCTGCCTGAAATCTGTCCTTCCAACGCAGATTTTGGTGTGACCCAAGGACTTGGATTTTTGCCTGATGGGGTTCCAATAACAGGAATCGTCGGGGATCAGCAGGCGGCGTTGTTCGGTCAAGCTTGTTATGATTTAGGTGAAGCAAAATGTACTTTCGGTACCGGAAGCTTCTTACTTTTAAACACTGGCAAAAAAGCGGTGAAATCTAAAAACAAACTTCTTACAACGATTGCTTGGAAATTAAAAAATCAAGAAATGACCTACGCCCTTGAAGGGGGCGCCTTCGTTTGCGGAGCAGCGGTGCAGTGGCTGCGCGATGGCTTAGGGCTATTTCAAGCAAGTTCTGATATTGAAGCTTTAGCTAAAACGGTGGAAGACACTCAAGGAGTCGAGTTCGTACCGGCCTTAACTGGTTTAGGTGCTCCACATTGGCAGCCAGAAGCCCGCGGGGTGATCAGTGGTTTAACTCGGGGAAGCACTAAAGCCCACATTGCGCGGGCCACTCTTGAGGCCATGGCTTTGCAGAATGTCGACATCCTTGTGACCATGCAAAAAGACCTAGGCAAAAAGTTGAAAGGCGTGAAGGTTGACGGAGGCGCTGCTGCGAATGATCTTTTAATGCAGCTTCAAGCTGATTATTGCGGCGTTAATGTGGTTAGACCTAAAAACTTAGAAACAACGGCGTTAGGTGCTGCGTTTATGGCAGGCCTTGGTTCTGGCCTATGGAAAGACATCAAAGAAATCAAAAAAGTGTGGGCCATCGATAAAGAATTCAAAGTGAAAATGAACAGTAAAGATCGCAAGGCGCGCATGCAACGCTGGGAAACGGCGCTTAAGAAAGTATAAGATTAAATGAATTCTGATAACGGCCAGACGATTTTTAAGAAAATTTCTATCTCGGAAAAGAAAATGATTTTTCGCGAGGTCGCCCATGACAAAGTTCAGGTGGTCGTGAAGGGGAAAGATCGTATTTTTCATTTGATTGCTGTACAAAGCGAAAAAGATGAAGCTTTGATGTGCCACCATACGGCGGATTCCAAGGACATTAAGGAAAATCAAGAAGTTCTGGTGAACTTTGCTTTTAAAACAGAACGTTACTTTATTCAGACGGAACTTTATTTTGAAGCAGGATGGGCGGTTTTAAAAATTGACAAGGAACTATTTCAACTGCAAAGGCGCGCAAATTTCCGCGTCGATATTCCGGCAAAGTACGATGCTATTTTTAACTTTACCGAACATCAGGGTAAAAAATATTTCTTTGATTGCAAAGTGAAGGATGTCAGTGCCGGCGGTTTTAAAATGGAACTAGGTGGCGATCCCGTTTTAAAGATCGGCGATAAAGTCAAAGGCCACTTAAGAATCGGCAACCGCAGGCCCTTAGAATTTGAAGTGGAAGTGCGGTTTAGCTCGATGAAGGAAGCTGAAGATAAAAAACAACAGATCGCTGGCGTTCAGTTCTTAAATGTTGAAAAAATCACCGAATCAAAACTGATGACCGTGATTACAGATTTACAGCGCGAGATCTTTTTAAAGTATCCTAAAAAGAATTAATCGCGACGCTTAAATTGTTCAAGCTCGCGCACTTTTTCAGTCATATTTTGCAAGCGATCGACAAAAGTCTTCATCATGCATTCAGCCCATGTAGGAAGCTCTGACATCAGCTGCTGAAATCCATCTTCAGAAACTTTAACTAAGACCACATCCGTCACCGCTTGGGCCGTCGCCGAACGGGGAGATTTTGAAATAAGCGCAAACTCGCCAAAAGATTCTCCGTCGACGACCTCGCAAATAGGAATTCTTGCGCCGGTACTGTCTTTAGTGAAAATTTGAATGACACCACTTTCTACGATATAGAAATGATTTTCGATATCGCCTTCAAAGAAAATATAGTCACCGGGCTTATAAGACTCTTTTAAAATAGCATCCATGTTGCTCCGATCGGTCGCCGAGTCCTCGCCTTGCGCTTGGACCTTTCTCGCCAACCTTCGTCAGTGAGAGTATTTAGGTTATAATAATCTGCTAGGATCTTTCACGTTTTTTGTGAAAGAGATCTTATCGAAGGCACCAAATTTATTTTCCTCTGTGCGTTGGTCTAGAGAAACTCCTTCCCACTTTGGTCTTTGAGAGTCACAATTTTTACAGGTATAGGTCGTTTAGTTTTCGATTTTGCCAGGGATATTCGGTATCATTATTAGATACGCGTTACAAGGATTGTACACATGAAGAATGCGCTCGCTGGTTTGCACTCTGGCTTTGCCAAAGTAGTTTTAGTTTTTTCTCTATCAATAAGCTCCACAGTTGGAGCACAGTTACCAGCTCTTCCAGCTCCTAAAAATGATCTGGAGGCTTTTAAAAAGGCTTTAGAACAATACAAAACGGCTAAATACGACGAAGCGATTCCAGCTTTCGAAAATATCTTAAAAGAGAAAATCACTCTTGAAGAATACGCGCGCTTTTACTTGGCGCAGTCGTACATGAAAAAAGCCCAATGGGATCAGGCTGAAGCTGAATTCAAAAAAGTTTTGGATCTATCGCCAAACGTTAAAATGTCTATTGAGACAAACAATCTTTTAGGCCAAGTCGCTTTAGAAAAGAAAAACTTTAAATTAGCTAGTAACTATTTTCTTAAACTAGAAAAGCGCACTCGTTCAACCGAAGAATATCCCGACGTGATTTACAATTTAGCTGTGACTGAAAAAGGTTTGCAGCGCCACGGTCAGATGTGTAAATGGCTTACAAAGCTTTATGAAAAGTATCCTGCTTACCACAAAGTGGCTAACTGGAGCGTGGATTTAGCTGCCAATGAATTTGAAGGAAAGCCATCGGATTGCAACGTCACGACGGAGGACTTCCGCACGCGCGTTCGTCATATGCTTTTTGCGGGTCTTGACCAAAAAGCCCAAGCTGAAATCAATCTGATGAAAGCAAAGCTTGCGAAGACTGATAAATATCTTGCCGATAAACTGCAGGCGCAATTTTTCTTACAAGAAGGTGAGTTGGTTAAGGCCGTTGATCTTTTAAAGCCTTATTATGAATCTAATAAAAAGAACTTCGACTACTTGATTCTGTTTGGATCAGCCACAGCTCGCGCCGGTGAAGTGCAGTTGGCAGTAGGTTCTTATTATACTGCTTATAAATTAAGCCCACGTTCTAAAACAGGCCGTCAGGCTTTGTACCAATCGGCCTTCTTAAGTTACCAGTTCCAAGATTACGATGGCGCAGCTCGCAGGTTCCAAGAGTTTATGAAGGCTTATCCTAAATCAGGATTAAACCGCGATGCTCAGTGGCACTTAGCGTGGCTTAAGTATCTTAAGGGCGACTACCAAGGTTCCTTCAAAGCTTTTGCGAACATGACTGCGCGAAAAGGCAAAAAGTCTATACCGCAAGACAGAGTGAATTATTGGATGGCGATGAGTCTTTACCGCCAAGGTAAGGTAGAACCAGCAAAAGTGATGTTAGAAAACTTAGCGAAAGATCCTTTGATGGGGTACTACTCTATCGCGGCTTCTTCACGCTTAAAGAAAATGGGTGAAATCCAGATTCCGAAAGTTATTCTTTCTTCTAATTTACCAACGACCCCACGTATGATTTCTCGCTTTTCAGCAAGCGAGTTTTTAATGCCATCCATGCCTGATGATTATCGTGGTGATGAATCTGAATCGGAAGAAAACCTAATTCTAACTCAGTATTCAGCTGATGACGAAAAAGGTGACGATGATGAAGGTGAAACTCCAGACAATGCCGACTTAAAAGCAGTTGGCGTGGCTGAAGAAAATAGCGTTGAAGCCACTGAAAACGTAACGACCTTCAGTAATCCTGCATTGATGAAACGTTTTGAGCGTGCTCGTGACATGATGATCCTTGGTGAATACGAATGGGCTCGTTGGGACTTATTTGATATTGAAAAGAAAACATCAAATCGCGATTACCTTCGTACCTTGATGACAGAATACAACACTGCGGGGCACTTCAACCGTTCTTCTTACATTGCGCAAATCAACTTTGCTGGGCAACGAGCAGCCCATGGTTTAGGCGGTATTCGATATCTTTGGGAACTGGCGTACCCACGCGCTTATTCAGAGCAAGTTGAAAAATACACAAAGAAGTTCTCAGTTCCTGAAGAACTTGTTTGGGGTATCATGCGCGCTGAAACGAATTACCGTAAAGATGCAATCTCTCCAGTAGGGGCGTTGGGCCTAATGCAGGTCATGCCATTCACTGGTTATAAAGTTGCAAGCCTTTTAGGTGAAAAAGAATTTAAAGTTCCAATGCTTCTGCAACCTGAAACTTCTGTGAAAGTGGGATCCCGTTATTTAAAACGTCTGATGGATCGTTTTGAAAACACAATTCCTCTAGTAGCTGCTGGTTACAATGCTGGCCCTCACAGAGTAAAAAACTGGTTAGTAGGTTTTGGTAACCTTGAAACGGATGAGTTCATTGAACACATTCCGTTTTTAGAGACTCGCAATTACGTGAAGCGCGTGGTTTCTAATGCTCATATTTATTCTCAACTTTACGGCAACAAAAAAGATCTTTTCCCTTACATGGCAGGCGCTGTACCTGTGAAAGTGAATACTGAAATCGTAGGGAAGGAAAACTGGGATGACATTTGAGTGTTAATGTAGTTCGTTTTGTTTTTAAAAAGTCGATCGAACTTATAGCGTCGCTAGCCTTGCTAGGGACGCTTACCTTTTTTATGCTTAAAGCCCTTCCGGGCGGTCCCTTTGATGAAGATTTCGCGCTTAATCCTTTAGTAAAAGAAAAATTGATGCAACACTGGAAGGTCGAAGCCTCTGGTGGTGCGCAGTTTATTTCCTACATTAGTGGTTTAGTGAAAGGCGATCTTGGCGTATCTATGGCGCGCCCTGATCGCACAGTGGTAGAGATTATTTCCCAAGGTGTGCAGAATACGCTGTTTTTAAATTGCTTTGCTTTGCTGTTTATTTTGGTTGGTGCTTTTTTAATTTCATTATTAGCCATTCGTTTTCAAGGGAAAGTCCTAGAGCAAGTGATCGATCAAGGGGTGATCGCCTTTTTATCGCTACCAAGTCTGTTTTGGGGTCCTCTTTTAATTTATCTTTTTGGATTTTACTTTAATCTCTTACCGGTGGCTTTCTTAACGACACCTCAGCATTATATTTTACCGATTCTAACTTTAAGCCTTCGTCCCTTGGCTTCGCTTGTGCGCTTACTTAAAAATTCCCTGACTGATAATTTTGGTCACGATTACGTCAGAACGGCGCGGGCTAAAGGGGTGGGGACGTGGCAGATATTGTTCTTTCACGTTTTAAAGAATTCCATGATTCCTTTTTTAAGTTACGTCGGGCCGTTGATTGTAGGCCTGCTTTCTGGTTCGTTCTTAGTGGAACTGCTGTTTGCGGTGCCCGGATTAGGCAGTGAGTTCGTCAGTGCACTCAATGACCGCGATTATACTTTGATCATGGGATTAACATTGTTTTACGGAACTTTATTAATTTTAGTAAACATCTTCGTCGACGTATTATTAAAGTTCGTAGACCCACGGTTAAGGGAGGAAGTGTGAAAAAAGTCTTCCTGACCTTTGCGATCTTATTCCTATCTTTACTGGGTCTATTGATAGTTTTCGCGCCATTATTGGGAATGGGTACAGGCTTAGAACAAGATGTAGAAAACATCTTAGTCAGTGCCAATAAAAATCATTGGTTTGGAACAGACTCGTTAGGGCGTGATGTTTTCAGTAGAGTCGTGCTTGGCGGAAGAATTTCACTTTTAGTAGGTTTACTTTGTTCATTCCTCTCATTTTTAATCGGCTTTACCTACGGAGCCGTTGCCGGCTGGTTTGAAGGAATTGTCGACCGCGTACTGATGCGCTTCTGCGATATCCTGATGGCCATCCCAAGTTTTATTTTAGTTTCCATCTTGTGTATGACTTTGCAAATTGTTCTTCCAGTGGAAGATAACTTCACTAAAGCTTTATTAAGTCTATGCGTGGGGATTTCAGCAACTCACTGGATGGGCTTAGCCCGCGTGACCAGAGGAATGGTTTTAGAAATCAGACGAAAGCCCTTCGTTGAAGCAGCAGTGGCTTTAGGTGGTACAAGACTGCACATCATGCTTCGTCATATCCTGCCGAACATGTTTGGCACTTTGTTGTTATTAATTGCCATGCAAATTCCAACGAACATCCTGTATGAAAGCTTCATGAGTTTTGTGGGATTAGGAATTCACCCGCCATACACAAGCTGGGGAATTTTAGTAAAAGAGGGATGGAAAACTCTTTCAAGCTTTCCACATCTGATCCTTTTCCCATCGATGGTTTTATTTCTAACGGTATGGAGCTTTCACATTATTTTAGATCATGTGAAAGCGAAGTTAAGATTGTAAACGTCGACCAAGTATTAATAACTAAGCCATTTTTGAATATAAACTGGAGCGGTGACTGTTAAGACATTGCTGATATAGGTTTGATTTGGATCAACCATCCCGAAAACACCGCCCGCACCTTTTCCGGCGCAGCGATATAACCCCCCTGGAGTCAACCCGCACAAACTTGATCCACTTAAATAGATTTTTGAATAAGCAATTTGCGATTCATAATCTATAAGAATATTATATTGTGCTGCTGATCCACTCTCACTCGGTAAAGAAACACCTGTGTTAGCGCCCCAACATTTTGTCGAACCATTTGTTTTAATTGCACAAGCGACTGAGTTATTAACCGTGACACTTGAATAGTCACTGGCGCTATCTATAACATGCGGTGTTTTAGGGTCTCCAGCACCATTATCGCCAAGAAGTCCATTTCCCCAGCACTTAAGCTTGTTGGCCATAGTAATTCCGCAGGTTCGGTCCAATCCTACGCTAATAGAGCGATATGACTCGCTTGGATCAGTATCAATCGGAGTATAAGAATTATTTAAATTTCCTGTCCCTAGTTGGCCATATGTATTCGTGCCCCAGCATCTAACTTTATTAGAGGTCGTGAGGCCACACGAGAATGCAGTTCCAATTCCAATCTGTTTATAAGAAACTCCGCTGTCTATCGTCGTGAAATTAGTGATGTGGGTCGTAGTTCCATCACCAAGCTTCGCAAAGTTGTTGTTCCCGGCGCATCTTAGGGCCCCCGTGGTGGTGATGCCGCAAGCTGCTCCAAGTCTTAGAAAGATTTGTGAATAAGAGGTGGTCGGATCTGCCACTTTTGGAGTAAAAATATTAGTTCCAATATTTCCAGCCGATCCAAGCTCGCCATAATTATTTCTGCCCCAACATTTTAATGTTCCTGTAGAGGTGATAGCGCAGTTATTACTTGAATCATGCATCTCGCTTACTTGAGAATAGTTATTTTGAGCATCAAGGATTACCGGTGCAGGACGACGATAAGTTAAACCGTCACCAAAATAACTCGTTTCGCCCCAGCAGTAAAGTTTATTGCCTGTTATACCACAAGTTTGGGAAGATGTATCTGCCGCCGAATCTGGCATGCCAATAGTCTTAAAATTATAATCTGATAAAGCAAAAAAGGATCCCCCATAGGCGCCTAAATAGGTGCCATAACCAAAGCCATAAAGATCGGAATTCCGTCCTGTCGTGTTGTCTTTATAAAGATTTCCCCAGCACTTAACTGCGCCGGCTGTGGTGATGCCGCAGGCTTTTTGCGACACAGCGTAAACTCGAGAGTAACTTTCGCCTGAATCGGCAATAGTAGGGATTTTTCGATTCGTAGTGGTGCCGTCGGCTAATTGTTTCCCTGCATTATTTCCCCAGCAGTGCAGTACGCCGCCATCAGTAATTCCGCAGCTAAAGCCACGATTGGTATCCGTGGTCGTGTCATCATTTACAGTAACCCAGGAGTATTTAACGGCAGAATTTATGACAGTCGGGGAAGTTTTTGTGACAAGTGTGTTATCGCCAAGTTGTCCCTGACTATTATTTCCCCAGCATTTTAGGGTTCCGTCAGAAATAATTCCGCACGAGTGCCCCGATCCTACAGCCACCATTAAATATGTGTTTGAAGAATCGATGGCCGTTGGTACTTGTTTCACTATTAGAGTGCCATCTCCTACAGTACCCGTCGCATTTCTACCCCAACAAAAAAGTTTATCATTTGTATCTATGGCACAGGTTGTTTTTGAATTTGCAGAAACAAATTTAAAATCCGCCGAGGTAACTTGAGTCGGAGTTTGCGCACTGGAAGTAGTATTTAAGCCGGTTTGGTAAGAATCTGCACTTCCCCAGCATTTTAACTTTTGTTCAGTAGTAATGCCACAAGTGTGAGCCTGGCCGGAGCTAATAGAAGTATAGGTCGTGCTACTATCTATCAAAACTGGAGTGGTTCTTCTTGCTGTAGTTCCATCGCCTATCTGATTGCTCAAGTTTTCACCCCAGCAATAAACATATCCAGATGTAGTAAGTGCACAAGTGTGGTCGCGTCCCGCAGTAACACTTTTAAATGAAATCCCAGGCGCCACTGTTTTGGCGGTGTCAGCAAACCCGACGGTATTACCTAAACCTAAACGGCTTAGGTTAACGCCACTATGGCCCCAACATCTCAATGAATTATCATCGAGAACGGCGCAGGCATGGTAAAAGTTAATAGCTAAGGATATAGTGGTCAGATCCTTTTGTGAGTCCCTAATAAAATACTGCGCCTGATATTTCGGATCTAATAGAACTGCAGGTGAATCTGTGTGAGTTAGGTGAACATTCATTAACGTCTCACCAGTTGTAGCGGCATTAACTAGGAAATTGACTGGAAGATTTGCAGTCGTGCTGCCTGCAGGGATGGTGATTGAACCGCTTGTCAGATTATGTTCAGTGGAAGTCGCATCGCCGGTTATTTTAAAATAAGCTGTCACGTCAAAAGTTTTTGATCCAGACATCGAAAAGGTAATTGTTTTTGTATCGCCTTCACTGACTCTATTAACAGCAGCAGAAGAGATGTTCAGCGTGACTATTGAATCTTTGATCCATGAAGTTTCAGTGGCTACCGAAACTTCCTGCCAATTATTTGAGGCATCGCCGCCTATAACACACACTTTTACTGGACCATTTGGTAAGGCAGAAATGTTGTCAGTAATATTAGAGCCGACAGCCACGGGCCCGACGAAGCTCGCTGTCGCACAACCGCCGGTTGAAATGATTGCATATTTATATTGGGTAACATTGGTTCCAGCTACTGAAATATTCAAAGCTGTAGTTGTAACCACGCCTGTTGGTGCGCCTGATAGTGTCGATTTAATGGCATCGCGGGTCCATGAAGCGGTAGTAGCTGCTGTCGACCAGTTGTCATGATCATCAATACCGACGACACACAAAGTATAATTTCCCGTCTCAGTTAAAAGATCTGTAATTGGTGTCGACACTGGATATTTCGTTCCGATGTAAGCTGAAGATATCGCACAAGATCCGGTGCCTCCAGGTGGAATTAAGAAGTATTTGTAAAATGAAGCTGTTGCGCTTGAGACCGTAACATTTAAACCTGTAGAATTGTTAGTTCCGGAGGGCGCACCGCTGATTGATACAGCAGATGGAAGTGTCGCATCCATATAATAATATGAAGTGGTATTGACCGAATTTCCGTTTGCAGCTGTCAATGACAACTCGAAATCATATGGCGTCGTTGATGTGTCACTCAAACTACTGACATTGAAATGAAGGGTGAAGTAACCACCTGTACAGTAAGCGGCAGATGTTCCAACTGAAGGCTCCCCGGTAACAACACCATAAATAATCTGGCCGTGCGCAGAACAAGTTCCTTTAACATCGAAACTAGCTGCGCTGTACTGATTGATAAATGTGCCAGCTGGTGGTTCCGTTATGGAAAGAGTGGGAACAGTATTGTCATGAATTATAAAATCAGAAACGCATGATGATTCGTTACCTGCAGCATCTCTAAGTTTTATGTAAACTGTGTTTGTGGAATTTAAGGTAGGCAAAGTCCACGCCTTAGGAAAGGAAACAGGTTCCCATGTTCCTCCTGTCAAACAAAGCGCGTTGTTGGTGACATACGTCTCAGTCCCAGTATGGGAAGTCACATTCAGGGTTGCATTTTGCGAAGAGGTAACAGCAGTTCCATTATTTATCGAAAAACCTGTTATTGTCGGAGCTGTAGTATCCTTTATATAGCTAGCGGTGACTGGTGTCGCGTTAACCCCAGTGCTTCGTGAATGTGTAATATTAACTGAATATGTCTGGTCCGCTTTTGCACTAAAGTTAAAGGTTTTAGACCATGAACCCGCAGTGCAAACCGCAGTTAAAGCGCTGAAAGTTGATATACTAATTGTAACGTTTTTTCCTTCTTCAGAGCAACCGCCTGACAATGTGACGCTAGTACCAGTTGCAATATTAATATAAGAGCCTGATACCGGCGAAGAGAGACTTACCGTCGGCACAACAGAAGAGTGAGAGATTGAGTCGGAATAGCATGGAGTTTCATTCCCAGCAGCATCTTTGTACTTTACAAAAACGGTATTTACAGCGTCCGGAGTATTTAAAGTCCAACTTTTACTTAAAAAGTTCGCTGTAACCCATGTACCGTCTGCCGCACATCCAGGTGTATTAGTAATATAAATTTGCGAGCCAACGATTGAGTTGACACTTAAGGTTACGGTTAAACTGATGGTGTCTGTCTGATTGGCGTTGATGATAACTGTTCCCGTAGGTGCCACGGTGTCTTTTGTGTAAACGGGTGAGGTTACAGAGGTGCTTGTTCCAAATGAATTGCTGATTGTGGCTGTCAGCTGAAAATTTCCTTGAGGTACAGGCGTTAAGTTAAGAATCGCCGTGAAGGAGCTTCCAAGACAAGTGGCTGTGCCGGTGAATCCACCGGGCCCAGTAAATGTAATAGATTGGTTGTTCTCAGAGCAGGTTCCACCAACTGTGAAACTAGCGACATTACTTAAGTTCACATATGCGCCCGCAGCAGGCGTAGTGAAGGCAATCGTGGGTGGTGTGCTAATCGAAATATCATCACTTATACATAAGGACTCATTTCCATTCACATCCTTAAATTTCGCATAGACAGTATTTACACCATTTGCACTAGGTAAGGTCCACGCCAAACTATTAACGTAAGATTGCCAAGTCCCCCCAGCTGTACATCCCGGCGTATTTGTTAAATACATCTCTGTAGCTTCAGCAACATTCATTGACAAAATTGAATTGACGGAAGCTGTAGCAACATCTCCATTATTAATTAAGAATGATGTTACAGTGGGTGGAGATATATCGAGCGTAACCGAGGCCGTGTCTGTTTCGACGTTCTCAACTGCATCTTTGTGAGTCGCCATTATGTTCACAGGACTTACAGTAGTACCTGAAATATCGAGCACTTTTGTGAAAGCCCCGCCAGAACAAGTCGCTGTTTCAGAAACAGCGCCAACACTTATTATCACCGACTTCCCATCTTCAGAACAGGTGCCGCTAACAGCATAGGATGAATGATTAAGTAAGTTTATAGGTGTGGAAGAGGTGATAGCTACTAAGGGTATCACGATATCTTTATAAATGGTAAGACTGTATTCTTTCGCTTGCGCTGAGGGCGGTGTTACTTTGAAAATAAGATTGCCGCTATAAATAGGGGCTAACGAAGATAAATCAATAGACTGTGACCAATTTTCAGTTCCACAATTAAATGATGTAAAGCTTGCTGAATTTGGTAGTGCAACTTCTATCTGGGAACCAACCACGCACTTGCCACTAAATCCTGCAGCAGAATAGTTGCTTGAATTAATGAAGCCATTTGCAGGACCATGAACAGTGAATCCTGCTTTATAAGTGATAGGATTTGAACAATTCGAAGCGGACGAGATTCCATTTTTATCTAAAGAAAAAACTTTAAATGAATATTGGGTGCCATCGGTTTTGGTAAAGCTTGCAACATTTGTTTTTTGGTCTGGGCTTAACTTTACACTTGGTAGAATGGGTTCATCACAAGTGGGTCCCTTATAATACAGTAGTTCCTGTTCAACAACTTTTTCTGAATCTGCAGGAGTCCATTCAGCTTTAAGTTCGCCATTATCAAAAGCATCTTGATTCCAAATTAATGAAGCAGCGCCTTGTTCGGAACTTATTAGCGCAATGTCTAAAGAACAGCCACTCAAAATGCAAAACGATATGCCAGTCAAAAAATGAATGCCTTTAGTTAGCAAGCTAACAAACTTTATAGATGAGTGTTTATAATAGGCAGCTTTGTTCATAGTTCCTAGAACATCATTTACATTCAGTTGTTCCATAAAACTTATCGGTGTAACACTTTCCTCGCTTTATCTATGCGGGCCAAAATGTTGCTAGGCCAAATAAAATTTTGTCGGGCTTTGTATCAATACGAAACATCAGAATCATTTCTGTTTAGTATTTTTATTAGTTCGCAAAACTAAAAAACGGATTTTTATTTAAGAATTAGCTTCTAGAATCCAAGGTCCTTGTGGATGAATGTAGGATTGTGAAATCCAAACTGACCCGCAGTTATACTGACAGTGTTGTTGCGACCACTATCCACAGTCCCTAAATTATCGCCAAGGAAGCGTCCCGCGCAACGCCATTGACCACCCAAAGTTTTTGCACAAGTCGATTCACTGCGAAGGTTAAGAGTGCCATAAGTTATACCTGTATCAACCCTGACTGCAGGAGCCACTGCAGCCGTCGGCAATGCTTCTAAATTCCCAGTGAAATAACCAAATGCTCTTGCTTGGCCCCAGCAGTAAAGCTCATCATCACTGCGAATAGCGCAAGCATGGGTCTCTGTCACTTGAACGTCTTTATAATCATAACTGTCAACTAAAGTTGGAATCAGACGATCCACGGAATCGTTAAATCCAAGAATCTTGTTTGTGCCAGCAAAGCCCCAACATTTTAATTTATTTCCTAACGTGATTCCGCACGTAGAATAAGGTCCTGCAGAAACTTTTTTATATTGAACACCAAAGTCGATCACAGTTGGAGTATTCACTTGCGTAGCAGAGTTGTTGCCGACAATACCGCTTCCAGTGTTTTGCCCCCAGCATTTCAAAATATTACCGCTAGTGATTCCACACGCATGGGCTTGGCCTATTACAACTGATAGGTAAGACACACCAGGATCCACAGTAGTCATCGTTGCAACATCGGAAGGTGCACTGCCATCACCGACTTGGCCATACTCGTTTTCACCCATGCATTTTAAAATTCCAGTTTGGGTAATACCGCAGACGTTAGTAGATCCAACAGCAACAGAAGAATATTTCGCCGTTGGATCAGCAATCTTAGGCCGATAAACTAAGCCATCAGCAGTCTTAGTCACTAATCCTAATTCACCAGCATCATTTTTTCCCCAGCACTTCAAAGTACCATCAAGGGCAAGGGCACACATATCTGACACATGGGACGGGGACACAGACGAATACTGAGTTTCTGGATCGATCCAAATAGGCGCAGGTCTACGATAGGAAACGCTTCCAGTTCCATCACCCGTTGTCGTTAACGCATCTGTCGTTCCCCAACAGTAAAGCTTATTACTTTCTACTGCACAGCTAAAGCTTGCCGCATCGCTGCTGCTATGTGGGTAGCCTGAAAAACTTGGGAAATTAAATCCAAGACTTATATTCTTAAAGCGATTAATAAAGTATTTCCCACCATTGCCAGAACCCAGTGGGTGAAGAGTTCTTGTTTTTTCACCATCCAAAGATCCCCAGCATTTTAATCCACCCGCAGTACTAACGCCGCAAGCGCGAGAACCGCTAGCAATCACGGATGAATATAAAGTGCCAGAATCAGAAGCGACAGGAAGCAGTCTATTCGTGGTCGAATTATCAGCAAGCTGCATAAGCGCATTGTGTCCCCAACATTTTAAAGTATTTGCTAAGGTCACTCCGCAGGTAAAGCCTTGATTGGTATCCAACGTTGAATCGTCATTCACTGTCACTGCATTATAGGTAACTAGATTATCAATCTCTACAGGTGTGGTTTCTGAAAAAATGGAGTTATTCCCAAGCTGACCGACTGTATTAGCACCCCAGCATTTCATAATACCCGCTAAGGTGACTCCGCAGGCATGACCTGATCCCATAGCGACATTTTTATATTTAACCGAAGCATCAACAGCGGTCGGGGAGGTCACTGTTGTGGAACCGCCATTTCCTAGTTGGGAACTGGCGTTTCGCCCCCAACATTTTAAATATCCGTCAACAGTGATGGCGCAAGTTGATTCAGAGCCTGCGGCAACATAAGAATAATTTTCTGCAGCATCGATATTTATAGGTAATGAACTATTTAAGTTAGACCCATCACCAAGATTGCTAAAGAAATTATATCCCCAGCAGCGAAGCTTATTTGTCGTCGTAATAGCACAAGTATGATTAGCACCTGCTGAAACAGACAAATAACTATTAGCTATATCAATGGCGACAGGAACGTTGCTAGGAGAGGACGTGGTGTCACCAAGCTGATTCTTAGAGTTATCTCCCCAACAATAAAGTGCACCTAAGGTAGTCACTGCACAGGTATGACTATGGCCAACCGCTACTTGCGCAAATGAAGTGCCCGGCTTAATAATCACGCCTGTTTCTTTAAACAGGTTTGTACCATCGCCCACTTGGCCATAGGAATTATGCCCATAACATCTTAAAGCATTGTCGCTTGTGATAGCGCAAGCATGGGATCTACCCATAGCGAATTTAGAAACACTAAAAGCAGAATCATTATCCCTGATATAAAACTGAGCTTGATAGTTTTTATCTAACGTAACTCCAGCAGAAGGAATCGCCCCCGTAATATGAAAGTTAAGAAGCTTTTCACCATCGGCAACGGCATTCTCAGGCAAACTTAAAGTCACTGTCTGAGAGGTAGAACCCGCCGAAATAACAACACTGCCGTTGGCTAAATTATGATGGGTTGGATTAACGGCATCCCCACCGATTCGATAATAAACCGTCACATCAGTTGCTTTGGCAGCACTTAAAGAGATTGTGATAATTTGATTTGCCCCACCTTCGACCACGCGATTTTGCGCTGGCGAAGTGATGGAAGCAAAGACTCGAGCGTCTTTAACCCAAGAAACCACAGTCGCTGAATTGTTATTTTGAAAAGTGTTAGAGGCATTACCACCAACCACACACAGTTTCATATTACTTCCATCAGCATAGCCCGTCAGCGAAGCTGTGATTCGGGTGGTTTTGGGTGTGGCAGCTGAAAAGGTCGCCGAAGCGCAAGAACCAGAGGTGATGATTGCGTATTTATATTGAGTGATGGTCCCACCACTGACGCCAACATAGAGGCTTGTATCTGAAGAATTCCCGGTGGGATAATCAGACAAAGTCGGCACTAGGTTGCCAGCATCGACGATCGCAATATTTTTCTGCCCCGCTAAGGAATTCACATTCCCAGGAGCAGGCAAAGTCAAAATCGCATTAAAATTATTAGCATCTTTAATCGTTCCACCAGCAAGGCTTAATGACGTGGTCGCCACATAATCTAAATCTGCAGCAGCATCACCGGTGGCAACGGTATATGTGAATGACAATGTTTTGGAATTTGAACCCGCCGAATACGTAGCCGTGCGATCCACAGTCCCAGTTTCAAGGGTCAAGGTCGGGTTACCAGTGACGATCACGGCCTCATCGAAAGTAATTTTAACGGTAATAACCGATGCCACATCGTAAGTGCCATCAGCATTGCTAGCGGACACCGCTAAAACGCTTGGTGCCTGAGTATCACGAGTCCACGCCCCTGCAGTGACCGCTAAAGACACGTTACCAGCGGCATCTATTGAGCGCGCGCAAACTTTATAACCACCTTGATTGGTCAGTGCATAAACAAGCGAGGCTGAAAGCAGGCTGTCGCTGCTAAATGCCGCCGTCGTATCAGTGCAAGTAGAAATATCGCCAGGCTCAATAATCAAATATCGATAGTGGGTCGCATCCGCACTGCTGACTGTGATATTCGTCGTATTGGCTGATAGGGCTGGTAAATTACTAAAGGTGGGAGCCGTCGGTAATACGACATCTTTATAATAAGATTTTGAGCCTGTTCCTTGATTGCCACTAGGGCGGGAAAGGGTCGCGATAATCTGATAAGGTGTAGCAGCGTTATCAGCAAGCGTAGATAAATTCCAAGAAACAGACCAAGTATTTAAAGCAGAGCAGGTTGCACTGTTGGTTAAACTTTGGCCGGTGATACTTAAATTAACCGTGGCGCCAACTTCAGAACAAGTTCCGCTGAGCGCGAATGCGGCATTATTGATATTATTAATCCACGTTCCCGCAACCGGCGCACCAATGGTCACAGTCGGTACCACGGAATCATGTAAGATTGAATCATTAAGACAGTTTGATTCATTCCCACCAAGATCGCGCACTTTAAAATAAACAGTGTTAGTTGTATCTGCAGTAGCCAACGTCCAATTTTTCGATGTCGCAAAAGTTTCCCAAGTACCATCAGCACTGCAAGAGGTGTTAGAAATATACATCTCAGCAGCATTTGTCGCAGTCATAGCTAAAGTCGTATTTAAACTTGAAACTGCAGGTGCGCCCCCGGCAATCGCAAAAGTACTTGCGGTGGGTGCTGACGTGTCTTTTCTAAAGGGTCGGTAAAGGGGAGCTAAATCAGAATGTGTAAGAGTGAAGGTGACACTTCCATCGGCGTGGGAAGTTAAATTCATAGTCTTAGTCCAAGCGCCATTTGTGCAAACAGCTGTTTGATCAGTAAAACCGGTGACTTTGATCGTGACGTTTTGTCCTTCGTTCACGCATCCACCGATGAGAGTGAAGTTAGCAACGTTGCTTGAATTGATGTAAGTCGTCGATGCAGGGGAGGCTAAAGAAAAACTTCCACTCACCACGTGAGTAATTGAAGCTGAATAACAATTTGATTCAATCCCGGCAGCGTCTTTAAATTTTGCATAGATCGTATTGCTGACACCAGTTTTTGTAAGTGTCCAAGATTTGCTTGAAGTTAAAGTTTCCCAAGCGCCGCCGCCGGTACACTTGGCGGTATTAGTGACATACATTTCAGTTGCTACAGAAGATGAAAGTTTGACGGTAACGCCAAGGCTTGTTGTTGAAGCAGCTCCATCGTTGATGTTAATACTTCCAGTTGGCTTTTCAATTTTCTCTTTAGCTTGATAGTCTTCAGCTTTCGGAGCACTACAGGCAGCTAAAACAAAACACACAAATAGCAAAGCATAGGTTCGCATGGAACCCCAAAGCCGTTCTATAAGTGCTTGTAATCTGCCCATAATTCCTCAAAATCTCTCCTTTACTTATCGGTTGAATGAAGAGGGAAATTGATAAAATCATGATCAAAATCAGGGTGTTTTTAGAGGGAAACGTATCAACTTAAGGCAGTGAAACAGACTGACACGAGTCTGTCTCACAACCTGTCGTTTCTGCTAAGTGCAGCTTAATTATTTAGGGCTTTGCCGTGGTCCATCCACCAAAGGTTTGTTCGATAAGTTCAGCACAAGAAATCGTTAAGTGATCCTTCATGTGTTTTGCAACGATCTGAATTCCCAAAGGCATGCCTTCAGCATTCAACCCCGTAGGTGCCACTGTCGCGGGATTCCCGAGGGTCGTAAAGATTCCAGTATAAATAAAATCAAACGGCGACCACAAAGGTTGGCGATGTTTTGGTGCGACTCGCGGGTGAGGAGGAATTAATAAAATTCCATTATCACCCAGTTTCGCATCAAGATCAGCTTTCATTTTGTATAAATCAGCCATCTCGGCACTAAAATCTTTTTTGCTTTTATCAAAGATTTCAGTCAAAGAGACAATTAGATTTGGCAAAGTGTAATCCCCTTTACCCACAGCTAATTTTAAAATTTCTTTTCCGACAGAAAGATGCTGATTTGGCCCCATTAAAAGTTCATATAAGTTTGTGCGTTTTGAATGCTTAAGCGCTGCAAACCAAAGTTCAGCTGAACGCACGAAGAATCTTGGATCTAGTTCTTCAACTTCAGCGCCCAATTCAGAAAATAACTTCCCGCAATTACGCACGACTTGTGCTAGTTCCTGATCAGTTCCACGCGCACGATGAAAAGCAGGCTCAGGGCAGATTAAAATCTTTCTGCCAGCCCATTCGCTAGTAAGTTCATCAAGGCTTGGATTTTTCATAGTGTAAATATCTGACTGATCAGCACCCATTAAAATCTTAGTCAGCGGATAAAGATCTGAAGCTTTACGAGTTAAATGCCCCGTTGATGTCCAAGGGTATTTATCTTCTGATAGCTCTAAGAAATCTTCCTGACCAAACGGGAAGTGACCAGTTAACGGGAATAAATAACGAGAAGGCTTATGACCAAAGACTCCACAGAAAAACGCAGGCATTCTAATACTGCCACCGATATCACTTCCTAAACCGATCGGCGAGGCACCAGCGCCCAATAAGGCACCTTCACCACCACTGCTGCCCCCTGGCGTTCTGCCAAGATCATATGGATTGTTCGTACGTCCATACACAGGATTAAAGGTTTCAAACCAAAAACCAAGTTCAGGCACGTTGGTCGTGCCAAGCGGAATAGCCCCCGCAACCTTCATGCGCGTGACTAAAGTTGAATCCCAGTTCATCACATCATTCTTATGATGAATGCTGCCGCCGGTGCGCTTCATGCCCTCGTAAGCAAACATTTCTTTAACCGTGAAAGGCACACCAAATAACGGCGGCAGATCCGAATTATCTTTCGCCACAAGATCAGTTTGTTCATGCGCTTTTTTACGAGCACGCACGAAATCATCTTCAACCATGGCGTTGAGTTTAGGATTTACTTCTTCAATACGCGCGATGTGCGCTTCAATAACTTCAGTCGGGGAAACTTCTTTTTTCGCTACTTTGCTAGCAATTTCTAACGCGGACAATTTCAATAGTTCATTCATAAACTAAAAAGGGAGCTTAGTGCTCCCTTTCTCCTATACGTTAAATCTAAAGAACAAAATATCTCCGTCTTTCACTACGTACTCTTTACCTTCAAGGCGGTATTTACCTGCTTCTTTTACCGCTTGTTCTGATTTGTACGAGAACAAATCTTCACAGTGATAAGTTTCAGCTCTGATGAAACCTTTTTCAAAATCCGTGTGGATCACACCTGCAGCTTGCGGTGCTTTAGTTCCAGCACGAATTGTCCAAGCACGAACTTCTTTTTCACCTGCTGTGAAGTAAGTTTGTAAACCCAATAAAGCGTAAGCTTCACGGATCAAACGATTCAAACCTGGCTCTTCAGCGTTCATTGCTTCTAAGAACTCTTTACGTTCTTCAGGCGGAAGAAGAGAGATCTCAGCTTCCATCGCAGAACAAATCAAAATAGTTTTGTTGTTTTCTTCAGCCGCACGTTTTTCAACAGCCTTCGTCCAATCGTTACCACCATTAGCGAAATCTGTATCAGACACGTTCATAGCGTAAAGTACTGGTTTTGCAGTTAATAGATGCATGTCGCGCAAGAAGGGCGCTTCGTTGTCATCTAAAGTAACCGCGCGGGCAGGAAGACCTTGTCCCAAAGCTTCTTTTACTTTTTTAGTAACTTCCGCTTCCATTTTAAGTTTTTTATCTGTGGTGTTTTTCGCCATTTTTTCGATGCGCGCAAATTTCTTATCCACAGAATCAAGGTCTGCTAGCAAAAGCTCTGTATTGATGATTTCAATGTCACGGATGGGATCTACTGATCCAGATACGTGCACGATATTTGGATCGTCAAAACAACGAACCACGTGAACGATGGCATCAGTTTGACGGATGTGAGAAAGGAATTGGTTACCTAAACCTTCACCTTGGGAAGCACCTTTTACGATACCCGCGATGTCCACGAACTCCATCGTTGTTGGGATGACTTTTTGAGGTTTGATGAATCCAGTGATTTTATCCATGCGTGGATCGGGAACTGTCACGACACCCACGTTAGGATCAATTGTACAGAAAGGGTAGTTCGCTGCTTCCGCTTTTGCAGAAGTTAATGCGTTGAAAAGCGTTGATTTACCCACATTTGGTAAGCCGACAATACCGACTTGTAAAGCCATGAAAAACCTCGATTCAGAGGTTGCAATCTAGCCTAACCATTGAATTTTGTCGAAGCTTTTTGAATTCCGTCGAGGATAATACTTTCGATGGCATCATTGGCTTTATTCAAGAAATCCGGCATTTTTGCGAATTCATCTTTTGTGAATTTACCTAGGACATAGTCAGGAACGGGGATATTCGGGTTTTCAGGGCGTCCTACGCCCAATCTAAGGCGAATATAGTCAGCAGAGCCTAATAGGCCCGAGACACTCTTAATGCCGTTATGGCCGCCGTGCCCCCGGTTTTTTTGAATCTTCATTTGGCCAAAGGGCTGATCAATCTCATCATGAATAACAATCAGATGATCCATCGGGATTTTGTAGAAACCCATTAGAGGCTGCACCGATTCCCCAGAAAGATTCATGTAGGTTTGCGGTTTGCAGAATAGCAAGTTGTGCTCTTTCCACTTCACTTGCGCGATCTCTGCTTTGAATTGGTTCTTTACAGTGGGATTGCCCAGGCCCTGCATGAAAAAATCAACGGCCATAAACCCAATGTTATGTCGAGTGAGTTTATATTCACCACCAGGATTACCCAAACCAACAACCATCCACATAAAATCTCCGATCGAAGCGGCTGATGAAAAAGGCCCAACTGACTGCGTTGGAAGAATATCTTCTCGCTCCGACGTACTAGAAGTACGCCTGCGCTGCGAGGATATCCTTCCGCCTTGCATTTGGACCATTTTGATCAGCCTCTACAGTGCTGAAACGAAAAAAGGCAGTCCTATTGGAACTGCCTTTTTCGTCTTTTTCAAGTTTTCGCTGTAAAGAATTACTTCTTCGCAGGAGCTTTTGCAGCAGCAGCTGGAGCCGCGGCAGCAGCAGGAGCTGCAGCTGGAGTAGCAACAACTTCTTCTTCTTGAGCAGAAACAACCGCGATTGTTTGCTCTGCGCCAGTGATAACTTTCACTGAACCAGAAACTTTGATGTCTGATACGTGAAGAGCATCGCCTACGCCCAAGTTAGAAACGTCAGCTGTGAAGAATTCAGGGATTTCAGTTGGTAAGCACTCAACCTCAACAGTACGAGTAACTACGTTCAACAAACCGCCTTCAGAAAGACCGATTGCTTTACCTTCAAGACGGATTTCAACGTTAACGCGAACCGCTTTTTTAAGGTCTAGAGCGTACATGTCTACGTGTTGTGGACGACGAGTAAGTGGGTGTACGTCTACAGATTTGATTAGAACTACGATGCCATCAGCACCTTTTACGTTCCCTTTAAGATTGAAAAGAGCATTCTCGTAAGCGCGAGTGTTGTACTTAACGATTTCTTTTTCACTAACAGATACGTTGATTGGCTCAACTGCACCGTAGATTACTGCAGGAACATTGCGAGAGTTACGAAGAGCGCGGCTGTTGTGTTTACCAGTTTCGCGAGCTTCAACATTCAAGTCGATTCTTGATTTCATGATATTTTTCCTTCTAGTCCGATAGAGGATGTTAATAAAAAATGCCCCCAACTAAGGGAGCACGTAAATTAAAGTTAAAAGTGCAATTTCAGTTAGTCGAAAAGGGAGCTTACTGAATCATTGCCGTGGATTCTCTTGATCGCTTCAGCTAGCACCGGGGCTACTGAAACAACTTCGATCTTGCCACAATTCTTCGCTGCTTCCGTCAGCGGGATCGAATCGGTCACCCATACTTTTTCAATAGGGCTTTCCTTCAAGCGACTGATCGCTGGACCCGATAAAACCGGGTGGGTTGCAACGGCGAACACACGTTTTGCACCATTCTTAATTAGACTGTCAACAGCTTGTGTAAGAGTTCCAGCCGTATCGATCATATCATCAACGATGATCGCGGTTTTCCCAGTCACATCCCCGATAAGGTGCAAAGCTTTTGCCTCATTAGGGCCAGAACGGCGTTTATCGATAATAGCCATAGAGGATTCAATGCGTTTAGCAAAAGCGCGGGTTCTTTCCACCCCTCCGGCGTCTGGACTCACTGCGACAAATTCGCTGCCGTGGCCATGGGAATCACGCCAAGCGCGAGATAAAGTCGGAATCGCAAATAAGTGATCCACTGGAACGTTAAAGAAACCTTGGATTTGGGCGGCATGCAGGTCGACTGAAACCACGCGGTCAGCCCCAGCCGTCGTAATTAGATCGGCCATAAGCTTAGCAGAGATCGGCGCGCGCGGAGCCACTTTACGGTCCTGGCGGGCATACCCGTAATACGGGATCACAGCAGTGATGGAGGCAGCAGAAGCTCGGCGTAAAGCATCGAGCATCACAAAAAGCTCCATATAGTTTTGGTTCACAGGGGGGCAGGTGCTTTGTACTACAAAGACATGCTGTCCTCGAACGCTTTCATGTATTTCTACTTGGATTTCCCCGTCGGCAAAAGTGCTTACTTCGCAGTAACCGAGCTCTACTCCAGCTGCTTCGGCTACCTTTTTTGCCAGGGTCGGATTGGCATTGGCGGTAAAGATTTTTAGGCCCTTCATCACTCGTAGTCTCCTGAGTTAAAAGTGCAGTTTCGAAACCCTAACAAGGCAAAAACCCTTTGTCCACATTTCGAAAAAAATTATTTATGGCGACGTTCCAAGCAGCGTTTTTGACTCTAAAATCTGAGCCAAAAAAGGGCACTTTTCACTCTGTCTGAAAGTTCTACGGGGTTTTGTTTCTGGCTTCATGTTTATTTCGTTTTCACCTCGATGCAGAGACAAATTACGGCGCTGGTTTTTCCTATTTTTCAAGGTTCCAAGAAAGCACCACCTAATTTTATTTGTTCCTTTAAGATCACTCCAAGTCGAAGCATAGGAGGCTTCTTATGAAACACCAAATTTTTCAAATCACATTGACGATCACGATGATGACCATCCTTATGGGCTGCGCTGAAGGTAAAATTACTCAGCTAGCAGGCAAACAAAAAAGTACCATTGCCACTGCTGACGAACTGCCGGAACTAGAAGTAGATAGAAATTCAAACTACCGTCGTGGTGACCGTAACGTCGAAGAAACCGAAGATTCAGGTGATACTGTTACTAGAGGTGAAAATTCTGCTAGTGATAACGAAAGAAATGAAGAAGTTGTTATTGATGACGAGAAAATCGGCGAAGAATCTAAAGAGAATTCTGAAACTAATGACGACACTGTGAAAGAAGATGATTCTACTGTTGATGAGTCAACGGAAGATAGAAATCAAGACGATCAGCAAAAAGCCGACGACAAACAAGGCAGCCAAGAAGACGAGCAAAAAAAGTTAGAAGAACAAAAACGTCGTCAAGAAGAAGCGCGCAAACAAGCTGAGCTAAAAAGACAACAAGAGGAAGCTAGAAGACAAGAAGAACTACGTCGCCAAGAAGAAGAAAAACGCAGAAAAGCAGAACAAGATAGACAGAACGAACAAAAACAAAATCCTCCAGTGGATGTTCCTGCACCAGGTTCATCTCAATCGCCAGGCACGATTGCCGAAAAAGGTTTTGTGACTCCGACGATTTACTACTTTGCGGTTCTTAACGAAGATAAAAGTGCATGTCCTCGTGTAGCACCACTTTTTGATAAATCTGGGCGTGTGATGACAATGGTTTGTACTAGTACTTATAAAACGTGCCGCCTTGAAGGTTCTTGTGGTGTTGTTCAGAACAATACGATGCGTAAGTTCAATGTCGTCAAAAAAGGTGCATTTACAGAAATCACGAATCAAAAATGCAGCTTTGGGTTTGGCGTGAAAAGCTATTGCTTAGATCCATTTTACACATTGGCTGCAGACCTTGATATCTATAAACCGGGTGATGTGATTTATGTTAACTCTGTTCGCGGCGTGCAGCTGCCAGACGGTTCTAAACATACAGGTTACTTTGTAATTCGCGATATGGGCCACGGAATTAAAGGCAGAGGTCGCTTTGATTTCTACTCTGGAACTTATTCGCATAAATCAGACTCAAACCCATTTAAGAAATTGGGTTTAGCTGATAAACGAACTCAAGTTCCGTTTGTAAGATTGACGGGCTTGCGCGCAGAACAGGTTCTTAAATCAAGAGCCTTCCCAGGCTTGCCTCAAGAACCTATTGAATAATTAATTAGGCATCTGTCCAGTTTCCTTAAGGCGCTCTAAAAACGCCTTAAGGGCTTGGGCACGGTGAGAATGTTGAGTTTTAAACCCATCACCAAGTTCTGCCAAAGTTTTTGTCTGTCCTTCAGGAACAAACACAGGATCATAACCAAAACCATGAAGGCCCGCTGGCTTAGAAGCAATCGTCCCTTTCATTTCCCCGGTAAATACCCATTCTTCACCAGTGGGTGAATAGATCACAGTTGTTGCTACAAACTTCGCGTTTTTATTTGGCATTGGTTTAAGCGTGATCATTTTTAAAAGCTTAGAAACGTTTTCGCTATCAGAAGCCTTCGGACCTGCGTAACGAGCAGAATGGATACCTGGTAAACCATTAAGGCCTTCTACAACTAGGCCCGCATCTTCACCTAAAACCCAGACGTTGTTTTTCACAGCACGCAAAGTTTTAGCTTTGATGCGCGCGTTGTCTTCAAAAGTTTTGCCGTCTTCAGGACGGGGAGTGAAGGATGGAATATCGCCTTGAGAAAATACTTTTAAGTCAGCAATCTCTCTTAACAGAAGTTTGTATTCAGCTAGTTTGCCTTTATTGCCAGTGGCGATCCATAACTCCATCTTCGCGGTTCCTATCTGTTTGCTAATTTAAAAATGTCGCCAACCACAGCGGCTTGATGAATGAATAGTTCCGTACAACCTTTTTGTGCGACACTCATCATTTCAAATAATTGTTCGCGTGTGAATGGAACGTGTTCTGCTGTACCTTGAACTTCTACGAAATGACCTTTGTCAGTCATTACAAAATTCATGTCAGTGCCGATTGCAGAATCTTCGTCATAGTTTAGATCTAAAAGAATATTTCCTTGATGAAGACCTACGCTGATCGCAGAAACGTAATTGATCAAAGGGAAAGCTTTGATTTCGCTGACGTCATGAAGCTTTTTAGCAGCTAAAGCTAAAGCCACAAAACCGCCAGTTACTGAGGCTGTTCTTGTTCCGCCATCAGCATTAAGAACATCGCAGTCGACGATGATTTGTCTTTCACCCAAAGCCTTCAAATCAACAGCCGCTCTTAAAGATCTGCCAATCAATCTTGAAATTTCTTGGGTGCGACCACCAGTCATAGATTTATCACGTTTAATACGAGTGTGTGTAGAGCGTGGTAGCATGCCGTATTCAGCCGTCACCCAGCCAGCACCTGTGCCAACAAGCCATTGCGGGGCTTTAGGTTCATAAGTGGCTGTGCAAAGAACTCTGGTTTTTCCGAACTCAACAATGCAAGAGCCTTCAGCGTACTCAGATACATTTGGAGTGATTTTAATTTGACGAAGTTGATCAAAAAGACGGCCGTCAACACGCATGAAAGACCTCCTAAATAGGGAAGGCCTAATCTAATGTCTTCGCCGTGTGATTGTCCATCTTTTCTTTGTAAGAGATTAAAGCGGTGTAGATTTTTTGAGCAAGATCAGATTGATATTCTGTGTTTAAAAGTCGTTTCGCTTCGCGCGGGTTGGTTAAAAAACCAATTTCAATAAGGACTGAGGGCATTGAGGTCTTTGAGATCACGTAAAACGGAGCTTGCTTGATTGTCGCTTGTGGTGCGGTTGCATCTGTGCTCCACACGGATGTTAAAGTCTTACTTAGTCGCAAGCTGCTTTGCAGACGGTTTTGACGATGCAGATCTTCAATGATCGCAGCGACGTCACCTTTTTTGGATAAGTTATCGCCACCAGAAATCTTATGCAGTTCTTTTGAATTTAATAAAGCCTGATTTTCTTGGCTTGCTAAGTACAGTGCATCTTCATCGGGGGGCAGATTATTTTGGAAGAAAAATTCAACGCCCTTTGCGCGACTGTCTAAAGCGGCATTGGCATGAAGACTGACGAAGATATCCGCTTTTGCGTCTTCTGCCATTTTCACTCTGTGTGGCAGACTGATATTTTTATCAAGTTGGCGCGTCAGTGTGACTTTAAAATTGGCATCTTTTTCTAAAAGAGTTTTTAGTTTTTGCGCAACTTTCAACACCAGCTCTGCTTCACGGGCTTGGCCATGCACGGCACCTGTATCAATTCCACCGTGGCCAGGATCAAGCATGATATGAAGTGCAAATGCAGGACGACTCAAAACGATGAGAGCCGCTAGCATCAAGTGTTTTATAGTGAGAAAGTTCATTTTTTTAGGATAAAAATTCGGCGAAAATCTGTCGAGTCCAAACACCCGGCTAGTCTAGAATTTAAAGGGGTTTGAGCGCCGACAATTGTCGTTTTCTGTTCATTTCCTCGACATAGGTTTTGCGCTCACGGTGCATTTAATTAATCTTGGCGAACCTTTGGTCATGGCACCGTCGTTGCTCTATGGATAAATAACCCCCCATGGCGGCCAGGACCCCTCCCCCCAATCCTGGTCGCTTTTTTTTTGCCTAAAATCGTATATCCTTAGACCTGTTGTTTATCCATTGAAGGAGAATTACATGTATCTAAAACCTCTTAGTGCTCTGTTATTAGCAGCATTATTAACACAAGGTTACCAACAGAAAGCTTACGCAGTTGAGAGTTCTCAAATCGAAGCTGAAGAAGCTACAGCAGACGCAGAAGCAGCAAAGGCAGAAGCTAATGAGGCAAGACGTCGTGAAGCGGAAGATCGCAAGAAGCGCGATAAAATCCGTTCGGAAGCACAAGCTGCAACTAATAAAGCTCGCTCTTTAGAAGCTGAAGCAAAAAAAGAACAGCTTGAATCAGAAAGAGAATCAGCAAAATTAAGAGCAGAAGCCGCTGAAAACGAACGCATGCAAAAAAATGCAGAGCGTGAACAGCAAGCAGCTCAAAGCCGTATCAAATCAGCTCAAGAAAAGACTCAAGCCGCGGTGAAAGTTAAAGAAGAAGCCGTTGCGAAAAGAAAACAAGCTGAAGATAAAGCTGATCAAATGAAAGACGAAGCTAAAGACCAAGAAAAACAGGCAGCAGCCGCGTTTGAAGCGGGTCAACAAGCGACGAAAGAAGCTGAAGTAGCTAAGATGGAAGCAGCAAGGGCTGAACAAGCCCTAGCGAAAGCTCGTCTATTAACTCAAAAAGCCGTAGCGGAATCAAAAGCCCGCGATGCTAAAGGTCGCCAAGAAATCGCTCGTGCCGAAGCTGATAAAGCTCGCGCTGAAGCGGAATTAGCGAAACTAAAAGCTCAAGAAGAGCAAGCTAAAGCGACTATTGATAAAGTAGAAGCAGAACTTAAAACAGCGCAAAGCGAAGCAAAGGATGCTACGAAAGAAGCTGAGTCACAACGTAAAGAAGTGGCAGAAGTTCGTTCTCAGGAAGAAAAATCACGTCAAGCTGCTGCGAAAGCCCGCCAAGAACTTGAAGGCAACCGCAACAACTTGAAAAAAGAACAAGCCACTGCGACTTTAGAAATCGCAAGAGCTAAAAAAGTAATTGCTGAAAGTGAAGCCGCAGTTTCTAGAGACGAAGCTGAGTTAAAACGCCTTAAAGACGAGGCCGCTAGAGCCATCGCTGAACGCGAAACTTTAGAAGAGCGTATGGAAGCTGCGCAAAACCAAGCTGAAGAATCTAAAATCAAAATGGAAACTGCAAAAGCAGAAGCTGAAGCTGAAAAAATGAAGCTAGAAGCACAGAAGATCCGTGCTGATGCCGGTCTTCCAACTAAGAAGACAACTAAGAAAAAGTAATTACGAGTACCGAAAAGTGAAAACTTTAAAGCCCGTGGCAGAAACGCCCGGGCTTTTTTTATAGGTGCCTGCTTCTTTTCACGGTTGCGCCGCGCAAAAAAAGCGGCGTTGAGCAATATAGAATATCTGAGTTCTAAAGGTACCTGCTTCTTTTTACGGTTGCGCCGCGCTACCGATGCGGTAGTGAATATTACTGAACATCAACTTGCATTTTTGCTTGGTGATGGGTTCCTTCTGCTACCTTCTCATAGAATGATAGTGTCTCAATTTGAAATACAGGTTGAGACATTTAACTTCCGAAATAGACCTTCGGTATTATACAGGAACTTGTTTCTTTAACCGATACTTGTTTATGCGGTTTTTGGACTTCCACTTTCTTATTCGAACTCAATGCTTAGCTTTGCTATTAATCTGCTTTTTAATTGGATGTACCCAGGTTGAATCGCGCGTTGAACAATTAATAGTGCCATCCGACGGCGTGCAGCTATGGGCACCGCAAATCAGTGGATCGGTGGCGACAGCATTTTATGTGGATGGAAGTTGTCATCGCCAAACTCAAGATGTGCAATTTTCTTTAGATCAAGGGGCTTCTTGGCTATCAGCAAATGATTCGTCCCTTGTATCTCAGTTTTTTCTGGATTGTAAGACTGATAAGAAATTTAGTTTTGTCTTAGACTTATCGTCAAAAAGCTCTGTCAGTGCTCTTCAAATTCGTTCACTGGTAGGCGCAAGTGTCAGTGCCGTGATAGAAAAGAATATTGCCCTAGATACGGTTTTACCCACAGCAACTTTAGCACTTGACGGTGGAGTTACAACTCTTCATAGCCGTGATGCCATACTTTCCGCCACGGGAGATTTAGATTTATTTAAAGTTTATCTAACGGATCAGGCAGGGTGCTCGGGCGGGGGCGCTTGGCATCAACTGCAAAACATGAAGCTTGATTGGACATTTCAAGGTAATGGGGCGCAGACTATTTATTATAAATTTATTGATTTCGCTCGCAATGAATCTGTCTGTCAAAGTTTGAATGTAACTATTGATTCTAGTCTTTTGGCTCCAACAGCGCTTTCTATTGCTTTTCCGTTGCAGTTAGAAAGTAATGAGGTGACACCTTCAGTTAAAATTGAAGGTTTGGATCCAGGGGATCTGGTCTTTGTCTATACTTCCAGTGACTGCAGTGATTCAACCTTAGCATCTTCAGGATTTTCTGCTGGTACTTCATTGATATTAAACGCGACTATTTTAGGTGCGGACGGTGATTATCAGTTTTTTGCAAAAAGAAGAAATTCTTTTGGCGCTGATTCTGCTTGCTCGACAGCAAGCGCTAGCTATCGCCTTGATAGAATTGCACCAGCGGCAGTTAATCCTTCGATTAATGCAGGGGCCTTGATTACAAATAATCAGTTGGTATCAGTGCAACTAGCTACCTCTGAACCCCCCCATGAGTATTATATGACTGCCAATGCGGATTGTACTACTGGAGGCACCTGGGCGGCCTTCCAAGCGGAAATCACAGACTGGAACCTGGGTGTTGGCGATGGAAATAAAACAGTCAGGGTGAAGGTTCGTGATATTGCCGGCAATAATTCTTCCTGCCAAAGTGTCTCGATAAATTTAGATACGACACCACCTGATATTCTTGGTCTTACTAACTCGGTGACACCAGTGCCAAGTAAAACATGGAACTGGTCTTGTTCAGAGGAACCTTGCACTTACGAGTTCCTCGTCGATACAGTGCCAACGACGGATCTTTCCAATGGTTTCTTTAATAGTAATAAAACTTATACCATTGCTGAAAGTGAAGTAGATGCGATCTACTACTTGCATATTCGCGCTAAAGATTCTGCAGGAAACATTTCTGGCGTTTATCATTATAAAGCGGTGGTGGGAAACTTTCCGGATGCGCCAACGTCAATTAGCCTTGTAACGCCGGCTTCGAATGTTTCCAATGTCACAACTCCGTCAGTTTTAGTGGGGGGAGTATCTGCTACTAATACTATTACTTTGCACGGCCTAGAAGACTGTTCTGATGCAGCTATCGTTACAGGAACAGTTCCTGGTGGGCAAAGCCAACTTATTCTTAATCCAACTCTTACAGTAGACCAAGTTTATCGCTTCTATGCGAAAGCTTACAATGGAAGTAATTATTCTGGATGTTCTCTGGTGAGTTTAAATTATACTCTTGATCGGGTGGCGCCGACGGCGGTGACATCATTAGTAGATGGCGCCTTTTCTTTACGCAACTATTCACCCATAATCACGTGGTCTGCAAGTACAGATTCATTAAGTGGTGTTAGTAATTACGAAATTCAGTTAGAGAGTATATCTCCTCTCACTGTGGTCACAAGCTGGCTTAGTATAGGAAACGTTGATGAATACGCCTTTACTGGCCTTTCACTAACTGCCGGTAACTCCTATCGAGTTCGCGTTCGTACGAAAGATCTGGCTGGAAATATTTCAACTGAAACCGTGTCGGATGGGTGGTCGATAAATGCAGATAACACGCTAGCTGGCCCTCTATGTTTCACAAGTGGCAATACATTAGGGAAAGTCAATTCAGCCATAGTTGAGGGGAACACCATTTATGTTGGGGGCCAGTTTTCTAAAGTTGGGAAATGTCATGGCGGTTTGATTCGGACCACTGACACCGGAACCTTTGAAGAGGGTTACAATCTTGCCGGTACGGTCTCTGGAATTATACCTGATGGCCAAGGCGGATATTTTGTATACGGTTTATTTTCGTTGGTGCAAGGCGCATATTCGACAGATAATATTCTTCGTCTTAAAAGCGATCTTACCGTGGATGTAAGTTTTAACTTAAGTGTAAATGGTGCTATCAATGCGGCTGCAGTGTCGTCAGGAGTTCTATTTATAGGTGGTGGATTTAGTTCTGTAGGTGGTGTTTCACGCGCTAATTTTGCTAGTGTCGATATTTCATCTGTCAGTAGCCCCTCAATACTTGCAGCAGTCTCAGTTAATTCCTCGGTGAGTGGGCTTGGAATTGATAATGGATATTTGTACATATGGGGATCTTTTGGTTCGATTCAAGGAATTGCAAAAAGCCAACTGGCAAGGATAGATATAACGAATCCTGTCAGTCCCACAGTCGACTCTGCCTTTGGTGTTTCGATCGATGGTTCAATTTCCGCTCTAGCATTTGATGCAAATTCTGTATTTGTTGGGGGCAGTTTTTCTAAAGTCGACAATGTGGAAAGCAGATCTCTAACAGTGTATAATAAAGCCGCTAATACTTGGCAAAAAATTGGTACCAATTTTTATTATAATGGAAATGCATACTATTACTCTGTAACTTCCCTTCTTGTAAAAGACGCAAAACTTTATGCAACCGACGGTTATAGTTTTCTAAGGTTAAACTCCACAACTTATTCAGTGGAAGCTGTATTGAGCGGTGTGCCCAGTATCGCAGGCACAGGAAATACGGGAGTTATTGTTGCACAAGCAAACCAGTTTTCAGAAGTTAACCCTATCACGATGTCACTGACTGGAACTTTCACTTCGCTAATTTCCGGTGGGTCCGGAAAGGTTGCTTTGAAAGCAGGTAACAAATTCTTAATTGGTGGCAGCTTTGTGACTGCAGATACGGTTTCTCGTAATAACTTGGCAGCAATTAATTTTAGCGATGGTTCCTTGCTACCTTGGCAGCCTAGTGCCAGCTCTTATGTACATTCAATGGCGAAAAATGGAAACACAATTGCAGTAGGAGGAGAGTTTACCTCTGTTTCAAATATTAATAGAGGTAGGTTTGCCCTTTTAGATAAAAATTCGGGCAATGTTTTGCCTGAATCATTTTCATTTGATTCATATATTAACGGGTTGCTCTGGGATGGCGATCGAATCTTTGCTGGCGGGGCTTTCAACGGAATTAATGGTACTAGTCGTGTGCGGTTGGGCGCAATTGATATAAGTTCAGGAAGTCTTCTAAATTGGGATCCGTTTCCATCTTCAACGGTGCGACAAATTCACAAGCTTGGAACAAAATATATCGTGGCAGGCGATTTCACCACCATGCAAAGTCAATCCCGTCCCGGTATCGCCATGTTCGATGTCAATGACTTGTCGCTTTTAACCACAAATATAACAACATCACTTTCATCTAGAATCTCTACTGATAATGGGAAAGTGGTGATTACCGGTGCTGCTGTAGCTGGATCCTCTCGATTGCTGTCTTTATTTGATGCTGATATGAACCTGATCTGGAATACGACAACATCATTTACATCATCATATTATTCTAAGCCAGTTATAGGGGAAGGTGTTGTTGCCGTAAGTATGAACGCCAGCACTAGCCGATCCATTGAAAGCACTGTCATCAAAGCGTATTCAGTATTTCTTGCGAATGCGAACACTAGTACGTTCAACCTCCTTCCCTGGAATCCAGTCCTAGGTTATGACTCTGAGCCTTTAGTTGTCACCACCGACGCAGTTTTAGTCGGAGGATCCTTTAGAAAAGCCAACCGAGTGCCTCGCTCTGGCTTCGCAATCCTTCCTCGCACGGGCGACGGCACGCCGACAAAATAAAAAAGGCCCTGATTTCTCAGAGCCTGTCGTCAAAAACAATTTTTTTAATTTTTAGCTTAGTGTCGGTGAGCTAGGAGTGATTCCCGCATTCGCTGATACAGCAGCTAAGCTTGAAGAACCTTTGTGATAAATAGTTCTTGTTGGGTACGCTAGCTCCACATTCATCGTTGCAGCGACCGTAAGGATTTCTAAGAAGATCGCTTGTTGGATATCTAGCTCTTCTTTACCGGTTGCTACCGTTAAATGGAACTGCACCAAAACATCTAACGATGAAGCATTAAAGTTATTAAAGTTCACAGTCACTGTTTCAGGATTCACTTTTGGATGCTGGCTGATCATGTATCTGATGTGATCAATGAATTGTTCCATCAACTGTGGTGGAGTTTCATAGGTCACACCCAAAACCTGGCGAATACGGCGGGCAGGGCGCAGTCCCATGTTGTCGATGGTTTCTTTTGCCATCATCGCATTTGGAATTGTGATAACAGAATTATAGAAAGTACGAACGCGAGTAGATCTAAAACCGATCTCTTCAACGGTTCCTTCCATATCTTTGATCTTTACCCAGTCGCCGACTTTAAATGGATTATCAGATAAGATCGTGATTGAACCAAAAAGATTGGCAGCCGTGTCTTGCGCGGCTAAGGCCAAAGCTAAACCGCCCAGTCCAAGACCGGCAAGTAACGACATCACGTTTAAGCCGAAGCTTTGTAAAACAAGTAAGATACCTAAAACAACAATCAGAACTTTTAAGCTCTTAGAAGCAAATGGGACCAGCTGATCATCATAGGTACTTGCAGTTTTCGCAGCGATTTGTTTAAAGACTTGGGTAATACCATCCACTGCGAAATATAATAAGATGATGACGTTAACAGCTAAAAAGCCTTGCAGCGCGCGTGAAGTATAAACCTCAAACTTCCCCTTAAGTTCAATCGCATCGCCAACCACAAACAGCAATAAGATAACGATGATCCACGCCAAAGGACGCTCGATTGGTTGCTGCATGAAATGCGCAGTAAAGCTTGTTGGGTATTTTCTTGTGAACGGATTGTGCTCTTTAAATTTTCTAATAACGAACTGAATAATAGGACGAAGAATTAACGCCGCGATGATAGCGATGAATAAAGCTCCCCATTTCCAGTTGGGCATTACTAACACTTGAGCTTTTAAAACATCGGCCACTTCTTTCGTGAACCAGTTTGAATGCTCAAATAAAAACTTTTCCATTGATTCAGACTCCACAAAAAATCCTTCTTACATCAGTTGCAGATTTTGTCCGCTATAAAGCATGATCAAAATCACCAGGCCCACAGCGATTCGGTAAAATCCAAAACCGCGAAATCCGTAGCGAGTCACTATACCGATAAAAAATTTGATCGCAAGCATCGCTACCAAGAACGAAACAACGATGCCGACAAGTAGGACTCCTAATTGTTCAGTATCAATTGTCTTATAGATCTTTAGCACTTTGTATCCAGAGGCTGCGGCCATGGTTGGAACGGCTAAGAAAAAGCTAAACTCTGCTGCCTCTTTTTTATTCATGCCAAGCGTCAGTCCGCCCATGATTGTGGCCCCTGATCTGGACACACCGGGGATCATCGCTAAGCACTGAAAGAAACCTAATTTTAGCGAGTCTATATAAGACAGGTCCGAAGTTTTTCTGCCTGATGAAGTTAGATGTGCAAAAACTTTGTCGGACCAAACTAAAACGATGCCGCCAAGAATTAATGACCAGGCAACGATGGCAACACTTCCTAAAAGTTGGTCGACGATGTCTTTTACCATAAAGCCAATCACAGCAGTTGGCAGAAAGGCGACGAATAGTTTTTTATAGAAACCCCATTCGGGCAGAAACCGTTTCCAGTACAAAACCAAAACAGAAAGGATGGCGCCGAATTGAATAATCACCTCAAATGCTTTAGTGAAGGCGCTGTCTTCAATCCCCATCATGGAGCTTGCAATCACCATGTGACCTGTGGAGGAGATCGGTAGAAACTCAGTAATGCCTTCGACAATTCCCAGGATGATCGCGTGCAGATAACTCATGTTGAATCCTTCTTCGGTGTTGAATATCAGAGAAAATGTTGGCGCTTCATTCTTGAAAGAATAAGGCGTGGGTTCAATATTCGATGGAATGTGTCAAAAAATTTAAGATTTATTTAAGATTTTCCTACTCTTTGTGGTCCAAACCTGATTTGATTTTTTTCACCACGGAGGGGGTTAATATGAAACGTGCATTATTATTAGGTGCATTGTTGTTCGGTTCGCAGGCATTCGCTGGCGAATTTTTGGTGAAATACCAGGACACACGCGCACTCAACATGCTGACATCTACGAAAACTTCTAGCGTTGCAATGTTCCAAGCAATGGACCACAACGAAACTGCAAGTTTAGTAAAAGTGAACATCAATAAAGAACACGAAGCACACGCTTTGGCTTCTTTACTTTCTCAACCAGGCGTTGAGTACGTTGTTCCAAACTTTAAAATCAGAGCATTCACTGCTCCAGTAGACGCTGCTGCATTAAAAGAGCAATGGGCTATTTCAAAAGTTCAAGCTGAGAAAGCTTGGCAACGTGCTGGTAACAAAGGGAACCGCAACGTTATCGTAGCTGTTATCGACACGGGCGTTGACTATCGCCATCCAGCTTTGGCTCCAAACATGATCGCTGGTTATGACTTTAAAGAAAACGATGCTGATCCAATGGATAAAACTGGTTTCCAAAACCCAGGTCACGGTACTCACTGTGCTGGTGCGGTGGGTGCGACTGGTTTGATCGACGGTGGTATTGTGGGTCTTGCTCCTGAAGTTTCTATGATGCCTCTTCGCTTCTTGGGTGAAGATGGTTCTGGTGACCTTAACAACGCGATTAAAGCAATCGACTTCGCAGTTGAAAAAGGTGCACAAATCATTTCTGCTTCTTGGGGTGCTGCGGTTCCTCGTTCACAAGCAGCTCCATTGTTAGAGGCAATCAAACGTGCTGATGACAAAGGTGTTATCTTCATCGCAGCTGCTGCGAATGATGGTAAAAACAACGATAAAACTGAAATGTATCCAGCAAACAACGGATTCCCGAACTCAATCACGGTTGCAGCTTCTGGTTCTTCTGATGCAAAACCATCTTGGTCTAACTACGGTACTGCAACAGTTCACGTAGCGGCTCCGGGTGAAAACATCATGTCGACTTTGCCAAACAATAAGTACGGAAATCTTTCTGGTACTTCTATGGCGACCCCGCTTGTGTCTGGTCTAGTAGCTTTGATGAAAGCTCAAGATCCTTCACTAACTGGTGCGCAAGTTCGTGCGATCCTACAAACGACAGGTGCTAAAGTTTCTATCGAAACAGCATGTAACTGCCGCGTAGACGCTTTCGGTGCAGTTGATACAGTTATGTCTAAGAAAATGGTTGTAGTTCCTGCAGCTGCGACTGTTAAACCTAACGACACGATCGCGTTCTCAGTACTTAACGGTAAAGCTCCATTCAAATATGCTAGCAGCAACGCTTCTGTTGGTTCAGTTTCTGACAACGGAACTTTCACTGCAGCTTCAAATGGTGCTACTACAATCACAGTCACAGACGCTGCTGGAAACACAGCTTCTACATTGAACATCAACGTAGGCGCAGTTTCTTCTAACCCAGGAAACCCACCAGACGACGGTGGCGGTTTGCCAACTCCAGGTGAGCCTGGCGAATGTCCACTTGGCGATCCGTCAATCTGCCAAATCATCTGCCAAATCAAACCTGACCTTCCATTCTGCCAACAGTAAGATGGAACTAAGAAAAGGCTCCGCAAGGAGCCTTTTTTATTTTGGATACCTTGTTCTTTTCAGCGTTTCCCGCGCAGCACTTTTAGAAATAACCAGAAGCCGTCGGAAAGCACATATTTCTGTTTCACTCTGAGACACTCGAACATTACGAAGTCCGAAATTTTGTAAACTAAACCTACAGTATTCCGATAAGAAAGTGTGCGGAACATCTCAGCTATTTTCATTTATGTTCTGGTGTTAGCTGGCTGTACCTTTCAAGGTAGCGTTCTTGATATGAACGCCTTAACACCACCAGTGCTTACCAACGATCAGGGTGAGCGGTTGGATTCGTTTATCATCAATACCTCTTCAGACTTAGATAAAGTTTCTGTACGCGGGGAGTGTTATCAGGACGATCGTGATGTTGCGGTTTCCTTTGTGCCTGAAAATTCAACTGCTGCACAAGCTGAGACTAAAACTTTTAATGCTAAGTGCGTCGATCAAAAGTTCAGCTTAGAACTTGATACGCAAACTTGGAGTGATACCACTTACAAAATCGTTTTATCAGTGACTTCGGAAGCGGGTATTTCTTCAAGTACCGAAGCTTCGGTTTTAAAAGACATTGTGCCGCCTGTTCTAACTTTCACCGGAAGTATTCCTGCAGAAGTTGGTAACGATGCGGTTTCAAGTATCGCTCTTATGGGTACCTGTGAAATTGCCGATGGTGATGTTGAGATTTTGGCTGGCACAGCCGTGCTAGCAACCTGGCCTTGTCAAACTAATGGCACTTTCACTGGGAATGTTTCCGGCACAGGTTTAATTGATGGCGCAAATAGTTTTACTGCAAGACAAACGGATCTTGCTTTAAACGTCGGAACGACGGCGAGTGCTTCGTTTAATAAAGACGTTATTGCTCCGCTTTTACTTTCAAGCCTTGGATCTTTAGGAAGTGCTTTAAGCAATGATGATTCTGCTAGATCTGTGACGATCACTTTACCTACGGATGGTGGAACTCAGTATCGTTATGTCGTAGTGAAAGATACGGACTGTTCTGCTCAGTATGCAGCATTAATGGCTTCGACTCCGGTTACGGGTACGGCGAACATTCCTTTAACTTTTAGTGGTGATGGGACTTATCGTATTTGCGTACTTGCGGGGGATCAGGCGGGTAACTGGCCTTCAGCTGCTGGAATCTTTGAAAGTACTGCGGTCGTCATTGATAAAACAAATCCTGCGCTGACTATTACTTCACCGATTGCCAGTGCCAAGGTTCACTCAACTTTTAATTTAACTGGAACTTGTGAGGCGGGATTAACCGTTACGGCAAGTGGTGATTTCACACCGACTCCTTCTTCGCAAAGTTGTACCGTGGGTGGGACCTATTCCCTGGCGCTTACTTTATCTAACGGTGATGGCGCTAAGAATATTTCAGTTACCTCAACAGATAATGCTAACAATACGTCATCGATTGCTTCGCACTCAGTTTTCAAAGACACAGCGATTGTTCCACCAAGTGTAACCATGACGACTTCAGCTACCATGAATACGCCGCTTGCTAAATTCACTATGGGAAGTTGCACGGATCACACGATGATTTTAATGAAAGAAGTGAACTCAGCTCCAGCATTAGGTGATAGTGGTTGGGTTCCTTGCAGTACGGTGGCTGAAAATTATGTTTATGATCTTTCTGTGACCGATCAACAGGGTCTTCGTAACATTCGTTTTTACGCGCGCGATGAAGCGGGAAACGTTTCAACGGCGACAGTGCATACAATTACTTATGATAGTCAAGCTCCGATCATTACGATTGATCCAGTTCCAACACTTGCTAAAGATGGCTCTTATCCTTTTGTGGTCAGAGTAACTGAAACAACCGTAGCTTCAACCGCAACCTTAACGTTGCAGTATTCAACGGATGGTACGACTTGGAATTTTGCTGCTAGCAGAACTTTGGGTGTTTCAGGTCCAATGAATAATAAATCTTTCTCGGTATCTTGGACTCCGACAAATCTTTACACTGGGCTTCGCGTTCGTGGGATGTTGACGGATGCTTTGGGTATGACGGGTTACGGTCAATCGAATGCCTTTAACGTCGTGGCAGATACGACAGCACCCACGATCACAGCTAATGAATTTAAAATCAATGGCGCGCTAGATCCGGATGATACGGTTCGTTCTTATGTGACCGTAAGTTTACAAGCTAATGATGCGCATACGGCGGTGACGGAGTTCTGTTTAAAAACTTCAAACTCTGCACCCGCTGGAAATGATGCATGTTGGGTGTCCGTGAAAGCACCAAAACCAGGACTTGATGAGCTTGCGACATTAAACTTAGTTGATTTTGACTATTACCTCGGAACTGATTTTGGCGTTTATAATGTTTATGCATGGGTGAAAGACGTTGCCGGAAATATCAGTGTTAACTCTGCCACTTTGAAAAAAGATTTTAATACGGTTGAATATATTAATGACCCGGCTCCAGTGGTTTCAAATTTTTTAACTGTGAATTCGACGACACCTAATAGTCCGCCGATCAATGCGGATATGAACTTTGTCAATAACGCCGCTGTTTACATTAAATGGAAGGCCTCTGATAACGGGTCGATTTCAAAAGTGGCTCTTTATACTTCGGTTGATGGTAGTAATTATACTTTGATCACGGATGCTCTTTCTAATGGTTCTTCTAACGGTGCTAGTTGCAGCTACGCAGCCCCTTACACGGGTTGTTTTGTTTGGAATTCAACTTATCCAAATGACAGCTTCTTTAAACTGCAATTACGTGTGACTGATGACGTGGGGCAGACTTCACAATTAACAAGTCCGCCGCTAAATAGTGGTAGCTTAAATCTTTTAGCGGGTAATCAAGATCCTGGGCATAACGGAAATGCTAAGCAGACTGTGTTTAATACGCTTGTTGGTACTGATACAGCGCCGGGAACTTTGCTTGTGACCACAGACGGGAAGGTTTTCTTTAATGATACTTCTTATGGAATCATCTATATCGATCCAAGAACTAATAACTCGAAAGTTCTTTTGCGTTTAGCAAAAGAAGGCGAAGAATCTTACGGTGATGGCATTCCGGTAGAGCAAGCTCGCGCGAAAGAAATCTTGCGCACGACCTTAGATTATCAAAATCGAATCCTTGTCTACGATCGCTATATGATTCGTAGGATTGACACCTCTGTTGAACCAATGACTATTGAAACAATCATTGGCGCGGACCCAAGTGGAAACTTAGGAACGAACACCGCTGATACGGTGGCCGATCCGCGGGACGTAAAAATAAACCTTTATGATACTTCTACTCCGGTTGATGAATGGTGGTACGTTAAAAAGCGTGCGATTTTCCAAGCGCATCCTAATGGTGATATCTACTTTGTTTCTGATAATCCAAATAAAGGTAAAGATAATGGCGGACGGATTAGAGTTTATAAAGGATCGCTAGCAGTCCCACGGGTAGAAGCTTTTAGATTTTCAGGTGTCGGAGTGAAAAATCAGCCAGCTTGGGATCTAAATACCAATGATTATACGTTCTTTAGTTTGCGCTATGACCCAGAAACCAGTGTGATTTCTAAGGCGTATGTGCAAGCGTGGCATTTTTTTCCAGGCAACTCTTATGGCCCTATGACCGAGCTTGATCCCACAACTTGGGTTGCAAACGGTGTCCATCCAGATCACCCTTTCGCAAATGGTTCGATGGTTTATTATGATGTGCAATCAATGGACGGCCGGGTTTATCGCGCTAATCGCTATACTGAAAATAGACTTTCTAGGTTAAATGATGATGGTACTTGGACTTCGGTTTTAGGAACGGGTGCTGCTGGGGAATGCGCTGATGGTACGGCGGCGACGTCTTGCGCGGTTTCCTTAGATGATGCCTTTATTGATCGTTATGGGCGCATATACTTTTCTACTCGCGGGATTATTAAGACTGTTGTTAATGGAAATGTTTATACTTTATTTGGTCAGCGCAAAGATGCGGGTGATGGAGGCGCTGCCTCTGATATGCGCTTATCGCTGGTCTTCTTCCTTGATCACGGAGCTGGCGACAATATCGTCTTACTTGACCATCAAGAAAATAAAATGCGCGAGATCGTACCGGGTGCGGCCTCTGAAGTCCGCTTAGTTGCTGGTACTGGCAGAAATGAAAGTGTGAATACGGGGATCGCGGCTAATGCTCAGTCTATTCCGTTTGGCTCATGGAATGGCGCCAATGCCTTTGCGACTAATCCTGCAAACGGGGACGTTTACATGAGTTGTGATTTGGCCGGCACAACTAACATTCGTATTTGTAAATTAAATCGCGCCACTGGGTTGTGGGAAGTAATAGTACCTGGAACAGGAACTACTTTAACTTCGTCGCAAACTGCAATTCCTATCGCTGATTTACTTTTAAATGGTTATGCTCCAGCGATCTTTGGTTACCAAGGTGGAAATCTATTGATGAATCACCATCACTGGAACGGCACTGCTCACCATAGTGCGAACTTACGGGTTATTACTCCGACAACGGCCGAATATATTGCCGGCGCAGCTGCGCTTGATGATAACAGTGATTCATGTCCTGATGGAGTCGCAACAAGCTGTAACATCGGTTTGCATGGTGTTTATTATAATGCTTCACCTACGTACTTTGGCTCGTTATCAGGATGGTTATTTAATCCATACCGTGATCTAGCTTCAGGTCATGCCGGGGACTTGCACGTTGCCTTTGGTGGTAACGTTAAAAAAATGCTTTCATTACCTTCTAAGCCAGTTTCCTATGCTTATGACAACGGACACATCTATGTTTGTACGAGCGGTAAACTTTATGATGTGGCGATCACGAATCCTTCTGATTTAACTTCAACAACGAACTGGCCACTTGTTCAAAACACTCATTATACAATCACCCAAATGCCGATGCCGGCTTCCAACATCGTGTGCGAAGGCCGTCGCATCTTAGTGAAACCTGCCTCCGGTCCAAAACCAAAACGTTTAGTCATGGTCGCAAGACAAAACGGCTTGCCAGCCATCATCGAATACTTCCTTCCTTAAAGGTGCCTGCTTAAAATTTTGGTCCCCACCGCGTCAAACTAAGTTTGCAAAATTATGTTTATTTTTCTTCCGTTTGAGTAATTTTAGGAAGACTGAGTATAATGATGTGCGAGGTGACCCATGTCTTATTATTCTCAGATGTTCACGCACGTTAAAACAGATCGAAGCGATGGCATCTTGTGGCTGACTCTTGCAAACCAAGAACAAAGTAATGCGATTTCAACAGAAATGATTGATTCGCTGACGAACTTACTAAGACACGCTGATTTTGATCCCGACGTGAAAGTCATCGTCATCACTGGCGAGGGAGCTACGTTCTGCGCAGGTGGCGATATTAAAGCCATGGAAAATAAAACAGGCATGTTCGCGGGACAAAGCAACGAACTGCGTATGCGCTACATGCATGGTATTCAACAGATTCCTAAAGCGATTGAAGACCTTTCTAAACCCATCATCGCCATGGTGAATGGGGCTGCGATTGGTGCTGGTTGTGATCTAGCAATGATGTGCGATATTCGAATCGGTTGCTCTAAAGCGAAGTTTGGCGAAACGTTTGTGAAGTTAGGACTTGTTCCTGGCGATGGCGGCACATTCTTCTTACAAAGAGTCGTTGGCTATTCAAAAGCCATGCAGATGTCGTTAACTGGCGACATTATCGCAGGGGAAGAGGCTTACAAGTGGGGTCTACTAAACTACTACGTAGCTGAAGACCAGTTATTAAATGAAACTAAAAAGCTGGCAGAGAAAATCTCTCACAACGCTCCAGTGGCAGTGCAAATGACAAAGAAAGCGATGAAGATCGCGTATCTTAGTGATCTCAACACAGTTTTAGATTTGTCAGCGGCCTATCAGGGTATAACGCAAAGAACAGAAGATCACTTCAAAGCTCTAGAAGGAATGAAGAACAAAACTACCCCAGAATTCACTGGTAAGTAAAAAGGCGCCTGCTTGTTCTAACGGTGACGCCGTTTAAAAAAGCAGGCTTCATAATACTACTTCGCTAGCAATTTATCGATTCCGGCTTGCGCGCATTGATCATCTAAAGGTCCACCTGGTGCGCCACCAACGCCGATCGCTCCTACGACAACATTGTTAATTCTAATTGGAATACCCCCACCCAAAAGTAAGAAGCCATCGATCTGTCCAAGGTTTTGCGCGGTTGGATTAGTTTGCGAAGTCGCTAACATCGCGCTTGTTGGTTGTCTTGCTGAAGCAGAAGTGTAGGCTTTACGGCGAGAAGCATCCAGTGTGTGGGGGCCAGCACCGTCTGCGCGCAGAGTGACTTTTGTATCACCCGAAGCATCAACGACTGTCGCGGCTACTGAATAACCTTTCGATGCGCAGTTTTCTACTGCGGCTTGAGCAGCGATCAAGGCACCTGCCATAGTGATGTTGGTTTCAGTGGTGGTAATGGCTTGGGCGGAACAGGCGAATAAAGAAGAGACTAGTAACGTGATTGATTTTTTCAAATGGGTCCTCCGGGTTTAAGAGAACTCCATCGTATTTTTATATTCCAAGGGAACAAGAGGTATTTCGCTGTATTAAATCACAAGCTTGGCGGGGGTTATTCACAGTAAAGGGCGAACTCTAGTGATAACTTTTCATCTTGATAAACAAAAACGTCGTTTTTGTCCTTACTGTTAAGCATCTGGTGTCGACGAGTTATTCCTTGTCTGCATTCGGAAATTTTAGAAAAAATCATTTTTTCTTTTTTGCAGCTATAAGAACGGCGCTCAACTTCATGTTCATCTGTCTCAGCATCAAGGCGGCAGTGAAGCTCTGCAAATGAAAATAGCTTAGGAGTTTCTAAAATTTCAATGACTTCAATGGTGTTCTTTTTGTTGTCTTTAATTTGCAGTTTCCACGTTAAAGGGAATGCTTGAGCATTTGTGGTCAACGCGAGCAAAAAAGCTATAATAGATAATTTCATAAACACCTCAGAAGACTGAAGTTAAATACTTTAGAACTCGCTTTGTAAACTAATTTGTATTTTATTCTACTGGAAGATTTGCACCGGCCGACTTTGTTAAGAAATCTTTAGCGCTGCGCTAGTTTTTCTAATTCTTCGGCTCTGGAAATAAGGTTGGCTTTAAGGTTTTCTAATTGGTTTTTACTTATTGTTGGCCATAGGGATTCACTCAGGAAATTTTGGAAAGCTTTTTTATGGAGCTGTAAAGATTCAGTGAAGGATGGAAGTCTTGGGGCTTCATAGTCCAGATAAAGAGTTCTGACGTAGACCTTTAGTTTTTCTTTATCTGTTTTTACTTCTAGAAACTGCTTAACAATGTGCTCTTTATTTTCGGTTTCTAGTTTTACCGGATACGGGTTTTGTTTTAAGAACGCTTGTATTCGGTCTTTTTGATCTTGGGATAAGCCACCGATCCAGAACTCAAGGGATCTTCGGTAGCGTTTAAAAGCTTTTTCATTTTGTTCTTCAACGTCACTGCGGTCTTTGATTTCTTCTTTCATGGTTTTTTCGAAGTAATCAAATTGTTCTGGCTTGAAGGTTGCCACAGTTTTAACAGCCGTGTTAGCAAAGTAGCTTGTTAACTTTTTAAAGTGCACGTGGAATTCCGTAAAGTGAGTCGCGATAAGTTCTGACTCGATTTTGCCTTTGCTTACTTCTGATTCGATTCTTCTTAAGGTCTTTGCGACTTCTGGTAGGAATTCTTTTTTTAAAGCGTCAATGTCCTGGCGCAGATCTTTTTTTAAATCTTCTTTTTGCTGGCTTGTAAGATCAAAATACTCATCAGTCTTTGAAACGGCCAGGGTGTCAGCAAATGACATCATCACAGAAGATCTGCTGCAGGCTGTGGTCGCTAGTAATAAAAAACTAAGGACGAGGATTTTCATCTTGTTTAAGTTTTAAAACGGCTCGGCGGATGAGGATACCCTCAATGACAAGATACAGAATAAAACTGACGGTTAAGCCCACGCCTTTAAGCAAAGCCCAATCCCGTGAACTCCATTTGAAAGCAGCCCAGATCGCAAGTCCTGTGTGAATGGCAAAAAAGAAGCCTGAACGGATGGTCATGCCTTTCATGCGCGCCTTAATAAAGTCAGGCAGTTGGGCGCCTTGCATTTCTGCGAGTGTGCTTAATAACGGCTTACCGATGACAACTGACCCCCACAGGATAACAGCGAAAATTCCTTCCATGATGGCAGGCTGCAATTTAAACCAAATGCCTTCTGAAGAAATGAGTGAAACGGCTCCTAAACCTAAAAGCATTCCATTACCAAACCACGTTAGCTTTTGAACTTTTCTGTATTTGATAAGTTCGTAAATGATTTCACCAGCACCAAAGATCATCCCGGCGATTAAACCCGCCATGATCCCGTAATATTCTTCAATCACCGTGAAGGCGATGACTGGTAAAAGGCCCGCAAAGAATAAACTTGCGGCCTGGGCTTTAGGATTTGCTTCTTTAATTTTCATTAGTTCGTATCCATGAAATCAACGGGCTTTCCTTGGCTAGGCATAACCACTTGATCATTTTCCATCACAACTTTTCCACCAACGATCGTGTGTGTTGGCCAGCCTGTCACTTGCATACCATCAAACGGAGTCCATCCGCAGCGGCTAGCGATCCAATCATTCGTGATAGTTTTTTGTTTTTTCATATCAACGATCGTGACATCGGCGTCAAAACCTTGGCGAAGGGCACCTTTATTCTTGATACCAAAAACTCGCGCCGTGTTCATCGTCACCATTTCAACAAAACGCTCTAGTGGCAATTTCCCGTTATTGACGTGATTTAGCATGATCGGCACTAGTGTTTGCACGCCCGGTACGCCGGAAGGACTTGAAGGATAAGGTTTGTTTTTTTCTTCTTTAGTATGCGGAGCATGATCTGAACCAATCACATCCACCGTGCCATCAAGCACTGCTTGCCATATGCGATCCATATGATGCTTTTCACGGATTGGCGGATTTTGCTGAGCATAGGTGCCAAGTTTGTCATAACAATCTGGCGCAAACAAAGTTAAGTGCTGCGGAAGCACCTCGACGGTCGCGATGTCTTTAGCGTCTTTAAGCATGTCCATTTCATCACCAGTTGAAACATGCAAGACATGGATCTTTCTTCCAGTCTTACGCGCTAATCGCAACAAACGACGGGTAGAGTTCACAGCTGTTTCTGTATCACGCCAAACATGGTGAAAATGTGGATCGGCTTTTTCTGTCGCGATATGTTTGCGCTCGCGCAAGCGCATTTCATCTTCAGAGTGAAAAATCACGCGACGATGACCTTGCATTAAGATTTTTTCTAAAGTGTCGTCATCTTCAACTAACAAAGTGCCGGTTGAAGAGCCCATAAAAATTTTTACCCCAGAACAGTGGGGGAGGAGTTCAAGCTCCGCAATCTTATCGACATTGTCATGGGCGCCACCCATAAAAAAAGCATAGTTACTGTGGCAACGGTTTTTAGCGCGATTTAATTTATCTTCAAAAGCTTCTTTGGTCGTCGTTGAAGGGTTGGTGTTCGGCATTTCAAAGACCGTGGTGACGCCACCAAGTACGGCGGCTCTGGTGCCAGTTTCAAGGTCCTCTTTATGTTCTAGCCCTGGTTCGCGAAAGTGAACTTGGCTATCGATGACCCCGGGAAAGACATGAAGGCCTTTAGCATCGATGGTTTTTAAAGCTTTCTCTGAAATTGAATCCGCGATCATCTCAATGCGGCCACCAGAAATTGCTATATCGGCCTTTGCTTGAATAAGGCGCGCTTCTGTCGGATGGGGAAGCAAACAAGTTCCATTTTTGATGATTAAGTCATACGTTCGTTCGGACATCACAGCACCTCTTAAAGAAACTTCTTGGCAGCGACTTTATCACTGGGACCAACCAAAGGTCCAGCGTTGACGGAGCCTTTGGGATAGAGGACAATTTGAATTGTGACAATTGAAAAATTCCTCTCCTTCTGGAGTCAGCACAATACCGTGATCATCGAAAGCCTTGTGGGTTTGGTGATTTTTCTTTCCTTGGTTTTAGCCTACCGCAGCTTCTTTGGTAAAAAAGGCGACGCCAGTCACTCTTCTGAAGCGGGAAGTAATTTAGATACCGCGCAATTAGAAAAAACTTTGCAGAAAATCTTAGATAACCAATCTTCAGGCACGGCTGTTAAATCACGCCCAGCAGATGATTTGGGAATGGACGTGGATTTAGGCCTTGATACTCCGACGGAAAGTGCTTCGTCACTTTCCGGTGAGGCTGGGGTTGAAGTAGAGCAAATGAAGATCTCTTTAGCGGATAGCCAAAAAAGAATCGAAGCTTTACAAGCTCAACTTAAAGACGCTCAAGGTAGAGCGCAAGAAGCGATGCTTGCAGCACAATCGACGACGGCGGCAGCAGCTGCCGCGGGAAGTGCTGATGCGGGTCAAAGTGCCGAGCTTGCGGCAAAAGTGAAAGACCTTGAAGCGCGTTTATCTGAATACGAAATCATTTCTGAAGATATCGCCGACCTTTCAAGATTCCGCGAAGAAAATGAAGAACTGCGTAAGCAGCTTGAAGGTTTGCAAAAAGGTTTGGGCGCAAGTTACGTGGCTCCAGTTGAAGAAGCAGCGCCGGCGGCAGCACCTGCTGCGGTTGAACCAGCTCCAGAACCTGTGGCAGCCGAACCTGCTCCGGAAGCTCCGGCTGCGATCACTGAAGCTGAAGTGGCAATGGAACCCGTTATTGAATCAGCAAGTGAACCAGCACCAGCTACTGATGCTGGCAGCGAATTGATTGATGATGAACTGATGAAAGAATTCGCAGCTGCGGTTGAGGGGCAGAAAAAAGATGCCTTAGACAGTGCTGCCGCAAAAGCCGGTGAGGGTTCTGAAAAACCTAAAGAGTCGGCTGATGAATCTGAAAAACTAATGAATGAGTTTGAAAACTTCGTAGCTAAAAAGAGTTAATCCATGAAGAATTCGTTGTTCGTTTCAGCAGTCGTAGTTATGGGTCTTACTTCAAGTGTTAGTGTGAACGTGTTAGCTGCCCCAGCTAAACCTTCATCTAGTACTTTAAGTTCCGCGCTTGAGGTGTTGAAATTACCAACGGAAAACCGTCGCATGGTTCTTTCTAATGGTGGTGAGAAGTTTTATCAGAACTTTATCTCTGTTGCCTTTAATGAATCGCAACCGATGAGTGTAAGATGGCGCGCTTTAATGGCGGCAGCTGAAGTTCATGGGGATCGTTCGACTCCGGATCTATTAAAAGCTGGGAAACATAATCAGTGGTACATGCGTAACGCAGCTCTTGTTGCCTTAACTGAAGTAAACCCAAGCCAGGGTGAAAAGCTGGCGCAAAGCTTATTAAAAGATAAAGCCTTGGTGGTTCGTTCAGCAGCGGTGGAGGCTTTAGCTAAAAGCACAACGCCAGCTGTTCGTGATCTTTTATGGGATGAGTTAAATCAAAAGTACAATTTTAAAGGTGATCACAGTCTTTGGATCCGTCATCAGATCGTAGAGACTTTGGCGAAAAAACCTTTAAACCATGAGGCTAAGATCTTCGCCGGTCTTCTATCTGATAAAGACCAACGCCTTCATATGCCAGCAGTTGCGGGTTTAGAAAAACTAACTGGGGTGAAGCTTGGTGGGGATTCTACTAAGTCAGCAGCCTTAGTTGGTATGTGGAAAGACTACGTTAAAAAAGAAAAGATTGAGCTTTAAGAGCCAATCATGAAGACCTTCCTAGCCATCTTCACTTGCGCTGAAAATAGCAAAAATCATCAAGCTTGGATGAAGTTAGATTCCCAGGCTCAAAAAGATTCCATGCAAACGGGGGCTGCCGCCCTTGAAGCATGGGCTTTAAAGTATCAAAGCCAGATCGTTTATGAAGGCAGCGCCCTTGGTGAGTTAACTAAAAGAACCGACATTAATGGCGTTCACGATATCCCAAGTCAGATGGGAAAGTTCCTGGTGGTGAAGGCGGCTTCCCATGAGGAAGCCGCTAAGATGTTCATGGATCATCCGCATTTTAAGTATTTCCCGGGCGATGCGGTTGAAGTCATAGAGTGTACCAACCGAACTACTTAATCAGCTTTTGCAGTTCTTCTTTGATGGATTCAGGAATCGGCACTGACTTATTTGTTTTATAGTCAAAGTGCACCATAAAAGCCTTGCCTCTACCGATAACAACTTTATCTTGAATAGCCTCTTGAACGATCACAAAAGATGAATTGCCAACTTTTTCAATGTTCGTCGTAACCGTGACTTCCTTTTGGTAATAACCTTGCGCTAAAAAATCAAACTCAGTGCGCGCGATAATTAAGTTCCACTTTTTGGGATCTAAATCAGGAACAAAGAATCTAAAGATAAACCTTCTCGCTTCTTCAAACCAAGTTGCGTAGGCGGCATTATTGATATGCCCTAAAGCATCGGTATCGTGAAATCTTGGCAGTAAAGTATAAATATTAGAACTCATAGGTAGAACCCTTCTAAACTTTGCGCGAAAAAAAAGCCGCTGATTTAAGCGGCTTTTTCTAAATTATAGTTGTTGTTCAGTTTGTCCGTTTTCAGTCTCACCATTTTCAGGTGTTGTAGACTCTTCTTCATCATCTGAACCATCTTCATCCGGCGGAAGTTCTGGCTTCGTCGCAGTTTTTGCTGGATCTTGAATCGCTGAAGGGGTTTTTGCTAAAGCAGCATTGCAAGAAGGCTTGGCTCTAAAGAAGTGCTTCCACATCTCATCGCCTGGTTTTCCTTTGATCTCTGGATCTTGCAGTTCGGAACCCATGTAAGATGGGGCTTTAGAAAATTCAGAAAGTTTTTTTAGACGCGGGATTTTACGTTCCCCATCGCATTCACCTTGGGAAGCTTTGCCGCCTTCAGCGATAAAGCTATAGGCTTTCGGTGGAGTTTTTCTTTTAGCAGTTGCCTGTGATGTGAAAAGGTGGACCATCATGACACTTGCAACGATCAATAAAACTTTAAAATTTTTGTTCATAAGAAAATGCTATCCTGAAACTAGTTATTTGTCTTTTGTGATTTATTATATTTCGCAATCGCTTCTTTGCAAGTTTTCATAATGCGTTCATGTTGTTCGGGGCTTGCCATTGCTTCTTTGATAGACCATTTTTCGATGGCTGACAGGTTCACCATTTGTCGTTCGCAAATTTCACGGGCCTGATCAAGTCCTTGAGCATCCTTCGTGGAAATATAGTGCAGCAGTCGATCCATAACTGACTGAGTTGGACTTAATATACGAATTTTTCCGCCGTCAATTTCATGTTCGTCGAAGTGTTCGTAGCGAATCGGAGCGCCGCCTAAATTGACGGGGCCAGTTGGAAACTCCACGACTATTTTTGTATTTGGATGGGTAAGATGTTTATGAGTTGATTTTGCCTTCACGAAACCAATCTGTGCCATGACTTCAAGAATTTTTTGGTGATTTGCTGGACTGATAAAATCCAAATCATTTGATTCATAAAAATTTTTGTCAGTATAAATAGTTACTACTGAGCCACCAGATAGGACCGAAATAATTCCATTAGCTTTAAGATGTTGAGATACGATAACAGCTAATTTTGAGATAGATGTATTTTCATTAATCTCTTCTTGAACGCTCATAGGCTCCTCCTAGTTTTTTCCCGCGACTGCGCGGTCTTTTGCGAACAAGATAGAAATCTGGATTTTGTTCTTTGGACATGTTTGTTTCGATGTATTTTTCAAGAAGGGCGCGGAGTTCATTTTTTATTGAGCATCGGGGATTGAAAAAATAAATGCGCAGGTTTCCCATTTCTCTACTTGCAAGAATTCCCGCATCCTCAAGTTTCACGAGTTGTTGATATAGTTGAGTTTTTGATACACCAAAAGTTTTCGCCATATCACTGACAGCAGCTTCCTCGTAGCGAGTTAAAAAGAGCAGTGCAGAGGTAGCGGTTTGATTTCCAAATAACTTATCTAACATCATATGAAACTCCTCTATTCCATAGTATCAGTATCGGTATTAAAACGATATCGATTAATATTAAATTACTGTTGATTGATATTAATTTAATATTAATCGATAGTAAATTAATGTCGATCAAGTGGTAAATACTTGAAATAACTTAAATAAACAAATTAATTAAAGGCACAAGAAGGTCCAGTTTTAAGGTCTATAAAGCTATATATTGGAATTGGGAAAAAGTACGGAAGATCGCCACCTGAAACCAATACGTAATGGGGAATTCTTTAGTTGGCGCGTTTTAAAGCTTCGTTAATGATAAGCTCACGCTCAATACGATAAAAGATAATCTTTTCTTCTAAACCATCAGACTCAATGGGTTCTGGTTCCGAGAAAAAATCTCTTAAGATTTCCATTTTCTTATCAATGGTGACACGCACGGATTCTCTGCCTTCAGCTTTACCTTGGGCAAAAGTCAGCATCAAACGGTATCTGATGCCACTAGAAGGTGGGCGCTGTTCATTAGGTGGCAGCCACCCATCAATACCTTTAATGTATTCTGTTTCAATCACACCGGTGTCTTGGTTTTCTTGAGCGATAGGATATTTAAGAACAGCGTGGGCAGCCCTCCACACAGCATCGTAGTTTGCGAAGAAGACTTTTTGCTTATTGATTTGCGCCATGCGCGCGTGGGCAGAAGGCTTTTTATCAAACAGGCTGCAGCCAAAAAGGGTGCAGCCTGTGAGAATCACAAGTACTAAGAAAACTTTTTTAGAAAGAAATTGAGCTGTGTGTGACATGTGTTGCAGCGTCGATGATAGCCGGACCTGCAGGCACTTGGGAAGCAGTTTGTGAGCCAATAAAGTTCACATTCCAACGCTTCGTTCCTGGAATCGCTAGAGCCGTCGGGAATTCTGGAAGTTTCACGCGCTCTACCCAAGTCGTCGCATAGATTTCCCATTGCGGCGTTTGGATTTTCACGGTTGCTGAACCCTGTTTTACGTCTTCTTCTTTAGTTAAAAGAGTATAAGTCGCAATCGGATTTACACCTTCAACTGAGTTAAATTTAGGCAAAAGCAATTCGTCGCCTTGGATCACTGGGTCAGCTACAAGCGGAAGCATTTTTGGTGCGACTGTTCCAGTGAACGGAATTAACGTTGCACTCATACGATCGCCTTTTTCTTTTGGTCTTTGCACGATACCCAAAGCGAAGTTTTCAGCACCCGGTAAAGTGTTGATCGCCATTTTTTGACCAGGCTCAACTCTTTTTACGTCTGTTGGGATTAAGAAACCTTGTTGGTTTGCGACACCCAAAGCCATAAACGCTTCATCACCACGCACTTGTGGTGCTTGCACGTATTTTGGATCTTTAAATGATAACTCGCCAGTAGGCATAGTTAGGTTAGTTGAAGCTGATTTAACGTCTACGTCACGGATGGCTCCGCCAGTCAGTTTGAAATCATTGATTAGATCAAAGAAGTCAGCGCCATTACGAAGAGCATCCACCGTTGATTTAAACGGGAAACGGCCTTTAGCAGCAAACACGCGGTTGACACCGTCTTGTCCAAAGTAAATGCGGTAGTTTGGTTTATCTAAAGTGATCGTAAATAAAGCGTATTTTTCACGTTGCGAAGGAAGCGAGATGTTGGCTGGAACATCGATTTTTTGTCCCATCGCTTCGATTTGATCGTTTTGTGCGCTGATTACGTTATCTAAGTTGAATGATAAGATGTCGGCCTTAGAAAACGCTGGCATCACTAAGCCAAAATCAACCCAACCGTCTTTATCTTGGATCGGTAGACCGGTAGTAGGGCCTTTTACTTCATACTGCGTTTTATTAACACTCTTACGAAGTTTGATCGTTACTGCGCCTGGTTCCTGCGCAAGGTAAGTCGCGCGCACATAGCCTTTTGCATCGATAGTTAAAGCTTCAGCGGAGGTCCACTCTGTCGGGACATTAGCATTTCCATTGGCGTCAGTAGTAATAAAATTGCCTGAAAAAGGAGCATTTAAAGCGTCGCCGATTAAAATTTCAGCGTTAGCTATCGGCTGGTCATCGGCATTTAAAACCGTGATTTGATGCGCACTTTGACCAAGAAACATCCCGAAAAACGAGTTTTTGCTAGGATTAGCGGGTTTATCGTCCTTAGAACAACCGATTAAGAGCCCTGGGATGGCTAACGCCATCAGCATTTTTTTCATAAGATCCCCCTCCGTGGTTTTTCTTAACTTATCTGTTATTGCATTAGGGAAGTGGGGGGTGGGTCAAGACCAAAGGCGAGTGACACAGGGAAAAATTAAAAAAAGCGCGTTAAATTGTTCCCCAGTATTGACTTCATGCGCGTCCGCAAATAAAACCTTCACCTACGCAAGCTTTGTTAAATTTCTATGCAATGTTTGCGTTACGTGTGGTGGGGTAGCTCAGCTGGTTAGAGCAACGGAATCATAATCCGTAGGTCGGCGGTTCAAGTCCGCCTCTCACTACCAAATTTTTTAAGCCCGCGTAGCGGGATTAAAAAATTCTTGTCTACACTTCGGCTCCGCCGAAGTAGATAATGTCTTTCAAGATGCGTTCTGAAAGAAGTTTCTCCAGAAATGAGCCTCTGAGAGAAATACCAAACCTGCAGCGATGCGGGTTTTTTTTTGCCTAAAACCCGTCACTAGAGGTTTCTACTTATGCAAGCGATTAAATCTGAAGCAAAAAAGCTAATCAAAGATCATCTTGAAGAATTAAATGCAACAGCTGACGAACTTGGTGGAGTTTTCATCACTGGTGTTGACGGTGCCGTTGCTGTGATTGGTGCTGAGAATTCTAAGAAGAAGATTATTTTTAAAACTAGCTTTGTTAGCGACAGTGTAAATCAGCTTCTTGATGCGCAAGTGTTGGTTCAGGATCTTCTTGAGGAAGAGGGGATTGAGGCTATCTCGGAGCATGATTTTAATATTGCTATTGGGGTTGTGTAGGCATGCTGGCTAGGGTAACGCAATTATTAGCCGAACGTCGGCAATTCAAGTCAGTCTACCAAGTTAAAAAAAGTAGCCATTGCACTGGCTTCGTCATTTTCGTGCTTTGAAATGGCAAAGGAACTAGGCCCGATAACTAGGCCTGGTTGCTGCTACGGGATCTTGCGGACGTGAAGTAGGAGATATTTTTTGAAAACCTTAAATACTTTTTTGGAAATGAACTAACGGACATCTACTTTGAAAGTAATATTCCAAATACTCAAACTCTTACTGGGCGCGTGCTCAGTTTAATATAAAATCTTTTTTTCCTTTTCGAGAACAAGAAAGAACAATTAGATGTTCTTTAGCTCTCGTAGCGGCCACATAATAAAGTCTGCGGATCATGGCTTCTGTGTTGCTTTGTGAAAGTGCAAAAGGGTCAACAACCATTACGGCGATGTCAAATTCTCTACCTTTTGATCTCCACATACTGACAACTTCAATTTTTGCTTTTCCTGCACTTGATCCATAAAGTCCTACGGGCTTTCTTAGCTCAAGATAATTGTTGTACGGAGTAGTGGCTTTATAAGAAATTCTCATTTCAGCATTTAAAAAATTAAGTGACGACGCGCTAATACCATCTTTAATACCTTTAAGAAATTCAGAGGCAACTATCTTTTCTATGAAGATTCTATAGTCATCCTCAATTGACTCAAGCCTTAAGCTATCAGCGATAGATTGAAGGGAGTCTGCTTTTTTGACTTTTTTCTCTTGTATGTTTATTTTTTTTAACGCTTCTTGTACTTTCGTTTCCGAAATTTTAGATCTTCCCCATGTGGCCAATAAAATTACCAAACTCCTTGCGGTCTGAATGGCATTGTTCTCATTCTTATCCAGCTTGAGTTGGATAAAAGACATAAAGAGAGAACGTATTGACTCTTTGTTTTCTTCTCTAAGATTAAAGTGCGGATAAATTTTTACAGGAAAAGCACTTCCATCCGGTGGATTCTTTAAAGCATTGCAAATGTCCTGAGCGAGACCTTGGCTTGGAGTTAGTATCCCAATACTTTTACCTGTAAGCTCGGGAGCTTTTTGGACCTGAAGATATATACTAGCTATGTTTGATCTAAGCTGATTATAGTAATATGGAAATACTTGTAGTCCATTTTTTTCTGATTCGTTTTTTATGCCATTCAAAACGTTATTCGCAAACTGAATGATTTCAAAGTTAGGACATCGGTGATTCACACCGAAACTGTTTTCTTTCTGAACATTTTTCCAGCGAAGAAAATCAACCTTTCTGCTCACTACAGTAGAATATTCAGTGTCATAAATAACTTGGTTTTGGTCTCCAAAAAGAAGAATTCTCGATTTGCCCCCTAATGATTTAAGAAAATCATATTGTTCGGAACTTGTATCTTGGAACTCATCAACAATGATTAGAGGAAATTTTAACTCATAAAATCCTCGGATTGTTTCAGATGATTTTAAAATCCTAGAGGCTAACTCTAGCATAATATCAAAATGAATTTTGCCAGTAGATCGCGCAACTCGATGGTAATATTCTTTGTCTGACTCATTTTCATTTCTTGCGACTAGAAAGCCAGTTAGGGATGAGTCTATATTATCTAAAACAGAAATTTTTTTAGGAAGGCCAATATAGCGTCCGTAGGTAAAAATAATTTTCCACGACAATGAATGAAAAGTATTAAAATCAATTTTTGTCTTAGTTGAAGAGTTTAGCTGAAGGCCCGCACTTTCAGCCATCCTTTGAACAGCAGCATTTGAGTATGAAAGGAAAAGAATTTTTTGCCCTGGCTTAAGTTTTAGTACCTCTTGCCCCGCAAGATACAACGCGGTAGTCGTTTTTCCTGTCCCTGGGCCGGCAGAAATATAACGACTGTCTGTCGAATTTATTATTTCCAATTGTTCAGGTGTTGGACTATAGCTCATCTTCTGGCATCACAGCTTCTAATTCAGATTCTTCTTCTGAAGGCATGAGTCCTAGTATTTGATAGCAGCTCTTAAATACCTCTTTAAAAGTCTTAGGAACATCATTGGCTGATAGTTTCCCGACCATCCATTCATGAAATGGAATGCTTCCCTTGTTAGAGGTTAAAAAATCGATCACTTTCTTCTTTAAAGCAATTTCATCAAGATTAAAGTCAGCATCTGTTAATCTATTATTCTTTACAAACTCGGCCTGTGTGCAAATTGTCTTGAGAGTTTCTCGTGGGACTTCTGCGTACAATAGTTCTTCTAATGTAGTGTATTCGGCAATAATTGCTGACTTTCCTTTATCAATCCAATCAGTCTGAACAGGATTAGACTCTGTCGTTTTATCGACATAAATAAATACAGGAATTGTTGCTGATGCAATAATTTCGGCTAGGGGAGTAACGCTGTTTATTCCCTCAGCACTAACAACTGTTACTCCAAGATAATCAAGAGATGTAATTTCTAGACCGTCGATACTTTTTCCCGAAAAAGCATCAGATATATTTCTAATCCATCGAACGACAGATTCTTCTTCCGCAACAATAACCAGATTACTCAAAAACGCTTCTGATAATTGTTTACGAAGATTTCGTTCATAAGATTTTATTGAAATTTTACTATCATCAATGAAGGTCGATTTAAGTACGCCGTTGCCAGAGTCATTAATTCGACATATTTCGGATGGCTCAAACTGTTCTAGAACATAGGGTGAATGTGTTGTCACAAATAATTGTGTAGCTAGTTCCTTCGCATCTTTAACAATTCTTCTTTGTGCATGAGGAAATAAGTAGGATTCAGGTTCTTCTAAACACAAAATTCCTCTGCCTCGCTTCCTCATAATATAAGTAAGCAGGCCGAGATAGCTTAGGCATCGCGTTCCTGCTCCAAATTTATGAATCGGTAGTGGATTCTCACCACTTACATAAAGGAAGGCATTATTTTTTATGAGTTGCCTTGTTCGGTCAGTAAGTTCAAACGTTAATTGTTTTTTAAAGGATTTTGGATAAGGCAAAAAACGTTCAAATTCATTCGCAATTTCGTTAATGACCCTTGAAAAATTATCATTGCTTTGAAATGGCTGGCATAGGTCTTTTGAATTTTCAAAAACTTCTTCGAAATTTGTTGGTAGGGCATCTTGGCTCTGAAGAACTCTAGAAAGAAGGCTTGATGTTTTCAAAGTAAGCGGAAATTGAGCACCCCGGACATCTCTATAGATTAAAAATCCTATTCTTAATTTCTGCTCTTTTGTTACTCTTGAGTTTGGTTCCTCAGGAAAATTCCAAAGGGTATCTTCTTTATCCTTGAAAAAGGTTTTCCAGACAAACTCATCGTCTTCATATGAATATAAGGCCTCAAACTTTACTCTGATTGATTTGATTACATCGGCTGTGTATGGATCATCATCTGAACTTTCGATCAATTGATTGCTTTTTGTATTCCATGGTAGAATATGACCATCAAACTTTAAAATATCTTCTTCTTCAGTTATTGGGCCAAGAACTGCCTCAATTTCTATTCGATTCCCTGGAATTTCAATCTCTTGACCTTCTGGGGTAGTGATTTTTCTTTTAAAGTAGGAGCGATTGTGAAAGTCGTTTTCGTCAATTACATTTGATCCGTAAGAAAACTCTGGGTTGAGTAGAAGGTTGATTGCTTCGACAATTGTTGTTTTGCCAATGTTGTTTGTTCCGAGGAATACATTATATTTCTTAGGAAGTATTGAACAATCTTTGATGGCTCTGAAATGTTTAATATCAATCTTTAAAATTCTCATATTTCCTCTTAAAAATTCTTCAGAAAACCAGAACAATTGAGTCGATACACACAGCCTTAAGCATACTGTTAGCTCCGGTTTATATTTTTAAAACATACTGTGTGCTGAATACTTTTCCCTTTTATTTGTTTAACTTCGAAGATACCTTGCAAAGAAGCTAATTCTATTTTGCTTTCACAGTAATACATACAGTTGAAAGAATATGTATTTGCATATCCAGGATCTAGAGCTACGGATGGCTTGCCGTATGATAACGGGTCGTCTCCTGGAAATCGTAGGAAAAACTCAGTCTCTATTTCCTCGAGCGCTAACTTTGGTTTTATTAGTGAAGTAAGTTTAGTCCCGATGTTGCCGATATCTACTTCGAGATAGAAGTCATAGCGATATCGTTGATCTGACTCTGAAGGCGCTATTTCGTACACTTTAGCAGAGGTTACATCAGAGACGATTTTTGGGCCATTTGTGATTTTCTCGTAAACCACATAAATGAATGACAGAAGACCCGAAAAACCACCCACAATAGTAGCCCAGCTAATAAACTCGCTCACAGATTACCCTCAAATGCTTTTTTGAGAATGGCTTGTTTGAGTTGGACTATTTTTTGTTCGGATCTTGCAATTTCATTTTCAACTTTTGTGGTGGCTGAAAGAGATTCCTTGATCACACGAATTATCTCCCCCTGTTTTTTCAGGTCTGGCAGATATAATGGCATTTTTCGCAGTATCTTCGTATTCACTCTTGGACGAGTGACCCCTTTAACTTCTGATATTAAATTTTGATAAAAAGAAGGAGAGCAAATTTGATATAATAGAAATTCAGGATTTATCAAATTTTGATTTGGTCTTAAGCAAAAGCAGTCAGCTTTATTAACTGCAAATTGGATAGCCTCTGGAATGAAGCATGCTCTTACTTTCTCTGCAACAAAAGATGAAAACACGATGTCGCCTGAAAAAACCGTATGCTTCTTTAGAGATTCATACTTTTTATCTGAAATATATGTAGCTTCATCTTTAAAATATAAAGTTCCAATATTCTCGAGTCTAATAACTCGAACGCCAGAAGGGGTATAGTCGGAAGATTTTAAATTTGATCCAAATGGACCATCGAATATTCCGCGATCATCATCTAATATCTCTTCTAAAGTGGTCACCTCTCCAAAAGCGGAGGCATTTAAAATCGACTGGCGGTATAAATCTAACTTTTGTTTTGCCGATTCGATTTCTTGAGTTCCTTTATCGATTTCAGAAAAAAGAGTATTGATTTTGTTAACAGCATTTCTTTGTTCGTCAAGTTGCGGCAACGGGATAGATAACTCGCCTAAATTTCCGCGAGATATTCTCTTTCTTGTAGTTCCTGATTGGAGCATCGAAATTTGCTGTCTTATCTGTGGAGAATTGACAATGCTCATTAGAAAATTTGAATCTATTTCCGTATTGTTAGGGCGAAATATTGCGATATCAACAACCGTAACATATTTATTTTCTTCAGAGAGCGGAAAAATACAGGCTCTTCCTAAGGGGTCAGGCATTCGGGCGATGAGTACATCTCCTTTTTTTAGAAAAGTGCATCGCAGCTCTTTGGCCTTCTTCCTTGTCATATATCTATTCGATTTATTAATGAAGTAACCGTCCCCAATATCAGCCAATTGTATTAGGCGTACATCTCCATCTGGATCTTGATCCTTAGATTCAATCCAATCACCATCGCAAAAAAGCGCGCCGAAATCTGATAGATTAGATAAAGTTGTCGTATTTACTGATTCCAACATCTGCTATCTCTCCATGTTAGATATTATTTTCGCAAATGACTCTGACGCATTTTTCAATGAAGCTAAAATTTCTCCAGCAATTACATCAGGCTCTGGCAGCTCGTCAGCATGAGTGACTGACTCATCTCTTAGCCATGAAATATCTAAATTGTATTCGCGCTTTTTGATTTCAGCTATGTTAAAGCATCTAAATCTACCTTCTTCACCTTGATCTTTTCTTTTTGAAGTGCCATCGGGATTTTTACCGTATGCTTTTTCAAATTCAGAAAAGTGTTCACGCCTTAATGGGCTTGTTTTTCCAAACGAAGGCATATTGGCACGAAGATCGTAAACCCACGTTTCCTTCGTATTGCCAGTTTCTTTTTTGCCTTTATTGAAAAATAAAACATTGGTCTTTACACCTTGCGCATAAAAGATGCCTGTCGGAAGTCTTAAGATCGTGTGTAAATTGCACTTTTCCATTAAATCTTGACGAATTTTTGCGCCAACACCAGCTTCAAAAAGCACGTTATCGGGTAGAACAATACCTGCGCGACCTCCAGGTTTCAGGCTTCGATAAATATGTTGTAGAAAACTTAACTGCTTATTTGAGGTTTCAAACGTTAAGTCAGATCTTGTTGAGCCTCCATCGCCTTTAGCCGTTCCAAACGGAGGATTTGCGATGATTAAATCTGCTGGTTTAAGATTAGCACCAGCATCACTCAATGCGCTACCTTGAATAAGGTTCGACTCCATATCGTGTAACATCAAATTCATTAGCGCCAGCCTATGCGTAACTTCAACTAATTCAATTCCATAAAATGCTTCTTTAATTTGAAATTCGGCTTTCGCTTCTGAAAGTTTGCCTAAATTGTCCGTATGTTTTTTAATGTATTTATCAGCGTAGATTAGAAAGCCGCAAGTGCCAGCCGCAGGATCTTGAATTTCTTCACCTGCTTGAGGTTGAAGAATATCAACGATAGATTCGATGAGGACGCGCGGAGTGAAGTACTGGCCAGCGCCGCTTTTCTTTTCAGAGCCTACTTTTTCAAGTAATCCCTCGTACATATCCCCAAGATCGTCTTTGTCATGCGAGTACCAGTCGATTTTGTTAATTTCGGAAATAATCAACGACAAATGTTTTGGTTGTTTAAGTGAAGTATTGGCATTTGTGTAAATTTCTAAAACTCGTGGGTGTTTTTTCAGTTTGTTATCGCTTGTGCCAAGTTCAAGTAACATCTTTCTGTAAAAATTGAATTGATCAACTCCGTTTTTTTCAGTTAAATCTTTCCATCTGTAGCCATCAGGAAGCCACTTTTTATCAAGACCTTTTTCCTCAAGCATTTTGGGAAACAAAATGAAAGTCAGTTCATTCACATACCCCATGTAATCGACACCGCCATCACGAAGGATGTCGCATAGGTTCCAAAGTTTTTGTACAATATGATTCGTATTAGCCATAATTTTCCTTAAACTGTCTGCTGCCAGATGAGCTCATTAATTTCATGTAGTATATCTTCGATTTTTCCATCAAAAATTTTGTTTGCTCTAGCAAGGCCACCATCAATTTTGAAGGCACCTTTATCTAGGGATTCCAAGTCAACCACATATTCTTTTTCTAATTGTTGTTTGATTCGATCAATCCATTTAATTTGCACAGGTGTAAAGTTGTGCGTGGATTTAATTACCACAATAGCTTTATCAAGTCGCTCTTGAAATGGGATTAATGCGTCGCCAATTGCTTCGCGACGAACAAATCCGATAAGACTTGCCGCAATTTCACGAGTAGATTTTAGCTTTTCTTTGTAGGCTTTTTCCAAAGTTGCTTCTTTATATCCTTGATTATCCAAGATTAGCTTTAATTCTCGCAGCTCAGCTTTTGTTAAATCTCGTGGACGAGTAGCAATAATAATCAAAGCTTGAACTTTGTTGACGTTATCTTTGATGAATTTGCTAAAACCTTCAATGTAATCTTCTGGTCTTCCGGTTTCACCAAATCCTTGCTCAACACCGATAAGTTGATCATCGTGTTCTGAAATAATCATTTTCTTTTTGTCTTGCTGAAGTTTATCAAGCCACTTTGCCAGCTGTTCAAAACGCAAGTCCCAATCCTGTTGGGTGAGGCTTCGAGTTTTCATTTTTTCGACATATTCTTCGGGATCAAGGCCACCAGTAAGTTGTCTAAACTCAGCTTCCGCTTCGCCCTTGATTCGACGTTTGCGAGCATTAAGTTTTGCTACGATCTGCTCGATGATGTGATCTTTAACCTCGGACTTTTTATTATTTTTAAGTTCCTTAGCTAGTTCTTCTAACGTGATGCTTGGATTTGGAGTTACGGGCTTCATAGCCGAATATGGTTGTAAGGCATCATATAAGCCAACTGCATCATAAATTTTAAAGAAGTCTTTTTGGATTTTTTCACAAAGCCTTGTCGCGCGGCCTATCATTTGATCATACAAGATACGGCTTTTCACTTGGCGTAAGAAAACGATATTACAAATTTCAGGGACGTCAATACCGGTAGTCAGAAGATCTACAGTTGTCACAATGGAAGGAAAATTTTCATTTTTAAACAATCTTATTTTTTCAAGAGGCTTATCTACGCTTGCAGTTATTTTTGTAATTGCATTGCGATCAATGTCACCATATTTGGCTTTAAAGGCATCGTTTAAAAGTCTTACAACCATATCCGCATGGTCATCTCTAGCGCAAAAAATCAAAGTCTTTTCATTAGAATCCCACTCGATATGGTTCACGAGTTCTTCGCAGACTGTTTTATTAAAATTTTCAGTTATGACATTCGTATTAAAGTCTTCAACTTCTAAAGCCAGCTCGTCTGGGGTTTGCTCAAGTTGAATTTTAGAGGTGGTGGGATCATAGACTTTAATGTCTTCGTTCTTTTTCCACTTCATACCTTCTTCGCTGAGTTTCGTTTTGATTTTGTATGGCTCTTGGTGATCAACCAAGTAGCCATCAATTACAGCTTCACGATAGCTATAGGTAAAGACAGGCTTACCAAAAATTTCTGTTGTATGAAGTGCGGGGGTAGCAGTTAAACCGATTTTTACTGCATCAAAATACTCAACCACTCGACGATACTTCGAAATATAGTCTTCCTCATTGCGGTATTGAAATTCTTCGCCGCTAAGTTGTTTGTCTAAAGTGTAACCTCTGTGACATTCGTCGATGACGATGCAGTCGTATTGATCAATAGGGATCATTGGCTCTTCGACAGATGGGTACAAAATACGTTTAATCAATGCTTGTACAGTGGCGAAGTGAACTTTAGTTGCTGTGTCCGGCTTAATTTCATCAAGACCTTTTATGTCGTAGATGTCACTGAAGGTTTTGTTATTTTCAATCTTCATTTCCTTAAAGCTGTCTTCTGCTTGTCCACCAAGTGAGGTACGATCCACTAGAAATAAAATTCTATTAAAACGTTCGGATTTTATTAGACGATAGGTAAGTCCAATACAAGTTCTCGTCTTTCCAGTGCCCGTTGCCATGGCGACCAGGATTTCACGTTTGCCTTTTGCTATCGTATCTTCAACTTTAGTGATCGCGTTTTTTTGATAGTCACGAAGAGGCAGATAATCAGTTGATTCATCCTTTAGTTTTTGAATGGCCTTACTTTCATCTTTTTGACTAAGTGACAACAAACCTTCCGGGGAAGGCCATGCTACTAATGGACGAGGAAGATTTGCGTTGAGTCTTGCATCTAAAAACCAAATACCGCTTTTTTCTTTTAATTGTTCGATATAAGGTCTGCCATTTGTAGAATATAAAAACGGAACTGAATACTTTTCCCATTGGCCCAACAGCTCAAACTCGTCAGAAGTTTTAATTCCTTTCGAGTATCGTTCAGACTGAGAAAGGTCGCTCTTAACGTCTTTGGCTTTCTTCTTTGCTTCGACAACGCCTACGAATTTCAATCCACAGAATAGGGCATAGTCGGCATTCCCGTTTTCGGTCGGCCATTCCGCAATGGCTATGTTTTTATTTTTCTGAGGACGTGTTCCTTTACTGTATCGCAGGGAGGCTGTATCAACTTCCCAGCCTGCATCACGGAGTTGTTCATCGATTAGTAGTCGAGTTTCTTTTTCATCAAGCTGAAGGTCGTCACTGGCCTTCTTCAAAGACAAAATGGCTGCTTTTTGAGTGGCAGATTGAGCTTCGTTATTGGCTTCAATAATTCTGAGTTTTTCGTGTAGAGCTTTAATCTCTTTTTCTAAATCGGTAGCACGATCTTTTTCAGCTTTTAAAATATCTACTGCAACTTTGGCGGTAGGCTGTGGTGTTTTATATTCAGCTGTAAATGTTTTATCGGTTGAAAAAGTGCGATGAAAAATTATGGCAAGATGGTGTGCCATTTTTAAGTGTGACAAAGCATCGGAACTGGAACCATGTACTGTGTGGGCAGCTTTGTTGCCAGTTTTTCTGATGCTGTGAAATAAATCAAGAGCTTGCTGGCCATAGATGCCGCGATTTCTAAATAGATTCAGCAAATCAACTTGTTTGTCTTGTTGCCATTCGGGCACGCCAACTTGGGCGGCGGTGTATTTTGCCAGAATCTCTGCGAACTGACGAATTTTAAAAAGGGCAGTATTTGGATCGGAGTGAACATATTCTTCCGCACGACTGAATAGCTCAACGAGAATCGAGTCATAAATTTTTAAGAATTGAACATTAGACATACGAGCCATCCTTAGATCGTTTTTAACACTGTGAATTCAGTATTTTATGATAAAAAACGGCCTGCCAATCAGCAAGCCTCTTAATACAAACTTTTATTTATACGCGGCGAGACATTTTTATCTGCGGCGTCAGCTGCATGCTTAAATCAATGATATTTTCATTTTGAAAAAATCAACTATCTATTCGGGCATTTTCCAGTCATTAGCTCCTCCAAAAATCTTTTTAAAGGGCTCTGGAGATCTTCCATCACTGAGTTGAATTCAGATGCCATTTTGAAGGATTCTGGTGCATCACTCGACTTTGTCATAGATTGAATTTGATGGGCCAAAATACTGAATCTTCTGCGTATGTATTGGGAATTTTCTAATTGCTTCAACAAATTTTAAAGAAGTGTCTTCATATTTTCCAAAAACTTCGATGTTGGCGAAAAGTTCAATGTAGATTTTAGAGCAAAGCAAAATCTTAACTAAATTTGCGGCATCATCTGATTCTTTTTCCGATTTTGTAATTGCACGGAACACAGCGCTATCTTCTGCTAAACTAAAGGCATCGCGAAGCGCAGTTACAAAGTCCTGGTTGATTTTTTTAAAGTCCAACTGTTTTGGTGGATCATGCGCTAATTTATTCCAATAAGTAATAAGTTCCGAGTCGGTGGTACAGGTACGCCTCTCACTACCAAATTTGTCTTTCAAGATGCGTTCTGAAAGAAGTTTCTCCAGAAATGAGTCTCTGAGAGAAATACCAAACCGGCAGCGATGCGGGTTTTTTTTTGCCCAAAACCCGTCACTAGAGGTTTCTACTTATGCAAGCGATTAAATCTGAAGCAAAAAAGCTAATTAAAGATCATCTTGAAGAATTAAATGCAGCAGCCGACGAACTAGGTGGAGTATTCATCACTGGTGTAGTCTGTGCTGTTGCTGTGATTGGTGCTGAAAATTCTAAGAAGAGGATTATTTTTAAAAGTAGTTTTGTTAGCGACAGTGTAAATCAACTTCTTGATGCGAAAGTGTTGGTTCAGGATCTTCTTGAGGAAGAGGGGATTGAGGCTATCTCGGAGCATGATTTTAATATTGCTATTGGGGCCGTGTAGTCTCAGCGGAGTAAAGTAAAGAAACCATGTTTTGTAGGCGATAGTTCAAATCGAGCCTTCCCTAAATTTTTAAAAAATAAAACAGGCACCCTTAGGCGTCTAAATTGCATCAATCCTTCAAATGTTCGAGGCGTTTGGATCGAAGTCGAGTTATTAATCGCTATTTCGTCTTTTATTTAAAGCACGCAAATTCCTATCCTATTACAAAGAGGCAGATGCAAAGGACGTTAAAGTTAAAATTGTCTATAAAGAAATATTGTTTATTAACCGAACTGTTTAAAAAATTAAAAAGGCAGCGGTGAATGAGCTCAAAAAAAATAGATCCGGCGATCAAGACTATTCTGCACCCTAAAAAGTATGGAGTCTGGTGTTTAAGTGTAGAGTTCGAGGGTGATGATCTTAAAAAACTCAATGACGTGTTGGGCAGTGGCGATCGATACTACCTCTACTATTCAGGAAAAGTAGCGCACTCTATTCGAAATAGATATGGATCGCCGAATGATATGGGTACTGATGGGCCACCGACTCGATTTATCGGTCTTTTGTCGCTGTTCAATACACTATTGAAGACCGGAAAAAAGGATTTTTCAGAACTGTTTGTTTTTGAATCGTCGAGAGAAGAGCGTGCACGTTTCGGAAGGTATAGTTATTTTCATCATTTAATGCAGAGCGGTCCTAAGTCGACAGCTAAGAGAAAAAATGAATTTTTAAAAGCTGCTGGCGAGTTTAGAAAATCATTTACACAGGTGCGGCTTTCGTTAGTTCCCGATAATAGCTCAAAATTGGATTTTTTTGATATGGGCAATGGTGCTTATATGCAAATCTCAGAAGAGCAAAACGGAACATTTAAGTTCTGCGCCTTTGACATTGATGTATTGCAAAAAGTTGAGCGGATATTTAACTCGTTCAATAGTTTGCGACCCAAAAGAGTCGATAAATACAAAATATTTAGCCCTGACGATAGTTTGATGGAAATGTTTTTTCCTGTTCTAGATTCAATGCCGGGATCACTATCTACTGATAAAAAAACTTTAAGAAATTTCAATCAGATCACTTCAGAAATAAGAGAGAATCGATTTGTTCATTCAATAAGAGTAACTGGGATTGCTGTTGAAGAATTAATGGTAGAAATCTTTGAATCATTTTTTAGGGAAAAGGCGCCAGAAATTCCGCTAGGGAGCTTAATGGGCGAGTTTAGTAAACGGTTGGGAAAAGATGGCGAAAGGAAAAACAGCCGCATAAAATCTTATATCAATGAGCTTGATAACATTTTGGAAATCGAGAAAGGAAAAAAAGATGTGAATAACAGTGTTGTCCATATCGGTTTTACCTTAAAAAGTTTAGCGAATGAAATCGAAAAATCATTTGAAAATATTAAAACACAGGTTGGCGATAACAAATCAAATAGGATCATACTTTTTCCGAGCAATATAAATCATGCTCTAAATGAGTTTTTACCACTCAGAAATCGGGTTTCTCATCGTGTCGATAGAGCAGTAGCGGTTTCCACGATTGGGTATGTCGACGCAATTATTGCTCTAAGATGTCTCTTCATGCTTTCCCACTGGTGGGAAAACGAGAGAAAATTGCTTAATTATTCTTCAGACGCGCAGACCTTACTGAATGAGACATGCAAAAGATCTTCTGTTGAAGTTGATACGTAACTAAGTGGTTCTACTGCAGACAATTTGCGCTGAAGGGGGCTCAATTGACAGGTAAGAAAAAGCAGCATTACGTGCCGCAGTTTTATCTAAAGAATTTCGGTAAAGGTAACGGAATTTTTGTTTTCGATAAACAATCCAAAATAGTCTATGGATCTAACGTATCAGATGTCGCGCAGGAGCGATACTTCTATGCGATTCCGAACGAAAGAGGTGAGTCTGGTGGGAAACACAGCAATCTAGAACTAATTAACTCCGTAGAAGATTATTTGTCGGAAATAGATCATCGAAGCAACCGTGCAATTGCCAGTCTTCTGCGGAATATTGAATCTTCTCGTGTTATCTCGAGGTCGGGCTTTCCCACTTATTCACTATCTGAAAATGACCGTATCAACTTGTCCGTCTTCATTGTGTTTCAAGATTTACGAACTAGAGAGTTTCGCGAAAAAATTGCCCAAATGGAATATTTTTTCACAAAGACAATTATGAAGAGAGTCATTGAATTTAAGCATCCCGACAAGAAGAAATATTTGGAAAAGATGGATATTTACATACATGAATATCGAGAAATACTCCGTCATTTAAGTTTGATAACCGACCATGGTTTTATAAATAAGCTAGTTAATTTTGCTCTCAGCAAGCACTGGGTTATTGGTTATAATCAAACTGAAATTCCATTGATTACTTCTGATCATCCAGTCGTGATGCGAAGCCATAATGACCATCCTTGGTTAAGGTCAGCAGCTTGGGGTGTTCCGAAAACCGAAATTTTAATTCCATTAAGTCCGAAAGTAAGTTTGATGTTGATGTGTAAAAGTTTTTTTAATGATTCACACGGGAGCGTTTTAGCTGAACAACATACAGAAAATAGAGTAGTTCCGTTAAACAAGGATAATATCATCTACAATAATCACCTGCAGATTACGGGTTCCTATCAAAGACTATTTTCAAATACTGACGAGTTTTATTTAGCTGAAGATATTTTAGCGGAAGAGCCTAAATATTCTAATCCCAACAGAAAAAGGGTGGTCGCATCAGAAAAATCTAATCTTCCATCCAATTGGGCAGTACGCCATAAGATTAACGGCAACGAAATTCCGTAGATTGGTGATTATAGCACTTCGAGTTGTCGGTCAATTTGATGGAGGTCTTGGCATAAGCTTCCTATTTTATGGGAACCTCGTGCACAACAGCCCATCGGCATGCTGGGAGCTAGGGTAACTACAGTCTGTCATCAATCGGCGTTCCTCATAAAATTTATACCCCACTGTTCCGCGCCTTGCCGCAATGCATCCCCCTCGATTTGTGCTCTAGTTACCAAGCGGGGGATGTAATGACTAAAAAAAGCAACTCAAAAGCAAAATGTCCAAGCACCAAAGCCATTCACGGAAAGACTCAATCCGGTTCTTGGGAATTTTCTCATCACCTCATCCCACCGATGACTGCTTCCACTACTTTTCGCTTAGGTTCATTAGAGCGGGGAGCGCAAGGATTTAGTACTTTTGGCTCTTCCACAGAAGCTCCGATCTATATTTACGACCGTCTTGAAGAACCTAATACCAAAATGCTTGAAGACCAAATAGCCATGATGGAAGGCGGTGAAGCCGCAGTCGCCTTCGGAAGTGGTATGGGCGCTATTGCTTCAACACTTATGACTTTGCTTAAAGCCGGTGATCAGGTAGTTGCGCATAAAACTTTGTATGGTTGCACCTATAGCTTAATCACAAATTGGTTACCGCGCTTAAGCGTGCAAAACCAGTTGATCGATATTCAAGATCTTAAGGCACTGCAAACTCATTTAGAAAATCCCACAACGCGCGTTCTTTATTTTGAAACAGTTTCTAATCCCATTTTAGAAGTGGCTGACTTAGAAAAAATCGTGAAGCTTGTTCAAACAGCCAATAAAAAAAGAGCGAAGGATCGTAAGATCTATACAGTCGTTGATAACACATTCCCAACCCCGTGGGCTTTACGTCCGATGGAGTGGGGGATTGATTTTGTCATTCAAAGCTTAACCAAAAATATTTCTGGCTTCGGAACAGAAATGGGTGGCGCAGTAGTGACACCATTAGAGTTTGAACCCTCTTTACGTGTAGCAAGAAAAGATTTCGGCGCGATCATGCATCCGTATTCAGCTTGGCATATTTTGGTTTACGGTATTACGACACAAGCGGTGCGCTTTGAACAACAACAAGAAAATGCTTTAAAGATCGCAAACTTCTTAGAAAAGCATCCTAAAGTTGAAAAGGTGCTTTACCCAGGGCTTAAATCCCATCCGCAATATAAGCTTGCAAGAAAATATCTGCGTTCACCCAACGGAGATTTTGCCCCAGGCACGATGATTTCATTTCAGCTTAAAGGCAGCATGAAAACCTGTCAGAAATTTGTCGATGACGTTGCTAAAAATTCTTACGCTATCACTCTCGCTGTGAGTTTAGGTTTAACTAAGACACTTATTGAAGTGCCAGGCTTTATGACCCACTCTGCAATCCCTGATAGCAAAAAAGGGGAGAGCGGCATTGATCCTAAAGCCATTCGCTTAAGTATTGGCTTAGAGGCCGCAGACGATATCATTGAAGATCTTAAAGCCTCTTTAGCCCGAGTATAAATTCAAAGGTAAGAGGCCTAGCTCTTATGGTTTAGGTGCAGAATTTAAAACCACAATAGTGTTCCGCAAATCCGCGCCATAGATACTGGCGCAGCTCGTCTAAGCATTTAATTTTCATCTCCGTTTCTCAAAAGCTATTCAATGGACAAAAAGCCCCACTGGCGCTGATATCCCATGGTTGAAATGGGGGCTCCGTGAGTCTTAAGTCTTTATCTCTAATTTTATTATTGTCCTTTAGCCAATCCACCTTTGCCCAAGAAACCACCGGCGAAAGCCGCATCAGCGAAAGATCTTATCTTTTAGATACGATCCAAGTCTCAGAAGAAAAAGAAGACGATAAAGAAAAAGCTTATAACTCGATTAACTCTGAAACAGTCATCCCAAAGGCCGCTTTGACTAAAGGAAATCCAAGAGATGTAAGTGAACTTCTGCAAAAAGCCCCAGGCGTAAGTGTCAGTGGTGGCGCAGAACTACAAAACAAAAAAATCTCCATCCGGGGTTTAGATGGCTTCAGAGTTATCCAACAAGTCGACGGAGCCCAGCGCTTAGAGGCGACCCAACAAGGTATGTCTTCTGGGGTTGCAGTAGAAACAGAAATGCTTTCTGAAATCGCCGTACAAAATGGCGCAGACTCAGTAAGCTCTATCAATGGTGCAATCGGCGGAACCATTCAATATAAAACCATCACGCCTGAAGATATCTTAATCGGTAAAGAAGAGATCTCAACAAAAGTAAAAGTAGCGGGTGATTCGGCAACTGAAGGCCAAGCGACTTCGCTTCACACCGCAGCTAAGCTTGATAAATCATCATCAGCGCTTTTTGGTGTGACTGTTAGAAATAGCAACAAAGTTGAATCAGGATCACCAAATGAAACCGGTGACTCTAGACAAAGTGAAGAAATTAAAGCCAATAGAAATACGTTCCTTGGTAAATACGTCCGTAAAACGGGAACGGTGAAAACAGATGTGAAAGCAGAGTTTTCTGATTCCCAGACAAAGAACGCGGCTTATTCAGCGGGCTTTGGTGAATCAAACTCTGATTACCGCAGTACTACTTTTGAAACAGTTCTTAACCACGAACACAGTCTTAATTCGAACTTTAAATACGAATTCCTTTCTTACTACAATAAAACGGAATCCATTAAAGACACGCACACTGCCTTTCGAGGCATGAAATCAACTTTGGGTAAAACCGATGACCGCCTAGAAAACACCGGAGCAAAACTTGCGGGCGTATCGCTATTACCGATTAACTCAGATCTTTTATTCCAAACAAAATACGGAATCGAAGGTATCGGTAGCAGAATTTCAGAAGACGATGGCACCAACAGCCCTTACTTTGGTAAATCCCAAGGTTATGACGCTGGAGTATTCACCGAAAATAGCCTAAGCATCAACGAAGACAAAGTCGTGGTTATGGCAGGAGCCCGCTATAGCAAATATCACCGTGAATCAGATAAACTTGCTTTAGAAGCACCAAGTAAAGATGACGACACATTATCAACCATGGTGGGTGTCTCTTACGCGCCTGCTGAGTGGGTAAAAATCTCTGGCAAGTACGGCGTTTCTAATCGCGCACCAAACGTGCGTGAAATGTACATGGGAACAGGTGTGGCGTGGAAATGTCATCGCCCCGCTAAAGACTGCACAAGTGTACCCAATGCCAAATTAAACGAAGAACAAGCATTCTCTAAAGAAGCTTCGATTCTATTTAAAACACCAGAAACCGTTGAACCAAAACGTCTTAAAGTGACCTACTTTGATGAAACGATCAGCGACTACATCGAATACATGCCAGAGATGTACCGCTTAGAAAACGGCGCACGAGTTAAAGCCGGCCCTAAAAACGCCACCCACCGTGAATACCAATACCGCAACCTTTCAAAAGTCTTACGCCATGGTGCCGAAGCCCAAGCCCAAATGGATTACGGCAACTGGGAATTTGAAACAATGTATTCCATGATCCGCATGGATTGCATTGATTGCCCGGATATGTACACGGCAACCACGATCTCTGAGCCATTAGTTTCAGCTCCCGCTGATAAGTTCGGCGTTGCAGCAGGCTATGAGTTTAAATCCATCAACCTGGAAGTAGGTGCTGACGCACAGTTTGTAAGTGCTCAAAGAAACCTTTCTGAAAGATATCTGTTGGCTGGTTACGGCACACCATCATACGATGTGTACGGTTTAAATATGCGTTGGTCACCTCGAGTTCGAGATGTCGGTCAATTCGACGTGGGTCTTGGAATCAGCAACCTATTTGATAGAAAGTACGTCGTGCACAACAGCCCAAGCGGTACGTTTGAGTTAGGACGCAACTACAGTCTGTCATTAGCGACCATCTTCTAAATTTAAAAGGAGTATTAAATGAAAAGCTTAGTTTTTATCCTATTTACTGTTATTGGCCTAACTTCATTTGCTGCAGAAAAAAATCTTGGCAAAGGTGCTAAGTTCACTGACGCGGTTCCAATGTCTAAGATTATGAAGACACCTGAATCTTACGTAGGTAAAGAAGTAACAGTATCAGGCACAATCGTAGACGTGTGCGCTAAACGCGGCTGCTGGATGCAATTAACAACTGACGTTGGTAACGAAAAAGTAAGAGTCAAAGTAAACGACGGTGAAATCGTATTCCCACTTGAAGCACGCGGTAAAAAAGCAGCAGCAAAAGGTGAATTCAAAAAAATGGTTCTAACTTTAGAACAAACGAAAAACCACTTAGCCCACATCGCTGAAGAAAATAAAAAGAAATTCGACCCTGCCTCAGTGAAAGAGCCAATGGTTGTGTACCAAGTACAAGCATCTGGCGCAGTGATCGAGGAATAGCCCCCAATGGTTGAAAAGAGCGGCAGTGACTGGCGAAAGAAGCTGTTTTTACTAAACAGATCCTTTCACCGCGATATTGGCTATTTCTGCGTTGGTCTAATTTTAATTTACGCCATCTCAGGAATAGCTGTAAATCACGTCGACTCTTGGAACCCAAGTTACGTTATCACCAGATCAGAGCACACGCTTAAACATCTTCCCAAAGACGCAGAGTCTGATGAATTCGAAAAGGCTCTAACTAAGAGCCTAGGCATCAAAACAGACTTCCGCAGTCGCGTAAGAGATTCTGCTGATGAAGTTTTGTTCTTTTATGAAGGAACGAGAGTTTCTTGGAATGAAACTAAGCAGCAGGCTTATGTAGAGACTACTGAGAAGAGGATTGGTCTGTTCTTCGCAAACTACCTACATTTAAATAAAGCCAAACGCGTGTGGACCTATGTTGCTGACGTGTTTGCGGTTCTACTTATCTATCTAAGCCTATCCGGGCTTTTTATGGTTAAAGGCGCTAATGGGTTTGGTAGACGGGGATGGATGTTTGTCACAGCAGGCATCATCCTTCCGCTTTCGTTTTACTATTTTTACGTTTAAACTAGATTCGTCCGTAGATAGCTGCTTTCTTCAAAACGTTCTCTTGGGGATCATTTTCAATTAAAACAATCAGTTCCGGATTACTGACGAGTTTATAAAATGGCGATTCCGCCGATAGCCGATTTTTATCCGTGATCAAAATGATGCTGAAATCAAATGCATCCACAGAAACTGCATTTAAGTTTTGAATTCGTGTACGTGATGCAGGAGCCGGGTAGGGTTCTTCGCGCTTAATCGCAATGAATTGATAATTTTGATCTTCAAGCAGGTGTTCGCAATAGTCTTTTGCGATTCGCTCAAAAGCAGCACCTAACAAAGTTTCCTCTTCATTCTGAGATTCAAGATGGGTTTTAAGTATCAGGCCGGTTGCATAATACAGCAATCCCGCTTTCCCAAGATTTGAGTGAACTTCAATCGAAAGGCTTTCTTCCTGATATTTCAGCTCACGATGGGATTTAAAATATTTGCGTTGTTCAAAAAACGACTCCCCAAAAGCGGCTTCCCTAGCAAAACGCTTTTCGCATTCAGAGCAGACGAGGTCTTCAGGAGTGAGGTGCGTTTTTTTAAGACATAGTTGGCAGGTGACCATAAGCTACTAATTTGCCTGCGCACTTTCGTAAGCACAAGAACCATAAAGGTGATCGTGCCTTTTATCGTTTAATTCGATTTGAGCCAGTTTTGACCCAATTAATCTTACTAATTGGGTCAAAAAGTGACCCAATTAATAAAGTGTAGCCTGATCAGTTAACCTATTCTAAAATCAATCCCGGCTTCGTTTGTTGACGAAGTCCCATGCTTTGACGAACAAAAGCGACCATCGCGTCTTTCACGATCAACGAAGAAATTTTCTTATCTAATCCAGTTTTACCAAAAAGTGTCGTGATGACTTCAGCGTAAGCTTCACCCACAGTTAAACCCTGACCCGCCAAGAAAATCGTCGGTGTTGAAACTTTGGCAGCGTCCGTCATAAGTTTTTCTTCACGCAGTGAAAGTTCATTGTGCAAGCAGGTTAGTAATTGAAACGAGTCCGTCACAGAAGCACACACTTCAGAAATACTTTTAAAACCTAGCGGGGAAGGAAGAATAACATCTTCGAACTTTTCAGCCTTCAAAGCTTGTTCTAAGCCATCTACCACTTTTAAGATCACTTCGTTTTTACATTTATCTAAATTATTTTTATCAGAAAGTTCACAAGCGCTAGCGGCAAAACCACTAAGACGGCGGTCTAATACAAGGCTTGATTCATAGCCTCTAGAAAATCCAACGTTATCAATCGTCCCGTCGTCTTTTAAATCAATGAATTTTTCAATATAGGCATCAACAGAGTCATGCAGTAACGCTTCGGCATTCAGCGAAGCTTCAGAGGTATCGTCCACTTCAACAGTAGCTAAAGATTGGATAGACAATAAAGAAAGCAAAAGAAGGGCAGCAAGTTTTTTCATAAAAGTTCCTTATGAAGACTGCTGTACTCTAATTGCTTATAAACATCTACCGATTTGTAGAAGGGATTTATTTTTTATAAACTAAGCTAAAAAAGGGCTTATAATAAAGCCCCTTCCGCTGATTACTATCAAGTAAGAATCTACATACTAGCTTCGCGGCGATTCTCGCTAGCTCTTTCTTGTTTCCCTTCAATGAAGCGATAGCATTCAAACACTGTTTCCTGCGGAGGCCCAGAAAATCCACCCTTAATCCCTGCAGTCATCTTGGGCATTAAGATTTGATTCTTAAACGTTTCCCAAGACTCTTTTGAATCATGAACCGCAATGACCGTCCACCCCCCGTTAGAAGGCCCAGCCGCGTGATAAAGTTGCCCCTTGGGCAAAGTATTTTTATCAGGGTGTACTGCTTGCAAAACTGCATCGTATTGTTCTTCTGTTCCATTCGCAAAAAAATGAATTATGCCGTAAGCCATTTTGCACTCCTTTTTTACAGAATTTTGTTCTGACTAAATCGAAGTCTAAAAAGCCTCTTTACTAACGGCAAAGAAGACTAAAATAGGTCCGCAAATAACATGAAAGCAGCAGTGCTGTCTTACACAAGGCCATCGATCTTTTTTACTTCTTTACCTGGCGGCGATCAAAACTTTGACAGCCTTTTAGCGTGAGCGTTCCTTAAAATGTCTCTAAGGATGGCGCGGATCTTGGAATAGGCCTTTGCCACAAACAGGGGTTAATCTATGAAAATATTAGCGCAAGTGGTTGCGTTCGCACTAACTATTGCGGCGGCGGTTTCAGCTTCAGCTGGCCAAGGTCATAAAACTCAAATCCTATGGCATCAGATTCCGTTCTTTCAAGGCGGCGATCTCGGGCAGTACCAAATCACGATGCAACAAGACCGTGATACTGTTCGTAAGATGCTTTTTTCTGAACTAATGACGGAAGCACAAAAACTGGCAGAGTCAGGTGCATCCGTAGAAAAAATGTTAGTACCAATGGCGAACATCCTTATGGAGTTTGATGAACTTCATGATCGTCATAAGCAAATTGATTCAAAAAACATTGGTTATTCTTTAGAACAACAATTCAAAGCTGAAATCGGTAATCTTTTTATCGAAAACGACATTCGTGATTACGATCGTAAGCTTGAAATCGCTTCTGGTAAAAATGCTTTATTAGTTGAAGAAACGATCGCACAACTTCGCGCTACTGGCTTTGATGAAGCTAAAATCAGATCCATGCTGAATGAGCTTGATTACACAGCTTACGGTACGTTCACAAGCATCGGTAAAGGTGTTTTCCAAGTGAATGTGCACCTTATCGGTTACCGTTCAGGTATCTATAGATCATTCACAGCCACAGGTCGTTTGACGGAAGCTTTATCTGAAGTTGCTAGAAAAGTTTTTGATCACTTCCAAAAGAACACTTACCCAGATTGGGAAAATCCACTTAAAACACTGACGTGGATGCCAATGCCCGTAAACCCAGAGCGCGCCGAAACTGGTTACAGCTATTCAGAAGCACAAACCTACTGCAAAATGCGCGGCTACCGTTTGCCATATTCTCGTGAAATCTTGCTAGCTGAATCTGGCACTCAATATAAAGAAGGCGGCATCCAAGCTCTTTCACTTTACACCGCAGTTCCTGTGGCTGACCAACGTTACGTAGCTATGCAACATTGGTTAACTCCCGGGCACGAGATCTACACAGGCGGAGCAGTCCAACCCCAACACGCTTCTATGCGCGGTCAGTTCTGGTGTGTAAAAGGTGAAGTTGGCACAGATGTTCTTTATATCGAAAAGGTCTTTAAGTTGATCCGTGAATACAGAAGCTCTAATCATGATGTCTACCGCGCTTTAGAAACTATTCGTTATTTCTATGGTGACTTCGGTGCAACGGAAACTTTCTTTGCTGGCACAAAACTTTTGCGTATCTATGAAAACAACGATCAAGCTCTTGCAGTCTTAAAAAAGAACGGCATCAAGCTTTAATTTTTAAGCCTTCCTAAGCATGAAAAAGCCAGGACAACTTCCTGGCTTTTTTTATGAGTAATAGTTAAATCCAATTATTAAATTACCTATACCTTTCGCTAAAATTTAAATCCCAAGCAATGATCTAGGCTATTGACGGGTGTGAATTAGCAAAGCTTTTCCGCACACTAGAGCAATGCAAAAAGCCCAAGTGAAATTTGACCTTGCTGAATACGTTCTTAAATCAAGTTTACTTTTTCTTATCGTCTGGTTCTTAATAGGTTGCGGGGAAATGAATTCCTCACTGACTGCTTTAGCTATTGATACCAACGCCCCAGCTTCAACCAATCCAGAGCCAGGAACTGAGGTGCCCACAACGCCAACACCTGCGCCAGTCCCTGAACCTGTTTATGCGCCCGTGATTCCGTTATGGGAAAGTGAAGTTTCAGACGGGAAGAATTGGACCAAGCACGTAAAAAGTGAATTAGATCGCATCGGACGAGATTTGCTTAGTGTTCTTCCTTTAGATCGCACGACGTTTTGTCCAAACTATAGAAATCTAAAACATGAAAATAAAAAAGACTTTTGGGCTTATCTGCTTTCGCAGATGGTTCGCTATGAAAGTAACTTTGATACGACCACAAGGTACGAAGAAGATTTCGATGACAGTAACGGTGACCCCGTGATCAGTCGCGGTTTACTGCAAATTTCCATCGAAAGTGGCAATGACTATGGCTGCGCTTTTGATCGATCTTCAGACCTTCATGATCCACTTCAAAACCTTAGCTGCGGTATTCGCATCCTCAATCGTTGGATGGAAAACGATCACCGAATCGCCAGCAAAGTGGACGGGGACTGGAAAGGGGGCGCTCGTTACTGGTCAGTGCTTCGGAACACCAGTGATTCCTATCCAAAAATTGTAAGCGCTATGAAGGCGATATCGATTTGTAAATAAGCGAGCCTTCTTAATCCTAACTTACATTCTTAATTCGAATTCTCAAATCCCGGAAAGCATTCCGGGTTCGTCTTTTATCTGCAATTAAACTCATTTCCATCCTTAAAAGACTTGGCCTAATAAATGAAAAAGGGGTTTCCCATAAGGAGAAATGTTTATGTTTAAGTGCGTCTTAATGTCTTTATTTGCAGTGAATTCGGCCTTTGCTATGGAATTTACCCCCACCCCCAAAATCGTCCTTCCTAAGGGTTTTGAAAACATCTGCCACACAGCCATTTGCACTCCGGTCCCGGGTAAACTGGCTCCGGCGATTTCAGAAATTTTAAAGAAGAATAAATTAAACCAGCTTGATTATACTGGCCCATGTTCCCCCGGCAAAGGCTGTCGCCCCGTACAGACCTGCCCCAGTGATCTCGATGAACCGTGCCCACCGCCAGAGTGTGTGCCAGATCCAGTTTGCAATTAGGACTTTTTAAATGAAAACGCTTTTGGTGGTATTAATTCCAACGATCCTTTTTTTTACTCTGCACAAGAAGTCAAATTCTTTAAAGTCACCAGTTGCCCACGCAAAGCAACCGGTGATTTCTGCTATGGCAAAGGTAAAAAAAGCGGACCTAGCGCAGCCAAAAGCACTAGGAAAAATAAAAGGAACTAAATTCGAAGATGCCTCGGTTGAGCAGCCGGCGCCCTTCGAGATTTTAGAAAAAAGATCCACCCATATAACTTCTGATGCAGATCCTTCAGCGAAATTATCTTTTAATCCCTATAAAGAAAATATCGATCCCAAAGACAGTCCCCTTGGAAAGATTCCGCAGACATTAGATCAAATTAACAAACTGCCTAACTTAAATGATTTTAACGAAGCACCATCCCTGCGTTTTTTAAGCGGCACGTTTTATTCAAAGTTCGTAAAAGAGGGGACGAAGCACGAAGTACGTTTTGCTGCTTACTTTAAGGATTTTGATTTAGATATTATCCACGACATTTCTTGTGGTGGCTTAAGGTCGCAAAATATTGCTATATCGGGAACAATCAAATCTAAAACCGTCACCTTTAAAATGCTGCCCGCAAAAGATCAAAAGCAAGTAAGTGTCTTAGTGAATATTCAAGACAAGATCGTTCTGCATATTTGGCAATTAGATAAGCGTGAAAAAGTCGTTTGGGCAAAAATCTATGAAGCAGAAAAAAATGGCACCTTAAAAGACTTTGCCTACGTAGAAATGCGTAACGTACGATACGAAAAAATGGATTATTGCGAATTTAAATAAACGCGGGCGCATCATAAAGTCATTCTACTGTCACAAAATATTTATCTAAATTCTGCTCAAGCTTTTTTGCAAGCTCGCTGTGTTTTTCGTTTAAGTAAATATAAAGATTCACGGTCATATAGGGTTGATCGGCGCGAACAAGTTGTTCGTTTAGATCTTTTAAACTGGGATCTTCCAGTTCAGGCCGAGGGCCAAAGAACACATCAACGCGTTCTGTGGTGAGCATTTTTAAACACTGGCTAGTATTAGAGGTCTGCGTGACTTTTAGCTTTAGATCCCGAGCGACCTTATAGCGTAATCTGTTACCAAAGGTTAGACAGGTCTTGCGATTAGCTAAAGACTTAGGATCATTAATATCAACAGCCGTATTCTTTTTTTTATAAAGATAATAACCAAACCGCGCCATCGGCGTCCGTACTCTAAGCACATGGGGAAAATCCTTTTCAAATCCCGCAATCCGAAAAGTGTCGCCATCAAGTTGTCCCTTAGAAACCATTCGCATCGATCGAGATAACGGAACTTTCTTTAGCACAACCTGGCAGCCGAGTTCTTTAAATGGCTCCCGATAAGTTTCTAAGGTTTTCAGGACAGCGGGTGGCCAACTTTCAGCAACAGAAATTGTTAACGGTTTCGGGCAGGGACTAGCTAGAGCCCTGATTGAAAATAAAGTACTCAGAAGAAAGGTTATTAAAAAGAACGACGACTTCATCTAGCTAAGTGTAGCTTAAATTCTAGATTGAAGCTGCTTGTTCAGTGACAAAGATCAGGGCCTAGTAGGTATCAGCAAACAACTCTAAGACCTGGGAGTTATAAGCATCACTTGTAAAGAACACCCGTGACGCAGAAAACGTCGGCACGAAATAAGTCTCATAGATATCAGCATGGGAATTCAAGTTCATAATCTAAGAGTCAATGGAGGCGCGTAGATTGCAAACTGCTCTTCTTGCAAAGAGCTTGTAATTTTAAGTAAATTAAAACTATCTGAGCAAGTTCAGTTTCAGCTTGTTCAGCTCTAACTACGAACTCTCCTTCAGTGGAACCTTCAAGTCGCTGAAAATTCGCCTTTACCTTCGATAGAGACCGTTACCGGTTGGTCTACGTGATAACACTGACCTTGATATGGTAAGCGCCAATGTCTGCGGAATTAACAGCCTTGTTGGATTCATCAAGAACAAGATTTATGCGATTATGAACACTAAGGTCTTCCAGGTTCCCATCAATGGTACAACCCGTTAGTAAAGATACTAAAAATAGGACGCTCAAAAATCGCACAAGCATTGAATATAAATCGACTTAAATGTTTTTTTTCTAAAGCACATTTAGGTGACCAAGTTTATTTTTCGTCTCATATGAAGCGCTGGCCGTCACTTGTATTGTTGCAATAATTCACTCGTATTTTATTCGAGATTTGACTCAATTTCTGAACGGTTTCAAAACTTCTTTAGGAGGAGCAGCAGCATGGCACGCAAATATTCAAAATCAGCAGGCAAAGACGTCAAATCAGCAATGAAAAGAAAAAAGAAGGGAACACTTAAAAGCGGTAAAGGTGGTAAAGGCGGGAAGGTGAAAAGCCGCAAACAGGCCATAGCCATAGGACTTTCAGAGGCACGTAAGAAAGGTAAAAAAGTTCCTGCAAAGAAAAAAGCATCTAAAAAGAAAGCCACAAAAAAGAAAACGTCGCGCAAGAAAACTTCGAAAAAATAACAGTCAGCCAAAGTTTAAGCTGAAAAAGAAAAAGCGGCTTCGATAAAAAGCCGCTTTAATTTTATTACTTACCAGAAACAGAAACCATTCCTAAATCTAAATCCACATATCTTTTTTGAGTGGAATTGTACAAGTGAGCCTTGATTTTTAGGCTGTAAGGGTTTTGATAAAGTTCTACACCTGATACTTCATAACCTTTTACCGGGATATAAGAAACGTAAGAAGAGTTTTCTAATTTTAAATTCAAGATCAACTGATCAACATGATCTTCACCCACAGTTTCAGGATCTTGAAAGGTAGCAGTACTTAATTTAGCCACGTTTTGTGCATCGTCTTTGTAAAGACACGCATTATTTTTTGTAGAAACCAAAACGAAGTTAGCTTCAACAACTGGATTGTTCAACAAAGTCGCTTGCGCCTCTTTCCAGCCTGGGAAGTTTTTGTAGATAGAGCTTTTGTAAACTCGTTGTACTTCAACTTGCACATCGATTGTTTCAGGGCAGCGAGCTGTGTCGATGGCTAGAGCGTTAACAGATAAGAACAGGACCGATAAAAACGAAACGAACTTAAACATTTTAATTCTCCGGGTTTGGTCTTTTTAAAAAATTTAAAAGCGTCTTATCAGGACACTTTCAAATTGTGTTCATGGAATTTCAAAATTGAAAATTCTTCTGCAAAAATCAGTGTTTACAGGCGCGTTATATATTCCGTGAATAGTAATATTCTGATAATAAATCAGTATGCCCAGATACGCAGCCCTCCTTCGCGGAGTCAGTCCTATGAATTGCAAAATGGCCGAGCTTAAGAAAGCGTTGGAAGGCGCGGGCTTCACCGATGTGAAGACGGTTTTATCTAGTGGCAACGCCGTATTTACTTACCGAAAAGCTTCAGAAAGTACTTTAGAAAAGAAAATCGAAAAAGTATTAAAGAAAGAACTAGGCACTGAATTTAGCACCATTGTGCGATCATTGGATGATCTGCAAAAACTTATTGATGATGACCACTTTAAAAAATTTAAATTAAAACCTAAAATGAAGCCCATTGTGACATTTTTAAAAAATAAGCCCACGGCGAAGTTAGATCTGCCCATGGAAAAAGATAAAGCAAGAATTTTAAAGCTTAAAGATCGCGTGATTTATTCTGCCTATACACCAAGTCCTAAGGGCGCCGTCTTTATGGTGTTAATCGAAAAAACTTTCGGCAAAGCCGTAACAACTAGAAGCCTTGAAACCATTAAGAAAATTGTGCGTCAATAGGGAAGGTCCCCAAATCATTCTCAATTACAGGTCCAAGTTTTTACCTCTAAAAAATTTAAGCTGACTCTGAATATGCCCAATGTAAGAACGTATTTTTATAACAATAAATAGAGGTGAAATATGTCTTCAACCTTGGCTTCTGAAAAAGTTCAAACAGTCCTAGCAAATCTTTATAAAGATGCCACAGAAAACCATGAAGTGGCACGCAGGGAAGCGATGGCCTTACCAGCCACGGCTTCACGCGACGAGTTTTATACGGCCATGGGTAAAGCCTACATGTGTATTGGATCGGAATTTGGGAACCTGCTTTATGCTATGGCGCGCTCAATGAAGGCAAAGACCGTGGTTGAGTTTGGAACATCTTTTGGTGTTTCTACGATCTATCTTGCCTGTGCTATGCGCGATAACGGTGGGGGCAAAGTTATCACGACTGAATTTTTGCCAGCAAAAGTAGAAAAAGCAAAAATGAACCTAGGTGAAGCAGGTTTATTGGATTACGTAGAGTTCCGAGGTGGTGATGCTTTAAAAACTTTAAAAGAAGACATTCCAGAACTTGATATGGTTTTCTTAGACGGTCCTAAAGATATGTACCTAGATGTTTTAAAACTACTAGAACCGAAAATTAAATCCTCGGGAATCGTCGCTGCCGATAATACCAATCACAAGGGCTTAGAAAATTTCTTAGAACACGTCAGAAGTTTTGCCAACGGTTATGTTTCTTCACCGATTGTGACGCAAAAAAATGGAAATAATAGTGGACATGAAGTTTCCATAAAAATTTAAAAATAAAGTTAAAAAAGGCAGACGAAAAATCTGCCTTTACCCTCTGAGAACAGACCTTAGTCAGCATTTAAATATCTGAATATTCTCTTAAAAAATTTGCTTTTTTTCGTGAATTCTAATTAAAGCGCCAACCAACCTGACAATTTCAAAAACATTTCTCTGAGCATTACACGCATACAAGAAATTATACCATTGGACCGTATGTTATTCGGCAGCTTTAGCCGATAACGGAGAGATGAGAAAAATAAACCAAAAAATCATCGCTCCAATCGCTGGTCTAATGTTTGTTTTGTCCGTTTCAGCCTGTGCCCCTGCTTCTGACACAATAGAAAGCACGAACCTTAATAACAACCTTCCAACTGATGGCAACGACACGTCTTCGGCCCCAGTCACAGAACCCACCACTCCAACAGATCCTGATCTGAACGTGAGCCACAGTGCTATGAAATTTCACGCCTTCGGTGACATGAACGTGAACGTAAACGGGGATTATAGCAGCCACACCCCGGCCACAGTTAAAAGCATGATCGCCCGGGATCCTGCAGTCATTCTTGGCATGGGTGACTACATCGACGGGGAAAAAAGCTCTTTATCCGATAGCACCTATACAAGAATGTGGAGTGTCTTTACGAAAAAAGTTTCTTCACTTATGGATACGGCCCACGTGCCCTTTGCGCCAACGCCAGGGAATCATGACGCCTACTATGCGCAAGAAAGAAAGATCTATAGCCAACACTGGAAGAAGAATACTCCGAACGTGCAATACGTAGATGATAGCAACTATCCGTTCTATTATTCATTCCTTCGCGAAGATGTATTCTTTGTTTCTTTAGATGACGCAAACTATGCAAAACTGAAAAACCGCACGGAACAGCTAAACTGGCTAAAAAAACAACTGACATCAGATACGGCAAAAAAAGCGCGCGCGCGCGTGGTGTATGGGCATATCCCGCTTTATTCCATCGTCAGTTCTAAGGCTAATAGCTCCACCGTTTATCAAAATGGGGTGTTGTCGGGGGAAAGAAAAACCAATGGTTCGTTCACACTTGAAGCAATGCTTTTAGAAAACAAAGTCGATCTTGTTCTTTTTGGTCATTCCCACGGTTTTTATTCTGGTCACTATACTTATCCAGATGGCAAGAAGCTTCGTGTGGTTTCCTTACCTTGCGCAGGGGGATCACAAAGATATATCGTTGGAACAAGCATTAAAACTCCCCATGGATTCGTTGAGGTTTCCATTGCAGAGACAAATGAATTAAAAGTTCGTTACTTTAATTCTGCAGGGACTGAACAAAACCTTAGTTCTTTGCCAAGCTCCATTACTTTGGATTCAAAAAACCGCGTTATTTACAAGCGCTGATTTTTCAGCAATGTAATTGGTTTAAATCTGATTAAAAGAATAAGGGTTATCTTCTAACTGGAGATAACCCTTATGTTTACTGGAACCCTACATAAAACTTTAAGTCTGTATTTGGCTCTGTCACTTTCACCCGGTATTACACAGGCCGCTTTAAACCCCGCTGATGAAAGCATCGCACTAAAGGCCTATAACTTTATCGTTCCTGGTAAACGCCATGAAGAGCGGTGTTTGATCTTAAAACCTCTTCCAGGAATGCCACAAAAGGTGACTAAGGATGAAGAAGATCTATGCCGCGCAAATTTATATAACTCAGTAAGTACCAATCCCGCGCCAAAAACTTATTATAGTTGTCCTAAAGTTCACAATACTTCAATAGCCATTGAGTCTTATAAAATTCCAAAGGGCATGGGCGAGATTGAATTTCAAAAAACGGTTTGCCCCTTATCAAAAGCCGGAAAAACGAAATTAAAAGACGCCAAAGATTATCCAGATAAAGAAGTGAAGTTTAAGTTTTCATCGCCCGGGGTTTCTAGTGGCAGTATGTTCGGCTATTATCACGTATCTAATTATCTAAAAGCCGTAGATATTCCAGCATCGGTCTTACGCACAGTGGATACAGACACCGTGTTAGAACACTCTTTAGCGGGCCGGTACCTGTCGGCTGTATTTAAGAACAGTTATCTTTATAGATTTTATGATATGCAGACGTCTTTGCTATTAAATCTTAAGCACGGGTCGCTTTCGCAAATTCCTTCAGAGTATTTAGGCGCAAGCCACGGGTTAGGGATCATTCCAGCTTCCTTTTATAATTCCACCACCCGCAAGCTTGTGTCCGCGCCCAGTTATTATCAAAATCGTCAGCTGACTGACGATAGGCTGACGATCTATGGACCGCTGTCAGAAAATCCTTCTAACGAGGCTAGCTATTCTGAGATCTCTGGCACAAAACCTGCGAAGACTAGAATTGAAAAATTTAAAACTAGCAGCGTTCATTATCCGGCCCTGAAAGATTTTAGACCCATTGAGCAAATCCTTGGCAGTCGTGATCTAGCGGTCGCAGGACAAAAGATGATGGGTATGCAGGATACTTCAAGCATGTTGATCTTAGACTTCTTATTTGAAAATCCAGATCGCATCGGCAATATTCATTATAAGAAAAAATACTTTTATAGAACATCTGCTGGCAAAGTGCGCGATATTTCGCAAAAGAAATTCCAAGAACTTTCTGCCAAAGATTTGACGACACTGACTCCAGAGGAACAAGAAACGCTAAAAGCCATCCAGCAAACAGGTGTAGAACTTAAAGTAATGCTTCTGAAAGACAATGATGGTGGATTTGATTCTAATCCTTTCAAAAAGCACCAGGTCATTGTTGATGTAAAAAGAAGTGCGGCTAGTTACGACTCTTGGAAGGACAATGCCGATATCTTTTTAAATGCTTCTATGGTTGTTCGTCACTTTAATCCAGATGTGTATAAGGGCTTAGTGAATCTGCATGGATATGTCTTTAGTGCGCAAACCAAGGACGCTGCTAAGGCCTATTTCACTAAGGGGCTGCAAATGACTGAAGGGGAATATAAAGACTTCTCTAATAACGTATTAAGTATTTATAGAGCGCTTTATACGAACTGTAAAAAGAATCAGCTTTTCTTAGATCTTGATACGAAGAACTACTTTTCGGCGAATTATAAACCGATTCTGACGACAACGCCGGGAGTCTGTGAAGGTCAATTTTAAAGAACACTAAATCTAAAAAAAAAGAAAAGGCTCCTCAAGGAGCCTTTTTATTATCTGCAAGTCTCAATAACCTTTTCCTCGGTTTTAATCGGACGCTCTTTTCGGTAATCAGACCACTCATAAGTATATTGAGTGTAGGTCAAAGGAAGTTGCACAGTTTGTCTTTCATAACCAATGCAACGGGGGCGAGTTGAGTCGCTGCGGTTCCATTTCACGCACACATCTTTTTGTGTATACATCGATTTATCTTCATAGTGTGCTGGCACGGTTGTGACCTTACGACCAATGCAGATCTCTTTAGGATATTTTGAATCGGTATAATCCATGCGACGTTCGCGGCAAGTTTCAACCGTGTGTTTGGGAATATAAACGCGGAAAAAATAGTTCACTTTATCTACGCAGATTTGTGCGCTTGTTACGATTCCCGCTTTAGGAACGTAAGGGTTTGAAGTGCGGTTCACGTAACTTTCTTTATAAGCGTGCGCAAACATAGGTAGCGCTAAAACCAGAGCCAATAGTATTTTCATCGTAGTCTCCTTTTTTATACGTTTTGATTTTTATCTAGAATTTTTAGAAGGAGCAATTTTAGAGCAGCGCAAATTTTGCTTTGTAGATTACATCCTCATCAAACATGTACCGTGATGTTCCGCAGACCTGTGTTGATATGCATGGATACATATTGCGCAAACTCAAGTTTTTCCGAAGACTAAAGTCTCAACCATTAACCACTGAGGGTTTAAAATGAAACGAATTTTTATGGCTGTTATTTTGTCTTTAGGTTTTTCCTTTGCGGCGCACGCCTTTGAAGGTGAAGAAGCTTTCTTGTTCGGGCAAGTGCAACAACAAGAAGTGAATTATTCTTCTGCTGAAGCAGAGCCAGTTGACATGGAGATCAACGCTTCATCACGCTACTGCTGTATCAGAAGTCACGGCGGCGGATACTGTGACATGGGTGAATATAAAAGACTGAGTGCTCCTTGCAAATGTTACGTTGGTAACAATGTGTCTTACGGTCACGTCTGTCGGTAACATAATTTCACTAAAAGGTCCCTTCACTGGGACCTTTTTTATTGCAGACCTTGCACATACCCGTACCCAATTGAAACAGCGAAAAAGCACTGTTAACTAATTTTTAAACACAGTAAAAATCATACGCACTCAAAACAACTAGGTTCCATAATAACGTGGTCTTTCCTTTGCAATCATATCCTTCAATAAAATAAAAAATTAGATCTGCTTTTCGTTTTCGTATGTTTCTGTAACAGCAAAGATCTACAACTTGAAGGGGATGCGTATGTTTAACCGAAGTTTAGCGATGGCGGCGTTCTTAGGGGTTTCTTACTATGCCGGGTATAAATTAGGACATAGCTATACTGAATCTCAAACTGAGATGGCTTCGTTATCCATTATAGAGATCAAATCAGCTGCCAAAACTGATACTATTTTCGATTCAGTTTTTTATTATAAAGCTACAAACTATGGTGATAAGTACGATATCCATGCTTTCAAAGTAAATGAGGTTTTTAGGAACGATCAAGCCAGCTACTTAAAAGCTGCTGATCTTTATAAAGCCTCTTTCGGCGGAAGCGTGATGGGTCTTCCAGCCGCAAAAAGCTATAATGACTCTTTAGCTTTGGCCCGTAATCATGGTTCTAGTCTTTCATTATCGCAAAAGCTTGCTTACCTTTCTTTTATGGGTTCACGCCTTTCTGAAGGTTATAGCTCAGAAACAAAAAACGAAGATAACATGCAAAAGGTTTTTGCTAATGCCATAGCAAAACAAAAAGAGGGCGGTATCTGCGGCGATATTCATCGCTATCTTTCTGATCACGCTAAAGCATTGGGATTCCAGGATGTGGGTATGCACACGGGGATCTGGCAAAAAGATAAAAAGGGTAAAAACGGTGATGGCCACATGGTTTATCACTTTAGAGATCCGCATTCAGGCGTTTATTTTATTCAAAACTATTCTCAGTTAGTAAATACCGGCGTTAAGACCGTTCAAGAAGCAGTGGATGTATCCACTAGAATCCTGGGGCCAATCTCAGGGGTTTCCCATGTTGAGTCTTCTGCCAAAGCAAATAAATATCACGCCTACTTACCTAAAACTTCGCGTTGGGTGCAAGATAACTTAAAAGGTTTTGCCGAGATTAAAGAAAACGATCCCATCGTGAAACTAAAAGTAAGTAACGAAGGAACGACAGCGGGCCTGCAATTCACGAAAGATTTTGGTGGAACCCAAGCCCGTGGTTTTATCATGCATTCGGATTTTGACACCCAAGACGGTCGTTTTGAAATGAACGCGGTCGGTGTAGCAATGCAAAATCAAGTTTCTAAAGAAGTGGTGAATTCAATCCTCGACGAATATGGAAGCATGAGTAACTTTTATGCTGGTTTCATGCAGATTAAAGCGCCAAGTTTTGATGCGCATATGAATTCTGAAACTAAAACGCGCCATACGGTGGTTTCAGGTACGAAAGCTAAGGGTTACGCTCGTATCAATAAAACTACAGGTCGCATTGAGGTAGAAACCTTCATTAATGATCTGGGGGTTGAAGATAAGGCCACTTCGATTGATATCCGTCCTAGAGTCGGTGTTAATCAAAAAATTAATGAAAAAGGTTTAAGCGTTGACGGTGAAAGAGAATTTGAAGTGACTCGTAATAGTCAAAAATCTAGATCCACCGTTTTAGAAACCCACTATGACCGTATCAGTGTGATTTATGATACGACTCAGTCATCAAACGCCAAGGCGTTCTTGGTGATAAATTCAGAGTACTATATTTTTGAAGGTGTCGAAGCGTACGCCGCTTCCGCAGTTCGCCAACTTGTAAAGGCAAGCTTTCCGGCAGCGCAGTTTGGAACGATCTCGTTTGCTGTTGATGCAAGCCAAATTGTTAGCAACCGTTCTAAGGATGCTTACTATGACAATGCATTAGCAGTGAGTTTCAGATTAGGAATTGAAAAGGCCGTGAATAAGTATGTCACAGTCGGTGCGGGAGTTGAGTACAACAAGAACCGTCCATACTGGGCATTTGATTCTGATAAAACTCCTGAGATCAACAAAGTAAAAGGTTTTGGGGGAGTGATCTGGATTTCAGCTAAAATCTAAAACTAAAGAGGCTCCGACAAGGAGCCTTTTTTATGCAGTTAAAGAACTGTGTATTTATAACTTTAGTGCGTATCAAGTATTAATATTTTTTTGTATTTATCCCGTGATCTAAATCATCTTTTCTTAAGTAACACTTTTTCAATGTAATGAAATAGAGAGTACCTTTGCCGAAAATAAAGGAGTCTATTTCATGAGCCACAAAAAACTTTGGACGATATTCGCAATTGTCGTCATAGCCTCATTTGCAGTGTTAGGTTATTACGGGCGGGAGATTTATCGGGAGGCTCCGCCAATTCCTCAACAAGTAATCACTACTGACGGGACGGTTTTATTTACCGGTCAACATATCAAAGACGGTATGAACGTGTGGCAGTCAACAGGGGGGCAAGAGTTAGGTTCTATTTGGGGCCACGGCGCCTATGTCGCACCAGACTGGAGCGCTGATTGGCTTCACAGAGAAGCTGTGTTCATCGCCAATCGTTTGGCAGAAACTGATTTCAGTAAAAAATATGACCAGCTTGATGAAGCACAAAAAGCCTCAGTTAGATCAAAACTGCAAAATGAAATGCGTAAAAACAGTTATGATTCTGCAACTGGCACTTTAACTGTGAGTCCATTAAGAGCGGAAGCCATCGCAGATAATAGCAAACACTATCGTGATTTATTTATGGACGGCGAAGCCATGGCCCAATTGCGGGACGACTATGCCATTCCTAAAAATGCGATCAAAGATCCTGAGCGTATGGCCTGGATGAATTCCTTTTTCTTTTGGACTTCTTGGGCTTGCGTAACCCACAGACCTGGCAGCGATATCACTTACACGAATAACTGGCCACCAGATAAACTTGTTGGTAACGAACCCACTGGTTCTCTTATTTTGTGGACTGGTTTTAGCGTCATTATTTTGTTAGCGGGTATTGCGCTACTAGCGTTTTATTATGCCGTTAATCACGGTGATGAAATCGATGAAAATCTTCCTAAGCTCGATCCCCTTTTAGGTTTAAAACCAACTCCTTCCATGGCGGCGACCTTAAAGTATTTCTGGGTGGTGTGCGCATTGATGGTGGTGCAAGTTATTCTTGGTGCGGTCACAGCCCATTATGGCGTTGAAGGCAGTGCCTTTTATGGATTTCCGTTAGCTGATTTTCTTCCTTATTCAGTGACAAGAACTTGGCACGTGCAAATTGGTATTTTCTGGATTGCGACTTCATGGTTAGCAACGGGTCTGTTTATTGCTCCTGCGGTTTCTGGATATGAACCCAAATTTCAAGCCGCCGGTGTGCACTTTTTATTTATTTGCTTACTTATCATCGTGGTCGGTTCATTAGCTGGTCAGTGGATGGGAGTCATGCAGAAACTGGGGTTAGAAGAAAACTTCTGGTTTGGTCACCAAGGTTATGAGTACGTAGATCTTGGTCGCTTTTGGCAGGCGTTTTTATTGATTGGTTTATTCTTATGGTTGTTCCTAATGTCTAGAGCCATTTGGCCTGCATTTAAACAGCAAAAAGAAAATCGTCATCTATTAACCATGTTCATGATTGCTTCTGCCGCCATTGCCTTATTTTACGTCGCAGGCTTCATGTGGGGCCGCCATACAAATTTAGCCATCGCCGAATACTGGCGCTGGTGGGTCGTGCATTTGTGGGTCGAAGGATTCTTTGAAGTCTTTGCGACAGTGGTGATTGCTTTCCTATTCACGCGCATGGGACTGATTAATACGAAAGTTGCAACTTTAAGTGTGCTGTTTTCAACCATCGTCTTCTTAGCAGGTGGTATCTTAGGGACTTTCCATCATCTTTATTTCACTGGAACACCAACAGCGGTTTTAGCGATCGGTGCTAGCTTCAGTGCTCTAGAGGTCGTGCCATTAGTCCTATTAGGATTTGAAGGCTATAGCCACTTTAAAGTCAGTAGGGCAGCACAGTGGTTACAAGCTTATAAGTGGCCAATATACTTTTTTATTTCCGTCGCTTTCTGGAATTTAGTGGGCGCGGGGATTTTTGGGTTCTTAATCAATCCACCGATTGCGCTTTATTATATGCAAGGTCTTAATACAACTCCAGTGCATGGCCATACTGCTTTATTTGGTGTGTACGGGATGCTGGGGATTGGCTTAATGCTGTTTGTTCTAAAGGGGCTAGCATCTCGCAATGTCTGGAAAGATGGTGTAATTAAATTTGCCTTCTGGTCCATCAACATTGGTTTAGCTTTGATGGTTCTAATCAGTGTTCTGCCAATTGGCTTTTTACAAACCCTAGCCAGCGTAGAGCATGGCTTCTGGTATGCGCGATCTGCAGAGTTCATGCAGCAACCAGGCATGGATACTTTGCGCTGGTTGCGAGTCATTGGCGACACGATCTTTACCATCGGTATCTTAGCTTTAGGATGGTTTGTAATCGGTCTTAAGGCGGGCTTTTCTGTTAAGAGCACCGTAGATCTATCTGAAGATACAATGAGCAAAAGATAAGGTTTCTTGATCCAGGTCAAGGAATCACTTTCAGGGATGGGCTACTTTAAACCTAAAGGAGCACCATCCCAATGAAAGAAGTAATTATCGAAGCTCAGTCAATCCCACCTCAACATCGTCATGCTTACATCTTTGAGGCTTTCGACAATTTGGAAGCAGGGGAAAGTGTGGTGATCGTTAATACCCATGATCCTGTTCCACTTTTAAAACAATTCGAACAAAACAGAGCAAATCAATTTGCCCATGAGTATCAAGCAAAAGGTCCTGACCTTTGGAAATTGAAACTCACGAAAAATAAGAAAGAAGGTTGTTGCGGATATTGTGGCTAAAAACAAATAAAACATAAAGAAGCGATAGCAAGGTTCCGGGTGCAAAGAATAGTGCCCTTCGTGCCTGGAGCCGTCTTGAGGAGCTTAAAAATGAAAAACGCCGTTGATGCCTATAGATTGTTTTTTCCTGCCGGCTGGCTCATGGCTTTCTGGGGAGTTTTCCTGTGGATACTTTTTCCCTGGAAGTTAGTTAGTTACCCAGGTCTTAATCACCCCGAAATCATGATGGGTGGATTCTTTCTTTGTTTTGTCAGTGGTTTTTTAATGACTGCTGTGCCAAGATTCACAGCAACTTTCGGTCCTTCTGAAAACGATCAAAAATTTTCCTTGGCGCTGATTGCGCTTTTATTTGTTTCCCTGCTTTTACCAGGGAAGAAGCCATTCTATTTCGCAATTATCTTAAATTTTATTTTTCTGATTTATTTTTGTGCTAAACGTTTTTTAGTCAGAAAAAATGATCCTCCAGAACCTTTTATCTTTGTCGGCGTCGGACTTTTCACTGGAATCGTCGGGGCCCTGATATTATTTGCAGCCGAATTTACTGAGCTGAATTTTCAAATTTATTCTTTAGGAAAAATATTTTTTCTGCAAACTTATATTTTGTGTTTAGTATTAGGCGTAGGTTCAAGATTAGTTCCCGCTCTTTTAGGATGGGCTCCATTGCCAACTGAACAAAAACAGAGCTCAGCTAAAAATAGAAAAATGTTCCTGTATTTGGCTCTTTTATTCCTATTAACTTACGTTTGTGAAACATTGGTGAATGCGCCCCTGGCGCTGGCCCTGCGCGCTGTTTTGATTACTTTCATAACTATGAAGTTCTGGAAGCTTTATAAGCCACCGCAAAGAAAAGCTGTGCAAACTTGGGGACTATGGCTTTCAGCTTGGTCCGTCGTTGTAGGAGCGTGGGGATTAGTGGTGGTGCCGCAAATGCGCATTCACTGGTTACATATCATTTATATCTCTGGACTGGGCTTAATGACTTTTATGATCGCAGTCCGGGTCGTGCTGTCACACGGGGGGCATGACATGGCCATAGAAAAGAAATCAAAGATTCTAGCTGTGGGGGCGTTTTTATTATTCCTCGCTGGATTAACAAGATTTTCAGCCGGAATTGGTCCCCACATTTATCAATCACATTTATTATACGCAGCAGTCACTTGGATATTTGGACTGCTGCTTTGGGGGGGGATCTTTATTCCAAAAATGTTTTTTATAACTGAAAAGAAAAACTAAAGAACTTGGATCTGCTTATGATTCATCTTGATTTGGCCTTCCTCTTCAAGCTCATGCAAAGCGCGAGAAAAGGTTTCTGGGCGAAGCCCCAGCATCAAGGCCACATCATGTTTTTTACCTTCAAGATGAATGATGGCTTGTTGTTGCTCTTCTTTAAGACGACAAATATGCATCCATACTCGTTCCTTAGCAGAAGGAGTGTTGATGTTTTCAATGACGACATTTAAGTTATTCAGCCAGCGGATTAAAGATCCTACCACGGATTGATAAAGAGCGGCGTTGGATTTTAAAATTTCTTGAAAGCTTCTTTTTGGAAGAACAAAAACTTCGGTATTTTCATTAGCTACGAAAGTATCCGAATTTTTTTCTTGGCCAAGTATACTGCCTTCACCAAAGGTTTTGCCGGCGCCTAAAACCTGCAAGACGATTTCTTTTCCTCCAGCTGAAATCTTTGAAACTTTCACAGATCCTTTAATGATTAAATAGATCCCTGTGATTTCTTCGCCGGCTTCAAAGATTAAAGAATTTTTTGGAAAAGACTTTCTATGAATGACTTTTAGTAATTCAGAAATGACCTTTTCTTCAAGCGAAGAACAAATGGGGCAATTAGCGATGTCTTTATCTTTGGTCATTGCAGGATCCTTTCTGCGAGAATAAAAAGACAAGTGTCTTCCTTTTCAATATGAAGCTTTAAAAGCCGCACGTATTCCTGTTCTAACGGAACTAAAAAGTCTTTGTAAAGGTCAGAAGAGGGGTGAGTATATAAAAATTGAATGGCCTGGGAAAGCTCATGGCCCAAGCGGTGTTCTTCCATGGGTATATTAAGCGGATTGTTGTCTTTAAGCCAATGAAAGGTCCCATAGGCATGGGGACGGGGGCCCTTGTTTTGGTAAAAGTCTTTTAAAACCTTTTTTGCCCCATCATAAATCTGTAAATCTAATTCAAGTCCCCGAAAATACATACAACGAGGGCCCCCTTGGTTTAATAAGGGATGCCCTGCAAGCTTTGGGAATAGAAGTTTTTCTTCTTTAGGATGATGGATTTCTTCAACGTATTTTATAACAGCTAGAATATCATTTTTTTCAATAAGACATAAAATGGCGCGATGTTCTTCGCGAAGTTCATTAATTACTTCGAGCATAAAGGATCTCCATTTCTTTTAAAGTGCTGATGAATAGCTTTTGATAATCGACCTTCATCTCTTTTGTTTTAAAGAAAGGGTTCATAATGCAAAGGCGAATTAGAACTAGCTCATCACTGTCGACTTGGCCTTCCCAAGAATTGACAAAGTCATTTATATAAAGTTCATAGCTTTTTTTATTAATTTTAGTTTTAGATACGAAAAAAACCTGATCTTTATTTTCATGAAAATTCTTAAAGGCTTCAAGGGTGCGTGCATTGCTTTTGCTTAAGGTCTCTCCAGGCGCTGCTAAACAAAAGCCGATCAGATTTGTATCTGTAGACGGAGCGACCCGTAAGTGGCGTACTTCTTCTTTGAGGCTTTTTTCAAATTCCGATTTAAGCTGGATCGTGCGAGCAATGATTTTTCCATAGCCCTCTTGCGATAAACCAATGCAATTCGCGGTCATCCAAGTTGCCACAGCCCCAGTGGCACTGCGCGAACCTTCTAAAGTAAAGGGCCCCTTGTCAGTATGGGCTTGTTGCGCTTTAAAATCCACATAAGGCGCACCAAAAGGATTTTGGAAGTAGTCCCTGGGATTGGAAGTTAAAAATGCGCCGGATGAATAGGGGACATACCCAAGTTTATGGGGATCAATCGTTAGCGAAGTTGTTGTTGCGACAGCAGAAAGCGCCTTAAGGCTTTCAGTTGAAAGGGCATTGCTAACAGTAATATCTTGTCCTAGTAGGGAACAAAAAAAACCACCATAAGCAGCATCAATGTGATGCCAGATGTGCCAGCCCTTAGACGCACGGTAAGAATCTAAAACTTCTTGCACCTTATGAATTGGATCGATCATACCAAGTTCGGTAGTTCCTAGAACTGAAACTGCCATTAAAATCGGGCGGTCTTCCTGCTCCGCTTTCAAGATTTGGTTCGCTAAATCTTTCACATCCATACGGCCTTCGTTATCAAGACGTACAGACCAAAATGATTCAGCACCTAAGCCAAATACGTTAGCCGCTTTCACCCATGAATAGTGTTTATGTTCAGGAACTAAGAGCACGGGTCCTAAGAAGGCGTTATGAGTGTGTTTAAAAATACGCTGAGAGACCTCAAAAGGATTACCCTCTAAAGGATTAAACTTCAGTGCTTCTTCACGGCAGACTTTCGAATTATCATACTGATGCCAGCCCATTACTGAACTTGAAAAGGCCGAGGTAATTCCCGACGCAAGGCCCGCACTAAGCCACGAATAACAGCGGCTGCGGGCTCTGTAAACGGCTTCGAAGTTGGCAATAGTGCCGCCGGAAGTAAAATGCCCAGAGCCTTGTGGATAACCGATCATTTTACTAAGCGCCTGAATGGCTTCATCCTCAATAAAAACTCCAACCTTTGATGATTCACCAGAGATATTATTAGGATTATGCAGCAGTGTCAGGATATGGCCAAACAAAGCCGGTAAAGACATTTCTGAGAACATATGCCCAATATAGCGAGGCGAGAACTTTGGTATTTCGGCTTCAAAACGGGTTGTAAGATATTTTAAAGTCTCTTCCGTATTTTTTCTGCGGGAAAGATATTCAGCACTCTGCATGTCGTCCCGAGAAATGGCCCAGCCATCTTTAGGAAAAGAGTTCTGGCGCCACTCAAACCATGATTTTAAAAGCTGGGATATTTGCTCAGCAACCCATTCACGGTTTTCCGCCTGGGGCCCAAGGAAAAGTCCTTTCAGCGCGGCTTCAGCTGTTGAGCATTTTATGGGGTTCATACCGCAGCTCCGGTAATGGCTCGCGAAGTTTTGCGCGAACTTTTTTCTATTCTTATTTCTTCTAACTTAGCCCGGTCTAACACCTCAATGTGTTTATCTTCGGTGCGAATGTAACCTTTTTTAGTCCACGCACTGATCAAGCGAATCACAGTTTCTGCCTGGGAGCCGATTTTTCTAGCGATGTCATAACGAGTGGTTGGAATCATCAAGCGCATTCCGTTTTCTTTAGGCTGACGATCTAAAGTTCTTAAAATAAAATCAGCAAGCTTTTGCGGAGCTAGGGACTTCACCATACAGCGATCATTCTGAAATTCGAAAAAGCGCGATGAAATTTGTTGATGCACGATTTGACGAAGCTGGGTGTTAAACATGAATTTTTCATTAAAGAAGCGCAGCGGCCATTCGATAACCGCACTTTCTTCATTGGCGATGGCCGACGCAGGGTAGATCGCATTTTTTAAACTTGCCATTGCGATTCCTAAAAAGTCGCCGCGACTTAGAAATGAAAAAATCACTGGTTCTTGTTCAGAGGGTGTTTGTTGAATTTTAAATGACCCATATAAAACCAAATAGACGGATTCGATCTTGCCGCCTTCTTTAAAAAGGGAACGGTTGTGACTTAGATGAGTGATTTTTGCCTGGGTGGCAATGGACTTTAGCTCCACTTCACTTAAATTTTTAAAGAACTCAAAACACTGCAATTTGTGATAAATCGATGTATCGCTCATAAGACCCTCTGGACTTTATTTTGGCCTTAAAGGGGGACTAACAATATGATCTGGATCACTTTTGTGTGTTTTTTCTGGGGAAAAATACGAATTTCTCAAATTTAGAAAGAAGAGGCCACCCTGTATTGCAATATACGGGTGGCCTTGCGCTTTTCTAGACCAAAAGCGCTTTAGGGGCCGCGTAGATTTAAAGCTGCGCGGATGGGATGCTTCGGTGAAGAAGCCATTTTGTGATAAAAGCGCTGTGCGGCCTCTTTGCGGCGGGCAGCGCTGAAGTTAGAAATTCGTTTAAGATAACCAATCACTCTAGTGGCGTGGTCAACATCCTCACTGCCACACTTGCTGCAAAGGTGCAGGGTGCGCTTGTCGATGTGTTCACACTCATTGCAGATAGTGATTTTAATGTTCACGCACCAGTAATTACATCCTGAAAGGGCGGCGGCCTTAATTAATTTATAAAATCCATCGCCAGTCAGTTTTTCTTCTAGATTTAAATGCAAGGCCGAACCACCATCTAAATACTGCATCATCTCATGCCCATGCATTTCCATTTTATCTAAAGCATTGCAGCTATCGTCTTCAACCACATAGAAATACGAATTATAACAGTCCCGCGGGACTTTAAACCCATCGCGACGATCCCATTCGGCATTCTTTACGCCTAGGTTTTCTGCCGGAACAAATTCAGTATTAAACATGTAACCAAAGGTTTTTCGTGCTGCTTTATTAGCATCATAGATCACCTTTAGTTTTTCTTTTACAAAGCTCTTATAGGGACCATCATTGCGCACTTTGATGCCACTTGCTTCTGCGGCTTCGGCCATGCCGTTAATCCCGATGGTTAAAAACTGTTTATCTAAAGAGATAAACCCGGCAGAGTAAGCGGTTAATAACCCAGCTGCAAAATATTCTTCCATCAAACGACGGTATGCCACTTGATATTTTTGCACCTTTTCAACAGTGGCTTGTAAGTCGATATTTTTCTGCAGCAGGCGATTCATGTTAATAGTGATGACATTAATTGAGCCTGTTGCCACGCCACCAGCTCCAAGGGAATAACTAAAGGTATTATCAGAGATTTCATTTCTTAAGCGACAGCAGCTTGCAAGGCTATCTGCTGACGCACTCATGTACATAAAAAAGCTGCTTCCCTGACTTAGTTCCCTAGCGCACATGATGGCAAAATTAGAATCTTTGGGTGCGCCGTTTTCTGTAAGCATCGCGGCTGTGACCACCGGGAAGGTAAGAATGGCTTTTTTGCGTTCACTGTTAAACCAAGTCATGAAATGGGCTTGCAGTTTTTCTACACTTTTCCATTCAGGTTTATCGCCATTTGGGAAGACGAAATCACCAAAGAGGGATTCAAAGTAAAACTGATCATAACAAGAGATATTCCAGAAAACAGATTGATATCCTCTGGCCGCCGCCGGTTGATTCAGGGCATACACGACATGCTGTAGGTGATTATTTATAAGTCTACGATGGGTGTTTAAATAATCATCACCGTAATCAAGACGGGCAAAGTGATCAAAGTACATCAGCCACTCTACTGTTGCCACAGCTCCTGCAAACTGCGAAGAAATAGCAAACACCAGATTTACAAAACACCCGCAAAAACTTTCAAGGTGCTTTGGTACATCTGATTCGCCCCCTAGGTCTTTTAAGCCCCTTAGCAGTAACGGATACATCGAAATTGAAGCGCAATAGGGTTTAAGCGAAGTTTCATCGTGAACATAAATTTCATGCTCTTCAATTTGACGATGATATTCTTTTCCTAAATCCTCGCCAAACAGTTCGCTGATTTTATCACCGACCAGAGCGCGGTTGATTTGTATATTTATATCTTTATTAATCTCTGCTTCCAACGTCGCTATATTTTTGTGGGTCACGTTGGCGTTTGCATCAAGCTTTGCGCCATCGGCCGCATTTTTTGCATGTTGATAGTTTTTAATGAAATCTATTTTTTGCTGAATCTGTTCAGCCGTCATACGCACCATCATGGGGTCTCCTTTATGATTTCTTGTTGTTGAAATAAATGATTTAGTTTTAAAGCGTTTTTTACGTCCCAAAAAATTTGATTCGTTGTCTGGGATGATAAGCCCCCTAAGCGGGCTACCCAGGGGCCACATTTTAAAAAGTCCAAATGGGATTTTAACTCGGGTGAAACATCGTTAAGGCCTGTATAAAGAGCCGTCTTTAAGCCCCGCGCTGAAGCTTTACTTAAAAGCTGTACTAGTTTTTGCGGGTGCCATTCGCCACCTAAAAAAACTACGCAGGTGATTTTTTGACTGTATCTATCTAAAAGACTTTCAAACAAATCTTCCGATAAAGCATAGCCATTATTTTCTGGCCAAAGTTCCGGCGAATGGCAGCCTGGACAGCGCAAAGAACAGCCGCAAACATAGAAACCCAAGCTTATGTGATTTGGTACTTCCTGAAACAAGATGTCGTACTTGTAGATGTTCATATCTGTTGTTCCTTAAATAAAACAATAACGTCGCAAACTGGGAAAGCACTGCGGATTGAAGAAAATCCTGATCTGGCTCACTAGATATAGCGCCAACAGCTAACTATACGGATTTAAATCCAGGATCGGGTAAGGAAACATTTATTTTGCGAATGATGATCGCCGTCATGTTCTAAGAATTGGAACTTTACGATACTAGGATCAAGTGATCTTAACGATCGCCTGGGCGGGGCAAGTTTCAAGAACTTTCTGACACAGGTTTTTTTCTAGATCAGTCTTAGGCTGATTATGAACATAGGCATAAGTATGAACGGGATGACTTTTAAAAACTTTGGGCAATTCTTTCCAGCAGTAAGCGCAGCTCAGGCAGCGCTCTTTTTGCACTTCAAATTGGTCTTGAATTTTTTGCATTGCTTGAGTCATTTTAGTGCCCCTGTTCTTTCTACTTTCATTCTAACAATATTTCGCAGACTGACTTTGATTTGGATCAATTATTTTCCAATTCAAGAGCGTAGGATTGATCGTGTAAGGGAACAAAAAATAAGTTGTTTAATTAAGGGAATTTTAAAAAACTTTGAAGCTTTAGCAGAAAATTAAAATAATAAAATCTGTAAAGCTGACAACGAGAGGAAGACGAACATGAAACACAGTAAACTTTATTGTTTCATTTTAGCAGGCGCATTGGGTGCTGCGGGATGTACAGGGAAAAACGATGAAGGCGGCGGACGTGACCAAGCTTGGAAGGCTACTTCAGTTGCGATTGCTGACGATAACGAAAACTTAGATAAACTTCCGGTTGAGGAATTTAAACAAGTACCTCCACCACAGGTTCCACCGCCTATCACCAGGAAGGCCCCAGCTCGCGTTAAAATTAATTTAGAAGTGCGCGAGTATGTTGGCAAAATCGCTGACGGTGTAGAATACACTTTCTGGTCATTCGGTGGCACAGTGCCAGGCCCAATGATTCGTATTCGTGAAGGGGACTATGTTGACTTCACCTTATCAAATCACCCCGATAGCAAACTTCCTCACAACATTGACTTGCATGCGGTGACTGGTGCAGGTGGTGGTGCTGAAGGATCTTTCACTGCGCCGGGGCATTCATCGACTTTTTCTTTTAGAGCACTAAATCCAGGTCTTTATATTTATCACTGCGCGACAGCTCCAGTAGGTATGCATATCGCAAACGGAATGTATGGTCTGATCTTTGTTGAACCTAAAGAAGGTTTACCAAAAGTGGATAAAGAGTTCTATGTCGTACAAGGGGACTTTTATACTAAAGGTAAGTTCGGTGAACGCGGGCTTCAAGCCTTTGACATGGAAAAAGCAATCAAAGAACAACCTGACTATGTCGTCTTCAATGGCGCTGTAGGTGCTTTGACTGATAAAGGTAAACTAGAGGCCAAATTAGGTGAATCTGTCCGTATCTTCTTTGGTAACGGCGGACCTAATCTATCTTCTTCTTTCCACTTAATCGGGGAAATCTTTGATAACGTTTTCCAAGAGGGTGGAACTAAGGTTACTCAAAAGAACGTTCAAACTACTATGGTTCCTGCTGGTGGATCGGCGATTGTTGAATTCCGCATGGATACTCCTGGAAACTTCATCCTTGTGGATCACGCGATCTTCCGCGCCTTCAATAAAGGGGCACTGGGTATGTTAACTGTGCCAGGGGAACACAATACTAAGATTTACACTGGTAAAACTAAGGACGCTGTTTACCTTCCTGAAGGTCAAAACATCGTACCTATCGCCCAAGAACAAAAGATCGACCCACCTGCCGGAGATTCCTTGGAAGCTCGTATGAAAGCAGGGGAGATCGTATATAAACAAAACTGCTTAGCGTGCCACCAAGCAAACGGTGAAGGCGTACCAAATGCATTCCCACCAGTTGCGAAATCAGATTTCTTAATGGCTGATAAAGGACGCGCGATCAAGGTTGTTGCAAATGGTCTTCAAGGTCAAATTACTGTTAACGGCAAAACTTATAACAGCGTGATGCCAGCGTTGGGACTTTCTGATGACGACATCGCTAACGTTGTAACTTATGTAAGAAACAGTTTTGGTAATAAAGGTGACCTGGTCACTTTAGATCAGGTGAAAAAGTTTAAAAAATGATTCAACTCATCCTGTTCGTGATCTTAAAACTAGCGTTTGCCCAACAAACGCTAGTTCCCGGCGGAAACTTTGAGCCTCTTTTTCAGGATAAAGGGGAAGAGGCGGTTTCAATCCCTGCACTTCAAGTGGATAAATATCCCGTCACTAACGATCAGTTCTTAAAATTTTTAAAGAAAAATCCGAACTGGCAAAAATCGCAAGTGACTCCCGTTGTTGCTGATTCAAACTATCTAAAAAAATGGACTGCGGACTTAGCTTTTCCTCCAGGAATTGCAAAATACCCGGTGGTGCATGTTTCATGGTTTGCTGCAAGAGCCTACTGCAAAAGCCAAGGGGGTCGGCTTCCAACGATCCTAGAGTGGGAATACTTCAGTGATTCACAAAATCCTGCGCATGAAGCAGAGACGTTAAAGTGGTACGCTAAAGGCCAGGAACAGATGAGAGTGGTTGGGAAATCTAAACCCAACAAATATGGTCTGCACGATACAAGCGGACTTATTTGGGAATGGGTTGATGACTTTTCCAGCGCTATTATGTCCAGTGATTCCCGCGAAGGCACAAAACGCGATATGTTTTGCGGTGGTGCCTCGGTCGGTTCAAAAAATCCAAAACTCTATGCGGCTTTTATGCGCTATGCTTTACGCTCTAGCCTGAAAGCAAATTACAATACATCTTCATTAGGATTTCGCTGTGTGAAAGATGTAAAGGAGACTCAATGAAAAAGGTGATTTTACTTATGATGTATATCTCGTTGCCTTTATGGGCCCATGAAGAGCACCAACATCATCATCAAGACCATGATGAGATGGAAAGCGCAAAAGCGCAAACTGGTATGTCCTTATATCAATTCGATAGTAAGTGGATTGATAAGAACGGCAAAGAATTTGAACTTAAAAGCTTAAAAGGGGAGCCGCGCATTGTCTCCATGCTTTACACTCGCTGCTTGACAGCCTGTCCGTTACTTGTAAACGAAGTATCGGAAGTTATTAAAAAACTGCCTGAGGCTAAGAAGAATATCTCTGTAACTCTATTTTCTTTTGATTCAGAAAAAGAAACGCCAGAGACCATGAAGGATTTTTTAAAGAAAAGAAATTTGCCTGAAAATTGGCAAGTGTTTAAGTCTGACAGTTCGACCGTTGCAGAGCTGGCTGCGGCTTTAGGTGTTCGTTACAAGAAGCTTAAAAGCGGCGAATACATACACTCAAACGCTATTTACTTGCTAAACGAAAAAGGCGAAGTGATTGCGCAAAAAGAAGGGCTTAATACTTCCAACGCGGAATTTGTAAAAGCTATTACGAAAACTAGGTAAGCCCTAATTTTCGTCCGCTCTTTGCGGTCTTAAATCTTCAACCTTCACGTGGTTCTTACGCGGAGCCCGTGGAGTTTTTCTTTTACTCTCATAAAGATCATCGCCCAAATTCAATCCAAAAACTCTTTGATCTAGTTCCTTGATTTTTTCGTACAATTCTACAGCATTATCTTTAAATGCGATTATCTTCTTAATCATCAAGACTCCTTAAGCATTGAGGCTTTATTCTATGAGATGAAACTCATGATTTTCGGGAATTTATTGGGGTTTTTAATGAATTCTAGACGCAAGCATGTGTCCGTGGCGTCCTTTGCGAGTGAACTTCAGATTGCCCGCTGGACTGTAATCACCTAGAATCAAATCTTTCGAGGTTATGTTTGCAGCTACGGTTTTTTGAACTTTGGGTTTTAAAGTTTATCAGTCTTTTAGGCGGCTGCTTAACGTGCTTTTATTTTCAGTCCCAGTGGGGTTTTAACCCGGTCACAGCTGCTGCACTCACCGGTCTTATTGGCAGCTTTATTCCTGACACCAAGAAAATAGAAAGCGCCCATATTCACGCCACAGTCTATATTGGTGCCTTCATCGCCATGGGATCAAAGGTTGTCATGGCAGGTTTCCCACAAATTCTTTTTGTATCCATCTTAGGAACAACCATTTATTTTTTCATCAGTCCATATATCAAGGGTTTCGGCGGAAGAATGGGCTTTGTTGCCTTTATTTCTTCAATATTAGGATTTGCCCTAAGGAACTGGCTATGATTTTAGCTTGTACATTAATCACATCGCTTATCGGGGCGCAGCTGACGTATTTTTTGATTCACAAAAAACACCTAACCACGGTTCGAGCTTCAGCGGCACCAGCTTTAATATTCTCTGTGATCATAACGACATTACCCATTCCATTTTCAGCGGCTTTGCGTGCAGGTTTCCTGGGGGCCACCTTTGTAGGCATGACGGATAAATCAAGGCTTGGCTGGAAGCGGGTTGCTGTCGCTAGCTTTATTTATGGTTTGGTATTTTATTTTCTTTTGCCTTTGGTAGATGGATTTGGTGGCGGCTTGGGCGCTGCTGCCTTTACGTCTTGTGGGTTGGTGTTCTTTTTGGATAAAGCCTTTAGAAGATACTTTAAAAATCTTTTTCTGCGCGCTTACAAGCGTCTTTAACCAAACTCTTATCAATAGCGACTAAAACACCTCGGTTCGGATTTCTTTTATCAACAAGGAACTGAGCTTTCACGGGTAAGCGTACGCGTTTACCTTTCAGATCATACCAATCATCGCCTTCTTGAATTTGATCATCTTCCGTGGAGTCAACAAAGGGCCAAATGAAAGATGAAAATTGCTCTAGGGCCATAAACTCTTTATCGTGATACATTCCCTTACCGTGTACTAGAAACTTACTATTACTGTGGCTATCTCTGCGCGAATAACTTGCGGAAGTAAGCTCTCCTTCAACAAACTCAAAGTGCTGAGGACTTTTTATGTAAAGACCTAAGAGGTTTAAAGAACGCTCTTTAATCACCATGTGAACGAAAAAAAAGGCGACACCATCAAAAGCCAGAAGCGCAAGACCCACCCCAAGGCCAGTGCCCCACGGAAGTTCACCCTTAGCCGTAAGATAAAGCATCCAAGCACCTGCTAGAAAACTTGCGACACCTGCAAATCCAAAACCGATGGCTGCAACTGTTAATCCAATGCTACTGGAAAAATTTAATTGCTTTAGTCGCTTTATGTCGCGCAGTTCCCTGTCACTTTGAATCGCAAGATGTTTCCATGAATTGTGCATGAATTAAGAATGTAGCAGTTTGTTTCTTTTGGCGACAACTTTGTGGGGCAAATATAAGTTCTGTTTCAGTTACCAAAATAAATTTCCCTAACATGACGGCCGTCATATAGGAAAAATCTAGGGCTTCCGATCCTACTAGTATCATAAAAAGAGAGGTGCTAGTGGCTGAATCATTTTTTAAGTGGGATCAAGAAAAACTCACGACTCATGTCGATGCAATGGATAACGAACATAAGAAGCTTATCGACATCATGAATAAGCTTTACGACCGAAATGCTGCCAAAGCCCCAAAGGCAGAGCTGTCGGCAATCATTAAGGAACTTGCGATGTGGACCGTGACTCATTTTGAACACGAAGAAAAATTTTTTGATACTTTAGATTATTCCCAAGCAAAAACTCATAAGACAATTCATAAGGATTTAGTGGAGCGTTTAAAAGGGCACCAAGCAGAATTTGAAAAAACCGGACAGCTAGGACCCGCGTTTTTTCAATTCTTAAAGACGTGGCTGACAGCCCATATTATGGGGATTGATCTTAAATATGGCGTTATCGCGGCTAAGAAAGCGGGATAGAATCTTAGAACTAGGATTCTTATTAAGACCTATGTGTCTCTAGGAATGCATTTAATTGTATTAGAGGATCAAAATCCGTAATAAACGGCTGGCCCGTCGGTTGCAACTAGGACCCACAACAAGTGAGGTCCTAAATGTTGTACGTTCTTCGAATCCTAATCTTTTTGTCGTTTATTCTTCTTATTGCCTGTGCACCGCCAGAGCGTGGGGACGTTGACGTGAAGGCGTTGAATAAACACAAAATGCGTTTTGATAATCATGGTTATGTTCATTTCAACCTTCTTCAAGGTGAAAACTTAAGCCAGGAAGAAATCCAAAAGCACTTAAAGTTTGAATTTGCCTATACAGATAAAGGTTCCGTCGATTTTCTTAGCGATCATGTGAAGTATGATAAATCACTTCCACAACCTTATGGCAAGGTGGATGCGACCGAAGTGCAAGAGCTTAATTGTAACAACAGTGATGAAGTTGTTGAACTTCCTAAAAAAATTAAAGTCGATGTTTTGAAACTTTGTGGGAAGATTGCATTTAACGGCGATGATTTAGAGATTTGGGCGAACAAGCTTATTTTAAGTGATGTTGAATGGGTGATTACAAAAAATGCTGAATATGCATTCACTAGTATTCCCACTCTTTTTATTCAAACATTAGAGCTTGTCGGTGAAAATAAGATCCTTCTACAGGGACCTAAAAAACCTAAGGTCATGAATAATTCTTCTTCTTTAAATATCTTTGTACGTAATCTGAGCGCCGCCGACGGAGCTTTAACAGTGCGTTCGGTAAGTGCTCCAGTCTTTTTAACCGCTAAAGAATTTCAAGAAATGTTCAAAAAGTCGTTACCAACACCCGCTGAATAGTCTTACCGAGAATTCTAATAAAAGTTTTGATCAAATATTTCAGGACCTCTTCATTCAAGAGGTCCTCTTATTTTCCTGTACCTTCCTCTAAAATCCTGCGTTTTTTGAAACCTTTTGGACCTCTGATGGGTGCGAAACTTGGGCCTGATCGTTAAGAATAGGTCATGCAAAAAATAAAAGGAAAATCAAACCTCGTTAAATTTGCCCTTAAATCTCAACTTCTTTTACTGACGGCCGCTGCCTTTATTGGTTGTGCTGATAGCTCTACCGACCTAGGTTCCCAAACATCTGCAATGGACTCAGCTTCGTCGCATGTAAGCTCTGTGGCGCCTTTGTGGGAAAGTGAACATCAAGATGGTAAGCAGTGGACTTCGCACGTGCTGAGGCAACTTGATGTGATTGGTACAGATCTTTTAGATGTTATTCCTAGTGATTATGCGACCTGGTGTCCTAATTATAAAAATCTGACTTACAACGAACGAAAAGATTTCTGGGCCTATCTTCTTTCCCAGATGACTCGCTATGAAAGCGGATTTGCTCCTGAAAAGTTCTATACAGAATCATTTTCTGATAGCAAAGGGAAGAAAGTGATCAGCCGTGGACTTTTGCAGCTTTCGATTGAAAGTGGCAACGCCTATGGATGTGGATTTAGAACATCTAAAGATGTACATGATCCAGAACAGAATCTAGCTTGCGGTGTTCGAATTTTGAATCGTTGGGTCGGCAAAGACGGCAGGATCGGTGGAAATTCCGGAAGACAGTGGAGAGGCGGGGCCCGTTATTGGTCTGTTCTTCGCAGTTCCAGTGGGTCCTACCAAAAGATTGTTAAAGCCACTAAATCCATTTCTATCTGTCAGAAATAAAGTAGATGAAATTACTTATTCTTTTAGTGACGAGCTTGCTTATTGGTTGTACCGAGAATGTATCTGAAGAGGCCGAGTACACTTTTGCTTCAGTGCCGCCAACTTCAACAGAGCCCATGTGGGAAAGTCAACATCCTGATGGGGATGATTGGACAACCCACGTTCATCAACAATTAAGTGTGATTGGAACAAATCTTTTATCAGTCGTGCCTGCGGACTATCCGGCGTTTTGCCCGAAATACAAGTCGCTTTCAACAAGTGATAAAAAAATATTTTGGACTTTTTTGATGGCCCAGATGGTTCGTTATGAAAGTAATTTCGATCCTGATGAGTACTATACAGAATCTTTTACTGACAGTAATGGCGATAAAATAGTTAGCAGGGGACTTTTGATGCTTTCGTTTGAAAGTGCGAATGCCTATGGATGTAATTTTCAAACTCAAAATGAATTGCACGATCCTGAAAAAAACTTGAGTTGCGGAATTCGAATCTTAGACCGTTGGCTTTCTAGAGATAAAAGAATTGCGGGTAAGATCGACGGCCAGTGGCGCGGCGGTGCCCGTTATTGGTCTGTTCTTCGTAGCAGCAGTGATAAGTATTTAAAAATCGTGAATGCCACCAGAGCTATCTCGATCTGTAATACCAACTCCAATTAGAATTGATCAAGGGGCATTTAGCCCCGTACTGTATAAACAACAGCCACTATATTTAAACTCGCCTGCAAAAGTTTAGACAGTTTTCTAAACAATAAAGCCACTCACAAAATCGACCGAATGAATAGGTATGAATAAATCAAAACTACTTACTTCATTCATCGCAGTCAGTCTTGTTATCGGTTATTCCCATGCAGCATTAGCGATGGCTAAAGCTCCGGTAAAAGAAGAAAAGCCCCCAGCGGCTACATCACCAAAGCCTCCTTCAGCGACGCCTGCTCCTAAGCCACCCGCTTCTGGTGAAAAGCGTGAAGTCACACCACTTTGGGAAACTGCTCATAAAGATGGGAAAGAGTGGACGGCCCACGTGGATCGTCAACTTGAAACTTTAGGTCAAGACTTACTGGATGTGATTCCTGCAGACTACGCTACGTTCTGTCCAAAGTATAAAGACCTTTCTTATAAAGAAAGAAAAGAGTTTTGGACGTACTTGATTTCGCAGATGGTTCGTTATGAAAGTAATTTTAAAACCGGCACTTCTTATAAAGAAGATTTCAGTGATAGCACGGGAGCGAATGTGATGAGTCGGGGATTGCTGCAAATTTCCATCGAAAGTGGAAACGCTTATGGCTGCAATTTTAAATCTTCTAAAGACATTCATGATCCTTATCAGAATCTATCTTGCGGTATTAGAATTCTAGATCGTTGGGTAGAACGCGATGGCCGTATCGCCGGTAAAGTAAGTGGCAAATGGAGAGGCGGAGCCAGATACTGGTCTGTTCTTAGATCAACAAGTGGTTCTATTTCTAAAATTGTTACTGCAACTAAAAAGATAAATCTTTGTAAATAGATATTAAAAAAAAGAAAAGGCCATGGGATGATCCATGGCCTTTTCTATGTTTAAAACTATTTTGTCCAAATAGCTCCAAACATTGTTCCGTTTCTATATCCTTGAATTTTCCAAACTCGATAACCTTGGCCTGACAATTCGTTGTACTTTTGCTGATAGCCCGCACCCGTTAAATTAAACCAAGTCACCCAGGCGCCGGGTTTTTTCATCCAGACACTGGCATAACGTTCACCCCACGGCAGTGGGGAAGCGTTAAAGCTGGTGGTTCTCCAGCCTAAATTCCAAAGCTCGTTAAATTTCGTTTGGTATTCGGCTTGGGTCATCCCATGCCATAGGTAAAAGCCTTGCCCGTCTTTTACAAAGATCGCGGCATGATAGCGGTTTGCTCCGATGGAATATCCCACGTAGTCTTCGACGCGATACCCTTGACGTAAAACTAGGTCATTCCATTTTGCATTGAAGTCAGCGTCATTCATATTAATCCATGTGTAATAAGATTCATTGCCTCGTTTTTGCCAAATGGCTGTGAACCGCGGGTAACCATCATAGCCGGTTTGTACTTGCAGTTCGCGCGGTCTTAAACCTTGAGCATGGTAGGTATTAAACCAAGAGTTAAACTCTGCAGAAGTTAAATAGCCTCTGACGGCCCATTGGCCTTGCACTGCGGGATGAAAGGCGCCGGCGGCTCTGACTAAACCGGGGCTGTGATAAACGCTTAAAGTTTGCGGACCCCATCCCATATTAGGGTAGTAATAGAAATAAAACTTATAAAGGTCCCAGCTGATGTTGTGGAAGTTTGGATAGTAGGGCGCAAAGTATCTTGGATATTCAATATCCTTCATAAGGTCATAGCAGCCTGTATCCACTTCATTATAAACTCCAAAGGTATCAACGAAGACCCATTCGCCAGCGGTTTTCGGGTTCGGTACCGCCATCATAAAATGAAGATGGTTGTTGGCACGAGTGGTGTTCATCGGCGTGCCGTCATTATTTAGACCGTTGCCTGCGCCACCAGCGCCGGTGTTACCAGCCTTCGCGATGTAAGTCCCAGTATGAACCCAGTCACCAACTTTTACTGCGATGATGTGGGATTCTTGCCCCCAATAAAGTTTATCAGAGTTATTTTTTGCAAAGCGCGCATACTTGGCCCAATTGTCGTTGGCATTGGGGTCTGGTGGAACAATCGCTTTTGCAGCATTTTTATCGTGAGTAAATCCGTCGCGCAGATGCATATAGATAGATCGATACTTAGAACCATTGGCTGCCGTATGCTCTATGATCACAGTATTACCAAACCAGTTGTCCCAAAGTTTGGTGACGACTCGGCCTGGTGCGACCGCAACGACGTCAAAGGTCACATCTTTACCGGCTTCGACAGAATTTTTCCAGGAATCGAGGCCCGAATGTTCACCGCCGTTGTTGTATTGCCAACCTTGAATAAGCCCGACTTCATTTCCGTTGTAAGGTAAAAAGAACGGCATTTTCGCGATCTGATTTTTTGCCCAGGCACGGGCATCTGTTTCATTTCCAAAAACAGGATTTGGACCTTTGTAATTTACATTCTTTGCATAGTGACCGTCGTAAATAGTGTAGTAGCAACAATCATTCGCTACTTTCGGATTCACACACACCGCTTTGGTTTCTATCGGCGGAAATTCAAAAGGCAGGCGCGGCGATTTGCTTCCAACATGTTCGGCATGATCTTCGTAAAGCTCATCAGGACCCGTATAAATCGAAGCTTCTTGCAGACCCATGGGTTTAAAATCGGCTTCAGATCTTTCAGCACCTAACGTCGGCCATGCGGTGAGTGACAGCGCTGCGATTAAAACAGAAGAAAGATGTTTCATGATTGCTCCTTGAATCATGACAATAAAAGGAGCTAAGCATGACATACTAGTTTGTTAAGAAATTTTGTGTGAAATACAAAAAGAAGCAGGCACCTTTTCGGTGCCGGTTTGCTATTTACAGATTTTGGCTTTTGGATTGATTTCGCAGATGGCTTCTTTGAGGTCTTTGTTTTCTTGTTTCAATGAAGCGATCTCGCGCGTTTGTTTTGCGACAAGGGATTCTAGTTTTGCAATTTGGGATTGGTTCATTTTGCAAAGTCCCGCTAGTTCTTTGGTTGATTCTATTAATGGTCCCACAAGGCGAGTGTAACCGACGGCTTTATAGCCTTCTTTGTCGGTTTCTACGGCTTGCGGGAATACTTTTTCTACTTCTTGAGCGATCACACCCATATCGTTCTTTTGCGGGAATGATAACTCAGGACGCACATCGTGTTTCCAATCGAATGTGACACCTCTTAATTTTAAGATCTTATCAAGGGCCCCTTCGATGGGTTTTACGTTTGTTTTTAAACGCGCATCCGATGTATTCACATAAGCGCTTGTACCTGCAGCAGAGCCGTTCACAAAAAAGTTATAACTTGCATTCACGGCACCGTTAATTCCAACTAAGCCGCCAGCAGAAACCGTGAAGGCATTTTGTGAAGCCGTCGTCGGACCGGGACGAATCCAGAAGTGGCTGCCATCAACTCCGTGAAAGAATTTTGTACCAGTATCACCTTCTTCGTAGCCCATATAGGAAGCAGTAGCGTTGTAAATACCAAGTGGTGCGATAGTCGTCGTGTTTTTATTTAACGACATCCATCCATTTGTACCAATGGTCATACGAACATTTCCCGTAGCGCTATCAAAAAAGAAAAGGTCTTTGGCAGCCGTCATCGTTACGTCTTGGCCCATTTCCCAATCACCCAGCATCATCGAAGCCCTTTCATTGGCTCCGCCGTTTGAAAGAACTTTGAAAGCTTGTGCACCGGTTGATGCACCTTTAAGTGTTAACAGATTCGTAGGAGCATTTGTACCGATACCGACATAACCATTCCCTTGGATACGCACTCTTTCTGCAGAAGTCGTGGCACCATTTGCTGTCGTTCTAAAAGTAAGGTAATCACCAAGCGCGGAGGCTGAGTGATTTTCACCCGCATACACCACCATACCTGGTGAGGACGTTGTTGTGATTGCATCTTTTGCTAAAAACTGACCCATCAAATCACCAGATAGAACATAGGTCGGCGCAGCTTGAGTACCACGTGCGCGCGAGCCCACGAAAGTACCACCTTGGGTGGCAGCAGCAGAAGTGTATGCGGTCGCGTAAACTGCGGCATCAGAAGCTTCGTTATTAATTAAAATGTTACCATCTTCGATTTCAAGTTTCTGCGTTGGAACTGCGGATGTCCCAATTCCAATTTTTCCACCAACAACTAAATTAAGATTTTGGGTAGCATTCCATGTTCCTTTCGGATCACTAGTGATACCCAATCTTAAAGTGGAGTCAGCAGTCCCACTGAAAGGACCCAGTCCCCAGTAGTTGGAGCTTGTCCAGTTACCGTTGTACTGACCTTGCCCGCCAGCGTTGTAATAAGAACCGACATAGGTGCTATAAATATTTGCTTGGGAACCATTCGGACCCACTTGTAATAGGGAGTTTACTTGAGAAGCACCGATACCTACGCGACCCGTAAGACCATCAATACGCATTCTCTCAGTGTTCGTGACTGCACCAGAGGAAATCGTATTAAAGATGAGATGGGTTCCCGCTGTCGAGCCTGACCAAGTTTCTGCGGCTTCTGCGTAAATCATAGCCCCGGTTGCGTAACTAGAACCGGAATAAAGTCCGTTAAATAAAATTTGCCCAAGCATATCATCATCAGCAAGAGCCGTTGCTGAAGCACTCGTGCCACGCGCACTTTGCATCATGAATGTGGGTTTACCGTATGTTGAACCAGAATAGTTTTTAATTGTAAAACCAGGGCTGCGAACGCCTGTAGACGAAGTATTGGTGACGACAACACCTGAAGAAGAATCCGTTTGGTTTACGTTTAAAGTTTCAGTGGGGCTGGTATTATTAATACCCATCGCGGTATTAGTCAGCGTGACTCTTTCAGTGCCGCCGGTTGTTGTCTGATTGGCAGCAGTATATAGGCGAATATTTGTTGCAGCATTCAAAGAACCGCCACCACCGATCCAAACGTTATTGTCCGTGCTGGTGGAACCTGCGTTGATAATCATAAAAGGCGAATTGGCGTTGTTATATTGGTAGCCCGCAAATCTAAACCATTTCATCGTCGCATCAGTACGGGTGGTCGCATTGGCATCAGCTCCCACGGTCATCCCATATAATCCCCCGTAGGATATATCAAGCTGTCCATACGGAGTGCTAGTGCCGACGCCCACTTTGCCCGCTGAATAATATGTGTTTGCGCCATTGAGCTGCCATTGCGCCATGGCTGATGGAAGGGCACTTGCTGGCAAACGGCCGCTGCCATCAAGTAATAAAACTTCGTTGGCACCAGTGCCTGCCGCTTTCGTAGAGGCAGTGCCAAGACCGGTGACTGCCGTGTTGGGAATTGAAATTGCCTGACATTCAAATTTGTCAGAGATTGAACTCCAGTTCATGGTTTGCGCTGCTGTACACGAAGCGACGTTAAAAGCACTGCCGCCGATGTTGTTCGTAAGCTCGCTGAGCTTAATAAAGTTCGCGGTCCATTTACTGGTGCCGCTATCCCACTTTAAAACTTTGTTCGCAGCAGGGGCGGCAGTATCAACCGCATAACCTTGCAGTTTTGCGACTGTAGGACCAGGGTAAGAACCGCTTAAATCACCACTGGCTGTGCCGGTTGGTGCGGCGCCTGTGGTAGCAATCGTGATTGTACCCGTACCGTTGGTGATTGAAACACCAGTACCAGCAGTTAAAGTGGCTTTAGTTAAGGTGTTGCCGGTGGTATTACCAATTAAAAGTTCACCGTTAAGGAAGGAAGTTTGACCCGTACCGCCCTTATTTACAGGGACAGCACTGGCTAAATTTGCTGGTGTTAAGTTCGTGATTAAAGAACCATTCACTGCCGGAATTTTTGCGGTTCCATCCAGTTGCAGAATTTGATTATTTCCCGTACCTACGTTCACGTTTACGGTCACAGCACCCGTTGTACCGCCACCAGTTAAACCCGTACCTGCAGTGACCCCCGTGATCGTACCGCCGGATCCATCAGAGGAAGCAATAGCGACCCACGCGCCAGAGTTGTATTGATAAATAGTTTTAGAATCTGTCGCAAAATAAATAGCTCCCGCAGTAGGGGAGGCAGGTTTACTTGCATCTAGGCCCGTTTGCACGGAAGGAGTGCCGCCCGCATTCAACAAGTAGTTGCCTGCAGCTTGTTTATTATTGAACGTATTCCAATCCGTCGAAGACAAGTAACCATTTGTTGAAGTGGTCGCTTGAGAAATTGAAATCGCTGGCGTCGTAGAGCCCGTTGCCACAGATAATGGTGCCGAAGCCGTCACGTTAGTAACAGTACCCCCAGAATTTGTATCCGTGTCAGCAGCCGGGGCCCAGTCAGTTCCATTATACTTAAGAACTTGTCCATTCGTTGGCGCAGTAGCATTGACTGCAACGCCTCGGATTTTCGCGACAGTTGGATTTGGATAAGTACTGCTTAAATCACCACCCGCAGCACCTGTGGGCGCAGCACCTGTCGTAGCAATAGTAATAGAACCATTGCCATTCGTGATTGAAACACCCGTACCCGCAGTCAATGTCGACTTAGACAATGTATTACCAGAAGAGTTACCAATTAAAATCTGACCGTCAGTATATGAAGACTGACCAGTGCCACCTTTATTAACTGGAACAACTGCAGATAAATTCGCAGGATTCAAATTCGTTAAGGCTGAACCATCGCCTGAGGCTACATTGTTGGCAGCCATCCACTTCGTTCCATCAAATTTTAAAACTTGTCCGTTTGTTGGCGCAGTCCCATCTACCGCAACACCTTTAATTTTATCAACACTGACAGCACCAATCGCACCACTGACGTCACCAGCAACAGATACGTTAATACTTTGACACTGAAAAGAAGACGAAACAGAGTTCCAGTAAGCAGTCTGGTGGGCTGCGCAGTTCGCACTTCCAACCGCGGCATTGAACGCGGCGGTTGTTTGATAAGTGGCCAGGTTCGCAGAAAGGCCCGTCACATCTGCCATCGCAATTGCCGAGTTTACAAAGGCAGAGCCATTAAATTTTAAATACTGACCAGAGGCCGGAGTCGTCAAAGTCACGTCAGTGCCTTGAATCTTTACAACCGATGGGTTGGGATAAGTTCCACCCAAATCTCCACCAGCTGCACCAGTCGGGGTGCGGGCATCAGTGAAGCGCGCATCATTACCGGCCGCCACCGTGTTTGCTGAAGTACCAACATTCAAAGTCACTTGCGGTGTCGAAGTATTATTGATGATTGTTACATAAGAGTTCGCAGAGGTGACCGTTGTCACAGTACCACCACTGGCACCTGCAACACCGTTACACGAAAGAGCCGTTCCATCCCAAGCTAAAAAAGTTCCTGCAGCGCAGGTTGGAACATTGGATTTCGCAACGAAATCTGATTCAGACTTTGTTCCTAACTTTTGTGATGATAACGAAAATGCAGCATAGGGAACGGTGCGAATTTCGCTAGAAGGGGAAATTGCTTTCCAACCGCTTCCATCGTGAAATTGCACTTTAAGCAAACGGATATCACCCTGAGCCGGGGTGTAGGTCGCGCCGCCATCACAATCTTGATTGGCAGAATTATTAAAAGCATCAAGCAAACTAAAAAGGGGGTTTGCCGGGAAAAGTTTTGTTCCCGTTCCAATGGGAACATCAAACACACCACCAGAGCTCATCATGTTCACAGTGTTTCTTTGTTCGCGATAGATCACGCAATTCCCAGAAGGATTTGTGATTTCAAATAAGAAGCTCACGTTATTGTATTCAAGCGGAGTTCCGTCCGACTTAACAATGCGCCCTTGGTACGTCAGTGACGATGGCGATGCGTGAGTGGTTAATGAAAACGCCAATATTATTATTGAGAGAAAATACGTGCATTTGCTCATGCAATTCTTATCGGAAATTTAACAACACTAATAAATACTTATGATTTTTATTTTTGCGAAATAATATTCAGTACATAAGCTCGTTTGTAAAGCACTTGGTCCCTGCGGGATGTCTCACTCTGAGACACCAGGTCCTGAATTAGTTTTGTGGTTAGGCATCGTCATAGTCTTAAAATTGTGTAGCAACATTTCAACTTCATGTCTTTCCCATGATTAACAAAGTGTTGCTTGTTTGACGTGATGTCTGCTCGTATTTTTTTGGTATGCAGCCCATTCGCTCAGAAATCCTATCAGGTCAAAGGCTCGAAGAGTTTGCGCGTAACTTTGCCCAAACTCGAATTTTTACTGAAAAGTCTAAAGGACAACGGTCTTTTGTTGCGCGAATTAAAGACAATCGCAGGGTTCTTTCTGACTGTTATGATGTGCTGCTAACTGACGTCGATCAAAAAAGAGCAATTCCCCCTGCTGGTGAATGGTTTTTAGATAATTTTCACGTCGTGCGCGAACAAATTAAGAATATCGAAGAACATTTGCCGGCACGATATTATCAAAAGCTTCCTGTAGTCCGCGACGGGGAGTTAGCAGGACTGCCAAGAATTTATCAAGTCGCCTATGAATACGTCGCGCACACGGACAGCCGTCTAGATCCTGATTTGCTTTTCACCTTTCTAAAGAGTTTTCAAGGAATCCAAAATCTTAAGATGGCAGAGCTTTGGGCATTTTCGATCACCCTAAGTGCTGTGCTTGTCGAAAATCTGCGTCGAATTATGGAAACTGTCGTCGTTAGCCAGCAGGCCCGTGCTGAAGTCGATGCCCTGGCTGACGAGATTCTTGGGCTTGGCGATAGGCCACCTCGCGCCATGGACTCTATCGTAAAATCCTTAGAGGGAAAGGAATTAAGCACAAGTCTCGTGGTGAATCTTCTGCAACGACTTCGGTATCAAGATTCTAGAGTTGATCCAATTCTTATTTGGTTAGATCAGTATTTGGGAAAAAAGAAACTGGATGCGGATACGTTGATTAAAGAAGAACACACTGTTCAGACATCTGCAAACGCCACCGTACAAAATATTATTCTAAGTTTAAGATTCTTAGCAGCATATAACTGGTCCGAGTTTTTTGAAAAAGTCAGTTTGGTCGATGGCATCTTAAGACAAAACTTTCTTTATGGTAACATGGACTTTCCGACCCGGGATCGATATCGCCACAAGATTGAACGCTTTGCTTTAAGATCACCGCTGAGTGAACTTGAAGTTGCACAAAAAGCCGTCAGTCGTGCCGCTCAATCAGCCCAATCCCCTATGGAAAATGAAGCGCTTTATGATCTTGGTTACCATTTATTGGGAGCAGGACATTTTGCTTTTGAAAAAGAAATTAAATATAGCAGACCTGCTTCAGAACAGTTCGTGCGAGTTTATAAAAAAACTTCGCCGGTTTTATATTGGTTTGGGAATATCGCTTTAGCTATCGTCATCAGTTTGGGATTGCTAAGTTTATATTCAGGGGATCTAAATCCTGTCTTAGGATTTATTTACTTCGTTGTTTTTTATTTTGCTTCTTCAGAGCTTGTCCTTGCACTGTCGAACCGAATCACAACCCTTCTTATCGGACCTCGTCATTTTCCGAGGTATTCACTAGAAAAAGGAATCCCCGAATCTTATAAGACCTTCGTTGTCGTTCCGACAATGCTTACAAGCAAAAAGAATATTCGTCAGCAGGTGAAGGATCTGGAAATTCATTATCTTTCTAATACAGAGGGATTTGTTTATTATGCATTATTGACAGACTGGGCTGATGCGAAAACTGAAACCACTGTGGCTGACCATGAACTTTTAGATTTAGCGCAAAGTGAAATGAATGCGCTGAATGAAAAATACCCGGCTGTGCCCGAGGGGAAACCAAGGTTTTACCTTCTTCACCGAAGAAGGTTGTATAATCCCCAAGAACAAAAATGGATGGGGTGGGAACGTAAGCGTGGGAAGCTTGAAGAGTTTAACCGTCTGCTTTTGGGCGGTAAAGGAACCTCTTACTTAAATCAAGATAAATTAAATCTTCCGACGGATGTTCAATATGTTTTAACTTTGGATTCGGATACAAAAATCCCAAGAAATACATTGTCGCAACTTGTGGGCACGATGGCGCATCCCTTAAATCGGGCTGTTTACGATCCCGAGGTCGGAAGAGTGATCGAAGGGTATGGAATATTGCAGCCTCGGGTGACACCGACATTACCTACGGCAGAAGAAAGCACCCCATTTCAAAAACTGACTGCGGGTAATTCGGGGGTTGATCCATACTCGTCGGCAGTTTCGGATGTATACCAGGATTTATTCGAAGAAGGGTCCTTTGCGGGGAAAGGCATTTATGATCTAAAAATTTTTGAACAGGCCCTGGCCGATCGCGTTCCTGAAAATTCCCTTTTAAGTCATGATTTATTTGAAGGTAATTTTGCACGCTGCGGATTTTTAAGCGACGTCGAGCTTTTTGAAAATTTTCCGTCGAATTTGTTAGTGGCTACGACCAGAACCGAGCGTTGGACAAGAGGGGACTGGCAGTTGTTACCCTGGATTGTAGGTCGAGGAGGAAGAGCCATTTCATTCGTCGGTCGCTGGAAAATGATCGAAAACCTTCGCAGATCCCTGGTTCCCGTTGCCGTTTTTTCTCTTTTCGTATTGGCACTAACACGTCCTCTTAAGGAATCATTGATTTTCTTTTTCTGGGGAGTTTTATGTTTAAGTGGACACTACATTATCTCTCTTTTATCAGATCTTTTAACCGAGCAGCCTAATTTAAGCCTGTCAGACCGGCTGCATCTCTTCTGGGAAGACACGGTTTTAAATGCCAAAAGGTTGGCGTTGGATTTTTTAATTCTACCTTTTTACGCGTATATTTCTAGTGAAGCGATTTTAAAAAGTCTTTATCGGATGATGATTTCTAAAAAGAACATGTTGCAATGGACGACTGCGGCCCATGTTCGCGACACGACACAACTGAACCTTTCCCAGTTTTACAAGGGCCTCAAAGGGGGCTTGGTATTTACCGGCATCGCTCTTGTAGTTTGGGTTTTAAGTGGGGTTGATTTACCGATCCTAGCTTTTTTCATTCTTTTTGCCTGGGGCATTCAAGCCCATGTCGCACTTTGGGTCAGCAGTCCTATAGCTTCAACCATCGAAGAACCACTTCATCACGAAGAAAGTTTAATTTTAAAACTTACGGCAAGAAAGATCTGGCACTTTTTTGCGACCTTTGTGAAGGCGGAAGATAATTTTTTACCGCCGGATAACTTTCAAGAAGATCCCCATCCGGTGATTGCTCACCGCAGTTCGCCGACAAACTTTGGAATGTATCTGCTTTCGGTCATTTCTGCTCGGGATTTTGGTTGGATTGGGCTGCGTGAAGCCGCCGACAGGCTTAATAATACCCTTTCAAGCATGATGGTTTTACCAAAGTATGAAGGACATTTTTTTAATTGGTATGAGACGACAACTGCTAGACCTTTAGATCCTCGGTATATTTCTTCGGTGGATAACGGCAATCTGGCGGGACACCTGATAGTTGTTTCACAAGCCATTGAAGAAATGCAGAAAGAGAATGTCCACTTCACTCGCTTTCGCACTGGAGCGAGTGACACTTTAATTTTACTTACCAACCTGTTGCAGGAAAAGTTCGCAAAACAAAATATTCCTTGGCAGTATCAGATTAACGAAATTCAAAAGTTTCTAAAAGGTGCTCCTGAAAAGGGCCCGGAATCTTTCGTCGCCTGGGAAGTACTGCAAAAATCTTCCACCTCTTTGTATGAGGAAATCCATAAGCACTTTGAAAAAAACAACGATCATCAAAGTAAAGTAATCCTTTCTTGGGCGTTGGTTTTTCATGAAGAAATCCTAAATGCGGCTATCGACTTTAAAGTCTTTTTAGCTTGGACCGCTTTTTCGCATAAGCCGTTGCCAGAAGCGATCAATCAAGATGCAGGATTTAGATGGAGTCATATCCAAGCATTGATCCTAGAGCCCATTGTCTTAGAGAAGTTGCCAGCTTACTGTCAAATGCTGATAAGCGAAGTTCAGCTTTTCGTGAAAATGTTTAAAGTTCAGGATAAGAGTCCTAACGGTATTTTTTTAAATGAGCTTATTGATCTTCTAGAAGAGGCTATGACCCATTCCCAGGTCACGCATCAGAAGTTGACGAACGCCAAGAATTTGACTCAAGAACTGTTTGCACAAATGAATTTTGAAATGCTGTATGATCCTTCCCGCAAACTTTTTTCTATCGGGATGCGTGTTGCTGAAAATGTCCTGGATCCAAGCTATTACGACTTGATGGCTTCAGAAGCAAGGCTTCTAAGTTTTATTGCCATCGCTAAAGGCGACGTGCCAGTCTCCCACTGGTTTAGTTTAGGCAGATCCCTTGTGCGAGTTGATGGCAAGGGAACTCTGGTGTCGTGGTCTGGATCTATGTTTGAATATTTGATGCCCTCCCTGGTATTAAAAACCCCCGAAGGCAGCATGATCAAAAGTACGTGCGAGCTGTCGGTTCATAAGCAAATTGAATATGGCGAAACTAAGAATGTGCCTTGGGGAATTTCAGAATCCGCCTATAACCGTCGCGATCAGCATTTAACTTATCAATACTCAAATTTTGGGGTGCCTGATTTAGCTTTAAAGCGGGGTGTAGAAAACGACCTTGTGATTGCTCCTTACGCGACACTGATGGCTTCCATGTATAAACCCGTGGATGCTGCAAGAAACTTACAACGTCTGCGAACTATAGGCGCTGAAGGTAACTATGGTTTTTATGAGGCTGTTGATTTTACCCAAGCTCGGCTTAGGGACAAACAAACCCATGCTGTCGTTCATACTTACATGGCCCATCATCAAGGCATGTCGCTTGTTGCGCTCGCGAACCTTTTTCATCAGGGTGTGATGTTACGTCGGTTCCACGCTGAACCGTTGGTGCAGGCCACGGAATTGTTGTTACAAGAACGTTTGCCACGCACCAAAGGGGCGTTACCGGTGCCGGTCCGCAAACATAAAGGCTTTGTGGTGCGTGAAGAGGTGGAACACATATCACGCCGATATCATCGCTTTCATCGCGCAACACCGCCAATTCAGATGCTTTCAAATGGCGATTATTCAGTCATGCTGACGATGTCGGGTTCTGGATACAGTCATTACAAAGGCAAGGCCCTGACCCGCTGGCGCGAGGATGTTACTCAAGATCATTGGGGCCAGTACATTTTTGTTAAAAACTTAAAAACCGGCGAAGTTTTTTCAGTGACGTTTCAACCACTGACCTCAGAGCCTGAATTGCAGAATGTGATATTTGCCGAAGACCGTGTCACTTTCGTTAGAAATGCCGATGATGTTTTAACGGATTTAGAAGTATTTGTTTCCCCAGAAAATCAGGCAGAAATTCGTCGCCTAAGAATTATTAATAAAACGGAAGAAGATATGGAGTTAGAAGTGACTTCCTATTTAGAAGTCGTTTTAAATTCCCAAGGAGCCGACCAGGCCCATCCGAGCTTTTCGAATCTGTTCATTCAAACAGAGTTTAAAAAAGATTTATCCGCGTTAGTGGCTTCCCGACGGGCGCGTTCTTCGGAAGAAAAAACTTTGTGGATGGCCCACACTTTGGTTCGTGATGGTTTTGCTAGTGGTGATGTGGAATATGAAACAAACCGAGCTGCGTTCCTAGGACGGGGAAAGACGATAAAATCGGCGAAAGCCCTTTTTGAAAATGAAAAGCTAGAAGGAAATACCGGATCTGTGCTTGATCCGATTTTAAGTTTAAGAACAAAATTGATCATTCCTGCCGGCGTGCAATCGCGTTTAAGTTTTTCAAGTCTTGTTGCGGATTCTAAAGAGGAACTTTTAACCCAAACTGAAAATTTGTATGATGAATCAAACCTAGAGCGCATTTCAAATTTGGCTTGGACCCAAGCGCAGATTAAGCTGCATTATCTTAATATCGAACCTGACGAAGCCCATCTATTTCAAAGGCTGGCGGCACGTTTGCTTTTTTCTGATTCAAGTTTGCGCCCCTCTAAAGCAATTTTGAAATCAAATAAACGGGATTTAACGGGGTTGTGGGCCCACGGCATTTCCGGAGACCATCCCATTATTGGGGTGATCATAGAAGACATCACAGAAATGGGCCTAGTCCGACACGTCCTAAAAGCCCAAGAGTTTTTCGCCAACAAAGGTTTTCGTGTCGATGTGGTGGTTATTAATTCACAAGCTAGTTCCTATGCCCAAGAAGTGCAAAATGCCCTGCAATCCGTAGCCCACGCAGGAATGATTCGGTTACTATCAGGCGCCGAAGTGTCAAGGGGTGGCGTATTCACCTTACGAAAAGACGCTTTAAGTGCTGAAGAATACCTGCAGATTCTTTCTGAATCTCGCATCGTATTAAATCCAAGGCACGGAAGTCTTTCAGAACAACTAGAAAGATCTCTTCCAACTCAAGTGCGAGAAAAAGCGAAAAAAGTTAAAAAGCACGAAGCAGCGCCTGCACTGCCGACTCCTGAACTGGATTTGTTTAACGGTGTCGGAGGATTTTCAAAAGACGGTAAAGAATATGTGATTGTCTTAAATGATCCTAAGGTCGTAACACCGGCGCCATGGATCAATGTTATCTCGAACGGTTTTTTTGGTTTTCAAGTTTCAGAAAGTGGAGCGGGTTATACTTGGTCCCAGAACAGTCGCGAAAATCAGTTAACGCCTTGGTTTAATGATCCCGTCAGTGATCCTAGCGGCGAAGTTTTTTATATTTATGATAAGGATTCTCACTGTATTTGGTCACCGACCACGCATCCCATTCGCGTACCGGCAGCTAGCTACATTGTTCATCATGGGGCAGGTTATACAAGTTTTGAACATTTATCCCATGGGATTTCATCAAAGCTGACTCAATTTGTAACCATGGATCGCCCGATAAAAATATCTGAAATCACGATTGAAAATAAATCCAACACGCCAAGAAATCTGTCGCTGTATTCTTATGTAGAGTGGGTTTTAGGATTTTCTAGATCCGTGATGGCACCCACCACGGTGACGGAATTTGATGATCAAACTGGAATGGTACTTTGTTATAATCGCAGAAATCCAGAGTTTGGACATCTTATTGCCTTCACAGGGTTTCTGATGAAACCGCATAGTTATACTTGTGATCGTCGTGAATTTATTGGTCGGAACCGCAGTCTTGCAAATCCTGCAGGGGTCGTAGAACAAGATCGTCTGTCAAACTCTTCAGGTGGCGGTTATGATCCGTGCGCGGCGATGCAATTAGATATTCATTTGCAGCCGAATGAATCAAAAACAATTTCATTTATTCTAGGACAAGCTGACAGTCCCGATCATGTGCGCACCCTTGTGCAACAGCTTTTCGCAGAACAAAAGGGAACCTCATTAAATGCTGTCACCGAATTTTGGGATGGCGCTTTGAAAAAGATCCAAGTGCAGACACCAGAGACATCATTCAATTTAATGTTGAATCAATGGCTTCAGTATCAAACCATCAGTTGTCGTATTTGGGCGCGGTCGGCGTTTTATCAAGCTGGGGGTGCATTTGGCTTTCGGGACCAATTGCAAGACATGATGGCCGTAATTCCTATCCTGCCACGCATGGCCCGCGAACATTTACTAAGAGCCGCCAGTCGTCAATTTGTCGAAGGCGATGTGCAGCACTGGTGGCATCCACCCAGTGGACGAGGCGTAAGAACCCATTTTTCTGATGATCTTTTATGGCTTCCTTACGTCACCTATCAGTATTTAATGGTCACGAATGATTATGAAGTTTTAAATGAAACTGCACCCTTTTTAGAAGGTCCTCTTCTTCGTCCCGATCAAGAAGACTCTTATTACACACCGAAGGTGTCGCTAGAAATGGCCTCCCTTTATGAACACTGCGCGCGGGCATTAGATCACAGTTTGCGTGTGGGAACCCACGGCCTGCCACTTATGGGATGCGGGGACTGGAACGACGGGATGAATCGCGTCGGTAAAGAAGGAAAAGGCGAAAGTGTTTGGTTAGCGTGGTTTTTAATTCAAAACTTACAAAACTTCGCCATCATTGCTGCGAAAAAAGGCGAATTTGAAAGAGCTGAAAAATGGAAAGAACACGCCGCACATTTGCGCTCAGCGATTGAATCTACAAGCTGGGATGGACAGTGGTATCGTCGCGCTTACTATGACGATGGAACACCCTTAGGATCCGCAGAAAGTGATGAATGTAAGATCGATTCGTTATCACAAACTTGGGCAGTTATCAGCGGGGCAGGGGATAAAGAACGTGCAAAGACAGCCATGCAAAGTCTTGATAAAATTCTTGTAAAACCAGACGATGGAATCATACTTTTATTCACGCCTCCATTTGATCAAACGCCCAAAGATCCAGGATATATCAAAGGTTACCTGCCGGGAGTTCGTGAAAACGGCGGGCAGTACACCCATGCTGCAAGTTGGGTGATTATCGCCCATGCCCTTTTAAAAAATCGAGAACGCGCTTTTGAATTGTTTAATTTAATTAATCCTTTGTCTCGCACTAGGGATTTACAACAGGTTCATAAATATAAAATCGAACCCTATGTTGTAGCCGGCGATGTGTATTCGCAAGTTCCCTTTGCCGGAAGGGGTGGGTGGAGCTGGTATACGGGAGCTGCAGGCTGGCTTTATCGCGCGGGTCTTGAATACATTTTAGGTTTTAAACTGGTCCATGATGAAGTCATCATTTCCCCGTGCATACCGGCAGCTTGGAAAGACTATAAGATCACTTTGCAGCATGGAAAATCGCTGTATGTATTTACTATAGAAAACCCGCAGGAAGTAAAAGACGAGGTCTTTAGACACAAACTTGTCGATGACGGGCAAGATCAACATATTCAAGTGAAATGGGTTGTTTCGAAAAACCGGGGTTCCTCAGACTCTGACCTAGGTCTTAAGTCTTAAGGGATCTAAGAACTTTGCAGCCAGGATGTCGAAAAAACCCTAGAATAAGGATATGAAGTACTTTTTAATTTTCTTTCTTTTTTCCAGCACAGCTTTGGCAGATCAAGTGATTCTAGATCGCACAAACCATGCGGGCTTAAGAGTGACCGATATTCTGCAAAAAGAAAAAGGCGAATACATCTTTAACGGAAAAACCTTAGGTAAAAAGCTTCCCGCTAATATCGATAAAATCTGGAAAGATTTAAACCGCGGACCATCTAAAGATTTAAAAAAGAAAGCCTGTCACAGTGGGGAAATGACTTACATTGTGATAGCAGGAAAAAAGGAACGTCGTCATAAGGCCTGTACGGAAGGAAAAGCTTACGCTGAGCTGATTAAAAAAGTTGATGATCTTCGTTCATATGCAAAAGGTAACCCATGAAGTTGCTTGTTTTACCGATGTTGTTAGTTTCATTATCAAACCCGTCACAGGCTTCTTCGGAAGCTGAGTTTACGGCGACAATTAATAAAATTTCTCAAGCGCGTGAAGCTTTGCGTTTATCCGCGAGCGGCCAGAAGTACTGTGAAACTCCGCAATCCACGCAGTGCACCTATGAAGGATACTGCGATAAGCTTGCCGGAAAAGCTTCGGACTTTTATTTGTATCAAGATGCTGACGGTCGCCAGGTTCCTAATATGCAAATGTCGATCAGTATGAAATTTGTTGAAAGCTGTGTAGGAAAACCATTTCCAGAAGCACCGGTGCAAGATCCTTTTGTCTATCCTGAACAATTTTTCGATGCGGCAAAAGCCGGTGGGCCCGAGAATTTAAAAAAGAACCGCGAAAGATATGCGACTGAACTTAAGCGCGTCGATAAAGTTTTTGCCGATGCGAAAGACAAAGTCATTAAGGCTCTAGAGCTAAAAAAGACACCGGCCAATAAGGCGCAAGTCGATCAAATGATCGCGAAGGTTAAAGCGGCAAAAATGCGTCACTTAAAATTAAGTGGTGGTCCATACATGCTAGCAGAAGAGGGTTGTGAAGCCCCGAATGCGTATTACCGTCCTGACTTAAATACAGTGACCGTGTGCCCGCATTATTTAAATTTGCCCGATGCCTCTTTGTTTTCGACTTTAAGTCATGAGCTGGGACATGCCATTGACTCGTGTAATGCCTTTGCAAATGAGGAAGGCGAGATTAACACCCCGCCAGAAAAAAATCCATTCAGCCAGGTTTTGTCCTGTTTACAGTCCGATGATTCCATCGGCGTAAAGGTTCCTAGTCAACAAAGCCTGATCATGCAGGTCAATGAGGAAGAAGATGCTTTGAAAGAAGAGACGGCATCTGAAGCCCAAGAAATCGGAGAAGGTGGGGAAGAAGGTAACTTTACGGATGCTGCGGAAGCGCAGTTTGAAGACCGTCGTAAAGAAATTGAAGGCAAATATGAAAACCATAAACACTGTGCTTCGATGACGGGTTCAGGTCATATGCAAGAGGCTTTTTCAGATTGGATTTCTTCGCAGGCGTTGGCAGTAAAGCTTTCAGAGATTCCAGAGTCGGGGAAAGCCCGGGAGTTTGCTTTTGCTTCCCAGGCCGTGTTTTATGGAATTGATTGTGCGAATGTGAAACAAGCGACTTTGGAAAAAATGCGGGCTACGGCTGGAAAATCGTGCAAAGCTTTTGACGCTTTAGAAGCATTTCTTTCGACAGAAGATCACAGCCACGGGGACGAGTCGACCTCTCATCCTAAAAGTGCCCGTCGTATCAATCGCATTTACTATGCTAAGCCTGAAATACAAAAGGCCTTGGGTTGCCAAGCCCACGGAGATAATGGAAAAGAATGCCAATAGGGCGTGACAACGCCCTAGTCCATCTACTATGTTCGAGTCATGTATTTCGAGAAAAGATCTTCCTTATTTATTGAATTAGGCTTTGATGAAGCGGCTTTGCCAAAGTTGAAAAACTATGTGGACCTTTTATGGTCTGCTAACGAAGAACTTAATTTGATCAGCCGTAAAATGACATTTGAAGAACTTATCGATAATCATATTATTGACTGTCTTTTGCCGTTAAAACACTTCCCAAAAAATGTGAAAGCCGCGGCGGACTTTGGCGCTGGCGGGGGACTGCCGGGTGTGATTTACGCCATTCAGTTTCCACAGATGAAATACCACTTGTATGAAAAAAGTCCGAAGAAGCAAGAATTCTTAGAGCGCTGTAAAGTCATTGCGCCCAATTTGCAGGTTCACGGTGAAATTCCCAAGGATTTAAAAGACGTGGAACTAGTGACGGCAAGAGGTTTTAAACCTATTGATGTTATTTTAGAAGTCAGCCGCGACTATTATAAAAAGGGTGGAAAATACTTCTTATTGAAAGCCCGCCAGGAAAAAATCAACGAAGAGTTGGTTTTAGCCAAAAAGAAATTTAAAGAATTAGAAACTAAAATCATTCCACTTCAGTCCCCCGTATTGGAAGTGGAACGTCATTTGGTTCTTATCTAGTGATTTCGTTTTTTAGACGTTTCTTTGTTAAGAAAAAAACTTCTTATCAAATATACACCGATGGCAGTCTTAAAAAGAACAAAGGCACTTGGGCTTTCCTGATTTTGCAGAATGATAAAATCCTATGTGAAATGTCGGGAAAAGAAACAAACACCACAAGTTTACGAATGGAACTAACGGCCGCGATCAAAGCGTTAAAGCAGGTTCCGGCTGCATCAGAAATCACTTTATATTCAGACTCACGCATCCTTATAAATACAGCTTCTAAGGACATGTTTCAGTGGCAAAAGAATAACTGGTTGAAAACAAAAGAACGAAAAATTCCTGATATCGATCTTGTAAAAGAACTTCATAACCTCACTGCAGATCACAATATAGAATGGAAGTGGGTCAAAGCCCACTCCGGAAATCCTCTTAACGAACGCTGCGACGAGCTTTGTCGGCTCGCGCAGAACTAATTTTGCACATTGATATTTAAGAAGACCGTAGCACCAAGGCTGTCGGTGATCAGAATCGAAACCGGACCTGGCGTGCTGCTTGCGGTAAAACGCAAGATTGGATCTAACGTGGACCCTTCAAGCAGGACAGTACCAGTACCAGACACCTTTGTTGCTGTATAAGGGGCCTTACCGCCGTACATCTGGTAGGTGATATTGCTATTCGTTGCTACTGTCGAAGGACCGACCGGCGCGCCCAGCGCCACACCCTGTACATTAACGTTCAATGTATTATTGAAGTCATTTCCACCATTAGATGCAAACGTGTTGTATGAGGCATACATCAAAGTCGTTGGACCCGCTAGGCGAGGTTTATAATAAACTGTTACGCCTGTTGATGACCCAGGAATCACAACTTCAGTGTGACGAGTGATGCAATCAACATCGGAATAAAAGCCATTATCCCAGTGTTCGCCATTTTTGCTATTCAACCAAAGGCGAATTTGCTCAGATCCAGAAACCGGAACAGTGTTGTTATTGGCGTCTTTCACTAAGATATCTATGGCCTGACAGCTGTATTGTTGCGGCGTCAACGAAGATCCGTTTGGCAGGGAAAAGCTAAGGTGATCAGCAACCGGGCCGTTATTCACAAGAGCCGTTTTAGTAAAGCCCAGGCCGCTGATTTTTAAGATCATATTCATTGGGGCATTTGCGCCAATTTCGATAGCAAAGCGTTTTTCTTTTTGATTACTAAAATTAAGGGTGCTGCTAATAGTATTCTTAGTAGCGCAAGAATCCACTAAACGTGTCCCGCTTGGCAGAGCATAAGTGGTGTCATTACGATGGTGGAAAGAAACAGACACACTTCCAGTGACCGGAACCTGGGCGCCACTATTAACGGCATCAATACGAAGCGGAAAGCAACCGTTAGGGAAGAGGCTGTATTCACTGTTATGGTAAAAATACGTGCTAGAGTCTAAACCTAGCATGATATCGTTCGGCGTATTTGACGGGACAAAGAAGTTAAATAAAAAAGGCTGTTTGCTTGTAAGGTTTCTATCATTATTAGTCACAGCAAGACGAGCTTCACCGGCTGGAGCTTTCATGTAACCTAAAGCTCGCGTGCTAAAAGATCTGAAGGACACCGTTTGCGAAGCCAGGGGCGTGTCACTGCAGTCAGGCTTACCATGTAAGATAGCTAGCGGACTTGTATTGCTATCAGTCGCAGACACTGTAGCTTGCAAAGAAGAATGTGGATTGTAAGCACCCGAATTTTGATTTGTCAGTTCCACTAAATACGGCTGACAATTGCCAGCGACATTTGCGTTGTATGGCCCCATGCTGTACTGATTGATTCCGATTTCTGCAGCAACGCCACCAATGTAAGAAGGTACATATAAAGACAAACTTGAACCCACGGGTTCGCCATTTTTAACAAGACACGCGGTTATTTCGTTATTAGAAGTAACACCGCTCATCTCTGTGACACCGAATCGAACAGTATCATTCACAATCAGCGATTTTGGTAAGCTTTTAGCGAATGTCCAGTGGTCCTGACTTAATCTATCGGCACGACATTCAAAGGAATTGTTGTACATCATGTTGCCGCCATAAGAATAGGGGCGGGTATATATAGAAATACTATCTACTCCAGAGGCAGCCCCCGGAATGAGCTTCGCTTCTATAAATCCACCACTTGCATCCGCATAGGTTTGGCTCGGAGAGCGATAAACACCTTCCCCCGGTAGCCAAGAAGGATAAAGACTATGACTCCAATACCCTCTATAACCCACGTTTGCTAATTCATCATAAATATTTGAGTTACTAGCATTGATAATGACTTTTAAATATTTTCCATATTCATCCGCAACAGGAAGACTTGCGCAGCTTGCCGCAGCCACACCACCCACAAGTGCTGCATGGGTGCTGCCGATAACCGGAGTCGTTCCATTTAAATAGAACTTCACTGGAACTGGATTAATAATGTTCTGAGTAAAGAAGTTGTTATTCAGATAAACGGAAGCGTTATTAAGAATGCTTGAAACATCCACGCAGACTTTTTTATCGACTAGGTAAGTGCTATTTTTCGCGAAAAACCCGACGTATTTGTTTTTAGCACTTTGTGTACGCCATATTTGCGCGCCATTTTCCCAGTCGCGTTTTAAACTGGCTGGTTGATATTCGCGAACTACATGGGCGCTAGTTGTAATTTTATCTGCCGTGATTTGATCAAACATCAAGCTGCCGTCAGGTAAAATATAATCCATTGGTATATCTTTAAACGCCATTAGTTCAAACCAACCCCCAATGATGATATCTTTATCTACCACCATGGCTGGCTTATTGGCGGGACGATAAACCATTTTGATTTCACCGGTAGGGCCGCTGTTGTTACTATCTAAAAAGCGGCCGCGGATGTGGGCTTCTTCAGAAGTTTCGCTGACGATGGGATTAAGCACAACAGGGACAGTTTCAGTGGATCCAGTTAGAACCTTGGTGATATCACCGTAAAGAATAAGTGCACCATCATCGTTTTCACCAGCAGAATATCCCGCAAGAACTTGAATCAAACGACCTGAACCAGAAGGAATGTCCACGGGGAATTCCGTCCCGATCGAAGTCCCATCTGAACTATGACCCGCATCTTTGATAATCAAAATGGGTTCTGGCATATCTGGAGCAGTCACTTGAATGACTAAATGACGTAGTTCCAATTCTGAAGAAGAAGCCGTCATCTTTCCGCTCATTGTGGATGGAATTTGCAAAGATATTTTGGTCTTTTCATCCAAGGCTAAGCGATCACAACCAACAATCACGATCGAAAGTATAAGTGCGGTAATAACGTGCATCGATTTAGCAAACATCTTTAAGCTCCGTAGTATGCTTAATTTATCGGTATTCTTAAGGAAAACCTGAGAAGGTCTTAGCATCGTAAGACTTTCAAAGTGATCTTAGTTTACTGATTTCGGAACACTTCTTGACGTTGGTTTTATTGAGTCTTATCTAGGTGTAGGGGATCTTATGGGCTCTTATAAAAACGATGAAAAACCGTCTAACACTGAGACTGAACTTCAACCGCCGGTGGAAGTTCCTTTAGATATGCTCAGTCCCGAAACGCTACAAGCATTAATTGAATCCTATATACTTCGTGAAGGCACGGACTATGGTGCCAATGAAGTCGCCTTGGAAACAAAATTAAAACAAGTGCGAACTCAGTTAGATAAAAAAAGAATCAAGATAGCCTTTGATCCCAATACAGAATCAGTCACATTAATCACTGCTGATGAATGGCGAAAGTTGCAAGCCCATGTCTGAACAGAAAACGCCCTATGAACAACTTGGTGGCGAAGAAGTTTTAAGAAAAATCTGTCATCGTTTTTATGAAGTGATGGATACCACGCCTGAATTCAAACATCTGCGCGACATGCATCCCCAAGATATACAAAGTTCCGAAGAAAAGCTTTTTATGTTTTTATCAGGCTGGCTAGGTGGACCTGATTTATTTGTGCAACAGTTTGGTCACCCTCGCCTGCGCGCGCGCCATATGCCTTTTGCGATAGGGAAAGAAGAACGCGACATGTGGGTTCTTTGTATGGTGCAAGCCTTTGATGATTTAAATGTTCAAGAACCCTTGCGCAGTGATTTACTTCATTCTCTTTTAAAGTTAGCGCATCACATGCGCAACAAACCTGAATCTGAAGAACCTTAGATTCAGTGGCTTGGGGGTTCTTTTTCATACTCTTGGCGACCAAAAAGTTCCGCAATCGTATGAATTAAGAATTTTGAATCCGTGGGTTTTGAAAGGTGGGCATTATAGCCCATATCCAAGGCTCGTTGTTGTTCTTCATCAAGGGCATAGGCAGTTAAGGCAATCGCTGTGATCGTTCCGCCCATTTCTTCTGGCAGTCTGCGGATCATTCTGATCAGCTCATAGCCATCTTGTTCCGGCATACCAATGTCACTTATGATTAGATCAGGCTTAATTTTAACCAGGATCTTAAAAGCATCAGCGGCTGAAGAGGCAGTGGTCACTTCAGCTCCGGCGCGTTTTAAGATTGTTTCAAGAATCATCAAAGCATCGACTTGGTCATCGACGATTAAAATTGAAAGTCCGGTTAAAGGTCGTGTGATCTTAATTCCCAGATTTTCAGCAGGAGCTTTAGGAGCCGCGTTTTCTGCAACTTTTTTTGTTTCAGATTTTTCTGCTGGGGCCCCGGGACGGGTTCTTAAGTTAGTGATCGGCAATATCACAGAAAAAGTGGCACCGTGACCTTTTCCTTCACTGGTTGCCTGAATATTGCCGCCATGGGCTTCTACGATACTTCTGGTGATAGCAAGCCCTAACCCGAGGCCGCCAAATTTGCGTGTCGTTGTGGCATCTTCTTGACGGAACCGTTCAAACACGTAGGGAAGAAATGTTGCATCAATGCCTTTACCAGTATCGCGGACCGAAATCACGACATTGGATTCAGCGCGCGTGACGGACACCGTGATTTTCCCGCGGCGAGGGGTGAATTTAATCGCATTTGATAAAAGATTCCACATGACCTGTTGCAAACGGGTGGCGTCACCGGACACCAACCCCACGTCTTCAACGATTTTTTCTTCGACTTCAATACTTTTAGCGCTCGCTGTCGGCATAATTGAATCAATAGAGTTTATGACGATATCGGCGATGTTCACGATTTCCATGTTCAGGTGAACTTTGCCAGTGATAAATTTTGACACATCTAGGATGTCATTTACTATATGCGCTTGTGCTTTTGAATTGCGGTGAATGGCTTCGATGGATTTTTTCTTTTCATCCTCATTCAATTCTTCGCCGGTCAATAATTCACTGTGGCCCAGAATCACATTCATCGGAGTTCTTAGTTCATGGGAAATAGTCGCCAGGAATTCATCTTTAAGGCGGTTGGCGGTCTGAGCCTGTTCATAAAGGATCTGTCTTTCGGTGACCTCTTCTTGTAAGCGTTTATTAAGTTCATTCAGCTCTGCTGTTCTTTCTTTCACTTTTAATTCAAGGTTGCGTGAAAGATTTTTTAGATCGGCCTTGGCCCACTTTCTTAAGATAAAAAGCCCCATACGTTTGCTAAGGTCAAACATGATATCCATGACCTTCACATCCGCTTTTAATAATTTCGTATTATGCAAACAAAGTGCGCCGATAAGGTCGTTGTCGGCGTTGATCGGGCAATAAAGAATGGTTTCAATTCCAAGATCTTTAACCACCGCATCCCGCGGGAATTCTTTTTCATGAAGAGATGTGATCCAAAGTGGGTGGGTGTCAGTAGCCACTTTTCCTAGCAATCCCTCTGATTTTGGAATCTGCATTCCAAGACTCGCTTTTTTCAATGTTTCTTCATGTTGTTTGTTAGCGGCCCACACACCCAACATTGAATAAAACTTTTTATTTTCGTCGGTCAACCAGATCTCAACAATGGGCCAATTCAAACTATCGCCGAAAATTTTTAACAACTGAGGTACGCCTTCTTCTAGGGACTGAGCTTCAGTCATGATTCGAGTGGCATTGAACTGAACCTGAGCTAAAAGTTCATTCTGTTTTCTCTCTGAAATATCCCTAAGAAAAGCACCAAAGATAACCGTATCTTTCTGTTGCACAGGATAGACGGTCAGCTCGATGGGAATCCGCGCCCCCTCTTTGGTCAAAGCAGGCATTTCAATACTTTTATTTAAAATCTTCCCCTGGCCCGTATGAAGGTACTTTTCTAAGCCATGGTGATGGGCTGTTCTGTACTCTTCAGGAATAATCATGTGTGAAATTTTATTCCCAATGGCTTCTTCGGCAGTCCACCCAAATACTTTTTCAGCCTGGGGATTCCATTCAATAATAGTGCTGTGGGAATCAATCGCCACAAAAGGGTCGTTAGAAAAGCGAATCAAAGAGTGCACTCGTTCTTCGCTGAGCTGCAGGTCTTCTTGTCGTTTTTTGCTGGCCTGTATTTCCCCGCGCAGCGCTTTTTCCGATCGTTTTCTTAAAACACCTACGGCAAGTGATATCGCCGGCAGTACTAGAACCCAAGATAAAAGCCTTAAATAATTCTCTTCATTATAGTGAAAAGTTCCTTTTTGTTCGGGGAAATAATTAAGAGCCATATATAAAAGAGCGATAACGGATGTAACAAAACCAGGTCCATAGCCACCCATGAAACTTATAACGACAACAGCCAAGGTGATCAGCGCTTGCGGGTGACGAAAAGGATAAGCGGCATTTTGAAATAACGCCATCAAAGCCACGATGCCGAGAATCACAATCGGGCCTAAGAGGTATATGCCCACACGACGTAAATTTTGATTGTACTTGTCATTCATAAGACACCTACACATAAATTTTCTTATGTTTTGTGTAGGCTATAAAGGTAAATAATCTTAACCTGTGGGGCTACAGTGCGGGACCAGGATTACTCTCCGTACTTGTTCATTTCAAAGAACCACTGACTTTCTTTTTCTGGATCTGTGGCTAATTCCTTGTACTCCCGTAATGAGGAGTCAATCTGTTCCTGAACCTTGGGGTCCTTAAAATCAATACGGTGGCGGGTTTGATGAACGAGTTGGGTCGCTGGTCCATACTCCATTTGAATTTTCGGAGCCGGCGGAAACTGCGACATAGTTTTCTTCCAGTCCTCAACCGACACAGCTTTGTTTTCAATCGAAGGATCTAAAACGTAAGGTATTTGCTTTCCATCTTTTTCTACCAGAATCATGGGTGCTACGTGATTGTTCCAAGAAATGATTTCGCCTTTGCGCGAGGGGTGGGGTACTCGTAGATGGGGTGATTTTTCATCGACAAAAGCAAAAGCCTTTAGCGGAGTCACGCCTTTTAATAACATCAAGCGCGACATCTCATGGGCCCGCGCCTGGCATCCGGCCCAAGCAAACTCATAAGGTATATGACTTTGATTTTTTAAATCAGTAAAAAGACGTTGCGCATCTTCTTCGCTCAGCGCTGTGACGGGCTTGTTGTCAAATTTTGATGCTTTGGCAGTACGAGGACTTAAGATCGTATCTTCAGGGCAAGGGCGGGCTTCGCTGCGATTTAAGTGGCGAAGGGTTCCGTCAAGACCACTAGCAAACGAATGCAAAGTTTTATCCTCTGCCAAAGAACTGACGCTAAAAAGTAAAACACCCAGAATGAGTCCGAACTTCATAACCAGCTTTTCGGAAAAATTCGGCGTTTTACCGAGGGGAATTTGTTAAAATCTTTGTTTCAAATTAAGACATCTCTGCCACAGATCTAATTTTTTGGAGCTGGCTGACCTTTTCAAGCAAATTGTGCCGCAGTTCTTTTTTCTGGTCTGCGTTCAGCGTAGAGGCCATAGAAATAATCAGCTTTTTTAATCCACGGTTGTAATTTTTTAAAGCCTCTTGATATTCAGGCAGATTAAAACTTTGCGGCTTTTGCGTGAACTGCACTATAAACTGTTGCGCTTTTTCTGGTGATTGATGGACGGCTTGGATAAACGCATTAAAGACAGCTTCTTTATTTTTAAGTTTTAAAGCTTTCGGGTAAGGGAAGTTGCGAAGATGATTGTCAATCAATGCTTTCTGTTCGGTATTTAATGGGCCCAAAAACATTTTAAAATATTTGTGATACTTTTCTTTTTGTTCCTCTTGATATTCTTTGAAGTCAGCAAGCTTTTCTTTTTCTTCATTTTGTTTTTCATAGAAAGCTTTCTTGAAATGTTCCAGCTGATTTTTATTTGTCGATGCTATAAATTCCACAGCCGTCACTGAAAACTGCGCATAGAAATCTTCAAATACGTTTTGCCCCATGGAAAATAGCTTTTCTATGATGGCCTCATCCACGGTGTTTTTTTGCAACTGCTGTTCTAGCTTTTTAGCGTCGTCAATAATCTGGGGTATAACCGTGGCAGAAACCTTTTTAAAATCTTTATTCAAAGATTTTTTAAGTTCTTTGCTTTGCGTGTATGTCAGATTGAAGTAATCATCGACCTTAGAAACGATAAAAGTGTCTGCCCAATTAAAGGCTAAATCTAAACGGCTGCACGAGGGTAAAACTAGAAAACCCAAAAGCAGAACTAGAACATATTTAATCATTTTTTCCCCCTTAAAAAGGTTAGCAAATGATCGTGCAACTAAGTGGATGTCCGTTGTGATCCTTTAGGAAACAAGACTCAAGTCATATCTTAAATCTATAAAAACCTCAGAAATCTTATGACTCTGGTCACGTCTTCGCCCCGGCATTCAGATTCCTTGCAGCGATTAGATACGATGCACTCACCACGTTCCACAAAGTCAGATTCTCCGCGCACAAGAATTCCTTCCATCACCCCGGTGGTGGCATTAAAAACGGCAGAGCCCGAATTTCCTCCGTAGGTATCAAGATTTGCGACAAAGAAGTCCGTCGGCGAGTTAGTTCGCACTCTAGCCCCGGCGGCAATTTTGGTTGGCAAGCCCAAGGGATGACCAATCACCACCAATGGTTCGCCGGTCTGAATGGTACCGCTTCGGCGTATAGCTGCCGGCGCATGGTTCAGAACTGCTCGGTCCAAACGAATCAAAGCGAAGTCAGATCCTGTGTCCAGAATTTCTGAATAGATAATCTCTTTGCATGAATAGATCTCGCTATTGCTGATTTCCCGTGGTTGGCGACTCTTTGTTTTTAAGGCATAACCAAAAACGAACTTACTTGCTTGGCAGTCGTAAAGACTGCGCATGCAGTGCCCTGCCGTTGCAATGATATCCTTAGCGACTAAAACCCCAGAGCAGAAACCGGCATTTTCCTGCTCGCCGAAGGGTTCACTCGAACATAAGTTGTAATTTTCTTTAAACGTTTTAGCGGTGATGATGGAGGTGGTGGCTCGTTCGGTGATGCGCGCTGATTTAATCAGTGCCACGGTAGAATCAGCTAATTTTTTCTGCAGTGGATTGGTGACTTCATAAAGATCTTTGCGATTGTCTTCACCGTAAATAACCCGTTCATCGACTTCAGGTGTTTTATTAATAAGTGCTTCATGTTGTTCTGGTTGACAGGAAGTTATCAAAAAACAAACAAAAATTAACAATGAATGTTTCATACTTTCCTCCTTATCGCGAGCGGCAATCGTGTCTGCGAGATATTGAGGTTCATGTCTCTATTTTCATCCCATTTTTGCCGAAAGGGTTAAGGTTCCTGATGAGACGTGGTGGAACACAATATGGACCAGGACTTAAGGTGTTCGTTGCCTAGAACTAGGTTCGTAAGAAAAGATGTGTGGGTACCGGAGGATTCATGCTAGCGAATAATGTAGCAGATCAAAATGAAGTAAGAGACCGCTTAGCAACCATATTAAAAGGTGTGATTCAAGAAATGACTTCTTGCCCGCACACCATCGAAGTCAGTTACTTGATGGGTGATAAGACAACGATTTATAAAGTCGATTTGCCTCAGGAGTTCCGTGGTAAGCTGATCGGCGCTCAAGGTAAGAACATCACAGCTTTAAGAAACATCATCGCAGCCATGGGCGGGAATCATGGTTTCAGAGCTATTATTGAGCTTGTCGTATAGTGTCATGTTCCTTTCTCTGATATAAAGGAACCCTTTGTAACTTTTCATGTTGAAATACTGCCGAGTTTTGCAACAATTCCCATCAGTTAGTGAGGGGATATGTCATCTAATAGATTCGGCGACCTGTTAAAAAGCAAGCTAGAGGATATTCAAAAAAAGAATCCGCGCTTTTCATTTCGATCCTTAGCAAAGAAGGTCGGCATTTCTCCGGGTTGTCTCAACGAACTTATGCATGGCAAACGACCGCTAAGTGAGTTTTACGCCAACAAAATCGTCCTTGGCTTAGAGTTAGATATTAACGAGCGAAACGAGATTTATTCATTGATCGCGACTCGTTCCCGCAAATTTGCTGTTCAAAAAACCCTCGAAGACCAAGAATTAGAAATGCTGACCCACTGGGAGCATTTCGCGATTTTAAATCTCTTCCGTATGAAAAACTTTCAAGCCGAACCAGAATGGATTGCAGGACGGTTAGGTATCCCTGTTGAAAAAGCTGAAAACAGCCTGCAGTTATTAATGAACCTGGGCTTTATTAAGCGTAAGGGCAACTCCATTGCCCGGGCAGTGGCAAGCCTATCAACCACCACGGACATTCCCAGCCAGGCCCTGGTGAAGGCCCATATCTCTGATTTAAAAAAGGCCATCGACGTTTTACAGTCGACAACACCAGCAGTTCGTGATTTCTCCTCGATCACAATGGCGATCAATCCAGAAAAAATCGAAGAGGCTAAAAAATTGATCAAAAAGTTCCGTCGTAAGTTCAGCATCCTTGTTGAAGAAGGCGATCAGACGGAAGTTTATAATTTGAATATTCAGTTTTTTCCACTGACTCGCCCTGAAAAGGATCCTGTGAATGTTATCTAAGATTTTCGTGAGTTTTTTGGCGTCGTTGACTTTAGTATCAGCGGCAAAGGCGTATATTGGCGGGGACGAAAAAGGAAATGGCGGAGTCGTTATCCGTTGTTCACGTCCCACTTTGAAGTATGAAGTGTTGGATCTTTTTGAAGGCCGTGCGGTTCATGGCATTGATCTTGAGTTTGAAGATGCGCCCACCTATTTCATGATGGTTGATAAACTTATTGACCGAATTGCGCGGGTGAACCCGTCAAGAGCGGGACTTTATCGCGGTTACCTGCTGGGTTGGGTAGGGGAAGCCCGCATGATTCCTGGAGTGGACTTTACCGAACTGCCTGACAAAGGCTGGGGCACAATTCCTAATGGTTGTGAATTGCGCCAGGCTGTCGTGCAATTTAAAAAAGCCAACCTGAATGGATTTAAATATTTTGTCAATGCTGACATTTGGGAATCTTTGGATGAAAAAAACAAAGCGGCCTTAGTCATGCACGAGTTTATTTATCGTGAAGGGCTTAAAGAAGAAAACGATTTTACCAGTTCCGTCGGTGTTCGTTACTTCAACGCAGTTGTTCACTCTGCTGCGATTAAAAATTTATCTTTAGCTAAATACTTTGATGTTTTACGCAATGTCGGCTTTCAAGCTGCTGATGCCCATGGCTACGGTATTCTTTTACATTCCGGCCGGCACAATGGACCTTCAGTGATGGGGACTTCTTACGCTGTCCTTTTTCATGATGAAAACAACATCGCCTCTGCAGTTCTGTCGGTGAAAAGTAATTCTCTTATGGTCGCCCATAATACCCGTCAGGCGATCACGTGTGGTCAGTCGGCCAGTGGAGTTGTGAATGAGATTAATTTTTATTTGAACAATACCCCGCGCGACATCAAATTGAATTGCAACATCCGTTTTTCGCTGCAAAGTGAAAGTGGCATCAGCGCAGGTTCTATGCTTGGCAGTCATTTTACCTATCACCAAGAAGACGGGTCATTAAACACGGTGCGCTCTTATTCACTAGTGGATCAACGGGTGAGTGCGGCTTTTAATTTTGGCAATGATAGAACGTTTTCAATCAATCGTGGGATTGATAATAACGGAAAATATGTAGCCGGCTTTTTCCCATCGGGAGCAATTCGTTTCCTATGTATGGGACGCCATTTTACAGACTTAAGCACGAGTTGGATTACGACGGATGATAATTCAAAAGTGACTTTAAATGATGGTCGCTTTGGCTATTCACCGTTGGTGCATTTTTCTGAAGATGGCTCTAAGGCGACGACTTCTAAAGTTGATTGCAATACCTGGTAAAGCCTAGGGTTGTGTAAAAAGATTCATCACAACAACACAGAGCGCGCCTAAAACGAATTCTTTTTGAATTAGGTAGCGCATGTTGCTTTCTTTAAGCTTATGAAAAATCTCTTCCAAGGTCACACTGATCATCGCACCACCGGCAAACGCTAAGATGTAAGGTAGTGTTGCAGAGGTAAGGCCGGTAAAAATTCCCCCTAAAGTACCGCCAAGGATTTCCATCACGCCTGTTAAGAAGGCTCCGTAAAGAGCGGCCTTGCGTGAAAAGCCGATAGATAAAAAAGCTGCTGCTGTAGCTAAGCCTTCTGGGAAATTTTGAAACATGATGGCGCCGACCACGGTCCAACCATTCGCAGCCGAAATAGAATCGGCACTGAGGGCAGCCCCTGACGCTAAACCTTCTGGCAAGTTATGCAACATCATGGCCGTTACAAAAAGCCACGCCCGTTTATGCAAATTCACTTGGGAAGGGGAAAAGTTATGGATCAAATGGCTAAGCCCATAGATCGAAGCGACTCCTAAAAAAATTGCCAATGAAACGCCCAACATACTTTTTGAAGTGCGATACGCGGGAGCAATCAGGTTAAAAGCAGAAGCCGCCAACATCATTCCGATGGCAAAATCCAAATTTAAACTTTTCCAGGGGTTCCAAGTTTTAGTTTCTTTTTTCAAAATGGGTAATGCTCCAACCATCGTTGAAAGCCCAGTAATTAAACCGGCAAAAATTCCGTACCATGCATTACCCATAATTCGCTCCTATGACGACTTATGACTGCGGATCATCCACGCAGACTTCTCATGAAATTCTATCAAGTCTTCATATAAAACAATAGCACTAGCTTCTTCTGCTGCTTCCGCTGTTTCCCAACGAGTTTTCAGTTGCACAGCTAAGTTTGAATGATCTTGATTCATGATCTCAATCATTTGGTTTGCACTTAGCTTATTTGCAGGCATTTGTTCTAGATCTGACAGTCTTTCGAACTCGTCAAAAGATCCAGGTGATGTTTCTCTTAGTGAACGAATCATCTCGGCGGCGCGATCAACAAATTCAGCTATTTCTTCGTATTGCTCTTCAAAAAGTTTATGCAAAGAAAAGAATAAAGGACCTTCGACATTCCAATGACAGTATTGAGTTTTAAGCTGCAAAATATAAAGGTCAGACAAAGTCGCCTTTAAAGATTCAATGACTGGGGTTTTGTCGACAGCTCCAGAGGTTTGAGCACGAGGTGTGCTGCGGACCTTTCTCAGTTCGCTTCTATTTAGGCTCGAGCGCTCACTTTCTTGTCTCATAAAATCCTCCTCAAGTATGAACCATCTATAGAATACACCTAAATGAATGAACTCATACAGGGTCCGGTGTCAGCAGACACAAGTTTGCGACTCACATTTTGCAGTTGCAAAATAAAAGCATGGATTTACAAAGCTTACAAAAAAATCTAATCAAGAAATCCCAACCGCTTTCTAGCAAAATAGAAGAGGCCTTTTACAAATATCCACGCCATGAATTTGTTCCTGAGTATTCTTTGACCGAGGCATACCTAGATAGACCTTTGCCTTTGTGGGATAAACCTCCTTATGCCTCGACTATTTCACAGCCTAGTTTTGTTTTAAGGATCCTAGAATATTTAAAGCTTGAGGAAGGGCAAAAGGTCTTTGAACTTGGAACGGGCAGCGGGTGGAACACCGCTTTGATGGCGCATCTGGTAGGCGACAAGGGGCATGTCGTCAGTGTTGAGGTGATACCGGAGCTTGCTCAGCGTGCGGAAAATATTGTGAAGAAGTTAAAAATTAAAAATATCAAAATTTTTGCCGGCGATGGTTTTGAAGGTTATCAGCCTGAGGCCCCTTATGATCGCGCCATTTTTACGGCGGGCTCAACCGAATTCCCAGAAAAGCTTTTTGATCAATTAAAAGAAGGCGGGCGCATGGTGTTCGTCCATGAAGCGCATTTTGGTTATGATCTCTTAGAAGTTATTGAAAAAATTGACGGCAAACCGGTGATTCAAGAAACCGTTCCATGTTCTTTTGTTTCAGTCGTAAGAAAAAAAGAGTCCCGTCTTAACAACGGAACTCTTTAGGTGAGCAGGGCCCGTTACATTACGCCCGGAAATCTTCCTTAGGCTTTCTGTCGCGGTTGGCGGGCTTCTTAGGTTTTAATTCTAAGACGCGCTCCTTTTTTTCTTCAGTCAAAACAGGTTTGGTTTCTTCGGGCTCATCATAAAGATGATAGCGTGACGCGATTTCAGAAAACCGTTCACTGGCTTCATCTATTGCTAAGCCCACTTTTTTTTCAATAAGTTCCACGATGGACTCTGAATGGCCCCGGGTTCTTTCAAGATCCCGTTCCGTAAGCTCGTGCCATTTTTCCATGAGCTCACGTTTTAAGTCCGTCCAATGCGGAGGAAGATGTGTTGCCATAAACACCTCCTATTCAGTTTCAATCACAAGATCAATACGACGATTTTGCGCGCGACCTTGTGGGGTGGTGTTGTCGCTGATTGGTTTTTCAGGGCCTACGCCCACCGCTTCAACTTTATTTTCTGCCACTATTCCGTTGCGTACTAGGTATTTTTCAACGGCTTCGGCTCTTTTTTCAGAAAGTTCTACATTTTTTTCTGGGTCCCCGGTTGAGTCCGAGTGGCCTTCAATTGTGACTTTGCTTGCATTCACATCGGCTAAAGCTGACTCTACCTTTTTTAGGATGTTAGCGCTTTTTGGACCGATTTCGGATTTATTGGTCGCAAATTGTAAGGCTTTAAGGCGCACCATCAATCTATTCCCTTCAGTGAAGACTTCAGCCTCACTGGGTTTGAATTGCTTACGTATGCGATCCGCCGTCGCTGAAAGGTTTTGTGACTTTTGACTTTCTTGTTCAAGCTGTCCCTGACGTTCGGCCAAAGCCATTCTTTCACGGGCCGCAGCATCAAGCTGAGTTTGCGATTGTTGCAGCTCTTGTTCTTTTCTTTGCAATTCTTGTTCGCTGGAAGTGTAGTCACCGCGCAGGCTTGAAATAGTTCTTTGTTGGCGTTCTGCTAGCAAAACTAAATCTTCAGTATTCCCAGCCTTCACTTTGCGAGTGACATCAACTAGATGACTTGATTCTTGTGTCGCATCTTCGGAAGCACGTCGAATGGCCTCAAGATTGCGTGGATCAGATAAAATCAATCTTTCGGCGTTTTCATATTTCATATTTGCGAGGTTGAAAGTTTTAGGCGCTCTTTTTTCAGCTCCGTCTTTTTTTGCGGCTTTGATATTATCTTCCGCACGACTTAGCTGCGCTTTGATGATGGATTTTCTTTCTAATTCGCGATATTCGGCAGTCAATTTATCGCCCCGTTTTTCTGCCGGGGTCAGGTTGCCTTTTTCTATGGAAGTGGTGATGTCTTCTAGATCATTTTCAGCCCGGTTCCATTCCGTCTTATAAAGCGTGGGTGTTCCGGCGCGAAGGGCTCCAGCGCGGGCGTCAGAAATATCTTTAAGCGAGGTCTGCGCAATGTCTGCTTTTTCATTGGCTTCCTTTAACCAGCCCCGCGAATAAGCCACGCTTTCTAAGATTTTTTCATTGGACTTGCCTTTGTCTTTCGCTTTTTTTGCTTTTTCCAAAGATTTTTGCGCATCGGTGAAATTTTCAGGAGAAAGTACGTCTACCTGACGATCTTTGGCGTCTTTAAGCATTTCATCTGTGCGCTCAATTTCAGTTGAAGGATTGGCGCTTGAAGCAATAGTTTCAAAGCTTGGTGGTTTTGTGGCGCATCCGGCGGCTACACCCAAAGCAAACGTCATAGCGATTAAGGTTTTATTCCTACGCAACGTCATAGCTGACTCCTTGATTTTGTTTTAAGGTCTTATCCACCATAAAGGCTAAACCCCCACCGCAAGCGCGTAAAAGAAAAACGCCCGAGCTGACAACTGCCGGTGTTCAGTGACACTGGCCACGGACCTTCGGACGAAGGCAGGATTGCTTAATTGAAAATATATTTAATGAAGATAGAAAAAACTAATCAAAGAATAAATTGAAGCTGCGATAAGAATGCCACCAGCGATTCTTTTTTGATTCAACCCTGCAGAGTTAATAGTTGAGCGCACCATCAAAGGAACCGTGCATAAAACGGGAAGTCCACCCAGCCAGAATAACAACATCGTCAATCCCCCAGATTCGGGGCTTTGGGTTGCAACCGCCGCCATCACGTAAGTGTACAGCCAACCACAAGGGAGTAACGCAGTCAGAAGCCCTACGACAACACCGGAACGCTTCAGATGAAAGGCTTGAAGCTTTTTAATCAATTTCAATGCAAAGTGGCTGACACTGAATTGGGAAAGATAGATTTGCAGTTTGGGAAATAAAAGGGCGGTGCCGCTAACAAATAAGAATCCAGATAGTAAAATTGCCGAAATCCAACGTAGCTCTACGAATTGGCTTTTTAAAAAGATATTGCCAAAAAATCCTGCCATCACCCCTAGCACAATATAGGAAATCATTCGGCCCAGATGATAAGACCATAAGGTTTTTCGTGTGCTCATCAATGAAGCGATCGGCCCACACATCCCAGCGCAGTGCCAGCTTCCGATAAAGCTAGAACTGATAATTCCAAGTGCTAGAATCAGGCTTGTATTCATAACCGTGGTCCTAGGATGGTTAGATCTTTAGAAATGGAATCATTTTCAGAACCATCGAAGTAATCAAGTCTAAGCTTACTTTGAAATTTCCCATCTTTGTTAAAGACACTTTTTGGAGCTTTAACAAAGAAATACCATTCGCGCGATTGACCTGGTTGCAAGGTGATTGGATTTTCAGCGACGTTAATGGATAGAACACCGGGATCATTTAAACTTAAAGTATACTGAGAAACTTTCGAGCCTTGGTTTGTAATATGCAGACGGAACTGATTTAAGATCACTTCTTCTTGTTTTTCATTTTGCACAAAACTAAATGGCAGACCGTGCCCACGCAACAAAGTGAAATCAACCGATTTGCGGGTCGCCACTGAATAACTTAAGCCAGAAACTAATACCACGATCAATAAGGATAAAGCGATAGGTCTTAATTTTAAATAACTTTGTTTTTGACCACCTAAAGTTTCATAACGGATAAGGCCTTTAGGTTTTTTTACTTTTTCCATGATTTCATCGCAAGCATCCACACAAGCAGTACATGCGATGCACTCCATCTGTAAACCATTGCGAATATCAATTCCGGTCGGGCAGACTTGTACACAACGATTGCAGGAAACACAATCACCTTGCTCTTTAGTATTCAAGGCAGTTTCAACGGATTGTAAAGACATGCGTGAGGCGTTTAAGGCACCTCGGCGTGGTTCACCGCGTTTTGCATCATACACGATCGCTAAAGAATTTGTATCAAGCAGAACTGACTGCAACCGCCCATAAGGGCACATGATCACGCAAAACTGTTCTCGGAACCAACCGAAATCAAAAAGAACCACAGAGGTAAAGAAAATGACCAACCAGAAGTATGTGGAATTTTCAGCAGGGTCGTTTTGAGTCATCACTGCCAATTCTTTGGCGCCCACGAAGTACGCCATGAAACTATGGGCAATCAGTGATGAAGCGACCGTAAATAAAAACCATTTCAAAGATTTTTTAGTGAGTTTTTCTAAACTCATGGGGGCATCTTTTAAAGCGCGACGCTGGATATAGTTTCCTTCGACCCACTGTTCGATGCGACGAAAGACCCCATCAATAAATACCGTCTGCGGGCAGGCCCAGCCGCACCATACGCGACCCCATAGGGTGGTGACCAAGGCCAACCCTAAAGCTAAAGTCGCAAAAATAAAGAATAACAACGGAGCATCATGGGAACGATAAAGAATTCCAAAAAATGAAAACTCGCGATCTGGAATATTTAAGTGAATTGTTTGATGCCCGTTAATGGTAGTCCAAGGTAACGCTAAGAAAATAAAAAGCAGAACAGCCTGGCTCCAATTGCGATGCCTTCTAAAAAAACCGCGCACTTCGGCGGGGATGAGATGAACTCTATCCCCATTGTGATCGACGCTGGTTAATTTTGTAGGATCTAATGGAGCGTTCATAACTTAGTGACCTTCTATTTCCTGTCCTTGTGGGGCTTTTGCTCCGGCAGGATTGCTTCCTTGTTTAGAGAAAATATACGCAGCTAAAGCATAGAGTTCGGGTTTTTTAAGAACCGGTCCCCACGGCGGCATTCCTTTTTCAGGAATACCGTCAGTAATTACTTTAACAACTTCCATGCGAGTTCCACCATGAAGCCAGAATTTATCCGTTAAATTTGGACCAACAAGACCTTGCAGTTCTTGACCATGACAAGCAGCGCACTTTGCTGTGTATTGCTCAGCACCTGTGGCTAGAACTTCGTCTTTGCCGAACATCGCTTTTAATGATTCCTCAGTTTCTACCGGTACATTAGACTGTGCAGTGGCTTGGGCTTTATCGATTTCTGCCATGGCTACTTTCAATTCATCTTTTAATGTAGGGCCCCCGGCAATTTCATAGTGCAGGAAGTACATGAAGGCGAAAATGATTGTAAGCAGAAAGGTCCATAACCACCAAGTAGGAAGGGGATTATCGTGCTCAATGATGCCGTCATATTCGTGGAATTTTTCGTCGCTCATTATTCGCCTCCCTTTAATGGAAGTTGTTCAAGGTGGGCATATATTTCTTTACTGTGTTTGCGGTAAACCCAAGCCACCACTCCAGCAAAGAACAGAAAGAAAATCACTAAGCCCATGGCGGTCAGGTGAGTGTCAGTGAAGTATTTTAAAGCTTCTTGTTTCATTAGTTTTTCCCTTTCTGACCAAGTGCTTGAAGGTAAGCGATCAAGGCTACGATTTCTTTTTTAGCTAGGCCTTTCGGTGCGCCATTGGCTTCAAGATCCGCAGCAATTTCTTGGGCTTGTTTTTGCGCGTGGATGTCAGCATTTGCAATCACATCCTGAGCGTAAGGAACACCCAGTTGTTCCATCACAGAAAGTTTTTTACGAAGAACTAGGAAGTCTGTGTTCTTGTCAACAAGCCATGGGTAGCTTGGCATAATACTTTTCGGAGTTACGGCGCGAGGATCCACCATGTGATTGTAGTGCCATAGATTAGGATAACGTTTTCCTAATCTTGCTAGATCAGGACCTGTTCTTTTTGATCCCCATTGAAATGGGCGATCATACATAGATTCAGCCACAGTTGACGCCGGCCCATAGCGAAGAACCTCAGAAGCGATAGGTCTGATTTGTTGCGAGTGACAGACGTAACAGCCTTCTTTGATATAAAGATCACGACCAGCAAGTTCTAGCGGAGTGTACGGCTCAACAAAACTATTTGGCTCAACATATTTATGCAATGACAAGGTCGGGTAAATTTCAATAAACGATCCCACAGCGATCGCTAGGAAAGTTAGAACCGAGAAAGTCAGTCCCATTCCTTCTAATTTTCTGTGGGCCGCATTATAAATTTCGCCGTAACCAGTGCGTTCAACCACTACTGGTTTTTGTTCAACCTTTTTAGGAGCAAGTTGAATAGTTTTAAAGATGTTCCAACACATCAAGATAAAACCAACTACAAATAACAATCCACCGATGGCGCGAACCCAGTATAGTGGAATGATACGAACGACAGTTTCAATAAAGTCTGGGTAGACAAGGTTTCCTTGGCCATCTACAGCAAGCCACATAAGACCTTGAGTGATCCCTGCGACGACCATTGAGATGTAATAAAGGATCACACCCACAAGCCCAATCCAGAAGTGATTTTCTAAAAGTTTTTTAGAGTAAAGTTCTGTATTCCAAAGGCGCGGCACTAGATAGTAAATCATCCCGAAGCTTAAGAAACCATTCCAGCCCAATGCACCCGCATGCACGTGACCAACAATCCAGTCTGTGTAGTGACCAAGAGCCGAGATGGATTTGATTGAAAGAAGCGGCCCTTCGAAAGTCGACATTCCATAAAAAGTTAATGCAGCAACGAAGAACTTAATTAACGGTTCAGTACGAAGAAGATGCCAAGATCCTTTTAAAGTTAAAAGACCATTGATCATTCCACCCCACGATGGAGCCCACAACATAACAGAAAAGATCATTCCCAAAGTTTGTGCCCATTCAGGAAGTGAAGTGTACAAAAGATGGTGAGGACCCGCCCAGATGTAGATGAACACCAAAGCCCAGAAGTGAATGATAGATAAACGGTAAGAATACACCGGACGATTCGCTGCTTTAGGAATGTAGTAGTACATTAAACCTAAGAACGGAGTCGTTAAGAAGAACGCCACCGCATTATGTCCGTACCACCATTGAACCAAGGCATCTTGGATACCAGCATACACTGGGTAAGACTTAAACAGTGTTACAGGAATTTCAATGGAGTTAACTATGTGAAGTACGCCCACAGTAATAATAGTTGCTATGTAAAACCAAATCGCCACATACATGTGTTTTTCACGGCGTTTTTTCAAAGTTCCAAAGAAGTTGATACCAAAGATCACCCACACGACAGCAATGGCCACGTCAATCGGCCATTCCAGTTCCGCGTATTCTTTAGATTGAGAATATCCCAGTGGCAAAGTGATCGCCGCTGAAAGAATGATCAACTGCCAACCCCAGAAATGAATCTTAGACAGCAGGTCTGAAAACATTCTTGTTTTAAGCAGTCTTTGCGAAGAATGGTAGATACCAGCAAAGATCGCATTACCCGCAAAGGCAAAGATCGCCGCATTCGTATGCAGCGGACGTAAACGGCCGAATGTGATCCATTCCATGTTTCCGTTTAAAGGCCAGTAAGCCAATTGCAAAGCAGCGATAAGACCAAATAGGAAAGCCGCGCCTGCCCAAATCATCGTCGCTAGCAAAAACTTTTTAACGATCTCATCGTCGTAAAAGATTTCCTCTAACAGCGAAGATGATGCAGTTCTTTGCAGTCCTTCTTTGTACATGGGTTTATCGAATGTGTTTCTAGGGTTCACGAGTGTTTCCTTTCGCTATCATCATTCAAAATTCGGTGCGCAGGGGTTTCTAGGTCATCAAATTGTCCCTTGGACGTGGCCCACATAAAAGCACCCACAAATCCAAGTCCTAGAACAAGAGCCATCGGAATCATCAGCATAACGATGTTCACTTGAGCCCCCACAAAGTAGATAAAATAATGGCCAATGAACTTAACGGCATTAAGATCGCAGCCACCATTGGATTGATAAATCCAGTCAGCGCCAAAGTTCCGCCGACAGAGTTGTAAACTAATGAAATAGTCAGATTACGGATCAAAACCTGACGAGTTCTGACTGAAAGTTTTAAAAGGTCAAAAAGAGGAGATAAGCCACCGCGAGTGAAATAAACGTCAGCACTTTGCAGGCTTAAGTCGACACTGCCTTTCATCGCAATACCCACATCTGCGGCTTGCAAGCAAAGTGAATCATTCGCACCGTCGCCGATCATGCAAGTGTCAGCTCTTTGTAAAAGTATTTCTTTCTTTTCTTCTGGGAAAAGTTCCGCGTGAACATTTTCTTTGGCAATGCCACAAAGTTCCGCCACTTTTTGCACGCGAGCTTTCTTATCTCCCGAAAGAACGAAGACATTGAAGCCCTGCGCGCGTAAATGTTGAACCGCGGAAGCAGAATCATTTCTTAAGTCGTCGCTAAAATAAAGGCGCGCCACACTTTCGTGGTTTTTAAAGACTTCAATGGCAGTTTCTGCTTCGTGCAGGCTTTCACTTAAGTGTTTGATTTCATACTTATCGCCATTGATGATACCGCTGACACCACTGCCAAGAACTTCTTTAGCATCAGTCACGGGGTGCAAATCTTTATGTTGCCACACTTTTCTTAATGCAAAAGCAATGGGGTGATATGAAATAGCTTCAAGACTTAAAATGATTTTTTGCAAGTCTTCAGAAATGACCACCGGAGCAGAGTAGGCTAAGGCTAGGTTTCCCTCAGTTAAAGTGCCAGTTTTATCAAAATAGATATTTTTAACTTTTAAAAGTTTTTCTAAAACAGCTGAGTCTTTTAGTAACATACCTTGTTTAAGACCTTTTTTTAAAGCCAAACCAAAAGTTAACGGTGAACCAAAGGCCAAAGCACAAGGGCAGGCCAAGACAATCAATGCCAGTGCACGGTTGAAAGCAGCTGTCGCATCAATATGGAAATAGACAACAAAGAACAGTGCCGCAATTCCAAATACTGTGATTATCAGCTTTTGTGCTAAACGGTCTGTCAGCGCCACAAAGTCAGATTTTTTTAAATTATCTTGATCTAGTTGATTTAAAAGTTTTCCTAAGCGGCTTTCAGTAAATGGAGTTGCCACTTTCACAAAGATGGAATCATTTAAAACCCTAGTGCCTGCAAAAAGTTCCATGCCCTGTGAATAATGGCGAGGTAGTGACTCACCATTAAATAGCGACATATCAAGGTGGGCCTGGCCAGAAATCAATTCACAGTCACTTGGTAAGATCTGATCACGAGTGATTTTTAAAACTTGTCCACGTTGAATTTTAGACCAAGGGATTAAAGAATATTCAAGGCCATCAGCCACGACGTATTTTTCATTTTTAAAAAAGCCTTTTACGCTAGAGCTAGAAAGGTAATTTTGCTGGACTCTTTTTAGTAGATAGCGGGCGCAAAGGATGAAGAATAAAAAGCTTGCAGTGCTATCAAAGTATATTTCGCCGTGACCTTTAACTAAATTATAAGTGGACATAAAGAAGCCCGATAGCATCGCAATCGCAATTGGCAGGTCCACATTCACCACTTTATATTTCAGTGAATTCCAGGCGCCGCGGTAAAACGGCAAGGCGCTATAAAGTAAAATCGGTAAAAATAAAAAGAAACTAATCCAGTTAAATACTGTCGCCCATGAGCCCGCAAGCCCTGCGTAAACAGGAACCACAAAAAGCATCGTGTTCCCAGCGCAGAAGCCAGCAACACCAATATGCTTTAAGAAAGTGCGGTTTTCCGATGTGAATTTTTCTTGGGGGTCATCGCCAGGACCTAGCAAACTTGGTTTATATCCTAGTTCTTGGATCACATAAGCGATTTGCGCTAAGGAAGCACCGTCATGTACTTTGATAGAAACAGTGGATTTGCCAAAGTTCACCCGCGCTGAAGAAACCCCCGGATAAAAAACGGGAAGTTTTTCTAAAAGATGCACGCATGAAGAACAGTGCAATCCTTCAGCATAAAACACATAATCAAAATCTTTTTTTGCACCTTGAAAATAGATCGTCTTAAAATCTTCGCTGTCTAAATGAGTGAAAGGATTTTTAGCAGCTTCAATGACCGGAAGAGCCTTTAAATGTTCCGCTAATAACTCGCAAGCCTGGCAGCAATAACGATCCGCATTCTGGGTTGGTATCCCGCAGTAATTGCAATTTGTTAGTGTCAGTTCTTGCATGAAAAGCCTCTTTCGTAAGCTCATCTTGCCTAAATTGCAGCTCAGGAAATATGACGTGGATCATGTCCTAATAATTTTCTTGCATTGAGACACTAAATTTTACTGATTCTGCAGCTCTTTGTTGCGCCGAAAGCCCAGTCTGTGGTTAATTTCCTACTATGAATTCATTAGAAATTTCCGTTCGCCGTACCTTAAGCCCAAAAGCACTTCCGTCTAGCGAAACCCTTGGGTTCGGTAAATACTTTACCGACCATATGTTCTTAGCCTCATATTCTACAAAAAAAGGTTGGTACGACGCTCGCATCACTCCTTATGAACCACTTCCATTAGATCCCGGCGCAGCAGTTCTGCATTATGGTCAGGCTCTTTTTGAGGGCATGAAGGCCTTCCGCCACGAAGATGGAAAATGCGTGCTGTTCAGACCCGAGTTTAACTGGCAACGTATGTGTGAAGGTGCTGAAAGACTTTGCATGGTTGCGCCGCCAAAAGAACTTTTCATCGAAGGTATTAAAGCTTTGATCAAAGTGGATGAGGCTTGGGTTCCGAAGGAAAAAGGATGCTCGCTTTATATTCGTCCCACTTTGATTGGCACTGAAGGCTTCCTGGGTGTTCGACCTTCTGATGAATATATTTTCTTTACTATTCTTTCCCCGGTGTCTTCGTATTTCGGTGGGGGAGCTAAGCCTGTTAAAATCTGGGTTGAGCAGGATTACACTCGCGCCTGCCCAGGCGGTTTGGGATCTACAAAAGCGGCTGCGAACTATGCAGGTAGCTTAAAAGCGGCAACCGAAGCTAAAAAGAAAAATTATGCGCAAGTATTATGGTTAGACATTCAACGTGAGTACGTTGAAGAAGTTGGAACCATGAATGTGTTCTTTGTTTTTGATAACGAAATCGTAACACCTTCTTTAGAAGGCACGATCCTGGGTGGCGGTATCCGTAACTCTGTGATTGAGCTTCTGAAGAGCATGAATAAGCCTGTGGTTGAACGTAAAGTAAAACTGCAAGAGATCCGTGACGGGGCTGCATCAGGTCGCTTGAAAGAAGTTTTCGGTACAGGAACTGCAGCTGTGATCAGTCCTGTGGGTGAGCTTGCTGCCAAGGACTGGAACATTGTTATTAATAATAACGAAGTTGGTCCGGTATCTAAAAAGCTTTATGATGAGCTGACGGGCATTCAAAGCGGTCAACTTCCAGATAGCAAAAATTGGTTATTAAAAATCTAAGGTAAAGCGCGTTCGCGTAGTTTTTCTTTTGAAACGATGCGAATGCTGCGACCATCGGTTTGATCGATCAGGCCTTCTTTTTCAAAGTTGGCCAAAGTGCGAATCACAGTCTCTGGAGTTGTTCCAGCCCACTGAGCGATTTCGCGTCTTGTCCAATTCTGGTGTGAAAAATGATCCTGTAAAAATAGAAGGGCTTCCGCAATTCTTTCGGGAGCTCCTTTGTCCATTTGATCGGCCCACTTTTCTTCTGCTAAACGCAGGTCTTTTGAAATATGGGAAATCAAACGCATCGCTAGTTCCGGATGGGACTTGAAGATGTTCATGATATCTGTTTTAGAAATAAAGCAAAGTTCGCAGTCTTCAACCGCAATGGCCGTGGCGTGATAAGGCTCTTGAGCAAAAAGGGAACGGTAGCCTAAGGCTCCACCAGGTCCTACGATACGCAATGTATGGGCAGAACCATTCGCAGAAATCACTTCAAGCTTCACTAGGCCTGCTTGAATCGTAAAAAGTCCCATCGGGTTAGAGCCCGCAGTAAAGATAATCTGACCTGCCTTAAATGAGGAACGCATTTTAATGTTTTCAATTTGTTCCATCACTTCAGGAATAGAGCAAAGCAAGCTTTCATCGCGGCTTTCGCAGTTACGGCAAGAATGGGGATCGAAATTTGGGGCGCAATCTTTTTTACTAATCATTCCCAAATATCCTACCAAATCATATTTAGTTCGTCCTCACAATAAAGCCTTATGCAGCAATATATCATCCAGAGGTCCAAGATAAGACACTGTATTCAGGCGCTCAGAAGCCGAAAGGGCCTCGGCACTAAGATCCCAGGGGGCCAGAATGTGTCTAAAAAATTGCAAAAACTCGCCTTCCGTTTGGGAGGCTAATGAGGCCTTCAAACTAATGTTTTCGCGACGCTTAAAGTATCCCAGTAAGATGGCTTTAAGGGTTTTTAAAAGATGCAAAGGGACCGAGTTCATATCCGACATCAAGTAATGAAATTCTTTTTCAAAGACCTTGTCTTCACAGAGCATTTCTTGAATTTTCGCATCTTTGTGAACCATCATTAGCTTCTTAGAAAATTCAATTTGCGCCACGGCCTTTTCTGCATCCGCAAAAAAGTGGTCGGCATGAATCAGATCATGAACGATGAAGCCTAAAACATCGCGACCTTCTTCAACCAAATTAAGAACTTCATTTTTTTGAATAAGCATACTAATGCAACGTTTGCCTTGCGCCTGCATTGAAAGAACTTCTTCAGGAGTGGGGATACCCATTGTTAAGTTTAAAACATAATTGCCTGATTGCCAGGCTATAAGTGATTGTTGTACGGACAGCGGGATTGAACGCCAACTGAAGTCGCAGAATAACTGAACGAAGGGCGCGGGCTTATCAAGTCTCTTCAAGGATTTGGCCTGGGCATATTCTTTGGGAAGGTGATGGCGCAAAAGTTCAATCACGGCGTGACCTGTAACGCCAGCCTGATGATTTTTTGAAGCAGAAATAAGATTGTGCGGGCCGCCCAAAAAATCCTGTGGTCTGCGCAAAAAGCAAAATATCAAAATATAAATCGATGCGATCTCAACATCACTGAGTTGGCGCTTCTGCCAAAGTGCAACGAAAGGTTTTAAACACTGATGGGCAAGCTCTGCTTTGGAATTTAAAAAGGCATCATCTAACAAACGATGCCTGAATCGACCAGCACGTAACATAATGCTTCTTTTATTTAATATCCAAATAGAAGTCTAACAATTTACTCGTTGCCAAGTGCGATGTGGACGGAATCTAATGAGGAAACAACACTTCCTAAGGATTGGGAGACTTCATGAAGACATCGTTTCTTGTGATGCTGTTGGTAGTAGGCGGAATCAATCAAGCTGCTGCAAATTGGGGTAGGAACCCTAAGTTTGATAACTACTTCACTGTCAAGGAGCAGCCGACGCTGCGACAAGAAGACGTTTCCTTAGATCCTTTAGAAGTGATTCAGTCCGCACTTGAAAGCGCCTCTGTTGAAGAATTGAAAGTGCAAATTTATTCCCTGCTTAATTTTGAATTTCATAACGAACGCTACGGTTACACCAACGAACCCTACAATCGTAAAAAACATTTCGGTGGTTGGGTGAATGACCCCCGTGATCATGATTGCTATAACACAAGAGCCAAAGTGTTAATGCGTGACTCTTTAAGGCCGGTGGATTTTGCTAGCAACGGTTGCACAGTGGTTCGTGGTCATTGGGAAGATCCCTATGCAGGGCGCGATTACACATACGCTAGTGATATTCAAATTGATCACTTCGTTCCTTTGAAAAACGCTTACATCAGTGGCGCCTATAAATGGAATCAAACCAAGCGTTGTCTTTATGGAAATTTTCTAGGTAACGATTATCACTTGTTATCTGTCTTGGGTGATGAAAATCAAACGAAGAGCGATAAAACGCCTGAAGAATACATGCCACCCAATCGCGCCTACGCTTGTCAGTACTTAGCGCAGTGGTTAAAAGTTAAACTGATTTGGACCCTGGGGTTAACGCCGCCAGAAAAAGATAAAGTGATAGAGCTTGCCCGTCAGAATAATTGCAAGTCGACGGACTTTGAGTTTTCTGCACAAGAATTAAGTCAGCAACGTCGCTTTATGGCTGACAATATGGATTTGTGCCAGTAATCCAAAGACATGCTTGAATCTAAAGATCGCATTTTAGGAATGTTGTGGGGGCTTCACGCTGGGGATTCCTTGGGTGCCCCCATCGAATTTTTACCACCTTCAAAAGTTTGGAATGCCCATACCGAAATGACCGGCGGCGGCAGTTTTAGATGGAAGGTCGGTGAAGCCACTGACGACACAGATTTAATGCTTTGTGTGCTTCGCGCGATTGAAAGCCCTAAGAAATTTTCTTTTGATATTTTAAAAAAAGAAATGCTGAAGTGGTTAGATAGCAAACCACCTGATATCGGCACCACCACCATCCGAGGCTTAGTGAACCTAAAGTCAGGATTGCCGCTGCGTGAATGTGGATATGTCGACAACAAGTTTCAAGGCAATGGATCATTAATGCGCGTGGCCCCGCTTTGCCTTCTTGAAGAAAGCGTCGTGGGTAGTTACCAGGGTGGTTTAATGTTGGGATTAAACGACGTGATAGAGACACAAACCAAGATGACTCACGGACATCATTATTGTGTCGAATCAGATAAAGTATTGATTGCAGCGCTCAAAGCCATTATGCGTGGCGGATCAAAGTCCTCCGTTTTTCAGGCGGCTCAGCATGAAGCCTTAAAATCTTCGCCGTATATTTTAGAACGTCTTCTGCAAATTCCGGTGACACCGTGGGAAAATTTAAAAACATCCGGATTCTGTGTTGATACTTTGTGTGCAGCACTTTGGGCTTTTTTGAAAATTGATAATTTGGAAGATGCCTTAGTGGCGGTGGTGAACCGCGGTGATGATTCAGATTCCTGCGGAGCTGTGGCCGGAGCATTGTGCGGAGCTTACTATGGTCCGCAAGCTATTCCTGAACGTTGGCTTTCTGTATTAGAATTTAGAGACGAGATAAAACAAATCTGTTTGGCAGGGCGCTTTTAAAGCGCTTAAGATAAGCCATGCAATATTCACAGATTGAAATTCTTGGCACAGTCTTTTTCTTTTTAGCGGTCATCCATACTTTCTTAGTGGGACGCTTTACCCATTGGGCTCATCATTATCCCAAACATTCTATGCGCCATGGGATTTTACATTTATTTGGCGAGATTGAAGTTGTCTTTGCCATCTGGGCTGCAGCCTTCATGGCTTTGTTTATCGCTTTGCAAGGCTGGCAGGAAGCTATCAACTATCAAACTTCACTGAATTTTACCGAGCCGTTTTTTATTTTTGTGATCATGGTTCTGTGTTCTACGCGTCCGATTCTAACGGCAGCTAGACAAGGTATTCAATTTGTCAGCTCGTTGATTCAAAAGACTTTTAAAACTCCAGCAGTGCACACGGATCTAGCGGTAATTTTAGTTCTGGGTCCACTGGCGGGAAGTTTTATTACAGAGCCTGCTGCGATGACCGTGACCGCATTTATGTTGAATGCAACTTTGCAAAAAGAATCTAAGAATTTAATTTATGCTTTATTAGCAGTCTTGTTCGTGAATGTTTCCATCGGCGGAGCATTGACTCCGTTTGCAGCGCCGCCAATTTTGATGGTGGCATCAAAGTGGAATTGGGATTTTGCTTTTGTCTTTTCAAATCTTGGGTGGAAAAGTGCCATCGCAGTTGTTATCAACAGCCTTGGATTAATTTTCTTCTTTCGTCGAGAGTTCGCGCAAAGCTGTATCACTTTAAAAGAAGTGGAAACCCGTTTGCAAGGCGGGCAGGCTAAAACTCCGGCGGGCGTAATTCTGCTGCATTTGGTTTTCTTGGCGATGGTTGTAATTACCGGTCACTATCAAAATGCATTCCTTGGAATCTTTTTACTTTTCTTAGGGGTCGCGACTGTTACGAAGGCTTATCAAGATAATTTGCGTCTGAAAGAAAGTCTTTTGGTCGCGATGTTCCTTGGCGGCATCATCCAGTTCGGAGCTTTTCAGAAATGGTGGTTGGCTCCGCTGCTTTCAAGTCTGAATGATTTGTTTTTATTTTCAGGAGCAGTTGCTCTAACCGCAATTACTGATAATGCTGCGTTAACTTATTTGGGGTCGCAAGTAGAGTCTTTATCCGACTCAAGTAAATACGCTCTTGTTGCGGGTGCTATTGCAGGGGGTGGCTTGACCATAATCGCCAATGCCCCGAATGCTGCCGGCTATAATATTTTGAGTAATAAGTTTCCGAAAGGATTAAGCCCATTACATCTGTTAGCAGCAGCCCTTGCGCCGACGGCAGTGGCAGTGTTTTGTCTTTGGATTTTGTAATCTTTAAGAGCGAAAAACAGTCATTTACCATTGGATTTTTTTAATCAAAGTCTCTAGTATGCCGGCCATGGATTCCTTGGACCCGGTATTTTTTGAACTTTCCAATGAGATGATGGCTATTTTCGATTTAAATTGGAAAGCCGTTAAACTAAATTCGCATTGGTCCACGAATCTTGGATACACCAAAGAAGAACTTCTTAATATATCTTTTGCTGAATTGATTCACCCTGATGATCTGAAATACACAGCTGAAATCGGGGAGCGCATAAAAAAAGAAGTCGTCGTCGGCAATGTTGAAAATCGCTACCGCACCAAAAATGGAAAATATATTTATCTGCGCTGGAATTATAAAGTCGATAAAGATCGCGGCCTGGTTTTCACAACAGCTACAAATATCACCGAACAAAAAGTTCAGGAAGAAATCGCCCGTCAAACCAATCGCGTAGCGGGGCTTGGTAACTGGAGTGTCGATCTAAGTACAAACCAAGTTTATTGGTCCCCAGAAATGTGGGAACTTTTTGGCTTAACCCCAGATTTTGTTCAAACCAAAGAAAACTGGGCACTGACTTTAGAAACCAGCCTTAGTTTTTTTGGTAAAGACAAAGAGATCGTTAGACAGAAATATCAGAATTTGGTGGAAAAGGGCGAGACTTACGATATCGAAGTTTCTGTTTCTACACCCGACGGTCGAAATTTCCCAGTCCGTGTTATTGGTGCTGCCATGGAAGAAAATGGCGTGCGCAGTCGCACCTATGGTACTATTCAAGACATCACTAAAATTAAAGAGTCTGAAAAAATATTAAAGTATCAGCAGTACTTACTTAATGGAATTTTTGAAGCATCGCCAGCACTCATCTTTGTTAAAGACTTAGAAGGAAAATACATCCTGGTCAGTCGTAAGTTTGAACAGTTTATGGGGCGAACGAAGGCAGAACTTTTAGGTAGAACTGATTTTGATTTCTTCCCAGATTTTGCCGCAAAAAGATTCGTGCGGCAGGACCGTGAGGTCGCAGCCAGCGGCGTTCATGTCACTTTTGAAGATGATGTCAAAAATTCTGATGGACAAGATAAACACTATCACACTGAGAAATTCCCTTTATCTGATGAAAATGGAAAAATTATTGCGGTGGCCGGGGTTGCTTCAGATATTACTGAACTTCACCGTTATCAAAAAGAATTGGTCCACGCAAAAGAAGCGGCAGAGTTTGGCACACGCGCAAAGTCTCAGTTCCTAGCAAACATGAGCCATGAAATCCGCACTCCGATGAATTCAATTATGGGGATGGCGGACCTTCTTTCTGAAAGCTCGTTGGATGAAGAACAGAAAGAATATGTGACGATATTGTCTAGAGCTGCTGAAAGTTTGCTGAATTTGATCAACGATATTTTAGATCTTTCTAAAATTGAATCGGGATTAATGACTTTAGATAAAGAGCCTTTTTCTTTGCGTGAAGCGATTGCACATTCTGTAGAAATGTTGCGTATAAAAGCCACGCAAAAAAACTTAAACCTTAGCTATGAAGTTGAAGAGGCCGTACCACAGTACATCATCGGAGACTCGGCCCGGGTTCAGCAGATCCTGGTTAATCTTATTGGCAACGCGATTAAATTCACCGATGCGGGTGAAGTGAAAGTTCAAGCCAACTTCATCAAAGATCGAAATGAAGTGGAAGTCGTTGTCGAGGACACAGGGATCGGGCTGACTGCGGAACAATTGAAAGGCTTATTCACTCGGTTTTCTCAAGGGGATTCGTCTATCACTCGTCGCTTCGGCGGTACGGGCCTTGGTCTTAGCATAAGTAAAGAATTGGTGGAAAAAATGGGCGGCTTTATTGGGGTTCAAAGTAAATACCATCAAGGCTCAAAGTTTTTCTTCACTTTACAGTTATAACCTCTTCCGTCTTGTGTCCTAACAAAAAGTTTTCCGTGTTGTTTATCCCGCTAGCTTTTACGCGCATGAATTGCCTTTTACAATGGTCCCTGAGGTGCATATGGCAAAGTATCAAGTCCTTGCAGTGGTCGGTGGTATCGCTAAAGAATCTTTAAATAAAAAGTTCTATGGTGCGATGAAGGAACTGGCGCCTAAAGATTTTGAACTTGCGACATTTGATATTTCAACGCTGCCGTTTTTTACCCAAGACATGGAAAACGATCCGCCGGAAATTGTGCAAGATTTTAAAGAGCTGGTTAAAGCTTGTGACGCCGTGGTTTTTATCACTCCAGAATACAATCGATCCTTTCCCGGAGTTTTAAAAAATGCTTTAGATTGGCCGTCTCGTCCCTATGGACAAAATCTTTGGAAAGGTAAAGCCGCCGCAGTCACCGGTGCCTCGACCGGGAGTATTGGGACCTTCGGTGCTCAACATCACCTGCGCCAGTGTTTAGCTTATCTAGATGTCGATGTGATGGGGCAGCCAGAGCTTTATTTCAATGCTTCAAAGGCTTTTGATGAAAATGGACAGATAAAGAATGATGCCAAAAAATTAGTAACTCAGTATTGGGAAGCTTTTGAAAAGCATCTGGAACATCTGCACATCGCAGAAAATAAAAAAGGGAACCCGAAGGTTCCCTTTCAAGAGCACAGAGCTCATTAGCAGGCTTAGTGACCCGCTGGAGCTGCAGCAGGAGCTGCTTCTTCTTTTTTCTCTTCTTTTTTAGCAGTTTTCTTTTTAGTAGCTTTTTTCTCAGCTTTCATTTCAGTGTGAGCTTGAGTTTCGCCGTGAGCTGCTTCTGGATTAGCAGTTGTTGTCGCAGGAGTTGCAGTTCCGTGACCACCGTGTGTATCAGCAGCTTGAGCAACAGCACCAACAAAAACTAGAGACATAATGATAGAAGCGATTTTCATAGTAACCTCCTAATGGTTATTTTTGCTTTCTATTGGACAACTCAAAAAGGCTAACAAAGAGGGATAAATTGCGTATTAAAAGGGAATTAAATATTTTTAATTTCAAAGCTAAATCGAGCGCCGCGGGGCTCTTTGTTTTGTACTTTGAGTTTGGCACTATGTAGAACTGCAATTTTTTGTGCAATAGCTAGCCCTAGACCAAAGCCTTTAACACGGTTTTCCATGGTAGAGCCGCGGGAAAATCGTTCGAAGATGAAAGGCAATTGATCCGCGGGAATTCCTGGACCGTTGTCTTCCACAATGAAGTACGTCGATTCTTTTCGCCACATTAAAATGAGACTGACTACTTCATTATTCGGAGAATACTTGATCGCGTTTTCAATTTTGTTCACGCATAGATTGATAAGAAGATCATTGTCTCCACGTACAAATTTGCGATCATCATTGGTTTCATTCACGATATCGAATTTTAATTTGATGTCCTTGGACTTCGCCAGTTTTTCACAACGTGAAAGCGCTTCAAAGATCACTTCATCAAAAGCAAGTTCTTGCAGATTTAAGGCGCCAATACCTGCGTCCACACGGGCTAGTAAAAGCATCTCTTGAACGATTTTTGATAAGCTGTCTACTTCCTGCAGGGCGCTTTTAATGAATTGGTCCGTATTTTTATCTTCTGATTTTTGTAACAGCTCAAGTTCCCCGCGCATGATCGTCAGTGGAGTCAGAAGTTGGTGGGAAGCATCTGCAACGAAACGTTCTTGGCTTTGAAAAGCTTGCTGAATACGATCCAGCATTTCATTTAAAGTTAAACTGAGTTTGCGAATTTCATCATTGGCATTGGGAACCGGCACGCGTTGGGAAAGTTCACTGGCTTTGATATTTTTAGCGATGTTGATCATTCTATTGACCGGATTTAATGCGCGGGCTGAAAGAAACAAGCCTCCGAACGTGGCAATCAGTAAGACCAGTGGAATCCCTACTTGCAACATCGTTAGGCGTTGGCTGATTTGCGTTTCAAGCAATGTCATGGGCACTGCAATTTGCAAAAGAATCTGCGGTTTTGAAGCATTGTCGACAGGGAAAGAAATCAGACGATAAGAGTCAGCCTCAGCAGACGGGATATTGTGGATATGTTCCATCGTACGATAGGTGGCTTCTTCGCCAGCCCAGATGCGTTCAAAATCTTTTTTGTAGGGCGGGTTGAATTCACCGAAATTTCCAATGCGGGCTAGTACGGCGCCAGAGCTATGGCGTACTTGAATCAATGCTGTACCTAAAGGAAAGGGAAGGATTTTACCTTGATCTAATTGCAGTGGGGGGAAATTTAGATCCCCTTTAACGCCAATTTCAATGCCTTCAGAAACGTCGACACAGTAATTGAATAAAGCATCATCGAAATCTTGTTGAAGAGTATCAATCATCGCTTGAAACATATACATGTTAAAAGCAATCATCGTTGTTCCAAAGATAAGCAAAAAAATGAGCGACAGGCGCAGACGAATACTGATGCGAGAAATAAGATTAAAGATTTTCTCTAAGTACATAGCCTGTTCCGACGACAGTATGGATCAATCGTTTGCTAAACGGAGCATCGATCTTTTTACGAAGCAAGTTGATGTACACGTCAATGACGTTGCTTTCAGAATCAAAGTTAATATCCCACACATGCTCTGCAATCGAAACGCGACCCAAAGGGCGCTCGGGATTGCGCATGAAATATTCTAACAAAGCAAACTCTTTGGTGGTCAGAGTGATCTCTTGCCCCAGTCGACGGGCTTTGCGGTGAATCAGGTCTAATTCAAGTTCTGCATATTTTAAAAGGTTATTACCGATGCCACTGACCGGACTTTTACGGCGCAGCAGTGCGCGCACACGGGCGTGAAGTTCATCAAAGGAATAGGGCTTCGTCAAATAATCATCAGCACCCGCATCAAGGCCATTCACTTTGTCTTTGGTGGTTGATAAGGCCGTCAGCATCATGATCGGACCTTCATATCCATCACTGCGAATGTGGCGAGCTGTATCGATGCCACTTTGATCCGGCAGCATCACATCAAGGATGACTAAATCATAATCGCCTTGGGCCATGTACGATTCAGCCGCGCCGCCGCTTTCAGCAATGTCCACAGCATAACCGACTTCGTTTAAGCCTTTTTTTAGAAAGTTCGCCATTTTGACTTGGTCTTCAACGACTAAAATTCTCACGGGGTCCTCGCCATGGATTCTTTTTCTTTCATGAAATAATAATCCAGCACACCCATCAAGGATTTATATCGGACAGACAACTTTTCTTGATGTTCATTCGATGTTCCAGGAATCAATCGTTCAAAGGGGCCTTCCCACGCAAAGTACTTATCATTGATCTTTTTGCCAGCAGCTAAAAGTCCGCCACTGCGATCCACGATTAAGTTAGAGGCGTTCACAGCAAAGTCGGGAGTTTGCGAAAATAAATTGCGACCCACAGAATGGTATTCTTTATCAGAAAGAGCGAGTTCGTAAAGAGTGGGCGCTATATCAGCCTGGGAGCCGAAACTTTTTGGATCTAATTTTTTGCGAACGGCCGCCGGTGTATAAAGATAGAAAGGCACGGAGCCTTTTTGCATGAGTTCTTGTTCAGGAAAGTTGACGAGCCAAAAAGAGTGATCGCCCGTAACCGCTAAGATCACCTTGTCTTTTAACGGAGAGTTTTTAATTTTCGTGATGAACTGTGCAAGTTTGTCTGAAGAATAGCGATAAGTGGCAAAGCGTTTTGCGGCAAGCTCTTTATCGACAATCAATCGGCCCGAAAGTTCTTCTGGAACTTTTAATTGCGGTCCTTGATAGCCAAAAGGGAGTTGATAGGGCGGATGGTTGGTGGTGGTCATTGCTAGTAGAAACTGGGGCTGTTGGGCTTCACCCAAGGTTTTTAGCATGTAGTTAAAGACGTCTTCGTCGTAAACGCCCCAGTCGTGTTTGTCCTTAAGGCCGCCCATGGCTTCGGTGATTTCAGTTTCACCTTCAACAGTGTCAAAGTTTTGAATGAAGGCGAATTTGTTGATTTCTCTCCAGCCAGGGTTGCCGCCATAAATGAAGCGCGCCTTGTAGCCGGATTCTTTAAATGTGCGCGCAGGACTGGAACGGAAAGGCACCTGTAAATATTCACTTTCCGTCAGGAACTCGCTGACCGGGCGCTGTGGGGATCCAATCATCAAGCAGCTTAAGCTTCCGATTGTTGCGTTTGAGCTAGAAAGGAAATTGGTAATGTAGGTGTCTTCGTTAAGATGTTGTTTAAATCCACCCAGCAAATCAAAATCGACTGAATTATATTTAAACCAGTAAGCACCCATGGATTCCATCACAAGCAGAATGACGTGCGGACGGGTTTTTTCAGCCCATTCATTTTTTGCTGTCCTTTTTTGCAAAAGTTCTAAAGGATCGGCAGGGACAAATTCTAGCGGAACTTGAAAATAATCTGAGAAAGCCTGGCGATGGTTTTCACCGTATCCATAGTGGCGAAGATTGCTATCCCATTTGGAAGTTTGCAAAGACTTTAACTCTATGGCTCGGGCGAACGCGCGAATTCCGTTAAAGCTTAAATGATTTACGAAAATACTTTTTGAAATACCCGTGTCCATTTCACTTAAAGGAAATAAAGCTAAACTGCCGCGAGCACCAACACCATTAAGAACAAAAGCGATAAAGAAAAATAGAACGAAGGCGGGATAAGATATTTTTTTTAGTTTTAGTGGCAGCCATTCGTTTTTTTGCTGGAAGTGAATTCTTAAACCTTTTCCTAAAAGGTAAGTGAAAACACCCAGCCCAAGAAAAATCCAAATAATAGGGTAGTTGCGCCACATGGTTTTAATCAAAGCCCATGTGTCATCATTGATGAACCCAAAGATCAGAACATTGATGCGATCTTGATAGAAGCTATAAAACCCTAGATCTACCGCCGACACGAAGGTCACGATGAAAAGCATCATTAAATAATAGGGAATTAAAAAACGCGCGAAGTTTTTAAAAATCGGAGTGATCGCGATTTCAAAAAGACGAGTAAAAGAAAAAAGCGAAGCGATCAGAAGTATGAGGAGTGGGATCGCGTTTACATAAAATAAAACGGTGCTATCAAAGCGGGCCCCTAAAATAAAGGCACGCAGAACATCGATTTTTAAATTTGAAAGTTCAGAAGATTTACCGAAGGAAATAAGGAAAGCCAGGCGCCACAGGAAACCAAGAAAGATAAAAAACGCATTCAACGCAAGGATGCGTTTAAAGTAAAGCCAACATTGATTCAGCCATTGGGCTCGGTTTGATTCCATGAGAGGCTGAAAATCTCACGAATTGAGCCCGACCTCAATCTGGAATTTTGCCGTAGTCCCACATCTTATTGGGATCATCAGGGACGACGATGCCTCCGCCGCCTTCTTTTTTCTCGACCTTTTTGATGTGTTTATCAGCGTTCACTGTCACGGAAACAGAAGGACCTTTGGGTTTTTTACTGGATTCTAGAAGCTTCAAAAGCTTGGCATACTGCTCCGTAGAGCGCAAAAGCATATAGCCACCTTTGACTTTGCTAGTGCCTTCAAAAAAGACCTCTACTCCGTCGCTTTCTTCCCGCACAACCTTGACCTTAGCAGTAAAGCTTTGCGACTTGTCCTGGGTTTCCCCAGAGTCTTCCTTTTCAAAAAGATCCGTATTGTAGGATTTTGCCTGGGCATGGGCTTGTGCATCACCCATAAGCAAGAGTACCATTAATAAGTGCAGCATTATGATGCCCCCTGAATACTAATATAATGCACGGGCTTCTATTGCCATGCAATAGGGTCTATAGTAGGTTTTTGGGCATTAAGAGGGAGATCACATGAATCTTGGGTGGACAGAAATTTTATTGATCGGCGGTATCGCTTTATTACTTTTTGGACCAACAAAACTTCCCGGTTTGGGACGTTCTATGGGTGAAGCAATCCGCGGCTTTAAAAAAGGTCTCAGCGATGACTCTTCAAACGAGCGCGAAGTAAACCAACAGATCTCTCAGAATAAACAACAACCAATGAACCAAGAACAAACTCAAACAGAAAAAGACACAAACAAACAGTCATAGTCTTTTGAAAAAAGTTTGTTACTAAAAGAGGCTTTTCCAGGAATGGAAGCCTCTTTTTTATTTTCAAAACTGCCTTGCTCATCACTCCAACGATTAAAGTTTCCTCATGCTATTTCTCGCATCAAGGATGGCCCCACTGATCGTTTGTTTACTCACAGTGTTATCTATTTGAAAAAGAAAATTTTCATCGCAATATAGACCGTTAGCAAAAAATGAAAACAACCTTTAAGGGGAGACAGCAATGAATAAGTTAGTAGTTGGTGGTTTAGTAGTTGCAGCTTTGGGCTTCACTACAGCATGCCAAAAGAAAGTTAAGCTCGACACAGACATGAAAAAAGCGAGCTACGCTATCGGCCAACAAATCGGCGGCAACTTGAAACAGCAAAACATCGATTTCGATGCTGATGCTTTAGCTCAGGCATTGAAAGACGCTTCTGCTGGCAAAAACGAAATGTCTAAAGAAGACATGCAAGCAGCTATGATGAAACTTCAAGAAATGGCGATGAAAAAACAACAAGAAGCAGCTGATACAAATGCTAAAGCTGGTAAAGACTTCCTAGAGAAGAACAAATCAGCAGCTAACGTAAAAACAACAGCTTCTGGTCTTCAATACATCGTTGAAAAAGAAGGCACTGGCGCTTCTCCTAAAAAAGAAGACGTAGTAAAGGTTCACTACAAAGGAACTTTGACTAACGGTGAACAATTCGATTCTTCGTACGACCGTGGTCAACCTGCTGAATTCCCAGTTGGTGGCGTAATCCCAGGTTGGACAGAAGCTCTTCAATTGATGAAAGTTGGCGGCAAATCTAAACTTTTCATCCCACCAGAACTTGCTTACGGTCCATCAGGTCGTCCTGGTATTCCACCGAATTCAGTTCTTGTTTTCGAAGTTGAACTTATCGACATCGTAAAACAACAAGCTGCTGCTAAAAAAACTAAGTAATGTTCGATACAAACTTAGATCCTTTTCTGCATTTTGACCGTTTGATGAAACAAGCGGTCGCAAAGCAAATCCCCGAAGCCAACGCCATGTCGTTGGCGACGGTGGATGAAAAGGGCGTGCCCTCCGTAAGAATCGTCTATCTAAAAGACGTGTCACAGGAGGGTTTTGTTTTTTTTGGAAACTACGATAGCCACAAAGGGAAAGACATTCTTGCCAATCCAAACGTGTGCTTAAATTTCCACTGGCCAGAAATCTGGCATCAAATCCGTATCACCGGCAAAGCAGAAAAAATTTCGGCAGCTGAAAGCGATGCGTACTTCGCAACGCGCGCAAGACTAAGTCAAATCGGAGCCTGGGCTTCGAATCAAAGTGCCGTGATCAAAGACCACGATCACCTCACTCGCAGAGTGCTAGAGTTCGAAAAACAATTCGACGGCCAAGCAGTCCCACGCCCACCTAACTGGGGCGGCTGGAGAGTAAAACCCACAGAAATCGAATTCTGGTTCGGCCTTACCGGCAGACTCCACGAGCGCTACATCTATTCCCGCGCCGCCGACGGCTCGTGGAAAACCTTCATGCGCTCTCCATAGTCGAGAGTCCTCGGTTCTTCAAATTGCCTTCTAAGCTTAGGGTATTTCGCTCAACTGTCTCAGACAGTCCTCGCGCATTTCAGTCTTTGTTAGGCGCCGATTTCGGTTCTTTGTTTTCTAATTGCTAGATTGATTTTTCTTGGCGCTGCGGAACTCGCATTTGAACGAAATACCCTAAGCTTAGAAGGCAATTTGAAGACGACGTTCCCGTTTTGGAGGTGCCTGCTTCTTTTTTGGGTCTACAATGCGTTATCGATCCCAGGAAAACCGGGAATGATAGTTGGTTGAACTTTGGACGGATTTCCTAAAGGTGCCTGCTTCTTTTTACGGTTGCGGCGTGCCAAGAGGTGCCTGCTTGTTTTTTACGTCTACGTTGCGTTAGCGATTCGGTGATGCGGTGTAGACGTAAAAAAGAACCAGGCACCTATTTGGTTTTTGCGTAGATTTCTATGTCTTGCCAGCGGTTGTTTACTTTTAGGCGTTTTTTGCTTAGGCCCTCTTTTTTTAAGCCGATGGCTAGAGCTGTCTTGATGGATTTTTTGTTTTTTGGTGCGATGCCGGCTTCTACTCTGTGTAGATCTAGGTTTTTAAATGCGATTTGCATGGCGGCTTTGCAGGCTTCTTGGGCGTAGCCGTTTCCCCAATAGGGGTTGAAGATTCTGTAGCCTAGGTAGGCGTTTTGAAAAATGCCTCGGCTGATGTCCATTAACTTTACTGTTCCGATCAGAACGCCATCGTCTTTTCTGAAGATGCCGAAGTCATAGAAGTGGTCTTTCAGGCGATTTTGTTTTTCGAATTTTAAATGCTCTTTGAATTTTTGTTTTGTTAGCTCTGAATCATCCCATGCAGTTTCGTCCCATTCGTTTTGTGGGGGGTGCATGTTGGAATAAGCTTGGGCCCAGTTTTCGTAATCGAATGACTCTAAAGGGCGAATGATCAGGCGTTTTGTTTCTTTATAAAGAGGCAGAATGATAGATTTCATTGCTGATAAGTCTAAGAGGGATGCGCTCTAAGTTGCAATGATAATAGGTCAAATTGTGGAAGCTGCGGATGTAGGCTTCATGATCTTTGTGGCCGACTAATTTGATCGTAACTTTAACTTCCTTGCCTTTAGGAATATTGACGGCTTTTGGGGTTAAGAATTCGGTTTTATGATCATCTAACCAAATCTCTGCACCCTCTTGTTCAGAAACAATCATGCACAGGCATGAGCGCGAACGGGGCTGTGGGAGCAGTAAATCTCTTAATGTTTTAAACCAAGTCATTATGTGCCTCCCTTCAAAGTGGTTAGGGATTTAGCACACCTTTATTCAAAAATTCTAGGGATTTCAATAAAAACTAGACTCAGGAAAAACCTGTAATCTTGTGTAACTACTTCGCCACAGTCGACGCTTATTGCAAGGCGTGAGGAGCGATCAAATAAAATTCTGGGATTTCGACGCTAAAACTTTCGCCACTTTCGCCTAAAAAATAATAATGTCCGCGCATGCTTCCGGTGGAGGCGTTTAACGGACAAGCGCTGTCGTATTCAAAGGTTTGACCGGGTTGGATTTTCGGTTGAACCCCGACGACCCCAGGGCCACGGACTTCTTCTTTGTGACCAAGTGAGTCAGTGATGGTCCAATGACGGCTCATCAACTGCGCAGGAGCAGAGCCTTTATTAGTGATCGCAATTTTATACGCAAAAAAGTGATAACCCTGATCTGGCTTAGATTCCGAAGGAATGTAAACCACTTTCGCGCTGACTTGGATATCGGGAGTTGTCTCTTTTTGTGTTGCCATCTTTGACAAAGAATAAATTTGTCTAATGGAAAGGTCAACGTGATCGAACTATTTAATCTTCAGGTTTTCAATTTCAAAAACCACCGGATAGTGATCCGATGGCAGACTTAATTTTGCATCCATGGATTTAGGAATATCATGGGCCATTCCGAATTCATCTTTATAACGATGCACATGGGCTGATCCGGCCTTAATTAGCGGAGCCAATTGCGGATTGATAAAAGCAAAATCAATCTGTCTTCCTTCCGCGCGAGCCCCGTTCCGAACTTGGTAAAAAGTCGCGCGAGCTTCTTGAGGTAAAGCACTAACTTCAAGAACATCTTTAAGCTGAGTTGTAGCGTAAAGACCTTTAAATTCTTCATCGGTGTTCTGCAAACTAGCATTCCCGTTAAAGTCACCAGCGACTACGATGGGTAACTCCGGATGCACATGGGTGAGTTCGTTATAGATCTCTAGCAAAGTGCGCATCTCAGCCTGGCGTCTTTCAAAGCCATTAGGATCAATGCGGTCAGGATCAAGGCGCGACTTTAAGTGAGCTAACAAGATAATTAAAAACGGCTTTTCTTTATCGGTCGTGAAAAGTCGCAGCTCTGCCACATCCCGTGAAAACTTATGGCTTGTGGTAATGCCACCTTTCACCGGGTAACCAGTCAGCAAGCTTTGTCGTTCGTGGGGGTAAAGGTAATTGATCGGACGATTTTTATTAGACTGCAAATCAAAGTAAAAATTCAAATTTTTACGAATTAAAAAGCCCACGTCGATATTGCGCTCAGAATTTCCTTCAATCAAACAAGGGGAGTAGACATCATCCATAAAGAGTTGGTTGAAGTTTTTAAGAGACTCAAAACCACCGACTTCACAGAACATGACGATATCGGCGTTAATCTCTTTAAGGGCTTTAGCGATGTCTTGGGTTTTCTTAAGGCTTTTATTTTCGTAAACGGAGGTAGACAGGCGCTGCCACTGAACTTCCTTCAGATCCAAAACCTCTTTGCCAGGTGTTCCATCGAACATCAAAAAGAGATTCTCTGCATTGAGTAAGCATAATTTTAGATTTGTGGTCTCAGTCCACGTCATATTATGATTTTACGGACTTAATCACCCCAATCACAAACTAAAAGTGAGGAATTAAAGTGGCTAAAAAGGCAACTAGCGCAAAAACTTCGTCAAAACTAACTATTCAATCCTGGGTTGAGACTTTTGAATTCGGCAAAGAACTTAAAGTAAAAAATGAATTGATGGGTTTTGTCTATTTCCTGGGCGTAGATGACGTTAGCAAATACACCTCTTTGATTTCCCAGCACTCTTTGGACTGGCAAGTGGATTCACTAAAGAAATCGGACCGTGAGTTTGTCTATTTCGTGGGTCAACGTGGACCTGTATGGATTTTGCGTCCTCGCAAAAAAGCAACGGTGGGTCATGGCGGTTTGATCGATGAAACTTCCTACGCTTGGGCCCGCGATCAATTCGGTACCTTGGTTTCTAACTTTAAAGCTCATCACTTAAAATTCGTACAAATCGAACTTCACGGAACTGATGAAAGCCAAGACTTAGGGGCTTTAGTTGGTTTTGATATGGCCACCTATAACTTCCGCCAGTTTAATGACGGAAAACATTTAGCGGACTTGCCAAAGGTTTCTATTAGAAAGTCTTTGGGTGGTTTGGAAAAAGCTTTAGTAAGAGACGCGATCTTGCGCGCCCGCGGAGTCAACTTAGCTCGTCACTTGGTAAGCCTTCCGCCAAATATGTTAAACCCACGCACGTTTGCTGAAATGGCAGCAAAAAAAGTATTCCCAGCTTCTTTGAAAGTTTCAGTGTGGGATACAAGAAGATTGGTTCAAGAAGGCATGGGACTGCACGTAGCTGTGGGCCAAGGTGCTGAAAATGGGCCATGCATGGTTCACATGCGCTATCGTCCCGCAAAAAAATCAAAACTAAAACCCATCGCCTTTGTTGGTAAAGGTATTACGTTTGATACGGGCGGCCTTGATATCAAGCCTTCAAGTGCCATGCGCTTAATGAAAAAAGACATGGGTGGAGCAGCCAGCATCATGGGTCTTGCTTCATGGGTTGCTGAAAGCAACTATCCAGGTCCTGTGGATTTCTATTTGGCTTTAGCTGAAAACGCGGTTGACGGAAAATCATTCCGCCCGGGCGACATCATCACGGCAAGAAATGGAATGAAGGTTGAAATCGATAACACCGATGCTGAAGGCCGTTTAGTTCTAGCGGACGTATTAGATGTGGCATGTACAACTAAAGGTGCTGACGAACCAGAATATGTGATCGACGTAGCGACCTTAACTGGAGCTATCAAAGTAGGTTTGGGTGCTGAAATTGCCGGTCTATTCGCCAACGACGATGAACTAGCAAATGCACTTACATTGGCAGGTAACAGAGCCGGCGACCTTAACTGGAGAATGCCACTTTTTGAAAGATACTGGGGCGATTTATCGTCGCCGTTTGCTGATTGTAAAAACTCGGGCGGCGGTTTTGGTGGCGCCATCACAGCGGCGTTGTTCTTACAACGTTTCGTGGGCGGTAAAAAATGGGCTCACTTAGACGTGTACGCGTGGGCGGACAAAGCAGGGGGAGCAATAACGGCAAGCGGTGGAAGTGGTCAGCCGGTTCAATGTCTGATCGAATTCTTAGTCGGTCGTCGATAAGGGCTCATCTGACTGCGTTGGAAGTCTCTTGTCCTCGCTCCGACGTAGCGCTGCTACGCCTGCGCTGCGGGAAGAGACTTCCGCCTTGCATATGAACCCTTCTCGCCAACCTTGAACCAGCTTAGTCTGTGTAGCCGAAAAGTTTTTTTGTTTTGATTAAGTCGCGCACTTTTTCTGGCACTTTGCTTTCCCATTCAGGATCGCCCTTTTCAATCATCTTCATGACATCTTTAGAGTGCAAGTAATCATCAGTTTCATCACAACCGGAGATTTCAACGATCTGGTTGTTTTCAATAAAATGTTTATAGACGTGACGTAGATTAGGTGACGGGAAGAAGCTTTTCGCGGTTAAGCAAAGTACGTTGGTTTTATGCGGATAAACGTAAAGCTTCGTTTTTTGCTCTAAAAGTTTACCCAAACCTTCAAGCAATCCACCTTCTAAGTTTTTATAGTGTTCTTCTGTGAATAATTTTTCTAAGTGGCTTGCGCCCACTACCAAAGCCATAAAGTGAGAGTTGTAGCGTCTTAAGAAACGTTTTAATCCATAGAATAAAAAGAAGTTTGAAATCAAAACATGATGTCCAAGACTTGTTAACGTTTCTACACGCTCTAAGAAATCTTTTTCATCCACTTCTCCGCCGGTTTGCAGATTGTGCATGGTTAGTTCCATCATCGGCAGGATTTCTAAGTCTTTGCCTTCGCTTTTTAGGATGTCAGACTTCATTTGCACTAAGCCTTTTTGCAAGACATCTACGTGGGTAACCGTAACCGGGCGGAAGTGACCACGTTGAATCAATAGTGACTTTCCGTAAACAGCATCTGCGATATTAAGAATTTCGTTTTCAGGTGAAAATAAAATAGCTTCAGCCAAACCGCGACGAACAAGTTCAAGATTCATCAGGCGCTCATTAAAGTGCGTAAGGGCAGGCCCTTTAAACTTAATCACATCAATAACAACTTGGCCTTCTTTTAAGTTATCAACCAAGCGCGGAATAAATTCTTCGGGATTACCGATGTGGTAAAAGGCGCAATCCAAAAGATTCACCCCTAAAACACCCAAAGCTTCTTGTTGTTGCAAGCGATAGCGATCCAGCATTCTTATATGTAAAATAATATCGTTGCTTGGACCTTCAGGTTCTGTTTGAAAGCGCACACCCATCCAACCGTGGGATTGTTTGTTGCTGCCAGAAGAAGCGGTCGCCACGGTGTTAGCGAAAGAAAAGAAGCGCGAAGTTTTGCCGCGGCCTTCGCTAAGGCGTTCTACTAAAAGATCGTATTCATGCCCTAGCATTTTATACAGACGGGGTTCACAAACATATCGACCATTGGCTTCGCGGCCGTAAATGTCGTCGCTTACAACCATATCGTAAGCGGAAATCGTTTTTGCAATCGTTTGTGAGGCTTTACCTGCTTGGAAGAAATGGCGGGCAACTTCTTGGCCTGCCCCAATTTCAGCAAAAGCTCCATAGCGGGAAGTGTCTTTGTTAATTTTTAAAGCTTTGCCGTGGGTGTTTTCAGGAGTATGAGAATCAGCCATTATTTTTTCTCGCCTTCTTTATCAGCTTTCACCCAGCCTGTGATAGCTAAGCTCATGGCTTTTTCAATTGGCATATCTAACGGTGTGATGCGGGAACGAGGTACCATCAAGGTAAATCCACCAAGACCATAACTCATCGGCACGTAAACGGCGATGCGATCCCCGGCGTTTTGTTCAATGGCAGGAATATCTTTAAAATTTTCTCGAGTCACAAGACCCAAAACGCGGACACCGGTTTCACCCATGTCTACGAAGACGACCTTTTGTAAACCACCAGGTCCGCCGCCCTTAGAAAATAAATTCATCAGGTCACGAAGCGGGGAATAGATTGCTTTAATAAACGGAACTTGAGTCATGCGTTGCTCAAGTTTTTGAAAAAGACCGCCAGTTAATAAGTTGTTTAAGGCTAAGCCCAACAACATGATTAAAGCCACAGTCAGTAAAAAGCCCAAGCCCGGAATATAAATCGGCAGAATGCGACGAAGAGAATCACCTAAAAAGCTATCAACAATAGTGATGCCGGCATAGATAATATAAATAGTCAGAGCAATTGGCAGAAAAGTGACGAGACCTTGCAAGAAGATTTTCTGAAGTTGTTTCATAGCTGGATATCCTGTTCGTCTAACATTATCGGTAGTTCATAAATATCAGCTAAGTCGAGTACGCTCAAGCTCTTAGCTTTTCGCAAAATGAGACACATTTTTCACTTAACCCTCCTAGACTCCTGACCGAAAAGAATGGGGTCACGAAGGAGAACCGGTGAAACCGATTCTAAAGACGCTTTTTATTGCTGTTGTAACTGTAAGCTCTGCAGCCTTCGCTCGCCCCGAAGCTAAAGTGGTTCCAGGAGAATACCTTGTGAAGTTTAAGGCTTCCTCAGGCGGTGCTTCTATTGCCCACCAAAAGATTCAAGGAAAGGCGACTTTAAAAGCCAATTTCCATGGCCTGGGCATGATGCAAATCAATATGAAGGCCGGTCCCGATGAAAAAGCCAATTTCGAAGCTTTAAAAAATGACCCCGATGTTGAATACATTGAGCCTAACTACGTTTTAGAAAAGTCTGATGTTGTCGTCAGTGAGTCTTTTGAACGCCAATCTTACGAACAATTTTCTAATAGTTCTTTTGCATCCACAAATCCCGCGGTGTATTCGCAAAATAATGCCAATACAGGTATTGATTCAGCGTGGCCTGTTTTAACTGCGTTAGATGGCAGCCATGGCAAAATCGTTGTTGCCGTGATCGATACTGGTTTAGACAAGAATCATGATGTCTTTAAAGCTTATAACTCAAATGGCTCTGGCGGGACGGGATCGTTGTGGGTGAATCCAATTGAAGCTAATGGTTCCGCAGGCGTTGATGATGACCAGAACGGTTATGTTGATGACATCAACGGTTGGAACTTTATTAATAACTCAGGCAACTTTGCTGATGACGATGATCACGGAACCCACGTAGCGGGGATCGTTGTCGGGGCTTCGCAAAATATTTTTGCTCGTCCACTGCAAGAATCAAAAATCCAAATCATGCCTTTAAAATTCTTAGACGGGGCGGGTTCTGGGTCCACTTCCAACGCGATTCGTGCGATTTATTACGCTGTTAATAACGGTGCAAAAGTCATTAATAATTCTTGGGGAGGCGCTTCTTACAGTCGTGCCCTTCATGATGCGATCACTTATGCTTACGATCATAAAGTTTTAGTCGTCTGTGCTGCCGGAAACTATGCTAGTGATAACGACGCTTATCCGATGTACCCGGCAAACTATGATGTTCCAAGCAATCTTTCAGTGGGTTCAACCACGCGCTTTGATGATCTTTCAAGTTTTTCAAATTATGGCGCAAATACAGTTCATATTGGTAGCCCGGGTGAATATATCGAAAGTACTGTTCCTGGTAATCAGATGATGAAGATGCACGGAACAAGTATGGCCGCTCCGTTTGTTGCGGGGGTGGCAGCTCTTGCGATGCGTGAAGCTCCCTCATTATCTGGCTATCAGATTAAAGAATTAATATTAAGAACGGGTGATACGAACGGTTATCTTAGCAGTTTGATCTCCACAAGTTCCCGCATTGATGCCCTTTACTTACTGCAAGAAGCCCAACAAATGGTGTCGACAGCTTCTTCGCAGCCTGGTTACAAGCCGTCTTATTTGTCTGAGCGGGCTCCGGCGTCTGAGTCTTCAGGCGGTGGCGGTGGCTGCGGTTTAGTAAAAGCGGTGACTGAAAATGGCCCGGGTTCAGGCAGAGGTTCTGGCGGTGGTGCGGGTGTCGTAATTGGCTTACTGATGATGCCACTGGTGTTCTGGCAGGCTTTAAGAAGCCGTGAACCGAAATCAAAACGTAAATACGAACGCTTTAAAATGAGTTCTGAAATCCGCGTGATGGTGGGTGATAAAGAACTTGTGGGTAACGTGAACACGATCTCTGAAGGTGGTTTGTCGTTTAATACCGAAGCTGCTCTTGAAAAAGGCGGCATCGTTACAATGCGAATCCAAAGCCCAGACGGTCACGAGTCCATCGAAGTGCAAGGTCACGTCGTATGGAACGAGAAAAACCAAGCTTACGGAGTGCAGTTCGATAATGCTAAGCAGGGCGCCCTTGCCATGATTAGGGATTGGTCTGCTAGCTTAGTTAAAAGTAATTAGTTCTTATTAAAGACTAGATTAAAAATAAAAAAGCTTCGCTAACAAAGCGGAGCTTTTTTTTTGCGCTCGAGCAGTGATTTTGAGTGTTTTTTACCAAGTCTGTTTCTTGAGGGTAAGACTTTGCGAGTAATTTAGTAACATGAATATATGCAGCAAGCGGAAATTAAAAAACGTCAGCTAGAAAATAAAAAGATATTAGTCGTCGATGACAACATTGATAACCAGAGACTTATGAGTCGTATGTTGCAACTTGCGGGAGCAGTGACAGCAGTAGCTAAAGACGGCGAAGAAGGAGTTGAAAAAGCTCTTCATGAAAATTTCGATGCTATTCTGATGGATTTGCAAATGCCTGTGAAAAACGGATTGGATGCGACTTCAGAACTGCGCAGTCAATCCTATCAAAAACCCATCATCGCAGTGACGGCCCATGGAAAAGGGGATAAAGAACGCTGCATGGAAATTGGATTTAGTGATTTTCTAGAAAAGCCTTTAGAAAAGGACTTTCTAATTAAGTCCGTTCTAAAGGTTCTTGCTTAAAATTAAAGTAAAATTCCATGAAGTAAGAAGCTCGCCACTGTGAAATAGATCACAAGTCCCGTCACGTCTACCAGGGTCGCAACCGCAGGAGCAGAAGCAGAAGCGGGGTCAAAGCCCACTTTTTTAAGAATGAATGGAAGCATGGAGCCTGAAATCGTACCCCATAATACGACACCCATCACGCTCACACAGACAGTAGCAGCGACCATCATGTAGTGCTCGGTATAAAGGGTTTCACGGTTTGGCCAAAGCATAATACGAATAAATCCAATCGCACCCAGAAGCACGCCCAGGCAAAGTCCCGTCAGAATCTCGCGACCTAATACACGCCACCAGTCGCGCAGGCGAACCTCGCCAAGAGCGATTGAACGAATTAAGATTGTGGAAGCTTGGGAACCAGAGTTACCACCAGAGCTGATGATCAAAGGAATGAACATCGATAGCACGATGGCTTTCGCTAACTCATCTTCAAAAAAGGCCATTGCCGTCGCAGTGAACATTTCCCCTAAAAAGAGGATCAATAACCAACCGCCACGCTTTTTAAGCATTTCTGCCATCGAGATTTTTAAATAAGGCGCGTCTAAAGTTTCAACGGCACCGATTTTATGGATATCTTCCGTGGCTTCTTCTTGGATTGCTGTCGCCACGTCATCGAAAGTAACGATACCTTTCATGATGCCTGTTTCATCAACAACCGGTACGGCCATTAAATCTTGTTGCGCAAAGATACGGCCGATTTGCTCTTGGTCCATTTCAACAGGGACTTTAAGCACGTCGGTTTGCATGATCTCTTCAATTTTTCTGCCCGGAGTGGCAGAGAAAAGTTCACGGAATGAAACCACGCCCAGAAGCTTTTGCTCAGAATCTAAAACGTAAGCGTAATAGATTGTTTCAACGTGGGTCTTAGCTTGAATGCGGATGTAGCTAATCGCTTCATCCACAGTCATCTCGGGACGAAGACGACAGAAACGGGAACTCATCAATCCCCCCGCAGCGTCTTCGGCATAAGCTAATAGCACCGTCACTTCACGACGGGTTTGCGGATCTAATAGCGACAATAAATCATCTTTTTGATCTAATCCGATTTCTTGAATCAAATCGGCCACGTCATCGGGGGCAAGAAGGCGAATCCAACCACGCTTTTCTAGCGGGGCTGCTTCAGCAATTAATTCGGCCTGGTCATGGGTCCTAAGACTAAGGAAAAGCTCTTCAGCTTCAGTTCGAGGAAGCTCTTTGAATTTCTCACGACGTTCAGCGGGGGAAAGCGCCGACCAGGTCTCAGTCAAGCTTAAGACTTCTTCTTGCTCTTGAAGATCTTTTTCAAGGACCTGGTTGTCGTTATCCATCTACACTCCGCTGCTGACTCTGAACGATGAAGTACTCTACTTCATCGGCAAGTTCAAAGGGATTTGTTAGACCAGTTCTGCATTTTTAAACTTCGGAAGAACCTCTTGGGTTGGCCCCAAAGCAACGATTTCACCATTCTGCAGCCACAGGATTCTATCACATTTTGCCAGGGTCGAAAGACGATGGGCAATGATGATCTGGGTACGGTCCGAGAAAAACTCTTCTGTAGCCTTGACCATGATTTCTTCAGACTGCGGATCAACAGAACTTGTTGCCTCATCCATGATCACAATCGGAGCATCTTGCAAAAGACAGCGAGCCATACAAAGAAGCTGTCTTTCGCCAAGGGATAAATTCTTCCCACGTTCTTCAATCTTCATAAGTAATTTACCGGGCTGAGCTTCGACCCACGCACGTAAACCCACTTGTTCTAAAACTTCCCATAGTTTTTGATCAGGAAGGTTGTCTTTGATATCTAAGTTAAAGCGCAACGAACCTTGGAATAAGATCGGTTCTTGCGCGATAAAAGCCAAAGATTGTCGGTAAAGATTTAAATCCACACCGTGGGCATCTTCTTTTAATTTCGGCTGATGTTCATTGATCGAAATAAAACCCTGGCTTAACGGGTAAAGGTAAAACAGTGCTTGGATCAGGCTTGATTTACCAGAACCTGTGCGACCCACGATGCCTAAACGTTCACCGGCTTTAACTTGAAAATCAACACCTTTAAGAACCCAGGGCAGGTCATCGCGGTATTTAAACCACAGGTCTTTGACTTCCACCGAAGCATTGCGATTGTCAGTCAGACGGCGAGTCGAAAGATATTTTTCAACGGATTCAGAATAAACCGCGTGGCCTGTTGTAAATTTAGCTGTGGATGGAAGGTGATTGCCGGCTTCTGTTTCCATGCGCATGTATTGATCTAAGCGTTCAACACCAATCATCGCTTCTTCAAATTGCGTTAACCACTCAAAGAACATTTGCACAGTGTTTCCGGAAAGTGCAATGAAACTAAACGCCACGCCCACCGAACCCACTGTGGCCCATCCATAATCCACCATAAAGTAAGCAGAAACCCCGGTGATCAGTAATAACAGGGCTGTTAAACTGTTCATTTGAAATGAAAAGCTAAATAGGTTTTTTGAGGTGTTCAATTTTTGCGTTAGGAAATAGCGATCTAAGCGATCAAATCGTTCCGCAAAAGATTTTTGACGGCTGAACGACCGTATCGTGCTAGCCCCTTGAGTCGTTTCAGCAAAGTGCGCAATACTTGGGGATCGACTTGCAGAAAGTTCGCGGCGGGAAGCGCGCAGTTTATCGCGGTTTAAGCGATACACAAGATAGTTCATGACACCGATTAACCCGACAAAAAGCAAATAAATCGGATTTGCAACAGTGATTAGAATCACCATCATCGTAAGATCGAAGATGATTGAAAGAAACTCGGCTAAGGGACCACCGAACAAGCGAAATACGTTTCCATAGTCGCTAGAAAAACGCGTGATAATTCGGCCAGCCGGCGTGTTGTCAAAGAATCCCATCGGCAGGCGTGATGTTCTTAAGGTCACTTCATCATAGAATGAAGAAATTGCTAAGGCCGATAATCGAGAAAAGCCCACGCGGAAAACCAATGTAAAAGCGAAGCCAGTGACCGCCATCCCACATAATAAAGTAACGAAATCACCGGAATCAAAACCGCTTAACGGCGTGGGTTTACCAACTAAGTTATCAACCCAATATCCGATGATGTTTGTATTTGCTAATAACAAACCACGCCCAATAACACCTAAGGCTAAGCAGATCGCAATGCGAGTTAGAAAGGGATTATAAGCAAATTTCAGGGTTTCAAAAAGGGTGGGGCTATAGCCGCCTTCTTTTTTGGTATCGCCATCAGAAAGGTATCTTTGCGAGGCTTTGCTAAAATTCTTAGACATGACTAGCCTCGCTTTGATTTTTTTCCGTGGCTTCTTTAGCGACGGATGTTGTGTATTCGCGGAACTTTTCACTTCTTGCTAAAAGTTCTTCGAAGGTACCTTGATCAATGATTCGGCCATCCTCCATAAATAAAATTCGATCCACGCGGTGAAGGGCACTAAGACGGTGAGTCACTAATAAGCGCGTTCGATCTTTCCAGGCACCGATTAAAAGCTGATCAAAAAGTTTTTGTTCGGTATCAACGTCCACCGCGCTTAAGCAATCATCTAGTAACAAGATCGGAGCTTGATGATAGTGAACTCGGGCAAGACCCACACGCTGGCGTTGGCCGCCTGAAAGGTTTACGCCACGCTCGCCAATCTCTGTTGCAAGTCCTTTTTCAACACGTTCGCCACTGAGATCAAACTGTGCAAGCTTTAAAGATTCTTCAACCATGGTGTCACGATCTGGATCGATATCATAAACAAAGGCGACGTTTTCGCGTAACGAGGCGCTCATGATAAATCCCTCTTGGGGAACATAAGCAAATTGACCGCGGACGTCGTCTAGGGAAATCTGCAAAGCATTCTTTTCGCCCAGGTGATAGAAATTAAAGTTTGCCCCTGTTTCACGCAAAAGCGAAAGCAGAAGCATGGATTTTCCAGACCCTACTTCGCCAACGATGGCAACAAATTCACCGTGGGCCACATCCAGGTTGATATCATCTAAAATCTTACGGTTGCGAATAACTAAGTTGAGGCCATGCACTTGCAAGGCGAACTTTTCATCCCGCTTTTGTTCCCGGGTTTTGCTGCCAAGGGCTGGTGTTTTATTATTTTCCGTACTTAAAAAATCTTCTAGACGCTTTAATGACGTCCATGAATCAAAAGCAAAAGTAAAGAACCACGGCATTTGACGGAATGGACGGGTTAAGAAAACACCGACAATCCATAAAAGCGCTAACAGCTCGCCCGTGGTTAATTGGTGTTTGGAATAAAAAACCAAAGTTCCCAGGGCCACAACGTTTAATATGAAAGTGATCGATGAAGAAATCGCATTCATAATCTGACCATTGGTCACCATCATCACGCGGTTGTTGGTTTCAACTTCACGTTTAGCAAAGATGTTGCTTTCAAAATGTTTAGTCCACCCTAAAATACGAATGGTGCGAATATTTTGCACCCACTCGTTCACAAGACCAATACGTTCTGCTGCAAGCTGCTTAAAGTTAAAAAAGAACTTTGACTGGCGGAAAGCCATGAACGTATTAAACGAGGCAATCGTGATCATCAGAAGTACGATGGGCCACAGCGGAACATCAAACAAAACTGAAATCGCAACAGGCGCTAAGATTAACGGAAATAAAGTAGAACATCCAGCTGGTAAAGTTTGATCAAGAAAAACCGTCGCGCCTTGTACGTCTGTCGCATATAAAGAAACAATTTCTCCGACGGGACGCCCACTCATGGTGTCGACTTGCAGGTTCAGGGTCTTTTCATACACTCTTTGCGCAAAGATTTTTTGCATGAACAAAGATTCGCGCATACTTAAAAAGTTCGTCAGTTGTGAAAACGCTTGACCCAAAAGCACACACAAGAACGCACCAAGGACATAGGTCAGTGGATTATCAAACTGAATGAAGTGAAAGCGGCTTTGCATTCCGGAGATATGATCGATGAATTCTTTTTGAAAAAAAGGTCCCATCAAACCAAGCACTGCTGCAAACAGCGAACAGAATAGAATCGCTACGCGAGCGTAAAAGCGGGTGAATATGACTTCAGATAAGAGTGACTTCATGATGCATCGTCCCTAAACCAACCCGTTAAACTTAAGCGGGGCTGAATGCTCTTCGCGACTTGATGAGGGAAGAGTTCACTGCGAAAAAGTACAAAAGTTCCAAGACGCGGTTCAACTTGCGCGATCTTAATATCTTGATTTTCAGGATCATAGATTTCTAATTCGCCGCCGTGACCTTTTTCCCAGTGCTCATTAAGGTACAGAATGAAAGTGACCTTTCGTGCTCCGGAACCTTTATGATTATCGATATGCTTATCATAGTGGGCGCCCGGTGGATATAAGGCAAAATGTGTCTCGTATCTTTTGAGCCCCAAATAAAAAGCAGAGTTTAAATTTTCTAAAATGCTTTGAAGACTGGCAAGAAACTGCTGTTGCACGGGGGACGTTTCTTTTTCATCAAGCCAGTAAGTAAAATCGCCGCGAATTTCAGCATGGGTCCCTTTGCTGGCCCCATGTCCGATGGAAGCTTTTTGCAACTGACCTTGTGTTGAAAGCCTTTGACACTCTTGGGCAAGGGACTTGCAGAAATCTAGAGTGAAAACATCCCCTGAGTAAGCCCAGTTATTCTGTGCTAACTCATCAAACATTCTTTCTAGCGCTGTATGATTGAATTGATTCCTGTCCAAAGTGTTGCCATTCTATTCACGAGAGGGATTGATGGCAAAACGTTCTTTTACCCGTCGCGAGTTTTTAAAGGTTTCTGCTCTAGGAACTTCGGCTATGGCTCTTAGCAGTTGCACTAGCATGGATCGCTATTTCATGGGCGATAGCAGAGATCTTAAAAATGAAGTTCTCATTTTAGGAGCAGGGGCGGCGGGCCTTTCAGCAGCATTTGAACTTAAAAGAAATAAGGTGCCTTTCCGCATTTTTGAAGCTTCTTCCCGCATTGGGGGGCGCGTTCAGAGTGTTGCAGCATATCAAGAACAAGGGCCCATCGCAGAACTTGGTGCTGAGTACATTGATCTAAGTCATACCGATGTTTTTAATTTGGCAAAGGAACTGAATTTACCTCTGACAGAGTTAAAATCTTTACCGAATCTTGAAGCCCATCTTTTTTCGTTTGCAGGTAAGACTTATCGCGTGAAGGAACTTGTGCCAAAGTTAAAATCTTTGCAGACACCTTTGCGCCGTATTCGCAGTGATCTTTACCGTGATCAAGAAGTCGTGCTGAATCATGCAAACTCTTTGCAGTATGAACGATCCCTTTACTATGACACTTTATCATTAAAAGATCTTTTAGAATCCTGGGTGACGGAAGTGGATCCAGTGATTTTAAAATTAATCGAAGTTCAAGCTGTGCAACGTTTTGGTGTGGATGCAAAAGACCAGTCAGCACTTCACTTTCTTTCAACTTTAGATGGTGAAGGAAGTTCGCTTTTAAGTGGTCGCACGACTCATCGTATGGACGGTGGATTGTCAGGGATGACGCAAACCCTGGCAGCAAGGGTGGCCGGGGTTATCCCTGATCATATCCTACGGTTAAATTCCGCTTTGATTGAAGTTGAAGAAAAAGAAAATGTTTTTACCTTCGTTTTTGCAACACCGAAAGGAAAAGAAAGAATCACGGCACGCACGGTGATTTGCACAATTCCCTTTTCGAAATTGCGCGAAGTGAAGGGTATTGAAAAATTGCGTTTTTCAGATCTGAAACATGAAAACATCAAAAACCAAGCCTATGCCACCCATAGCAAAGTAATTATTCCGTTTGCTGTACCTTTCTGGAACGCCCGCCGTGGAAATACGCCTGCCAACGTCGGCAATTTCACGGGCGATTTTACTTCGCAAAAAATCTGGGATTCTTCCCGCGCTCAGGAGGTTAGCCAAGGTTTACTGACTTCACAGCGCGCCGGAAACAGTGGCGCAAAGGCTGGAGCAGTGGCCGTTGACGAAACGCTGAAAGACTTAAAACTGTTTTATAACGACATTCCAAACTATGAAGACTGGGGAGCCCAAGTGGCGAACTGGTCCACAAGGAAATGGAGTGCTGGTTCCATGTCAGTATTTAAACCAGGTCAGTACATGAAGTACAAAGGTGTTGCTGCGATTCCAGAATACGACGGCAAATTCCTATTTGCCGGGGAACACACAAGCTTAAGATTCGCGGGCACCTTACAAGGAGCCATCGAAACAGGGATCAAGGCTGCTCAAACTATCACAGTATAAAAAAAGGAGTTTTTAAAGAACTCCTTTTTTTATTTCTAGAATTTTCTAAAATTTTTTTAAAAAATTAATTCGCAAGATTCACTTGAAGAATCGAAGTATCACCTTGAGCAGTTACAAAGCTATCGACGTCCGCTTTATTGATCGCGTTGATCAAAGAGCTTAAGCGGTTCGAAGTCGCTACCATACCTTGCGGTACAGAACCATCCGCATTCACCCAAGAATAGTTCGGTTGTGGCGACACGACAAAAACGATGATGTTGTAAGACGGACGGAAGCCTTCTTTTTCAACTTGCACCGCTGGTAACTTCATAGAGTCTGCAGTGATAGCTACGGTGCGAGATTCTTTCACTTGGGTGATAGAGATCTGCGTAGAATCCATCGAGATGAACGGGCGGGAACCGACAGCGTAAAGAACTGTCAGATACTGACCGCGCAAGTTGCCAAGCTTATTGACTTGCAAAGAAGGGATTGTTTCAAAGCGTGCTGCTTCAGCACTGCGATCAGAAAAGCTTCCTGTCATCAAGCCTAAACCAACAATCAAAGTAAGGGCATTGATGATGATAAGTTTAAGTGACTTCATTTTGTCGCTCCTGTTTGCGCTGCAGTTTTTGCGTAATCTAAGTACATCACTAAGTGTCCAGTGGGGCTCATGAGTACGCGATTAATATCTAATTTAATTCCTAAAATCTGTGGTGGCAGCGGAAGACTTCCTGGAATAACTTCATTCCCGTACTTCCATTTCTCGCTCTTCTTCGCAAGTTCCTTGCGAACACCGTCGTATACTTTTCCTTTTACCAGTCGTCCCGCTAAGGAAAGATATTTTTCGTCCATGGTCATACTATTGGTGTCAATAGTGTGCAGGGCGAGCTGCATGCCGCTCTTATCGCTCAACTGACGGAGTTTTGCAATAATATCGAATTTTAAAATCACAGTATCTTTTAAGAACATTGAGCCCGGTTGGTTTTCTACGGCCACATGAAGTTTGACGAAAGTCTCTTGTGGTTTCAAAGCGACACCAGCCGGAGTTTTTACATAATCCATCAGCGGCGCAGAAACTAGTTTCAAAACGGTACCATCGGTCTGTTTGATCTTTTCAAAGTTCTTTCTTTCAAATGATAGTTGCATCACGCGATTGATTAAAGCGCGATCCAAGCTTAAAGCGATGTCGAAATTTTCCGGTGCTACAGCATCAAAGGACATCGCACCACGGGAGCCACTTGAAGGAATCGGGTTGCTAATAGGATTTAAGCTGTCTTCAACGTATCCAGTTAAGTCGATATTTAAAGACTTTTTCAGATTGATGTTTTGGAGCTGTAAGCCCCACTTAAAGTTCGGGCGCAGATCCGTCACTTCTTTGCCTGGGGGAACCATGTCTTGAACTTGTTCAATCGGCCCTTTTAAAAACTCTCGGGCTTTTTGGTTCAGCATTTCAGGCAGTTGTTTTCGCGTAAACTCGCCAAGATTTGCGCGAACGGCTTCCAGAATGGCTGGAGCTTGTGCTCTAAAAAGTTTATCGATCTCTTCATTATTCAAATAAAACTTTTTACCATTCACTTCCACCGCGAAAGTTGGGACTACTAACTTCTGGTAAGAAAGTGATAGAGGAATGGAATCCAAATTGTTAGCGACTTCTAAAGCTTCGAAATCAAGTCCTCCAGTTGCGTTCATGCGGATATAAAACGGAAGACGAAGCTTTAAAGGGGTTTCTGTGCTGCCAGCAGATAAGGACATGTCTTCAAAACCGGCCTTACCCAGGAATTCATTATCTGCATCCCAGGCAATCACTGAACTTGTAGAGATCGTAAGTTGATTGACCTCAAGTTCAATAGCTAAAATTGCCCCATCGCGCTTGCCTAATTTCGACATCAAGTCATCATCAGTCACAATACCGAAGCGAGTAAAATGGGCCACATAGCCAGACTCACCAACTTCAATAGCCGGGCGATGATTATTTAATGAAAAACCCACAAGCCATTTAGTTAATAGGTTACGAACTTGTTCGTACATTTTTACTTCTTCAGAATGCTTTTCTTTGAAGTCGTCAGGATTAATAGATTTATCAAAAGTGTATTTCATCGCGGGGAAATAGCCTTCGTCTAAGTTCACACCCAGATTGCCAAGAATTTCAGAAAGGCGGGTGTCAAAGAATTTCATCCCACGGGGACTTACTTGAATTTGAACGGCTTTGTTCAATAGATGTTTTACCGGCAATTGCGGGTTCGTATCCATGGCAGCGGCGTTAAGGGCTTGCAATGAAATCAACAAGGGCAGCAAAATTTTTGAGCTTTGGAACCTACGTACCATTTCTTACCTCGGCATTAGGGTGCTATCTATCCGCAGCCCTTAATGCAAAGCCAAGTCCAAACGTTATTGGGGTCAAATCAAATCAAATTGCGTATGAGAATTCTGCTAGTGTCAAAAATTCAGACAGATGCCCCTCATCGTCAGTTCCCTAAGCTCGGGGACAAAATACCTAAAAATTAAACACTCGGGAAAAAACTTTTAAAGTCGGATTTAGTTTCCATTTTAGAAAAGAATTTTGATAGAAGTTCGCGATGAATAAAAGGAGATCCCATGCTTAAAAAATTATCGGTACTTCTGATTGCTACAGCGATGTTAACAGCTTGTAGCGAACAAAATGCTTCTCAAGTAGAGTTGTCTGGTGACCAAGCGGGTGTCATAGGCGGTGACCTTGTTGCTTCTGGTTCTAAAATCGCAGCTTCTACAGTAGGTCTTTATGATAGTGGCAGTGGTTCTCTTTGCACTGGTACGTTGATTGGTCCAAACTTGGTTTTAACAGCGGCTCATTGTATCACTCCAAACTCAAACAAACTTATTGTTTACTTTGGGAAAGATCTTAAAAATAACCCAGACTCTGCATTGATCCGTAAAAGTGACGACGCCATTGTTCACGAAAAATACAACCCAGAGCGCGGCGAAGATACTTACGACATCGCTTTAGTTTCTTATGAAGGTACTACTCCAGCAGGTTTTGTTCCAGCTCCATTACTTGGCAACTTCTCTCAAGTTCAAAAAGGCACTAAAGTTCACGTTGCAGGTTTCGGTTTAAACTGGGCGTGGGGTGTAAAAAAAGGGGCAGGCGTTTTACGTACGACTGAACTTAAAGTTAAAAAATCTCTTTATGGTTCTACGGAAATCATGCTTGATCAATCTCTTCGTAAAGGGATCTGCAGCGGTGATTCTGGTGGCCCAGCTTACCTAGAAATCAACGGTAAATTGCACCTACTAGGTGTTGCTAGCCGTGGTGATTCATTGCCAATCCCATTGACTCCAGATTGCTTTATTCTTTCTATCTTCACTCGTGTTGATGCTCACGCTGATTGGATTTCTAAGAATGCTGACATTTTGAATTAATTAATTCTTAAAACATGTTCATACGAAAAAGCCGGGATTAAACTCGGCTTTTTTTGTTTAGAAATGATCAACAAGGTACCAGGATTTGCCTTGGTCCGTGGATTTTAAGATCGCTGAATTCTGCATCGGTGAGGTGTTGAAGACTTCCTGATTTCCTTGATTTGCAAACTTCATAAAGTACGGTACCCAGGGTCTTAGCTGACTGTATTCAAGATACAAGGTGTCTTTGCGATCAATCGCAAGCACTTGATAGTAGTGACTGTAGTCATGGGCATTCGGATAAACCAGGATCTTGGGTGTACTCCAACCTTGATTCTTTCCTTCAGCAACCGTTGCTGTTTGATAGGCCAAGGCGCCAAAGTATTCTTTGTCATGAATCGTCCTGTCTTGAGCCCACAAGCGATAGGCAAGATGCAGTTGATCTTTACTGTCGACGATCAAAGAAACATAGGTTTGGCTTCCACCGGGGACGCCAGGAATATTATAAGTCGCTGCATAACCGCTATCAGTCATGTTCACATACTGTTCCGGCGTCCAGTCAGAAATAGAATCAGACTTTAGCGAAGATGTAGAGGTGAAGTGTCCACCATGGGATCCACCCACCACATGCAAGTGCCCGTGGCTGGTGCGCACGATGCCTGGTTGATTGTGGCTGTCGTTCACAGGCCAGGTTCTTAAAATCTCTTTTTTACTTAAAGATTTTTTAACGAGGTCATATTCAGCAATCCAGATACCTGAATAGGGATTGCCATCTTTATCAGGAACTATATTGGTAGGGCGGCCCTGTTCATTTTTTTCTAACGGGTGGTTCAAAGTCGCTTCAAGCCACACGACGAAATATTTATTTCCTGAACGCAGGATCTTAACCGCAGAACCGCTGCGATAGCCGATGGGCTGAGCGGTATGGCTGATAGTAATTGGAGTATCTAGGACAAGGTCGGCTTGTTTGTTGAAGTGCGAAGTCTGAAGCACCAATTCACCGAAAGTTCCCTGCCAGTCTTGAAAACCTTTTTCATAACCAGGAACCTTAGCAACTATTTTATAATAAATAAAAGCAGGCGGTCCCTGCAGAGGGGCGTGGGAATAAGGTCTTTCCAGATCATACCACTGCGGAAGGTTGTCTGATGATAATAGCTTTTTGGTTTTCCAAGTGGATCCACCATCGCGGGAATACATCAAAGCATAGTGCCGCAAGAATGGGTTCTTATCTTTCACACGAAGTGCCGTATAAAGAACGTTGTCCTTATCAAAGACGGCCATCTTCGGATCCCACAAAATATCCTGACGATTGTTACGCTTTAAATCTTCAATTGGAGTGTCAGAAAATTCTTGCTGAAGGGCTGCTGCGCTTAACGGTAAATCCACCCACTGACTGCCATCGAACTTAACAAATCCATTTTCAAGGTCCGTTAATTGACTGCGCAGATGTTTTCTTAAGTAAGGTGCGTTTGTACTATCAAAGGCAGGAATATAAACTGGGAAAGCCGGATTCCAGCCAAACACCGCGCGTTCGTGGGAATCGGCAATAAGTTTAAGAGCATCTTGTGAAGTTTTGATTCCTGTTAAACTTTCAGCGCTGAACGCCGGAAGTTGAATCGGTGCATAGATGCGCGAAGATTCGCTAGATGAAAAAGAAGAAGTCCCCGGCGTTTTTGAAGACACCGTTTTCACAATCACAACCAGAGCCGTTAAGCCCAATGCAAACAGGGTGAGCTTTTTCATTGGGCCTTTAAAAAATTAAAAGTTAAAACCGTAACCCGCGCGAAGGATCATTTGTCTAGCCGAAGACGTGCTGCTATCAGGATAGATCGCATAATCAAACTGCACCGGTATAAAGTTTCTAGAATTCAAATTATAATCAACACCAATAGAACCAATTAATGTTTGATTTGTGCTGATCTTGCTTTCATCTAAAAAGTTCGTACTGCTTTTAGCAATCGCAAAAAGAAAGCCCAATCCGCCGCCAGCCCAAACATTCAATTTGGGGTTTTGATAAAAACTGTAGCGCAACAAGCCTTGCACGCCCAGATATGAAATGTCCACGGTGCGATTGGTGCCACTGTCAGATCCCGCGGCTTGGAACGTTTCATAACCACCAAGAATCCGAGCACTTACTTTTTGTCCAAGATCAGGAAGGGGCATTTGATAAATGCCAGAAAGATTAAAGCTAGAACCTGAAACTGAAATAGTCGTGTTAGAAATTTTAGAGCTCATGCTGTTCATAGCATAACCACCTATGACACCCCAGGATTTACCAGGAGCCACACCACCTGCACTTGAACCTGCACTGCCACCAGCACGTGCTCCCACTTTGGATAAGGTGTATTCCTGTTGCATCTTACCTTTTAAGATAGCAGCAACAGCACGGCCTTCTTTGATTTGTTTGATTTCAAGGATAGCGCGCGCTTTTCCGTCAGAACTTCTTGCACCTAATTTATCGCCGACATTGACGCTTTCGCCTTCAAGGTCGACTAAAACGCGATCGTTTTTAATAGTTAAAGCCCGAATGGCAAAAGCCGGGGACACCACTGATGTAACAAGCAAAGCTGCAATGAGGATTTTCATAAGGTTATTATCGACAGATTCATTTTGAAACTCAAGCTCCTCCTTTCCGCCTTCGCCAAGGCTTCAGCGGACGAGCGCCCTCAAACATTACCCTTTGCTAGCCCCTTTAACCGTCACGGGCTAGCCCGCCGTATCCCAAAAAGAGATGGGATGCGAGCCGGTAGTAAGGTTAACTCAGCAAGAATTTTGAAGAACTCCGTCTCAAGTTGAGAAGGCGGGTCGAGTTTTTCCGTAGAAGTCCGATACACTATCAGTGTTCGCGCGTTTATTCTATGGGGGAATGGCCGTGTCAAATTTCTATAGTTCTTTACTGCTTTTATTAGTAGTAGCACCTGCATTGGCGCAACCAATGTCAGAGGCGGCACTTTTTAATCGCTGCTATTCGCACTTAACGGGCAAGCCTGTTCCGTTAAATCACGCTACGATGACAGAAATTAAGGCTGGAAAGATTAAAGCTCTTGATGCATGTAATGGGCTTTTAGATAAAGCGGATTTACAAGCCTCAGGAATGCTTGTTAACAGCGGCGACTCTGAAGCCCGAGCTGTTTTAAACAACTTTTATGAGTTTCACCGCAGCTGGTTCCCAACAAACTCGGTTGAACAAATTCAAGAATATAACGAAGAGATGTCCCGCGGAACTATGGACATCTATGACACTACAGAGCCTGCATTAGCAGTGACCCGTGCGGTGTTTGCCCGTGGTTCCCGATACAGTGATGTGCTGACGTTAAATCAAGGTATGCACGCCCACAGGCAAGAAAACCAAACCGTCAGAAATATGATTGGTTGGAACGTCTCTTTCCCAGGCCGTCGCATCGCGGGAAATAATGCCGGGCTTGATCAAAACCTTTTTAATTTCAGAGCCTACACTCAGGGGTATGACGGAAACTCAGACACCACTCAAGCTATGTTCATCACGCTTCCAAAAATTGAAGTGGGGGAACTTGTTGGTATTCGTCTGAAAACAGAGTCCGTGATGATTCCAAACCTTTCGTTACAACCACTCGGTGGTGATAAAAGAGGTAATGACCAACCAGGTTTGAATTTTAACTTTAATTTATTCGCGACCCATGGCGGTGGTGTGCTAGGCACGCCGATTTATTTGATGTTGAACTATGGCCACGGCCGGGGTGTTGAAGCCAATGGTACAACCAAAGTTCCCCGTCGATGGGCCCAAACCAACATGAACACGTTCTTGTGTCAGGATCTTCCGTCATTAAGGGAATCTGATGTGCGCCAATATGTCGTTGGCAACTCTTCGACACCTTTCAGAAATGGTGCTAGCTGTGTAATGTGTCACGCTACTTTAGATCCAATGGCTTACACTGCTCGCAATGTGGTTGTTGGTAACTCTGACTTTGCGGCATTAGATCGCGGAGCAAGAACCCACTCTAAGACAGCATTGCATTTAACTAGTTATCGTCCTGAAATCGCCTCAGTGGCAGGATGGCCATCAGAACCCGTAGCGAACTTCCATCGTCAAACTCCTTCAGGCAGATTGTTCTTTAGATCTATGACGGGTGCTTTGATTGATAGACAAGTGCCGAACATTGCGGGCCTGGGTGCTGCGATGGCTGATACTCCGGACTATTATTATTGTGCGGCGAAACGTTACTTTGAACATCTAACAGGTATTCAAGTAGCTCTTTACGATCGCACGAATCCGAATAATGCAGAATTGAATTTAAAACTCTCTGAAGTTGCAAAAGAGGACCGTAAGTTTGTCGAATCTCTTGGGGAAGAGCTTCGTACATCACAATCTGTTCGTCAGCTTGTGAAAAGAATTATGGCATCAGAGTACTACCGCAACGTGAATTTTAGAGGCAATTAAACAAGTTTTTGGGGGCCACAATGGGGGACGGAAATAATTTTACTCGTAGGGGATTTATCGCCACTGGTGCTATCGCCGGTGCAGCGGCATTAGTGCCTACACCCATCGAGCGTCTTTTAAATGTTTTAAGCAGCGGTTTCATTAGCGAAGCGCAAGCGGAAGCTAGTGGTAACGTGGGTGCTAGAAACTACATTAACATCCTGATGGCTGGTGGTCCGATGCGCTACACCTTTGACCACTGGATGCGCACGAACTCAAGTGATCCTACATTGGATTTTAATCCAATGATCACAAATAAGTTTGTATCTTCTGGCGGCAGAGTGATCGGCGTTGAAAACGCGACATTTAATTACAACGGCGTTTTAGTTCCACATATGTTTTCCCATTCTGTGTTTCACCGCAATGGGGGACAACGTCCTTTAAGAGATCTTTTAAACAATATGCTTGTGATCCGCGGTTATGGCTCTGGATTTGATGGCCATCCGTTTAACGCCACAATTCAGCAAGCGCCGGTGGGCGGTGTTTCTTCGGTGGCTGGTTTAGCTGCTGACTATTCAACAAAAACATTCGAAGCTGTTGAATTTCCTGACCGTGGTGCTTTCGGTAATTACAGTTCTACTAAAGGCAAAGCACTTAATAAAGTCAGTGGACCCCATGCCTTGCTTGAGGGTTTTGGTGGGCCGCAGGGCGGTCGTGTTAAAGGTCGCAGTCTTGCGGATCGTAACCGTGAAGCTTTTGATTTGGCGCAAGCGCGATTGCGTGCTTATGCGCAAAGTGACTTTGCTGGTAACGTGATCGTCGGCAAAAATTTAAGCAACGCTGTAGAGCTTATGAAAAAAGGCTCTGGCAACCTAGATTCTTTCTGGGGGCCTGCTGTTGCACGATATAAATCAATTATTGAAAACAGCATGCGCCAACAAGGCTTGGTAGGTATTAATGATGTTCCTTTGATTTCTGATCAGGGCAATTTATGGCGCGTGCATGTGACTGACGGAAACCGTGGTCTTACAGTAAGCAGTGATTTTGACATGCGCGATGCTACAAAATCCATGACTTGCCCAGGTGCCTTAAGCGAAGGCTTGGCAATGGCCGAATACGTTTTAAAAGAAGGCCTAGTGACTTCTTTAAATTTGCAAGTGGGTGATTTAGATAACATCACGTTAAAAGAAGTGGGCGGTGGCGTTCGCATGTTCAACGCGGTCAAGGACATGCACGAAACAGGTGCAATCCCAGGTGTGTTGCTGTGTACAGCCTATTACAGAGCCATCGCAGCGGGTCTTTTAGAATTAATCGATCAGTTAAAAGCGACGCAAAGAAACGGTTCGGATCTGTGGTCTGAAACAGTCGTGCAAATTATTTCTGAATTCGATCGTTCGGGCCGTAGTAATGGAACGGGCTCTGATCACGGTTTTAATCAAATGGTTACAAGCGTGTATTCAGGTGCCATCACAAATGGTCCATTCGTAGTTGGTAACATCCAACGCGGTGGTCACGGTGGAGGCTACACTGGGACTCAAGGTATTGGGGCGCCGATTGATGGTTACAATCAAAAAGGAATGCCATCACCAACAATGGCGGCTTCAACAGTCGCTGCTGTCTTAAGAGTTCCACACAATCCTTATGAAAATTTGGCAGCGCCATTAGTGCAATTAAATGGCGGTCTTAAAGTTTTAAAAACAGCGAAGATTGTGGGGTGATGAAGTGAAGAATCATTCAAGAACCAAAATCTTTACCTTGTTATTGTGTGGCGCTTTGCTAACCCAAGCCTATCAAAACTGTGGCGAGATGGCGCAGTTTGAGGTTTCTGAACAAGCTTCCTTGGGATTAAGTCAAAGTTCGCAGTCGTCAGATGAAAATCATCCATCAGCAAAACCGGTGGAACTGCCAGTTCAGAAGATCCAGGTCGTGAATAAAAATTACGTCGCGGCTTTAATGCGTGAAATCTTCACCACAAGCACGGGTCCAGTTCCGAATTTAGAAGGCCTTATTCATCAATGGATCATGACTCGCGGGGCGCAGTATGGTCTAGGTTGCAATCCTTATAGCTCTTATACGGGTCGTGACTGCGGTGGTGATATTTCTAACTCTAATTTGCCGGCAAAAACAGACGCCAACACCGTTCGCGAATCGTTCCGTATTCAATTTTGCGAAAACATCTTAGGAATGGATGAAGGCGTCAACGCCATCCTTCAAAAACTAAGAAACCGGGGTGCTGCTCCGACGGCAGACACGGTGAAACAGGTCTATGGTCTTTTTTATCGTGGCGATGAAGCACCTGAAGCTGTGGTGAATTCACTGCTTGATTTGGACAGGACACTGGCGCTTAAAAATGAGACGCCTCTAGAAAGATGGCGAGCTTTAGCACTCCAAGTTTGCGAATCACCAGGGTGGCAGTTACAATAGCAGCAGGGGTTTCGGGGGAAATAAATGAGTTTGGGGATGAAGAAAAATTTGATCGTGGGTGGTGCTATGTTAGTCATGGTTTTGGCTTTCCAAAACTGCAGTGACTTTGCGTTGCAAGATCAAGTTCTTTACGAACAAGGCCTTTTAGAATCCCGCGAATCGTTAGATGCAACGACTCTTCCGAAACTTTTAGAATCAGATGACATTGGAATGTGGTCAAAGCCTTCAAATCCAACCTTTGTTAACGTCACTCCATTCTTAGCACGTCAGTGGTCCGTGGTCGTCGCTGCGGATCGTTCTGTAACCGGTAAAATTATTTCACTTGATTCCGGTGCCAACTTAGATGAAGGGTACATCAATATTGCCGACGGAAAAATTCGCGCCGTTCACGTAAGCACGGCTACAGATTCTTCGTATGTCGAAGCCAATGTTCCAACAAGCGGTGATAAGATGGTCATCGCTGCTACTTTCGGCGTGGATGCAGAGGACATTTCTTTAGTCGTCAACGGTATCGTACAATCCGCGACGGTTCAAAAGACAGGAACTCCGACTGATTTTTCTTATGTCGCAAAAAGTCTAACCACGGCACCTGCTAATGGCCAAGTTTATGAATATGTCGTTTACGGTGGATACGATACAGGTGCTTTGACGAATCCTGAATTAAATGTGATGTCTCGTTATATCGCGGATAATAACACGATTGCGAATGTGGTGTTTGATCCAAGCCTTATTGGTGGTGGCACTACTAAAGATGAAGAGGAAGTAAATCCTCTGTTTGTTGCGGCTAAGGCCATCATCGATGCTAAATGTTTAAGCTGTCACAGCAGTTCAAGCAATGGTGACTTCAGAAACTTAACTGAAAGTAAAGCCATGCAAAATGGACTCGTAGTTGCTGGAAGTCCTGCAACTTCTAAACTTTATTATCGTCTGAGTGGCGCTACAGTAGGTCCTGGACCACGTAACATGCCTACAAGCGGAAGTGTCTCTGCTTCCGAAGCTCAGGCGATTTCTGACTGGATTTCAAGCATTCAATAACAAAATAATCAATTGATCGAGGGGGATTATTAAATGAAATTTTTTGCAGCTTTGCTTCTATCTATGAGTTTTTCATACACAGCATTGGCTCAGAGCGTGGTTGTCGACGTGGTTTTAAATCCGATGGGGGATTTTAAAGCGAAAACATCAGACGTTAAAGGTGAAGCCGTTGTCAACGGTGACAGTGTTTCAGCATCTAATATCGTGGTGAATTTAAAAGGTCTTAAAACCGGTGTTGAGCTTAGAGATAAGCATACACAAAAACACTTAGGTACTGACAAGTTCCCAGACGCTGTCCTTGTTTCTGCTACAGGAAAGGGTGGTAAAGGAACTGGTAAGATTAAAATCAGAGGAATTGAAAAAGACATCGCCGGTGTTTACAAAGTCGATGGCAAAACTCTAAAAGCGAAATTTAAATTAACTTTATCTGATTTCGGTATCGAAGATATCAACTACATGGGTGTCGGAGTTGAGGACGAAGTCACTTTGAATGTCTCCGTCCCAGTAAAACCCTAAAAACGGAAATTAAGCCCGATTTTCCAAAGCGTGGCCCCTTCAGCTAAGGGGCCAATCCCTGAATAGAAATCCCAGCGTGGAAACAATCGTAAGTTAATATCAAATAAAGCCGTCATATTTAATTTGCGCCCATCATCGATGCTTAAAGTTGAATCTTCATTGGGCCAACTGACGTTTTTCATAAATCCCATTCCTGTAACACCTAAGCTGATTCTTCCGGAATGACGATAGAAAACCCGTGGTGAAAGACCGTAAACAGTGAAGGGGACTTTGTCTTCTTGATATTCAATTGTTTGCGGATCTTCGCCACTGTTCGCTCTTCCAGAGCCAACGAAGGCACCAATACTCCATCCCCAGTGACGGTATAATATATCTCGTTGCACGCCGATGATCAGGCCATTGTAATTCACTGGGGCCTTACCAAGCGTCACACCCTGCTGAAGTTTTAAGGTGTCGTTCCATTGAATTGAGGAAAGAATCAGGGAGTTCACTGTTTGTGTTTTATAGGCGCGCTCTTCAGAGGCAGGTGCGTCTTGAGCCTCGGCAGACATTTCAGCCGCGTCCTCTGACGATTCCTCTTGGGCGTAGCCTGTTCTAAAGGAAAGAAGGACTAGGGTTAAAAGTAATAATTTCTTTTTCATTTAGGTCCTTAATAAGAAATATGAACTTGTCCATGAAGCGTCCAATCATCGGCCTTACCATTAGTGGCCTGAAAGAACTTCGTATTCGTGAACATGGTTCTAACCTCTAAACGTGGAAGCGGAAACATCAGTGCTCCGAAACTCCATTTCATAGTTTCATTAGAGGATTTATTGATGTCGTCTTTCTTATGTTCAAGAGTCGATAACAAGTTATAACCACGTCTTAGTGAAATTAAGCTTTCAACCCAAGCATAGGTGCCAAGTTGTGCATCACTATCGTCCGTCAGATTGGTTTTTTCTTTTAATCCGAATTCAGCAAGAATGGCCGAACCCTTTGAAAGCCCCATGCGGGAAGTCACACCCAAAAGATTCCATTTTTCCATTTCGCTTTGCGAAGTAAGAAACGATGCCCCCACTTTGTAATTTTCATACATTTGGTATTCGCCAGCTGCAGAAAAACCTTTTTGCTTTTTTTCTTCAAGATTTGCTTGGTTTCCGATGAATGCATTCACAGCAATATCCCAAGTCGGGTAAGTGAAATGCACCACCACACCTTGCGATTGGTCGTGTTGACCTAAAGTTATATCTTTACGATTGAAAGCCGTGTGATCGGGGTGCCTGATTCCGTAGACTTTGTCCATTAAACCAACATACAGCCACAGGTTTTTATTTTGCTGATAACGAAGGTAAAATTCCTTAGCAAACCATGTGTATTGAGGATTAGAGCGATCCAGATGGCTTTCTTTTCCCGTATAAGAAGCTGTGGTGATTAAACTGTATTTTTGTTTTTTATCCGCAAAAAGATTTAAATTTATATCATTCTGCATTTCGAAATACATATAGGTTGAAGACGCTGGGGTGTTGTCAGGGGATCTTCGCAACCATAATCCACGATATTTAAGACCGGGACGAATCCACCATGGCAGTTTCTTTTTACCTAAAAATCCCGACATCGCCGCGATTTCTTCTTCTTCTCTACGGTCAGGGAAGATGTCTCTGGCGGTGATTTCTGTCGCGAACAAAGCCCGTCCGTAGTCATTCAAAGCACCGCCCCCAAGACCATTGTAATGGCAGGTGATGCAGGATGAATAACTATAGCCAATAAAGTCAGGGTAGGCCTGGGCTTGGCTGATAAAAAGAAACGAAAATAAAGCAAATAAACAGTGGCGAATTTTAAGCTGTATCACAATGAGACAAATTCTATTGGAGCGAAGCTTAGAATCAATAAAAATCTTCACCTGACCGCAGTGTTTACCGATAAGTTGGCTATGGAACCAAAATCATCAACATTGGAACGACCACGGGCCGTGCAAATGGCCGCTGCAGTATTAATCGCAACTCCTGTTTTAGACATCATGATGATGCAAAGAACTGGAACGCAGATATTTTCATGGATCAGTTGGGTGATGATTGCCGGAGCAGGAATCAGTTTGATGATTCGCCATAAGCTATCTTGGCTGGTGGGCATTGCTTTATGCTGCCTTTTTGTTCTTTCTACCGGTTTTAGTTTGTTTCACGATTTAGAGTCTGCAGACCCTATTGTCAGTTCGGCTAAACTATTGGACTGCTTACTTGTGTTATTTATCGTGGGCACTGTTTCTTACTTTTTCAGATATCCTTACTTAGATCGTCGCCAAAATTGGTTTGCGCCAACAGGGGAACGTTTTGCTCTTTCCATGTCTGTTGTTCTAGATGGCGTTGAAACTCAAACTCTAGATCTTTCGTATACCGGGGCTAAAATTGCCACACCAGAAGGTGCTACCTTCAAAGTGGGCGATAAAATTCCATTGCAGTTCAGCGAAATTAACGACATCCAGTGTTGGGCCCGAATTATTGACTCGAAACCAGGCCAAGTCCGCGTTCATTTCGAGGACACTTCGGCCGGTGATAAAGAGATGATTCGTCAGTGGCTTTCTGCCCAAAATTTACAAAAAGTCTAATCTAAAAAGTTCTTTTCACTTTCGTGGAAGCTGGAATCAGAGTATAGACAAGGCATCTTTGTTAGGAACACATAATGGCAAAAGCACCTAAAAAAACCACTAAGAAAACGACTTTGAAAACCAGCAAAAAGCAATCGATTGAGCCTGGCGTTCATGCCCATGAGACAGCCGTGTTGGTGAAGCAAATTCTGGACAATGTTCGTCCAACACCCATGATTCATAACGGTCTAAGTAACGAAGAAAAGATCGAAAAAATCACCGAAAAATTCACAGAAATCATGGAAGTTCTTGGTCTTGATCTTACAGATGACAGCTTAGGTGATACTCCTCGCCGCGTAGCTAAGATGTACGTTAACGAAGTATTCGCAGGTCTTGATGCGAAAAAGTTCCCTAAGATGACAGTGATTGAAAATAAAATGAATTACGATCAAATGATCGTCGTTCAAAGCATCAGCTGCCTTTCTTTTTGTGAACACCATTTCTTGCCAATTGATGGTTTTGCTACGGTGGCTTATATCCCGAATCAGAAGGTGATCGGACTTTCAAAGATCAACCGCATTGTGCAATATTTTGCACGTCGTCCCCAGGTGCAGGAACGTCTCACTAAGCAGATCGCGGATTGCTTGCAATATATCTTAGGTACTGAGCACGTCGCAGTTCATATCAATGCTAAACACTATTGCGTAGTTATGCGCGGAATTGAAGACACAGGCAGTACCACATCAACGGCGGATCTCAGAGGCCATTTTAAATCCCGCCAAGAAACCAGAGAAGAATTCCTTCAACAGATTAAGACCAAATAAAAAAAGCCGGATTTAAAATCCGGCTTTTTAGTTTTTAGATATCTTTGTAGCTTATGACTCCGCTAAAGCTGACTGAAGAAGCTCCCTTGAATTTTTAGAGAGGGCTTCAATTCCAACCATGCGGCGGATTTGTTTTAGCGCCTTTTCTTTCATCGCAGGCTCAAGCTTTTGCACGAAGTTAAAAGCTGAACACAGGCGGGCAGCCACTTGTGGGTTCTTTGCATCGACTTCGATGATCTTATCAGCATAAAACTCGTAAGCATCGGTTTTTGGATCATGGAAGCGCACAAGGTTTGCACCAAAAGCTCTTAACAACGAATAAACGTTGTTAGGATTCGTGATGTTAAATGCGGGATGCTTCGTCAATGTTTTCACATCTTCCAAAGTTTGCTTCCGGCTTGTCGTTGCTTGGGCTGTGAACCACTTATTCATCACGACCGCGTCGTTTTTCCACTCTTCATAGAAGTTATGAAGTGCTTTATCACGATGAACAGATTCCGAGTCAGCAAGAATCATCATTGCTGTCATACGGTCTGTCATGTTTTGTGCGCCCCAATACTGTTTGTTCACTACTTCTAATACTTCTGGATCGTGCAGTTCTGCTAGATAGCTAAGGGCACTGTTTTTCAAGGAACGATGGCCAAAAGCTTTAGTATCGCGGCTTTTAGGTTCAACACCATGGAACTTTTGATAAATCTCTAAAAGTTGTTGGCGGTTTTCTTTAGCGATCGCTTTTTTCAAAGTCGTGCGCGCTGTATGGAAAGATTCCGTGTCTAAAACGGCTTCTTCTTGCGCTAAAACGGAATGGCTTGGAAGTTGTAACATTTTTGCTTTAAAGCCATGGTCCATTTTTTCGTCACGGATGATAGCGCTCATCGCAGCTAAATAGCGTTGATCAATCACTAAGTCTTTTTTGTTGCGAGCTTGGTCGATAAGTTGACGAAGGACCCCTAAACCGATTTTTTGCGCCATTTCGCGACGGTTGAAAGAATCCGTATCCTTTTCCATAAGGAAATAAAGATCATCTTGGGAAGCCTGCCATTTTAAATTCACAGGTGCAGAAAATTGGCGCAAGATAGAAAGTACCGGACGCTCGTTAAGATTTTTAAAGACGTAAGTTTCTTTGGCCTCTTTCAGCTCAATAAGATGTTTACCGTCAGAATTCGTTTCAATCTTATCGCATTCTAACTTTAATTCCTGACCGTTTTTGCTCAAAAGCTCCATCATCAATGGTAAATGGAAGGGCTCTTTTGTTGGTTGGTTCGGGGTGGGCGGGCAGTGCTGTTCTAATGTCAGGGTGTATTCGCTCTTGGAAGAATCATAGCTTTCGTTAACATTTACGACCGGTGTGCCTGATTGATGATACCAACGTTTGAACTGAGTGAAGTCTTTGCCGTTAGGCTCTGAGATCGCCGCCGCGAAATCATCCGTCGTCACAGCCTGGCCATCATGACGTTTAAAGTATTCATCCATGCCTTTGCGGAAACCTTTACGGCCCACAATCGTTTGCATCATGCGAATCACTTCAGATCCTTTTTCATAGATCGTCATGGTAAAGAAATTATCAACAGCCATGCATGACTCGGGACGAACGGGGTGAGCGTTAGGACCTGCGTCTTCAGCAAATTGCCCCACGCGAAGGGCGTCAACGTCTTCAATTCTTTGCACCCCACGATCAGTCATGTCGGCAGAGAATTCTTGATCACGGAAAACAGTTAAACCTTCTTTAAGTGAAAGTTGGAACCAGTCACGCAAAGTGACTCTGTTACCTGTCCAGTTATGGAAGTATTCGTGGGCTACAACTGATTCAATCGCATGGAAGTCTACGTCAGTTGCAGAGTTAGAATCAGCTAGCACCAGGCGCGAGTTGAAAACGTTTAGACCTTTATTTTCCATGGCGCCAGCATTGAAATCATCAATAGCCACGATCATGTAGTCGTTAAGGTCGTATTCAAGATTGAAAGTATCTTCATCCCACTTCATGGATTTTTTCAATGAATCCATTGCATGCCAGCAGCGTTCTTGTTTGCCGTGTGCCGCGTAGACTTCAAGATTTACTTTTCTGCCAGATTTCGTAACGAAGTTATCGCGAATCACGCCAAGGTCACCAGCAACCAAAGCAAAAAGGTAACAAGGTTTCTTGTGTGGATCACTCCAAAAAGCTTTGTGACGTCCATTGCCTAAGTCATCAATACGAACGCGATCACCGTTAGAAAGAAGGACTGGATATTTCTTCTTATCAGCTTCGATTGTCACAGAATAAGAAGTCATAATGTCAGGACGGTCAAAGAAGTAAGTGATTTTTCTAAAACCTTGGGCTTCACATTGAGTACAGAAAATCCCGTTGGACTTATAAAGACCTTCAAGTGACGTGTTCTTTTGTGGCTCAAGTTCAGTTTCGATTTCTAAAATAAATTTTTCTGGAACTTGGGGAATGATAAGTTCTTCGCCGGTGATTTGATAATCTTGGCTAGTTAAAACCTTATCGTTGATCTTGATTGAAACTAGCTTTAGTTCTTCGCCATTTAAACGAAGCTCCGCGGCTTCTTTCTTCGTTATATTGCTTTTAGCGATAACTCGACAAAAGTCCTCATTGAGGTTGAAGTCGAGGTTTATGGATTCTACGGAAAAAGATGGAGCTTTGTAGTCTCTTAAATAAATTTTCTCTTGTTTCATAAAGCCTCGATTCAGATAATAAATCAATGAGTTTGCTTATCACTTCTATCACAATAACAACACCGCAGCTAGAACCGATGCTGGGTTTTTACCGATTAATCGGCTTTCAATTTACAGCGTCAAAAGTGGATAAAGGGACCGAAGTGTTTCGTGCGACTCACAATGGTGTTGAGTTCTCACTGTATTCTACGAACAATCCTCTGCGCTCGAAGATTCCAAGCTTGCAGTTGGGCTTTAAAATTACAGATCTAACAGGAACAGTTGAGGAATTGACAAAGATTCCAGGAGCCATGTGTATTTTAGACCCAACTGAAATGCCTGACGGGAAGAAAGCCATCGTGCTTGATCCTGATGGCCATTCGATCGAACTCACTGAATACTAAGAGGGAAGTGGTGAAAAGCAGCCATCTGACTGCGTTGGAAACCTCTTGTCCTCGCTCCGATGTGGCGCTGCCACACCTGCGCTGCGGGAAGAGGCTTCCGCCTTGCAGCTGACTACTTTTGACCACTTCTGTTTTGCGCAATCTTAAAGAGTGATCGCTTTTTTCAGCGTCGTTAAACCTTTTGCTGTGGCAGCTAATCTTGCCAAGTCATGAACTTTGTCGTTTGAAACATCATGAGTTCTAACTGCTTTTTCATGGCTTACTACGCAAACCGGGCAGGCATTCACGATAGAAACAGATAACGCCATCATTTCGAAATCTTTTTTTGAATTCAAAGATTTTGCTAGTGAATTCATGCGCAAGCCCGCACGTTGGTAATCAGCTTGTGCCAATTCTGGTGGCAAGAACGATTTGAATTTGTAGTAAGTATTATTCATACCCATGATACCAGCAATTTCTGCGGCTTCTTGCATAAGTTCTGGAGCAGTTCCTAGCTCAGTCAGAACTGACTTTGATAAATCCACCAAAGCCTTATTTTCTAAAGCAACAGCGATGGAAAGCAAGTTCATGAAACGCTCTTGCGGTTCAAGCGGGCTGTCTTCCAAAACCTTTTTTAGGTTCAACGATAAGTCGCGGAAGATCGTTGAAGTCATTTCTGGGAATTCTTTTTCTAGATAAGCATCAACTTTTTCGGAAATCATTACGTACTCCTTGGTCGATTATTTCAAGCGAAGGCAGGATGGAGATATCCCGCCTTCTGTTGAACTAACTGATTAAACAGTCAAAGTCGCTTGACCTTTTTCCCAGTTGCATGGGCAAAGTTCGTCAGTTTGAAGAGCATCCAAAGTTCTAACAACTTCTTTTACGTTACGGCCTACTGAAAGGTCATTAACAGAAACCCAACGGATGATACCATCTGGATCTACGATGAAAGTTGCACGCAATGGCATGTGATCTTGTTTATGAAGAACACCCAATTGAGCAGCTAATTCTTTTTTGTAGTCAGCTAGCATTGGGAATTTCAAATCTCTAAGGTCGTCGTGATTGTTTCTCCATGCTAAGTGCACGAAGTGAGAATCAGCAGAAACCCCAAAAAGTTTTGTTTCACGAGCTTGGAAATTTTTGAATTCTTTGTTGAACTCAGCGATTTCAGTAGGGCATACGAAAGTGAAATCCAATGGCCAGAAGAAATAGACTGCCCATGAACCTTTGGCATCTTTATTCGCAACTTCTGCGAACTCTTTGCCTTTTTCGATAGAAACGCAAGCTTGCAATTTAAACTCTGGGAATTTATCACCGATAGTTAACATTTAATGTACTCCTTGTTTGGTGGTTTTAAATTTAATTATTTAACTTCGCCTTTAAAAATTAACTTCACATCTTTAATTTTAAATTTCTTCGGGATAGAGATGTTCAATTGAACGTCTTCCGGGTTGATGTCGTAAATCTTGCCGGTGTTTTCATCCACAAAATGAAAGTGATCGTGGGTGTTGCAGTCATAGATCACTTTGTCCGAATGGTTGAAGCGGAATTCTTTTAAAATCCCGGCGTCCACTAAAGTGTTTAAAGTGTTATAGACAGTGGCCTGGCTGATTTTGCCAAGGTTATGTTCTGCCCATTCTTTCACATCATCGGCACTAGGGTGGTCAGCTTCACAAAGCACAAATTTGCAAATAGCAATCCGTTGTAAAGTCGGCTGCACACCTGCGGCTTGCAAACGTCCTTCAATTTCAGCTGTAGATAAGCAGTGCTTCATTCATTTCCCATTCGGTTAAACATGATTGTTCTAAGGTTCCCTGACGGATAACGCTAGATGTTGTATCAGTTCTAAAATTAGAATAGTTCTAAACTTGGAATAGGTCAAGAGGGAATTTTGATATCTAGCAAAATCATGAGAAATCAATGGGTTAGGGATGATTTTCACTCGGTAGCGTAAATCCAGGTTCTAAGAATAGGCTCCGATTTTAAATACTGAAAAAGCTCAAAATGAATTTAATCCTCTTTGAGGTCGGAACTCGGATGGCTCACCCTTTGCCATGATCAACGTTAAAAAGGGTAAAGCATGGGCGACTCAAACGATGAATTAAATGAAGTAATCAAGCCACTAAGTCCGATTAAAGCGCTTAATCAGGAAGTGGTGGAATATATCCACGAAGTGCTCGCAGAGGAGCAAGCGGATTCCATTGTTGATCTTATCAAGCAGAGTAAGAACGACACTAATTGGCGTGGATACGCATTTTGCCAAATGTTTGAATTAGGTGATGTATTTTTAGAGCATCAAGAAAAAGTGAATTGGCGTGCGCTTATGGGAAATATTGAGCAAATGCTTGCCGATGAATCTTTGAATAATCCGTTCTGTGATGGGCACAGCGAATACTTGGACGTGCATATCTTAGTTCAGCAGGGAATTTTAGAATCATTTAGCAACAGTATTTCTAATGGTCACTTGCAAGTGAAAAATATTGGTCCCTATCTCGGTCCTAAATCACGCGATTATCTTCAAGCCTGGGATTCATTTCATGGCGTAAAAACCCCGGGTATCTGGGAAGAGAACGTCCTTCTTTTTCACGCCCGGAGAATGATGCAGGTATTCCGCGACAAATTTTAATTTTTGTCACCAGGCAGATTGTTTTCCTGCATGAACCTTTGAAAGCCCCTGTTTGAAAGGCTCTAGAAGTTTATCCTGTCTTACGGGGGTTCTATGCAAATCACCGTCAATTACATTTCACAGGGGCGCATGTTAGAAGGCCAATTGTTCGTTTCAGAAACTATTGCAGGCCTTCAGCCTGCACTTCTTTTTGAAAGTGCAGTCACTGGCGCCACACAGCGCATTACCGAAGTGATTGCTCGCGAAGTCGCCGACCAAGGCTTTGTAACCATGGTGGTAGATCACCGCTATTTCAGCGAAGACGAAACACAAGCAGAACCTTGGGAATCACCTTCAAAAAGAATTGAAGACGTAAAAGCGGCTTTTCATTATTTGCAAGATCACCCTGCCGTCGATAGTGATAACATTATAGGCGTGGGGGTCAGTGTCGGTGCTGAATATATGGCCGAGGTTTGTAGAAGTAGTTCTATCTGTAAAGGCCTAGTGATGTTGCAAGGCCCTTTTGATGATTCTCAAAACGCCGCTTCCCATTTAGATATTCCCTCCATTGTTATTGACGACACACACCTGGAGGCCGCCGTCGATGAAATCGTTTTGTGGGTGCGAACTTTATTAAATGGCAATTCCCCAATGAACAGTCGCCCGGTCCCGTGGAATGAAATTTCCGAATAATTAAATCTAAAATCTAACTCAGTCCAAGAATTAGGATCTATTTTTCCAGACATTGGGATCTCTTGATATTCCTCCATCCGATTTGCGCCGGTCAGCCCGGTATAAAAGCTGCATACAAGCTCGTCGTTGGAGGTTTTGAATGAATTCTGCGAAACGTTTGCAGCTCTTATCCCTAAGTCTTATTCTGTCTTTTTCAATGGCGTGCCAAAATAATTCCACGCCAGAAAAAGCGGTCACCGAAAGAAAGCACACCGCCGAGCCAGAGAATCCAGATGCCCCGGAAAAGTTTGAAGAAGTCGTCGAAGAAAATGGACTGCGATTTACTATTTCTCGTAAAGTGGATCTTAAAGCGGATCTTAGTAATAAAACTGATTATTTAGATAATCATAATATCTTCATTGTCTCGATCGGTATTGAAAAAAAATGGATCGACCAAGTGGAAGTGTATAGAACTGACGTTCGAACTAAAGAGGTTCGTAGAGTCAATAAAGAACCGGCCTCAATAAATAATAAAAAAGTTCTTTTAGAGGATTCTATTACTGCTTCAAGTAGTAAAATTGAAAATAAAATCTATAAATATACCGTCCTTCGCGGCGGTGAAAAATTAGCAGAAACTGAATTTCAAATTCAACCGGACCTTTATATACCAGCTGGGACGAAATCACTTGCAGACTTCGGAATAGAGTCTGGTGAGTTTAGAATCGGTACTCTGCTAATGGAAAACCAATCCCGCCTTGTTACCCAGGGAAAGAACGTCAAATTAATCACGCAAAAATTCATAGTTCAAAATACCGTCATTGGTGGCGTGGTGTCAGGGGCTCGCATAGAGACTTTTACGGCGGACGTTGCCAAGGCAGAGGCTGCTATCGGCGAAAAGGGGCGAGACGGTGGCACTATAGTAGTGGAAACACAACATGCCCAAGGAAATTTAACGGTGTACCTGCGCGGAACAAAAGGTGGGGCTGGCTATGACAATGCAAATCCGGGCGAGGATGGAAACCCGGGGGAGCAAGGCTATTGGGAAACATCATCTTGCGATCAGCCCGATGAAGGTAGCGGTTCAGGTTCCTGTAGATGCCTTGAGGGCCCTGGAAATGGATATGATGGTGAGCCCGGGGAGCAAGGACATCCCGGCGATCCGGGGAAGCCCGGTGGAAATTCAGGCAGTCTAGAGTTTCGTATTTCGAAAAATGAAAATTTCAAAATCCAAGTTGAAAGATGGCCTGGAAGCGGTGGTGTTGGTGGAAAAGGCAGTCCTGGAGGCAAAGGAGGAAAAGGCGGGGCGCCGGGAAACTCATACAACTGTCCTCGAGCGAAGAGTGGCAAAGCGGGACCACAAGGTCCTGAGGGTGAAGCAGGAGACTTCGGTCCGACTGGAAAAAAAGAAAAGATCTGTGTGCAAAACGATGAACAGCAAACAATGGAATGCTTGGCCGGTGAATTATGATTTTTAAAAAATCAATCCAATTAGTGACAGCGATGAGTTTATTAACAAGTGGTTGTTCCCAAAGCTCGAACAACTTACCACCAAAAACTGAAGTTCAGGAAAGGGCCCAAACAGACCTTTCTCAGCTAGAGAAATTGTTAAAAGGGCCATTTCCTAATTTCGCGTTGGCAGAGATTTTTGCGCAAGAAATTAAATCCCGTCACCCTGAACTGGGACAGAATATTTTAAGAAATATTAAAAGTAAAAACGCTTGGGGAAATGTCAGCCAAGAACTTAGTGACGAGTGGAAAACGGCGGCGCGCAGTTACATTTTGCTAAATTCGGCCGCGTGGCAAGATGACATTCTTCAAAAAAACTCTTTGATTTTTAATTATTCAGAGATGGAAAGCACTGGAGGTTTTTCAGGGCGAATTCAGATGCAGATCGCGGCGATTGCCAAGGCGGAAGCTTTAGAAAAAATCATGTCAGCTTATAATAAGGCTATTGAGGAAGATGCTAAATACTTATCTCAAGATATGGTTGTGAGATGGGATGAAAGACAAAAGGACGTTATTAAAAAAGTCGAAAGCATTGTTACTGACGATGTGAAAGAAAAGGCACAAAAAATTTATGAAGTGCTTGTAAAATACGACAAACAATTAGCCACGTACCAATTTCCAGATCGCGATAAAAATAGATTGCTTGTATACACCGTTGTGGCGGCGGCGTTAGCTAATCACCTTAAAGAAAACAACTCAGTAAAGTCGTTAATTAAATCCTACCAAAAAGGAAAGGAAATTAAGGAACGGATCGAGCGTCTGGGAATGTTGTTAAATTCTATCGATAAGCATAATGAAGAGATCAAAAGTAGCTGGAACAAAATGAAGGTTTCATTTGAGGGTATCCAAGAGGACCTTAAAATCGGAGCTCACGATATCATTAGAAATCCCGGACTGTCGCCCCAGACTAAAAAGAATTTGGAACATTTCGTCGACGGACTTTTAAACGGTGTCGAAGAAGGTGCCGAAGATCTGCAAAGTCGCGGGGAAAAATTAAAGGGAATTTATACATCGGGAGTAAAACTAACAGAAAGTGCAAATCAGTTCCTTGATAGCTCCAAACAAGTTGCTAATTCGCTGGATCACCTTTTGACTTCGGCAGAAAAAGTTGCCGCCGTTGTCGGCGTAGAATTAGGTGCGCCTATTAAAGACGCCATCAATACAGCAAGAAAAGTTTCTGAAGGCATTGAGTTTGTTAATTTGGTAACCGGAGCCTTTCAAAAAGGCGGGCTTGCAGGAGCTATGGCATCTATAGCCAGTGGACCCGGTTTGGCATTGGTGGGGGCTTCCGCGGTAGGCCTGGGGGGTGGTGATCAGACTGCTGCTGATCTTGGTGAAATTAAAAAAGATCTGCAAGAAATTAAAAGGATGCAAAAGCAGACTTTAGAATTACAAAAAGCAACGATCGGAATGATTCGTGATTTGGCTCTTATGATTGATGAAAATCATCAAAGAGAAATGGCACTGATGGAAGATATTCGCGATGAGGTTTTGGTGTCAAAACAACTTATTGCAATTCAAAATGAACAAAGACTTAAAGCTTGTAATAGCATGTTAGCTTTCGGGTCAACGGGGCATGATTCCGTCGCGTATGCTTCCGGAGTTAAAGATTTTAGCACCGTTAGAAAATTGGTGGTCGAAAATAATCAAGGGTTTCAGGCTATCAATAAAATGTTGCGCGGACCTTCAGAAAAGGCCTTTGAAGAATGTGCGTTAGGCATGAGTCTGGTTTTCACCGAGGGAACAAACGATGCCTTTTTGCTTCGTCACTTTTATTCGATTGCGGATGGCGAAGGTTTGAAAGTTGAAAAAAAACTTTTTCATCCCGCTTTAAACTATTTGAGCAGTCAAGCAGCTAACCGGTCGGTGACGGATATGGCGCTTTACGTGCCTGTGCGCGACGTAAAAACTTTGCTGTTTCGAAAAAACTTTTATATTTACGATATGTCTTCCACACATACTGGAGGTCAGCTTTCTAAATTAAACGACCTGATCGCACCCCTGGCTTTGGAAAAGTTCGTTTCTACCTTATTAGCTATTCACCCATTTATTTCACTGGATCTTAAAGCTTGGGCTGATCTTGAGACTGCGATGTCGTTTGCAACGGATACTATCGGGGGAGCGCCTTTACCGACAGCCCGGTCTCAGGGATGGTTGAAGGGGGCGTTAGAAAAAACGAAAACTGCGATCGCGCAAGAGGCGATACTTTCTGGTGAACCGCTATTATTTTCTCTTAATCGAGACTTTAACAAGATAACCATTGAAAAAACAGGCTGTGAGCGTGTGAATGAGGAGCCTTTCTGTTTTGTCCGTCGTAATTCATTAATGATGAAAAACTTAATCATTTATAGGGCACATCAAGATATTAGAAACGCCAGTCGCAGTGGTTCGTGCTATTTGCAGCCAGAATATTTTGGTCTTAAGGAAGATGATTTTGTATTAAGCCAAGGGCGCTGCTATTTAAAATTAGGGAAGCTCCAGGTCGAATTGCCACCGTATGAAAATGTGCAAAGCGGAAAGCTTTTATATACAGAGACCATGGGGCGGCTGATGCGCTTACAGCAAGCCATTGCAGCTGAGATCACCCAAGTAAATCCACATGACCTTGATTCAAAACGGATCGAACAAATTCGGGATTTACTTTTAGTTCATTAAAAATGAAGAAAGCCGATCAAGCTAAGGTCGGCTTTTTTCTTTTTATCTTAAAGGGATGTCTATGCGATTTGCCACTTCATTGTTGAAGCCACGAATTTCGACCTGCATTTTCTTTTTCTTCCAATCAATGCTCGCTAGCCCGAAATTTTCTTTATTGTAAACAGCTCCGATATATTCCTTATCGGAATCACTGAAGCTGTTAGCGCGGTTGATAGAGCTAGCTGTGATTTCGTATAAATCGCCATAGTTTTTCACTTGGGTTTTAGCGATGGAAGCAATATGACGATCACCGCTTAGAATCACCACGTTTTTGGCTTTGGTTTTTTTCAATAAATCAAAAAAGCGCTGACGTTCTTTTGGGAAATTTCCCCACTTTTCATATTTAGGTTCGTTAGCGATCATTTGAATGCTGCTAACGATGATACGAACAGAGGCTGGTTTTTTAAGTTGTTCTTCAAGCCAGTTCCATTGCGCGTCTCCAAGAATAGTTCCTTCTTCGTTAGGTAAATAGTCATAGGCCTTTCCTTCATTGCCAGGTTTTTCTAGCAAAGCACTGCGGAAATAGCGGGTATCAAGCATGATCACTTGCACGGCTTTCTTTTTTGGACCGATAACTTTTGCGTGGTAAATCCCATTTTGTTCAAACGGAATGCTGTTACGAACGTAGGACCAATAATTTATAAAATCACGACGGGCGGCTTCTTTGCCTTGCCAATCTTTACCGCCGTCGCGCAATCCATAGTCATGATCATCCCACGTTGCTAAAAATGGAACTTGTTCCCGAATAGCACGGTATTCCGGAATCTGATCAAGTTTACGGTATTGTTCAGCGATGGGTTTTTGCGTAGGGGTGCTGGCATAAATGTTATCCCCTAAGAACAAAAACAAATCAGGGTTCGCTGCGGAAATATCTTTCCATAAAGGTTCAGGCTGATCTTGATTGGCGCAAGAGCCAAAAGCGATCGTTGTGATTGCCGTTTCATAATCAATGCCACGAGAAGGAATCATCGAAACATAAACAGCATCTTTGGTGGCTTCACCTTGTTGGGCAGTTTTTTGAGTTTGCGCACAGCCAGCCACAATCAGAGCGATAAGTATTAATACGTTCTTAAGCATAAAGTCCTCTTGAATGAATGTATTTCAGTAAAGACTTAAAGGTTTGGCAATCCCTAATGCGTCTCAAAATTAAACAGGGCACGCGATTTGAAATAATCCTTAGGTATGAACACAATGACGAAGAACTTTTTACGATTGATGATGGTTTCTTGCTTAAGCTTTACTTTGTTAGCGGCAGGAATGCTTTTAATGACTGTAAAGCACCGCAGTCTTGCTTTGAGACAGCCCAGAAATGGCGGCACTGTTGATGCGGTTATCAGTCCCTCGGCCCTGAAGATCCGCTTTCAGGCGGCTGCTAAGACAGCTCTTGAAATCGATAAGCAGCTGCCGATGCTGGTGAAAGTTTCAGGCATGGGGGCCTTAGAAAAGTGGAATCAAAACATCGATTCTGATTTTGTGGAACGACGTTTTTCACAGCAGATGATGGTTCACTTGAAAGACATGGCAGAACTTATGCGCGCACGCCGCCAATTGGGTGGATTTGCAAAACTTCAAGAATTTGAATTTCGCAGCACTTTAAGCAAGAGTGATTATATTCTTTCACTTGAAGTGACTTTATCAAGTTTGAATCGCGCTAATCACAATCGCGCTTCTTCAGAAATGATGAAGCAGACCTTGGCGAGTTATAATCATGAACGGCTGATGCTAGATCGAAAAATGTTGGGATTATAGATGAAAAAAGGGAGCCAGAGGCTCCCTTTTTAGTTTTTTGCATTAGCTCTTCAAGCCGGCCGGCCGGCGCTTATTTACGTTCGTTCAAAGGAACAACTTTACGTTGTTCTTTTCCTACGTACTCAGAAAGAGGACGGATGATACGATTGTCAGCAGTTTGTTCCATGATGTGAGCAGACCAACCAGTAGTACGTGCCATTACGAAGATTGGAGTAAAGAAGTCGATTTCAAAACCCATCATGTAGTATGCAGGACCTGCTGGGAAATCCAAGTTAGGGTAGATTTTCTTTTTCTCTACCATTACTTTTTCAAGTGACGTGTACATTTGCATCCATTTTTGTTCGCCAGTCACATCAGCCATAACTTGCGCGTATTTTTTCATAGTTGGTACGCGAGAGTCGCCAGAACGGTAAACACGGTGACCGAAGCCCATCACTTTTTTCTTCTGAGCCAAAGCATCAAGCATCCATTGTTCCGCTTTTGCTGGATCAGCGATCTCTTTCATCATGTGCATAACCATTTCGTTCGCACCACCATGCAAAGGACCTTTCAACGCGCCGATACCCGCGACAGTTGCAGAGTAGATATCAGATTGAGTTGAAGTCACAACACGTGCTGTGAAAGTAGAAGCATTGAAGCTGTGTTCAGCGTAAAGGATCAAAGAAACGTCAAAAGCCTTAACAACTTCTTTTTGCGGTACTTTACCAAAGCACATATGGAAGAAGTTTTCAGAAATAGAAAGATCCGCTTTAGGAGGAATGAAATCCAAACCTTTTTTGAAGCGGTAGTCAGCAGCAACCATAGTAGGAATTTTTGCTAGCAATTGGATTGCTTTATCCATGTTTGTTGATGGAGAAGCATCCCAGATACGCGCGTCTTCAGCGCCAAGGAAAGAAACCGCAGTGCGGATTGAATCCATTGGATGGCATTTCGGTGGAAGAGCTTTGATCACGTTCAGCAAAGTTGTAGAGATCTCGCGATAGCCTTTTTCTTTTTTAGTGAAGTCAGCAAGTTGAGAAGCTGTTGGCAATTCGCCATTGTACATTAAGAAAGCAACTTCTTCGAAAGCGCAGTTTTCAGCCAAGTCCTGAACTGGGTAACCACGGTAGATCAAAGAGTTTGTGTGGGGATTCACTTTAGATACAGAAGACGTATCCATTACAACGCCATCAAGCCCTTTTTTAACGTTCATTTTCTCTGGTTCTGGAACGTAATCTGGATTGATATACTCAGCCATTATTGCCTCCGGTGCGAAATATTCAGGCGAGCCTTGGGCTTACCTGCAGTGTGTCTTAATTACTAAATTTTTATGGTCCAAAGCTAGTACGCCGGGGCACGAGCGTCAACCCGGCGAAGGGGCTGATGCAGAGCAAATTTCGTCAATAACGAGAATTGAGTACATGGTGGAACGCTTTAAGTGCAATTCATTGGTTTTAAGACCCGGAATACTTGCTGCTTAAGGGTTTGGTATCCAGGAGGTTCCCAATGCTTAAAAAGTTACTACTAGTACCTAGTTTGATTACTTTGTTTGCTTTAAGTGCCCAAGCCGGAACGGTATTAGAGTTTCAAGGCCGTGTTGCTAAAAAAGAGCAATGTATGGATGACGGTAAGGGAGCCTTTGCAAAACACTTAGGATGTAAAGCTATCCCATCAGAAAGTTCCCAGTGCGTTGTTACTTTAAAAGCCAACAGCGAAGGCATTAATAAAATCGAAATCAAACTGACCGGTGGCGCTAAAAAAGCATTCGGTACAGGCTTCTTTGAAGGCCGTGTGAAAGGCCCTTATCTTTATAAAGACAACTTTATCGCTTATTACGTAAAGCTTGATAAAGACACTTCTGCTGAAGTGAAAATTCAAAGCAACGGCACTGGAAAAGTGTTAGCTGCAAATCTTTATAATGAACACGTTTTTAGATCAGACGGCAATCGCGTGTTTAAGCAATTCACGTGCGTTGATTTTAAAAAAACCAGGTAATTACAGACCTAATGACCGCGAAAGCCGTTGTTGAAGATCGGGCGCCAGTCTTAGACTTCAAGATGACGGCAAAGCCAATCTTCAAGTTCAGTAAGCCCTGCTGAAAGATCAGAATACTTTTCTCGGGCTGCTGCTAAAGTTTTACGAACTGTTTCTCCACGATAAGTCTGCCCCCGCAGGCTTGTCGTGATTTCTTCGATAAGCTGCGGATAAAGACAGTCAGTGAAAATCTTTAGGTCTTTAATGACGCCGTCTTCAACTTGGAAGTGGAAATCAAAAAAGCCCAACGATAAATATTCATCCATCTTGTGGCTGAATTCTAACGTGTTGCCGTACAGCCAATCCCAATTGCTTAAAGATTCGTATTGCGCCTTTAGTTCTGGAATCTGTTGAAGGCTTGATAACGTTAAAGATTCAATTTCAGCCTTCCCACCGTAGAACTTTTCAAAGGAAGCCACCATGGTTTCAACGATTTGTTCATGGCGAATGTCTTTAGCAACTTCAGTTAGATTCGCTACGCGCGCGCGCACTGATTCTTTTCCCTTGGCCTGCAATTTCTTAGGATTCGGCGTTAGATAATTTCCTAAGCGAGTAAGATCCGCATGCAACAATAATGTCCCATGATGAAAAGCGCGGTCTTTTTTCTCGCGATAAGCACTGCCGCTGAATTTGCGAGGACCATCGTGGAAAGGAATCAATAGATCGTTACGACCGGAAGCTTCACCTTGAATACCAAAATTTTTCAAAGCATCAAAGATGATTTGAATATTGTTTTCGCGCTTATAGGATTCTTTCGGCGAAAGAAAAGTGAAGTTGGTGTTCCCTAAATCATGAAATACAGCTCCACCGCCGGTAGTTCTGCGGGCTAAGTGAACATTGTCCGCTTTCATTTGCGCCAAGTTGCATTCTGACCAAGGATTCTGATTGCGCCCAATCACCACAGTTTCTTCGTTGCGCCATAAAAACAAAACTTGTTGGGACGGATCCAAATTATGGAAAATCCATTCTTCCGTAGCAAGATTAAGGTGGGGATTTAAACTATCAGAAAGGAAAACTTTAAGCTTAGTCATGGCCGTAACCTAGTCTGACAGCCCCTTCGGGTCAATGGTCAGAAATAATTACTATTCAATTGGCGTATATTTATTATTAAATCATTCATTTATTAATTAGCCCTGCGCTCTGTATAAGAGGACATCTTTAAAACCAATGAGGTGCCCATGAAAAAGCTAATCTTTGTTATTTCGTTTGCCTTAGCCCTGAACGCCAATGCCGCAAATAAGGAAACTGAAAAGCGAATTTCATTTGCTGCGGACCTATTAGCTTCCTTAGCCGAAGATTCCGAGACCTACACAGTAACCCCAAATAAAGATCCAAAGCTAATGATTAAAGAACTAGCCCTAAATGAAGAGCTTGTAGAATCAGAGGCGGACTTTGAAGCACATTGGACCGTAGGTAGCGAAGCCTGGGCTACAGACTCTCTGTTGTGGGGAGCAGAAAACATGATGGGCGGAATTGAATACGTGAAAGTGGTGCTGTTCCAAATCCTGGAAGAGGGGGAACGAACGGACGCTGATAAAATCAAATACGCAGACGCAATGCTAAAGGTAGAGCGCGCAGAACAAATCTTGCGTTCAATTAAATCCGTAAAATACGGCGTGGCACCCATGGGTGCTGTTCAGTGTGGAGTTACTTTCCAGTCACTTTTAATTATCGATACTGAAAACGGAAAGATTTATAACATCGTTATGGAAGATTCCGGCTGCTAATTGATAGTTTGGCAGATCCAAGCCCGCAGTTCCCGTAAGCCTGCTTCAAGCTCGGGGTGGGAACTGATGATGGGCTCAAAATTTCGAATCACAGAAGGGCAGTCATAGGGTTTTTCCATCAATGCTTCGGTGATTTCTTCAACCAGGGTTGGATAAAGGCAGTTCGTGTATATTCTTAAATCCTTCACGAATCCGTCGTAAATCTTGAACTGAATTTCAAATGAGCCCAGAGATAGATATTCTTGGATGTGATGATTGAACTCTAAGGTGTTACCGTACAGCCATTCCCAGGCTGTTAACGATTCGTATTGGGATTTTAATTCGGGGATCTCAAGCAGACTAGAGGCCGTCAAACATTCGATCTCTGAGGACGAACTATAAAAGCTTTGAAACGAAGCAATCATTGCTTCAACCATTTTTTCGTGGCGCACATCCTTGGCAATTTCACTTAAGTTTGCGATGCGTGCTCGTGCCGATTCCAAGTTGAAGGCTCTTAGTCTTTTTGGATTCGTTAATAAGTAGCTTCTTAGTCGTTGTAGATTTGTATTTAATAAAAGTGTCCCGTGATGAAAAGCGCGATCCTTTTTTTCGCGATATGCACTGCCGCTGAATTTACGGTAACCATCACCCGCGCGAAATAATAAATCATTGCGACCAGAGGCTTCGCCTTTAACACCAAATTTTTCTAAGGCTTGAAAAATGATCTGCGTATTGTTCTTAAGACTGTAGGATTCTTTCGGAGATAAAAAAGTAAAGTTGGTATTTCCCAAATCATGAAAGACAGCACCTCCGCCGGTGGTTCTGCGGGCTAGATGAACTTTATCATCAACCATTCTTAGCAGGTTACATTCAGACCAGGGATTTTGGTGGCGCCCGATCAGGATTGTGTCTTCATTGCGCCATAGGAAAAGGGCATGCTGATCAGGTTCTAAGTTATTAAAGATCCACTCCTCGGTGGCGAGATTCAGATGGGGGTTTAGTGAATCGGAAAGAAAGACCTTTAGCTGCATTAAATAAAAAGCTAATTCACCATCTAAAAAAGCGTCAAGAAAAGCTCTGGTGAAAAAAACAAAGGCCCGCACGGGGCGAGCCTTTCAAAGTTTTGATTATGTTTTAACAGTCTAAATTATTCGCGCACTTTAAAGTTAAAAATGCTTGAATCAAACGAGTTGTACTCGTCGTATCTCGTCAACGTGTAAAGATCTTTACGATGATGCATTTTGCCTAAAAGACCTTCTTGAGTTCCTTTAGCTTTGATTTCATTTAAGCCATCAATGGTTGCTTTCATCGCCAGACGGAATGTAGTGACCGGATAGATCACGATGTTATAACCTAAGTTCGATAACTCTTCGTAAGTGTAAAGGCGGCCCTTACCAAATTCCGTCATGTTCGCCAGTAAAGGAACATTGACAGCTTTGCGGAACGTTTCAAATTCTTTTTCGTTCTCAAGAGCTTCCGTGAAGATGCAATCCGCACCCGCATCGATGTAAGCTTTCGCGCGATCAATGGCCTTATCAAGACCTTCAACAGCACGAGCATCCGTACGAGCGATCAATAAGAAATTCTCATCAAGCTTTTTACCACGAGCAGCAGCAGCCACTTTGCGAGTCGCTTCATCACGAGTCACTAGGCCCTTACCATCAAGGTGACCACAACGCTTCGGATTGATTTGATCTTCGATATGGCAGCCTGCTAGGCCCATCTCAATCATTTCCTGCACAGTGCGAGTCGCTGACATCGGTTCACCAAAACCAGTGTCGATATCAATAATAGTTGGAAGTGAAGTCGTGCGCGCAATCTGACGACCACGGTTAGCAACTTCAGACAAAGTAGTTAAGCCAATATCAGGATATCCAAGATCATTAGAAAGAACAGAGCCAGAGATATAAACCCCATCAAATCCTTCTTTCTGAATAGCCATACTTACAAGCGGAGACCAAGACCCCGGAAACTGCAAAAGCTTCCCAGATTTTAAAGCCTCACGAAAATTCTTACGCTTCTGCGCCGGTGTAATTTCAGGAAACAACATTTTTTCCTCCAAGTGAAAAACTCAAAGATCTTTTCCAGAAAACTGCGACGAGATCTTTCAATTTTGCCTTTAACTTAAAAAAAATTCCACTCAAAGGCACCACGTGAAATTTTCGTTCTCCAACCGCTTAAGCTTTAACCGCTAAAATCACTGAAAATCGTACCAAATCCCTATCTTAGTTTTATTCAAAAAGACTGAAAACCAAGACTCTTAAGTTATGATGAGCCTGGCAGTGAGGGAGGGGCTTCGTAGTCTCATCCGAAGCGGGCCTTTGTCGGCGCCTGGATGGCGCGAACCGCACCGAAGGTGCGGCGACAACTGAGCCAGGAGGGCGTGACCGCGAAGGAGGAGACTACGAAGCCCCTCCCTCACTGCCAGGCGCTCTTCGTAACTAGAAGATACCTTTGTTATCACGCTTGTTGTTAACAAGCTTTTCGATTGGGATCTGCACGTTCAACTGTTGAACTTCTTCAGCAGTCAAAGTTTCAAGACGTTCGCAAAGACCGATAAAACGATCGCGTTCTGCCTTAGTAATGATTCCTTCAGTCAAAGTGTCAAACTTACGGATGTAGTCAGCACGTTTGAATGGGCGGGCACCTGCTGGATGCGCATCAGCTACGCCAAGTTCATCAACGATTTTAGAACCGTCTTTCATTGTGATTTCTACGCGGCCACCGAAGCGTTTTTTATCTGGATCTGTCTCGTGGTACCAAGCCGTCCATTGTTTGTCTTCGATCGTAGAGATTTTGTGCCACAATGCCACAGTGTCAGGGCGTTGAGCGCGCTCTGGAGCGTAAGAGTTCACATGGTGCCAAGTGCCGTCTTGAAGAGCCACTGCGAAGATGTACATAATAGAGTGGTCCAAAGTTTCACGAGACGCATTTGGATCCATTTTTTGTGGATCGTTTGCACCAGTACCGATCACGTAGTGAGTGTGGTGAGAAGTGTGGATCACGATATCTTTGATATCGTCGAAGTTTTTGATCATTGGCTTCATTTTGCGAGCCAAGTCGATCAATGCTTGAGATTGGTACTCTGCAGAGTGTTCTTTAGTGTAAGTCTCAAGGATCGCGCGTTTTTCTTCGCCCACTTCTGGAAGTGGAACTTCGTATTTACCGTTTTTACCATCTAGCATGTAAGCGATAACAGAATCTTCGCCTTCATAGATTGGAGATGGCGCACCTTCGCCACGCATAACACGGTCCACTGCTTCAACAGCGAGTTTACCAGCGTGTGCCGGAGCGTAAGCTTTCCAAGAAGAGATTTCACCTTTGCGAGATTGACGAGTCGTGAAAGACACGTGAACTGCTTGTTGAACCGCTTGGAAGATGGTTTCAGTTGGAAGAGAAAGCAATGTACCGATACCAGCTGCTTGAGCAGGGCACAAGTGAGCAATATGATCTTTTTTGTGCATGTGAAGGCAGATCGCTTTTACTAGGTCTACGTGAACTTCATAACCAGTCACGATACCTTTAAGAAGTTCTTTACCGTTTTTACCCATTTGTTGAGCAACGGCCAAAATCGCAGGAATGTTATCACCAGGGTGAGAATAATCAGCCGCTAGGTAAGTGTCATGGAAATCCAATTCACGAACCGCAGTCCCGTTCGCCCAAGTCGCCCATTCGCAATCGAATTTTTGATCATTCGGCATACCGAATACAGTCGCACCACCGTTACGAGGATGCGCAAGCGCCATCGCACGAGCAGAAGCCACAGGACGACGATTAGCTGCAGCGATAGCGACAGAAGCATTGTCGATGATACGGTTAATGACCATATCAAGAACATCAGCTTTGATTGGAGCATTGTCAGAAGCGATTTCTGCAATTTTCCAAGCCAGTTGATCTTTACGATCCAATTTTTCTTTAGATGGATAAACGCGAACGGTGTGTTTCTTCATTAGAAGATCCTTTCTGAATTAAGAAAATGAAAGCCGAGACAAATTAACTTGCTCGGCCAGAAAGGGTCAAGCGGGGACTAGGTTTTCCAGCCGGTCTTGTCGTGGAAATCCGCGGTGGATTTTGGGTGGCGCAAAGCCCAATAAGCTTTTTCGCCAGTCGTGAACTCTATGACTGCAGTTAATCCAACGCAGGAGGCCGCAATTGCTTTCGTACTAAGCAATTCAATCTTAAAAAAACCATTTTGGCCTTGGGTGGATTTCTCTTTCAGACGCACAGTGATATCGGGTGAAGGGCTCATGCCCTCACGATAACTGCTAAAACTATAAGCATTCCAATTGCCATTGGGGGAGCAATTGACCTCCGTGTAAGAGTCATTGGCCTGGGGACCGGATCCCAGAAAAGTTTCCAGACAGGTTGTTTTCCATAATTCATCTTGGCGACTTTCGATGATGGCCGGATCAGGCCACAGAATTTTGTCTAATGGACCTGAAATCTGAAAAGTGATTTCGATTTTTTCAGCAGAAATTATTTGCAGATCGCTAAAAATTTTAAATTGATCCGTTAACGGTGTCGAAGCAAAGGGCTGCAAAACGTTCATGATTTTCTTTCCCACTCTAATTGAGAGGTGAATAATACTTTTTCGTCACTGATTCTAAGGCCTCGGTAAGTTGAAACTCCGTGCGAAGCTTTAGACACATCGATGGTGTGACAGTCGCGTTCAATTCTGACGGTGTCGCCTAAAAAAGTCTCGGCTAAAAAGTTCACGGCGTAACTTTTTAAGCGCAAAGTTTTATGAAACTGATAGGGAATGGCATCCAAAACCCACTGGGCATATTTGGTATTATTAACATGTTGGTTAATATCCAAATCAGAGTTGCGAACTTGGAACTGCGCCAAAGTTTCATAGTCACCTTGCGCAGTGATTTTTTCAGCGACCAGCCCCGTTGATTCATTCAGGGTGAAGCTTTCCATGCTTTGCAGCTCATGGGCGGCGAGAAGTTTTTTAGTAGTTTTGTCTATGGCAATAAAAGTGGAAGTGCACTGAGCGACTTCTTTACCGCTTTCATCAAAAACTTTAAATTCACGGTTGGTGAAGGAACCTTCTGGCGCACGAATCCAGGTTTGAATTGTTAATTTATCTCCATAATTGGCCCAGGAATGAACCTTTAAATGCTGGCGGGTTACGACCCAATATAGTCCGTGCTCTTCCATCGATGACACGCCGAAACCTAAGTGTTCGGCGTGGATCCAGGAAGTTTCCTGAAGTAAATTCAGGAGCCCGTAAAGTCCTAATCGCCCCATGGGATTGACTAAAAGACTTGTAACTTTGAAGGTTTCCGACCACAACGGTTGCTTTGTTTCCATAAGTACATAGTCCCATAATTCTTCGAATGAAACATGAAATAACTCACATCCATCTGAATAATTATTGTGCAAAAACAGAAAGTACTTTATTGCTTAGTAGTGTATACTAAATTTGTTTAGTAAACCGAAAGGTGATAACCGGCTATCTTTCACAGATTTTTATCACCAAGTACTTGTCACCTTTGGCGGGTTGTGTGTAAGCTCAGGGTATTAGGATGGAACTGATGAAACAGAAAAATGTGCTAGCAGAATTTTTGAAAAATAAACGAGTATCAGCAGGTCTTTCTCAAAGAGATGTTGCCGATAAATTGGGTTATTCTACTCCGCAATTCATTTCTAACTGGGAGAGAGGCGTTTCTCATCCGCCAATCAACGCACTTAAAAGACTTGGTGAACTTTATAAAGTTTCTGCCGATGATTTGTTTGAAGTGACTTTAAATGCAACAATTACTGAAGTTACCCAAGATTTGCGCAGAAAATTTGCAACTAGCAAAACTAGATAAAGAATTTTTTTAACATTAATTTAACTGTCTTTAAAGAGCTCCCTATGGGAGCTTTTTTTTGTTTCTAGAACCTATAAAATTAGCAGGCTTAACTTCATGCCTTTATCTTCGGTCCCGGCAAATAAATTTAAACGTCTTAGCGAAGAGCTCTGCGCCTATATTGAAGATGAAGGTCTGTCGATTCGTCCCTACAGCAGTGAACTTTTGCCCTATTTTCATCAGCTCACTGATGAATCTAAGGATGAGGTTGTGGCAACTCTAAATGATTATTTGAATATCTGTAAATCTGTCTATGCTGAAGGTCGCCAACTTAAAGATGCAGAGTTTTTTACTTTAAAGGCGTTAGAGTATTATAAATTTGAAGCAAGCCCAGCCCTTTTTAAAATTTTAAAAAATCCAAAATTCATCACTGAGTTTTATTCTTTCAAGAACACTCAATTTTTCCGCACTCTTAATTTCTTTGAGGTGACGAGCTATACCATTGAAGACATTTACTGCCGTCAGTGGATTCACCTTTATGAGCGTGAAGAAAAAGTAGCGGCCCACGTATACGAAGTCGTCACTAAAATGGTCGAGGGTAAGGGCGAGGACAATTACTTCTTTACTGAAAAAAATATCTTAAAAGAACGCGCTTCCTTAGAGCGAGTTGAAATGGTCATTAACGGCTTGCATATTTCAGCGCTTAAACATCAAGGTCAGATCACAGCTCTTGCAAGCTGTGTTGACTGCGAGCCGATCTTTAATTTGCCGACAGAGGAAGAAGACTAAGTTCTTCCTTAAATGATTCAATTAGAATGTTCCGATGGATAAGTGAAAGCGCCAAGGTTCTTCAGTAGGACGGGCATCTAACTTCCATGCCCATTCTAAAGATAAAGGTCCTACCGGTGTGCTATAGCGAATCCCAAATCCTGCAGAGTCACGATAGTTATCTCTAAAATGCAAACCCTTGATTTGCACGGAACCACCATCATAAAACACAGCTCCACCTAAGGCGCCATAAACAGGAAAGCGCAATTCAGACTTTAGCAAATACATACTGGCATCCGAAGTTAAGAAATAGGTCTTTTCACTTTCAGATAATCCTAAATCTTGACGATTGGGGAAGACCTCTTGGGTCCCAGCTTCATAACCACGAATCGTCGACTGACCACCCAGGGTAAAGCCTTTTTTATCCCAAGGTACGCCCCCTAAAGGTTTATCACTTAGGTTTTGAATATATCCGCCACGCAGTTGATTCGCCCACACCACCGGTTGCAACTGCAGGGTTCCTACGGTCGTATAGTGCGTGAAGCTTAAAGTGCTGCGCCAATATTTAATCGCAAAATTATCAGTCTCGGTGCTTGCTAATACAGGGTCTGAATATTCAGCACTCCAGCGGGTGAAATTTCCTCTGGTAGGATTGAAAGGGCTGTCCCTAAAATCTAAATCCAATGTGGGACCTGTGGTTGCGATATCTTGGGTTGTTTCTGGGAACGGATAGCGATCATCAACCCCGAAATCTTTAATTGTTGCTAAGGACCAAATGTCCCATATCCCTAGAATGTGAGATGTAAAGTCTTTTTCTATAGAGTAGGTGGTAGAGTTTACTTCAGACACCTGGCGAATATCATAATCGGTTACGGTTTTAGAACGAGTGATGTTCACACGACCGCGAATACGGGTGCCGAAAAGATAAGGCTCAAGATAACCAAAGACGATACGGCTTTCTAAATACTTAATGTCAGCAACGTTATAGTTACCTTCTAAACGTAAAGAAACCCCTCGTCCTGTGCCCCAAAGATTACGATAAGAACCACTGGTGTAACCTCTTAAAGTTAGCGTTCTTTCATTCGTCGCACCCGCACCCAGGGTGAATAGGCCCGGATCGCGTTCAGTCACCTTAACTAAAACGGTGCGATTAGAAACATTGGTTTTTTCTTCTAAGGTGCGAATTTCAACGGTGCTAAAAAATCCAGAACGTTGCAGACGAGCGATGGATTCATCGACCTTTTTAGGTGTCACCAGTTCACCGTTTTTCAGATCTAGTTCCTGCTGAATAACGTAATCTTTGGTGAAGTCATTACCTTCTAAAACAATGCTTGCTACGCGAACTTGGGGGCCTTCAAAAATTTTAAAGTTTAACGAGGCCCGGGTGTTGGTTTCATCATAGGTCACCAAGTCTTCTTTTTCGTTTAAAAGAAGCATTTCGATATAACCACGCTCGCGATAATATTCTTTAAGGGCTGCGATGGCTTCTTCGATCTGTCCCAGTTTTAATGGGCCGGGCTTGATTTCTGTTACTTTTAAAAGCTGGTCATTAGAAAAATCTTTATTTCCCGTAAAGTTCACGGACTCAATTTCTGTCAGTGGGCCTTCATCCAAGTTTACATACAAGGTCAGCCGATCTTTTGTTTTATTATACTGACTTCGCGTCGACAGAAGCTTGGCTTGCAGATACCCGTTGTTTTGCAGTTCTAAAATAAGGTTTTTTAAACCGGTATCAAAGTCATCTTTATTGTAAAAGCCTTTATCGATCAGTTTAGAACTGTGTTTTTCGATAAACTTGGCATAATAGTCTTCATCTTTGCTGAAGCGGCCATTGATTGCGATCTTTTCAATCTTGATTTTCGGTCCTTCATCAATTTCAAATAAAACTCGGCGTTGGAAGGGGCGAATGTCAGTTTCATCGGCCTTCACTTCCACACGCGCATAGCCTTCCGTCAGATAAAAGCTCTTAATCTTTTGTGCTAGTTCAGTTCCTATTGAAGGATTTCCTGAGGTGAAGTTTTCTAAATCCAGATGTTTTTCAATCTGACGCTTTTGAAAGTAGCTAAGGCCTTTATATTCAAAAGAGTATTTTTCTGTGCGCTCAAGTCTGTAACTTAAGGTCACTTGTGATTCATCAGCGGTGAACTGAGTCGTTGGGCCGATAATGTCAGCGCGAACGTGATGGTTTTCTTTCAGGTAATCCCTGGCAGCTTTTTGAATCTTGCCTAAGGTGTTTTCAGTGAAAGGATCATCGACATACTTTTTTAAGGCTTTCGCCAGTTTTTTATTAAGTTCGTGATTTGAACTTAATAGGACAATGTTATTTGTTAGCGTGCGCTTATTTTCAGTGATTTTAAGATGAACGCCCACGCGATCATCAGATTCTGGCGGCATTTCAATATCAACGACAGCATTTAAGTAGCCAAGATCCCGGTAGGCTTGACGAACTCTTTCGCCACCTTCGACTAAGGCTTCTTGTTCAAAAACGTCCCCCGATTTCACCCCGAAAATACTTTCGGTTTCATTGCGAGATATTTCTTTATTCCCACTAATACGAACTTCAGCAACTTTGCGGGTCTTTTTATATTCCAGTCGATAGCGGGGACCGTTATCATCTAAAACTGTCAGCTTTTCAAATTGCTGTTTGATCTGCAAGTAGCGAAGGGCTTCGTCGACTTGCTCTAAGCTTAATTTTTCTTTTTCAATATTCGGAAAACGACGTACCAGATCTGTTTGTACGTCTTTAGGTAACGAAGAATAATCCAAAAATTTTTTTGCAAAAGCAGAGCTAGAAAAAACCAATGCTGAAGTAATTAAAAAGGAGGACCAGCGTTGCATTATTTGAACTCCCTTTTAAACTCTAGATCCAAACCAAAGATGCTTTGCGAAGCAGGTTGAACGGTTTGTAGGGTCGAATTTTCTTCAATGCCGCGGTTTTCAAAAGAACCTACAGCCGTGATGTTATTATTGATCAGGTATTCTAATTTTAAATCATAGGACTGATTATCACCCACCGGACGGCTGCCTGACACTTTGACGCGTTCTGAAAGTCGACGGCTCAAAGTGATTTTAGGAACGGAGATATTGCGGGTTGAATCGTACTCTGAGGTGACTTGCAGATTTAAACCTAAGGTGCTTTCTAACTGTTTGCTGATTGGTTTTGCTAAAACCGCGCCGCCGATTTCCACACCCAATTGTTCTGCTTGTTGACGGGACGTTAGGTTTTGTTCTTTGGTGGAAGAGGTCACACCCAAGGCAATCAATGAAATAATATCTTGTTCTGGTAACGGCGGGATACTGGTTAAACGAATCCCCACGTTCTTTGCAGGCCCTTGGGCAATCAAAGTGATATCGTATTCATCAATGCGTGATTGGGCGGAAATATATAGGTTTGGATTGATCTCGTTAGGGTCGTTGAATTCAACCACACCGTTTTGCACTTCAAAGATTTTATCTTTAAAGATCAACTTGGACTTTCTATCCATGTTGATACGGCCTAAAAGAATCGGATTCGATGGGGGGCCTTTCACTTGAATATTCCCAGTGACAGAACCATCTAACAAAGAATTCTTAACAATGATGTTTCTATCTAAGATAATTTGCAAATCTAGCACGACAGGTTCAAAGCGGCCTTCACGAATTACTTTTGGCAAATAAACGCTTTGTTTAACCCCCGCAACAGATCCGCCATCTTCGGTAAATTCTTTTTCAACCAAAGCACTAGCTACATGGTAAGTTCCCGAAAGGGTGAACGGGAACCAGCGGCCTGAAAACAACATATCTGCGTTTCCGCTGGTTCTGATTTTGTCAGGAACATTGAAGGTCACGTTTTCCATTCTTAAACGGATGGACGTCGGCAGATCTTTAATGCCATTGATTTGCACACCACCATCGCCAGTCAACGTACCGCCAGCAATTTGCGCTTTAATACCATTGATAATGATACGACTTTGCGAAAATACGACTTCAGTTGAAAGGCGTTCAATGGGGTGAGGGAAGCCTTTGATTTTAATAAAGGCATTATTGGCATTGAAGTTTCCAAGAATCGCGGGCTTAGTGATCTTTCCTGAAACTGTGGTGGAAAGATTAATCGGCCCGCCCAGATCTTCAAGGAAGGGTAAAAAAATCTGCAATAAGCGCATATCGGCTTCTAAATTCACAGCCACGTTTAAGTCATCGGCCGTAAAATTTTCACCGCGAACCTGCAGGCTATTATGGGGGCCTTCCAAATTAAAATTTCGAATCGTTAAAGCACCATTATTTGCGGTTATTTCAATAGGTGCTTTATTGGCAAAGCTCATTGTTCCGCGTTTCAGCGAAAGATTTTGTACTGTCACTTTGCCGGAAGATTTAAACAATTCCCCAGACTCTGATCTTAGATCCACATTCGTAGTCAGTGACGAGTTATATTCATTGGCTAAGTTAATGCCCCCGATAAGGCCCAATAGTGAAGAGAAGTTCCAATCGTTGGTATTAAGTTTAATTAAAAGTGGGGCGCGACCTTTTTCGAAAGGATATTGAAATTCGGATTGCACTTTGTCGCCGAAAAGACTGACTTGAGTGTTTAAAAACTCGCGATTGATTTTGAAGATAAAATTCGAATTAGGGATTTCTTGTTCTTCAAAGTAAGTGTCGGTGATGGCCCCTTTGGCTAAGATTTGGGGTGTTGTTACATTGTCTTTCAGTTCGGCTGCAAAGTTCAAGTTGCCGCTGATGTTTGAATTGACCTTGGTGATGGTGTCGGATTCTTCCAGTTTCCAGTTCTTTCCATCAGCATAAAGATTCATGACTTTTTCAGAGCTGATTCCACCTTGCAAGGTCAAAGTCGATAATCCACGGCTTAATTGAACTTTATCAGTGTTCATATTGCCATTTACGGCTGAAACGTTGAACTGCAGTTGATCAAAGCTTTCAGGTCCGATAAATACCTTTTTGAAAGCCGATTGCAGTTGATAGTTCATTTTCCAGAAATCCAGGGGGCCACTAACTTTTGCTTTTGCAGAGCCAAGGCCTTGAACAGAAACAGGCAGTTCATAAATTTTAGAGAAAATCAAAGCGATATCATTTAAGTCTGCCGTAGGTGCAGAGAAGTCACCTTCCAAGGTCTTACTGTTAAATCGGACGGTGAGGTCACCAAGGTACTGGGTTTTATTAACAGCTCCCGCGACATCTTCAAAAGCTAGGTTGCCATCTCGATAATGCAGGGTTGAAATCAAGTTTCCTAAATAGAAACCTTCAAATGTAAAATCCCTGGCGTTCATCTTCATATCAAAAATCGCCGCTTGGGAATCCCCTGATGTTGAACCATCAATACTCGCTGAGCCTTCAATTTTAAGATTTGAAAGATTTTTGATATCTTTCATATCTAGTTTATCGGTTTTGAAGTTGATTTTAAAACCTTGAGCGAAATCGATGGTTCCGTCGCTAGTTCCGGAGCTGTTGCCTACGTTCACTTTAGCGGCATAGGCAATACTTTGCGGAGTCACTTTAAATTGACCCTTAGCACCCATACTGACAAGTTCAAGAATGTAATTATCTGTCTTAGCCATTCCTGATTTAACCCACAGATTTTCTGCTTGCAGATCTACATTTGAACAAGTGACTTGGATGCTTGGATAAATTTGGCCTTCACAAGGAACATCGGCTTTTAAATCCATGCCCACGGGGATGCCAGCTAGGTCTAAAGATTCAAAAAGTTTTTGCAGTTCCCAGTCAAAGTGCAATTTCGTTGTGAATGGAAAATTACCATCCAAAGTGATTTGCGATTTAGTAAGGACCGCTTCACCAGCTGGATGGTGGGCTCTTAGTTCAGATAAAGTGACGACGTTATCTTGATAATCACCTTGAATGCGGGCGTCACCCAATTCAAACTTATCAACCACCACGGCACGGGTCGTGAGGTCTGCTTTGCCGCGCAGATTTTTTAATCCGTCAAAGCGAGTTTCAACGTCCAAATTTACTTGGCCCGCTAAAGTAGGAATTTTCAAGCCAGGACGGATTTTTTTAATTTCCTGATACACATCCTGCAAATTAACTTTTCCAGAGATATCAAGAACCCCTGATGGTTTGATCGTCACTTGTTTAATACGAGTCAATTCACCGCGGGCATAAATTTCTGATGAATCTAAACGCAGTCCTAGCTGGATGATGCGTAAAGATTGGCGAGTTAAATACAGGTGCGAATCTAAAGATCCTTCAAGGTTGCTTATGCCATCATAGCTGGCTGTCAAAGCCGGAAGGTTGATTTTCGCCGTGATGTTCTTAGCCATGTTATTTAGAAGCAAATCACCACTTTGAATTTCCGTGGTGAATTTTAATTTCTTTGAACTGACCTTTAAACTTAAGTTCTGCAAAAACACTCTTTGCAGCGGAAGCTTTGCCAACTGGTCAAAGATCATATCAATCGGGAGTTCTTTAGGTGGCGTATCGTCTTCTAAAAACGGATCGATATCTAAAACCACTTCCGGGCTTTCAACCACCACCGCAGAAAGTTTTACTTTACCCACTAATAGTTGAAAAAAATCTAAAAAGACACGCAGTCCTTTGATGTGAACTTTTTGGACCGATCTAGCAAGATCCCCTTTAGCGCTGATTTCAATATCTTCAACAATAAGGGAAGGCTTAAATAATTTAAGCTGAAGTTTTTCGGCGCGAATACTGACGGGTAATTCTTGATCGGAATAGCTTTGGACTTGTTGTAAAGTCCACGATTCTAGTTTCGGGCCGACAATTTTTGTGCCTAACAAATAAAGAACTAAGAATCCTGCAATCGGCGTGATTAAGATCCAGAACGCGCGTTTCACTGGGATCTCCACACCACGATAAGGGCACTAGCAGCACGATAGTGGGGACGGGACGCCAATAAGCCTTCCATCACCTCTATGGCTGTATGTTTTTGACCTAAGCCCCATAAGGCTTGGGCGCGCAGGTAAGCTGTTGCAAAAAAAGTTTCTGGTTCTTCTGCTAAGGCAAGTTCAATTTTTGAAAGTTCATTTAAAAGTTCAACGAAGCGGCGGCACTTTAACAGGACTTCCAACCGGAACCACAGCAATGCAGAGGTCTCTGGACTGAATTCAAGAATAGCTAAGGCCGCTTCGTAACTTTCAAACATGAATGCGGCGATGGCAAAATCAAGAGCCATCTGTGGATTTTCTTCTGCATGTTCCCGCAAGCTTACTAGCAAAGCCTCTAAAGCTTTTTCAACTTCAGGATCTTTAACGTTGTACTCTTCAGTTTTGATGCCGCGATTTTTCGGAGTTCTTTTTTGCAGAATCTCTAAAGCATAGCGCTGCTTATGCTGTCCCACTTCATGCATGATATCTTTATCGCCGGGATAAAGTTTTTGCAGACGTTGTAACAATTTTTTTTCTTGTTCATAAAGTTGCTGGGTACGCAATGTGATCAGCTGATCTAATAGTTGGCGTTTGTTATTTAGATAATCTTTATGAATTTTATATTTCCGATTGCTGCGCCACTCGCCCAATTCTTCTAAAGATTTTAAGGCGCGGGAACGGGAAGCTTCGGCTTGTGCTTCGCCTTCTTCGATTCCTTCAGTTAAGGCTTTTAAAGTTTTGTTGTCGATCTCTTCGCCGATAAGTCCTAAGGACTCTAAAAAATATGGCCAAGGAATCGGGAAGTCTTCATTGTCGATGTGGCGAAGAACGAAACCCACCAATCGCAAATAACTTCGAGAGTTAATTAGAAACTTGCAAAGGGCGTTGATATTATCTTGGGTAAAACGGTCCGGGGCGGCTTCAAGGTAATCGATGATACGGTCACACACGACATCAAGGTCAGTGACCTCATTGAGTAAATTTTGGATTTCTAACTCAATATAAGTGGACAAAAAAAAGCCTCCGCTAACGTCGTCAATTTTATCTTTATTAGTTTGCGATAAAATTGAGTGGTTGCGGAGACTTAATATGGAGCGTTAGTTATTTTTGAGAAACGCGCTCTACGTAGTCGCCAGTAGATGTGTCAATGCGAAGAACATCGCCTTCGTTGATGTGCAATGGAACGCCTACAGACAAACCAGTTTCCATGATTGCGGGCTTAGTAGCACCAGTCACACGGTCGCCTTTTACGCCCGGATCTGTTTTAGCAACAGTCAAGTTCACTGCTTTTGGAACGTCAACTGCAACGGCTTTTTCATTGTAGAATAAAACTACAACTTTCAAGTTTTCTACTAGGTAGTACTTTGATTCGCCAAGGTCGTCTTCAGACATAGCGATTTGTTCGTAGCTTTCAGGAGACATGAAGTTGTAACCAGAATCGTCTTTATAAAGGAAAGTCATCTCTTTATTTTCAACGTTTGGTACTTCGAATTTTTCACCAGATTTGAAAGTGGATTCCAAGTTCTGGCCAGTTAGCATGTTTTTAAGCTTCGTGCGAGTGAATTGGTTTCCCTTACCAGGCTTAACGTGTTGGAAATCCACAACTACATAGGGTTTCCCCTCAAGCATGATTTTAAGACCTTTTTTGAAATCCGACGTTTCGTACATTGTATATCCTTTTTGTAGAGAAAGGACATATTTGCTTAATTATCTGATGGAGGTCAACCTTCGGCTCTTAACCTTAAGCTCTATACTCTTCGATTCTGCGAAGCATCATCTCTAATACTTCCAGTTTTCTTTCGCGAACGATTTGATCCCGTGGTTGAAGAGGCTTTAAAGAGGTGACCTCATCGTTATCGTTGTAGCGAACCTGCAGGGTTTTCATGCGTCTTTGAATCTCTGGATGGTCGCCGAATTCCACGCGGGTGTCTTTTAGAAGGGCATGGGATTTTTCTAGATCGTTGCGCACAATAAAGGCATCAATCAAGGAAAGCATTCTTTCCATGGCCTTGCTTGGGCTGACCGGCTGAGGTTTCACCATCATCGGTTCTTCCGTCTTAGCAGCAGTGCCTTTACGGCGGGGCTCATCAAGCTGAACTTCCGGAAGTTTTGTCATCGAAAAAACTTCGTCGTCGTATTCATCCGCAGTCAAAGATTCCAGTTTTTGCACGGCTTTTTGCGCGCTTTTTGAATTCGGATTTAAGAATAAAACCATCTTGAAGGCTTTAAGAGCTTCCTTCGGATTTTTATTTGCAAGATGAACTTCAGCCGTTAATTGGTGAGCTAAAATATTTTCTGGAGCTAAAGAAGTGGCGCGTTTCAAGGCTTCGCCAGCTTTGCCAAGTTCTGAAAGATCGCGCATCACTTTTGCGTAAGTCACAAGCCCACCAACGAATTGCGGGTGGCGTTGAACGCCGGCAGTCACGGTTTTTTTAGCCTCAGCAAGCATGCCCATCTCTCGATAAGCTTCTGCCAAAGGAGCAAAAACCTGAGAGTTCGGATCTTTTTCCAAGATCATTTGATATTTTTCGATGGCACTTGCATCTATTTTCATCAAAGCTGTTTTTCCGTTTCTGCGTTAGCCGCGACGTCTATAAGAGAAATTCTAAGTCAGAAGAATTGACAGCGCAAGCGCGATTGATGAAAACGGTGCATCTGACTGCGTTGTCGGCCTTTGTCCTCGCTCCGACGTGGCGCTGCCACGCCTCCACTGCGGGAAAGACCTCCGCCTTGCAGCTGAACCGTTTTGATCAATCGCTTCTTTTTTGGCTATTTTTTTGGTTTTCTGGAATTTGCGTTTTGCCTTTTGTTTTTTCCATTGAGATAATTTTTTTGTTAATTCTTGAGGGGAAATTTAATGTCATTAACGATTTTGGGAGTAGATCCTGGATCTCGCATTACTGGCTTTGGAGTCGTGCGAGTTGAAAATGGACGGATTGAGCATATCAATCATGGTGTGATTGTGCTTGATGCGGATCAGGGGTTCCCTGTGCGTATGACAGAATTGGGTGAGGCTTTTCGTGAAGTCATGGAAAAGTACAAACCCCACCAAGTTGTTATTGAAAAAATATTTTTAGGAAAAAACGCGGACAGTGCTTTTAAATTAGGGCATGCCCGTGGGGTTGTGATGTATGAAGCTGGGCGCGGTGGTGCTGCAGTTCATGAATACGCCACCCGAGTTGTTAAAAAAGGTGTCACAGGCACTGGCGGAGCTTCGAAGGAAGATGTTCAGGCGATTTTAAAAGCGATCTTGAATATCAAAGTTATCAATCGCATCGATGCTTCGGATGCTTTGGCTATGGCCTGCCACCACGCTTTTGAATTAAAGAAGAAATCCATTATTGAAAGAGCAGTTACGGTATGATCGGTTATTTACGCGGTAAAATTATTGAAGTTTCTAGCGACTCCGCTTTGTTGGATGTACAAGGTGTTGGTTATGAAGTTCATGCTTCTTCAAACACCTTGGTCGATCTGCAGTCTCTTTTAGGTAAAGATATTATCGTGTGGGTTCACACCCATGTGCGTGAAGATGCTTTAACTCTGTTTGGCTTTCATTCTAAAGATGAAAAAAATCTTTTCCTTTCGCTTTTAAAAGTGAATGGCGTTGGTCCGAAGATGGCGTTAAGCATTCTTTCTGGCGGCAGACCAAATCAAATCCAAGAAATGATCGAAGCGGGTAATGCAAAAGCCCTTTCTGGTTTACCAAAAGTGGGTAAGAAGACGGCTGAGCAGATTATTCTTACTTTAAAAGGCAAACTTGTTTCTATCGAAGAAACTGTGAAGTCGAAATCAGAAGCGCATACGCAGATCACCTCGGCGCTTTTGAATCTTGGTTATAAATCGCAAAACGTCGATCAGTTCGTGGCTTCATTGCCTACGGATATGAGCCTTGAAGAAGGTGTTCGCAAAGGCTTGCAAACATTATCTGGGAGCTTAGCATGAGTCGCATCCTAGAAGGTGATCCGGTTGAAGGCGAAAAGAGTTGGGAAAACGAACTGCGCCCGCAGAAGTTTGAAGACTTTCCTGGCCAAGATGACGTGAAGGAAAAGCTGAAAGTTTTTGTTGCGGCGGCAAAACACCGTGGCGAGGCTTTGGATCACGTTTTATTGTGTGGTCCTCCCGGTTTGGGTAAAACGACGTTATCAAAAATTATCGCGAACGACATGGGCGCTGATATTCGTATGACGTCAGCTCCGGCCATTGATAAAAAAGGAGATTTGGCTGCGATCTTAACTTCGCTTAAGCCAAATTCAGTTTTATTCATCGATGAAATCCATCGTTTAAGCCGCGTGGTTGAAGAATATCTTTATACGGCGATGGAAGATTATTACATCGATATCGTGACAGGCGAAGGCCTTGGTGCGCGATCGATGAAATTCCAACTAGCACCTTTTACCTTGATTGGTGCTACGACTCGCGCGGGATTATTAAATCCTCCATTCCGTGATCGTTTTGGAATCGTTGAGCGTTTGCAGTTTTATGATCGCAGTGCGCTTCAACAAATTTTGATCAGATCTGGTGAAATTCTTAAAGTTAAAATGGATGCCGAAGGAGCCGATGAGGTCGCTCGTCGTGCCCGCGGAACTCCGCGTGTGGCGAATAGACTTTTAAAGCGTGTGCGTGATTATGCACAAGTTAAAGGAAATGGAACTGTCTCTCGAGATATTGCGATTTATGCTCTAGATCAGCTGGGTGTGGATCAATTCGGTTTAGATCTTATGGATCGTCGTATTTTGAGTCTGATCCAAGAAAAATATAACGGCGGCCCTGTCGGTATTGATACAATGGCAGCGGCACTCAGTGAAGAGCGCGATACTTTGGAAGAAGTGTATGAACCCTTCTTAATTCAAGAAGGTTTCATCCAAAAAACACCGCGCGGACGTGTGATTACAGAGTACGCGAAAAAATCCATTATGACGGAGATATAAATATGGCTTCTAGAAATCCCTTGATTGTCGAAGTGACGAGAGGGGCCGTGGTTGAAAGTTCCCATCAAGTAATCGGTGTGGTTGTTGATGAAACTGGCGCTACAAAAAATTTCTGGGGGCAGCCGGCCTTTTTAACTTACCCTCGCAGCGGTATCAAAATGCTGCAAGCGATTCCGTTCGTGGAATCAGGTGCTGTTGATAAATTTGGTTTGTCCGATAAACACATCGCTTTGGCATGTGCTTCCCACAAAGCTGAAAAAGATCATTTAACTGCTTTGACTGAGTGGATGGATAAGACGGGCATTAAAGAAAGCAATTTCATCTGCGGGCCCCATCTACCTTACGATGAAAATGCCGCCCACGAAATGCTTCGTAAAAATCAAAAGCCCACAGTGCTTTGTAACAACTGTGCAGGAAAACATTCGGCAATTATGTCAACATGCTTGCACTTAGGTGAAGACATCGCAGGCTATGATAAGTTTGATCATCCCGCGCAAAAACGTCTGCGTAAAATTCTGACTGAAACAATGAAAGTGGATCACTCCAAAGTCGTTTACGCGAGTGATGGTTGTGGCATTCCAACATATGCGGTGACTGTTCAGCAGATGGCGGTTGGTATGTCGACTTTCATTAATCCGAAAGAAACACCAGCTCGCAAATTGGCCGTGGATAGGATTATCCGGGCGGTCAGTGCTCAACCGTTTTACCTGGCGGGCAGTGACCATTTTGTCACAAGTGTGATTGAAAAGACACAAGGTCGCGCCATCATCAAAGGTGGGGCCGAAGGAATTTACTGTGGTTTTTTAACCGATAAGAAGCTGGCATTCGCAGTGAAGGCTTCTGACGGTGGAGCTAGAGCTGCTCAAGTCGCAACAGCGGCGATTTTATTAAATTACGGAGGCCTGAATGCTGACGAATTTAAGGCTTTATCAAAACACACTCAACCCACTGTCACAAACTGGCGCGGCGATGTCGTCGGGCAAATCCGCATTGCGAAGGGCACCTAGTTACGGTAAAGTCTAACTAGTATGTTTTTACAAAAAACGATTCGCAAAAGAACAGTCGTTAACGGTGTTGGTATTCACTCTGGTGATGCTTGCACCCTTACATTTCGTCCTGCGCCGCCTGATACAGGTGTCTATTTCATTCGCAGCGATTTGCCGGGAAAACCTTTTTTAAAAGTCACTGCACGTAATGTTCAGGCGACTTCACATCAAACGACTATTGGTGGCGGCGAGTTTTCTGTAGCTACCATTGAACACTGTCTTTCTGCTTTGTCGGCTTTAAGAATTGATAACTTATTTATCGAACTTGATGGGCCTGAAATTCCAATTTGTGATGGCAGTGCAGGGGATTTCCTTAAAGCACTTTTAGCAGTAGGAATTGTTGAGCAAGATCAACCTCGTAAGTATTGCTATATCACTGAACCCATTTATTTTAGTGAGGGTGAAAAGCACGCTTACGTAGTTCCTTACCATGGACTTCGTTTGACGGTGACGATTGATTTCCCTCATCCAAAAATCGGGAAGCAGACAATTGATCTTGATATCAATGAACAGTCGTTCACTCGGGATATCGCGGGCGCTAGAACTTTTGGTTTCTTAAAAGACGTTGAAGCACTAAAGGCGCGCGGCCTAGCAAAAGGCGGAAGCCTAGATAACTGCATCGTTCTTGATAACGAAAACATCGTAAATCCAGAAGGCTTGCGTTGGGCTGACGAATTCGTTCGCCACAAATGCCTAGATGCACTTGGTGACCTCGTCACTCTCGAAATGCCCCTAATGGGTCACGTGGTTCTTTATAAAGCCGGCCATGACGTTATGAACAAGCTTGTTAAGAAAATCTGGGATAGCGGTTCTAGCTATCGTCACGTTGAACTTGGTGCGGATATTAGCGAAGAAGTTCAGCGCTACACCGGATGGACTGTTCCTCAATAACTTCGGTCATCTTTAAACACGCGGGATTTGGAATTTTAGCAGGGAGCCTTTGGGTTCCTTCTCTACAGCGGCACGCCATCCGGGCTCAGTTGCCGCTGCAGCTATGCTGCAGTTCGCGCCATCGTGGCGCCGGCAAAGGCCGCTTTCGGAAGGAGCCCAAAGGCTCCCTGCTAAAATTCCAAATCTGGTGTTAACGTCGACTAAATGATTTCGGACCACTGCGCTTTTGACTCAATTCTTATTCTAAATTGCAGAGATTTAAACAGCCTTAGCTGAGCCAATCAGTTATTCAAAAATCTGTTCTAATTCATTGGGAGGAATTATGAGAACAGTGGTTTTGATTCTGGCTATGTTGGTTGGTTCACTTAAAGCATTCGGTACTGTGGATGCTCATACGCGTGTGTACCTCGTTGTTAAAGATATACAGACTGAGGAATTCTTTATTGAGCGTGCACCTATCATCGGGTGTTATGGGTTGGCTCGTGGGCCGCAGCTTGCGCAGTTCACTGCTGAATACAAAGTGAATGCGAATGTGGGGTGTGGTGATCAGTTTGTTCAGGAAAATATTAATTATCTCACTTGCGCAAAAGTGGTTTCGTCTGTTGAAAGTCCTGACTACTTAAGTTTTTCAGAAATCACTCTAGACATCACCGGCTGTCCAGAGAAGAACAGCTCTATTTTCAGAAGCATCATTCGCCGTGCAGCTCGCCTCAACTTCCCGCTAAATCGGGGCTCAGTAAAAGTAAAATTCATCCGCTAATTCCGAAGGTGCCTGCTTCTTTTTTGGGTCTACGGTGCGTTTAACGCAGTATGGGCCTAAAAAAGAAGCAGGCACCTTTTTTCAATTCTTAGGCCCATTTTGCGCCTACCTGGGGTGGGCTTGGGGTGCCAGATCGTTGTTATTTTAGTTGATAGAACAAAAGTTCTGGCTCGGTAGTTGCTACGTGTTTCGGATACTAATCCGGAGACGTTTGTTATGAAACTATTAGGTATGCTCTCGTTGCTGACGGTTTTTTCTGCCTTGGGGCCTTCTATGGCTCTTGCGGGGCCCAAAGATTGGAAGATTACTCAGCCGGTCTGGACTGACTTCCATGAACAGCAGTTCGGTGAATTCGTCACTCGCATTGGTGAGGCCGTAGAGTCCCGGGCCTGTGATAAAGTCGATACCTGCCTTAAAAGTGCCTATAACCCTTATTATTCTACAGATCCCCAAGGTCTAAAATATTACGCCGACTGTGCTGATTTGCCCTACTATCTGCGCGGTTACTTTGCTTGGAAAAACGGCCTTCCTTTTTCTATCGTTAGTGAAGTGAAAGCGGTTGAAGAACCCGTTCTTGTTAATCTTGATTTTTTTAATAAACAAAACAAAGACGTTCGTTATTCTAATAAAGGTAACTACGTCACAAAACGTTATGATGTTTTAGTTAAAAACAGAGTCGTTAAAAACACCTACCCCGACGCCGTGGACATTCTTAACAACGTGATCCCGGGTCTAACGTTTTCAGCTTCATTCCGCATGATGGGGGCTGATGAATCACCGCTCATGAGTGACTTCTATCCTGCAAGTATCAACCGCAATGGTATCCGTCCTGGTACCGTGATCTATGATCCAAACGGTCACGTGGCGATCATCTATAAGGTGGCTGATGACGGGCGCATTTATTATATCGATGCTCATCCAGATAACTCGCTGACTATGGGGATGTTCTCTCCGAAGTTTGTTCGCTCTAATCCGGGGCAGGGTGCGGGATTTAAAAATTTCCGTCCTTTGGCTTTAGTTGATGCGAAACAAGACATGTTCGGTAACGGTTTTTCTGGGGGTAAAATTGTTCCAGCGTTTAACTATCAATTAGCGAATCTGGGTACCGAGCAGTTCTATGGAACTCATCCAGATCCAGGTGGTTCTTGGTCAAAAGGAAAGTTCGTTATCAATAATCAAACTGTCAGCTTTTATGACTACGTTCGTATGAGTTTGATGGATGGTGATATCCACATCAATCCGTTAGAGGACATGGCCCATATCGTAGACGATATTTGCGTAAGCTTAAAAGACCGCGTTGCTGCGGTTGAGGCGGCTCGCACTTCAGGCGTTTATTTAAAACCTCACCCAGAACGTTTACCTATTAACATCTTCGGTACAGAAGGGGAGTGGGAAAACTACGCAACTCCTTCCCGTGATGCGCGTTTAAAAGTGGCGTTCATGGATTTGCTTGCGACCACAAAATCAAATATTGAACGTTATAAAAAACGGGACCCAGCCATCCGTTATTCTGGCGGCAACTTAGCAGCTGATCTTTTTAACGTTTATAAAGAAAGAGCCTTAGCATGTGAGTTCACTTACACGACGACAAACAATAAAGTCGTAAGAATGCACTTAGAAGCTGCTCGACAAAGAGTTTTCAACATGAGTTTTGATCCATACCACTGTATCGAACTTCGTTGGGGCGCGCGTCTTCCGCAAGAATTAGCGGCATGTACTGATGATGCTAATAAGCGTTTATGGTATGAAAACGAAAAATATCTTAGAAACCAACACGAGCGTAAATACGACGTAAGAATGGACTACACAGTCCACGAATTAGCGCAGCCTATTCAAGGTGTAGGAGTGGCTACTCCTCCAGATATCGATATCGTTGGGTTCTTGAAATCTCAAATGTAAGCAAAGTAGGCTCTCTAAACGGGAGCCTACATCCAATCAATCTGCTGGCGTAGATACGATAGAACATCTACGTCTGGCGCTGTCTCAAGTCCCACCCCTGGGATTGGATTAGCTAATTCTTCTAAAGTATAATCCATGCGCACATCAAATCTTCGTTCCGGCTGATTGCGCAGGTACTTTTCATTTTCATACCAAGCACGTTTGTTTGCATCATCCGAACAAGATGCTAATTCTTCAGCGCTGGCGGCTCCCCAGCGAAGTTCGATGCAATGATAGGGATCAAAGCTCATAGCGAAAATTCTTTGGCGAACATCTTCAAGATTTAAAGTGATCGAGCGATTGTCCGTCGTTGTGTAAGTGATCTGACAAGCTTGAGACTTTTCTAAATAAATATTCAGCAAATCTCCGGCAAGGTTAGTGCCTTCGTATCTGATAACAGAGTCTTTGTTCTTATAGCGTTCGATATTTGAAACCGTATTCGCTAATAAATCCACGAAAGCCACTTTTAAGCGAGCATCGCGGGAAGGGGTCGCATAGGTTTCCCATTCGCCTTGAGTTCCATAAATATTTTCAGGCAATTTTTCCGGATGTGGTTTTAGATAAATGCCTTCTGCACGGGCCGTGTCCACTGAATTCACGCGATCCTTAACGCTGATACAAATATCATCAACGATGTGGTTCATGTCTTCAATCGGATCGATATGCAGTTCACCGACAGTTAATTTCATTCGCACGTAATCATAAAAGTTCACGTTGCGACCTAAGATGCTGAATTTTCCTTTAGCCCAATCGCCGCCAGGATCTGGATTGGTTCCATAGAATTGTTCAATCCCCATGTTGTGTACTTGGTGGTTAAAAGCAGGAACGATTTTTCCTCCAGCCCAGCCGTCGCCCGCAACATCAGGAACTGCGTCAACAAGGGCTAACGGACGGAAGTTTTTAAATCCAGCACCTTGCCCTGGGGCCGAACGCACAAACTTTGGCGAAAACATTCCCATCGTAAGCGAGTTATCAGGATGCGCATCAATGTAATAAACTCTTCCATCATCAGCCACGCGATAAACGATAGCGACGTGACCGTTGGGATCATAGATGACAGTGCCGGGGCGAATGCCGGTGCGATCTAATCTAGCAGGATAAAAGTCACTCATTAGGCCCGTATCATCTGTTCCCATCATGCGATAGGTAGCTGAAAACGTAAGACCTGGAATGGTGTAGTTAAGAACCCGTACTGCATTTGGATAAACATTAGTTAAATCCGGTTGAACTTTTACTAAAGCTTCATAGCGGCTAAGCACATAGTTACCATGTGGGGAATAACGAACGTCTTTGCTAGGCTTCAAAGGACCCACCGGGCCCTCGATGGGTTTTACTTGGTTGACCATCGAAAATGGCAAACCGTTTTTCCACGCGAAATAGCCGCGCAAGTAATAAGGAAGATCTGCGCAGTCAGCGTAATATTTTAAGCCCGCAGGATCAGTCGGATAGTAAGGATTCACATCGCTTTTTAAACAGGTATCAACGCGAGAACATTTGCGCGCTTCAACCGCTTCGCCAAGTCGGACGATAAATTCACCGAAAAGTTGTTCGTGGGTTTCAGTCCAAACCGGTTGCGTGATGCGCCAATCCCGTGCATCAGCGGCAAAGCTTCCCGTTGCCGTTCCAAGAATTGAAAAAGCCGTCAGCAGTGAAAACAAATGTAATTTCATAAATTGAATTCCTCTAGATGCATAGCCACTCTACTGTGCCATTTTTTAAGGCATTTATTTGAATTAAATAGGTTTTCGCGGGGCCTAGGTCATAAAAATCGCGAAAAACGGACCTTTTTATGAGGGAACTTATTTTCGTCGAGGGGTCACCTAGGTGCTGATTAGGTGCGCTATAGTTCGAGGAATCTTTTACTTTTATTACTGATCTGGCATAGTCCGGGAGTCATCAAAAATCAGATAAATAATAGGGAGTTCTTTACCCCCTACAGGAGTGAAAATGATTATCGGTGTTCCTAAGGAAATTAAGATTTCTGAGAACCGCGTAGGTATGACTGAAGCGGGTGTTCGTCAGTATGTGGGTGAAGGCCACACTGTCCTAGTTGAAAAAGACGCGGGCGTTGGTTCTGGTATCACTAACGAACAATACGAAAAAGCTGGTGCGAAAATTATCGACAGCAAAAAAGAAGTGTACGCGAAAGCGGACATGATCCAAAAAGTTAAAGAACCACTTCCAGATGAATATGAGTTGATGAAAGAAAATCAAATCATCTACACATACCTTCACTTAGCTGCAGAACCAAAACTAACTAAAGTTCTTTGCGAGCGTAAAGTGAAAGCAATCGCTTACGAAACAATCCAACTTGAAAATGGTTCATTGCCTCTTTTGACTCCTATGTCTGAAGTTGCAGGTCGTATGGCGACACAAATCGGTGCTTTCTACCTTCAAAAAGATCACGGTGGTAAAGGTATCCTTCTTGGTGGCGTGACTGGCGTTAAACCAGGTAAAGTAACAATCATCGGTGGTGGTGTTGTTGGTACGAACGCTGCGAAAATGGCAGTAGGCCTTGGCGCTTCTGTGACGATTCTTGACGTATCTACAGCGCGCTTGGAATATCTTGATGATATCTTCCAAGGTCGTTGCATGACTTTGTTCTCGAATCCGAAAAACATCGAAGAATCAGTTCGTGAATCTGATCTAGTTATCGGTGGTGTATTGATCACGGGTCATAAAGCTCCAACTCTTGTTTCTAAAGAGATGGTTTCTTCTATGGCTAAAGGTTCAGTAGTAGTTGACGTTGCGGTTGACCAAGGTGGTTGTATCGAAACTTGCCGTCCAACTTCGCACACAAACCCAACATACGAAGTTGATGGCGTCATCCATTACTGCGTACCAAACATGCCAGGTGTAGCACCAAGAACTTCTACTTACGCTTTGACTAACGTCACTACGAAGTACGGTTTGATGCTTGCTAATATGGGTGTTGAAGATGCTGTTGCGAAAAGCCCAGCATTGCTTAAAGGTCTTAACGTATACAACGGTTACGTTTGCTACGAGCCAGTGGCTAAAGATCTTCACATGGAATACAAAGCTTACAGAGCTTAATTCCTTCGAATACAATTTCGATCAAAAAAGCCCGGGAGTGATCTCGGGCTTTTTTTTATTTAAAAGCTGCCTTAAGAGCATGCATAAAGATTAATTAACTTAAAACTGTTTAGTTTAATCCCTCGAATGCCGCTGAGTTCGGGGTAGGCATGATGAATGCTAATATGCGGGCAAAAGTAGTTGCTGTTTTAGGGTGAATCATCAATTAAACGGAACGTATTATTTTGGGTTTTTCTGGCTAGCTAATACCTTGGCGAGAACCGTAATGTTAAATATTTACCAAAAAGTTGATAGTGATGAAAAACTCAGTACAGCATGCAAGAGAAAAAGACAAACGTGTACTGATCTATTGGTCTATCCAAATATTTCCCCAGTCCTCTGTGCGCAGCAGGGGAATGCGCGCCTGGCTCAGTCTTAGTTCAACACTGCTGTGGGGATGTTTATAACGGGCCCAGCGGGCCGAGCTGATCGCTTGGATGCCGTCAGGAAGGCGCTTTAAAAGTTCCATCGACGTGCTGGTGTTGCTGCCATGATGTCCTAAAATAAAATGCTTTGTTCGCGAGATCCACGATTGGTCAAGCCACTGCTTTTCATGTTCCCCAGGGGAGTCCCCGGGTAAAAGTACTTGGTTATATAATATCACCTGACTTTGTTCGTTGGCGTTTTTAAATCCACGGGGTTGCCATTTGTAAAGTTCAGGAATTGATTTTTTATCGCAGTCAGAAAACCCCGCAAGCAACCTTCTTTTCTTTTTTGAGGCGGGTCCTAGGGGGCGTAGACCAATGCACAAGGGCAAATTCTTTTTTACTTTTTGAAGCCCACCCACGTGATCCCAATCCCAATGACTTAAGAAAGCCAGATTAGCTTTAAGTCGGCATTGTTGCAGAATTTTCCCCATCGGAAAAAACTCACCCCCCATATCGAAGTGATAACAAGCATTGGGTGTGACCGCGGTCGTCCACTGGCCTTGTCCCACATTCCACACGATAAAAAATTTCTGCGCTGGAATATGCAAGACGTGACTGGCGCTGAAAGTTATAAGAAAAAGGCAAAACCACTTCATCACATTTTTCCCTGCCAAAGTTTCAGTCTAAGAAAATGCAAACATAGGTGCAGTCCTAAAAGCCACAACCATAGAAATGGTAAAGTCGGCGCGGTCACGGCGGCCGTTTTAACCGGTTCGGCAACCAAGGGAAGTAGTGAGCCAAAGATATTCATCACCGAATCAAAAACAACGGCAAGGGGTGGCATGGCCACAGTAAAAAAACTTAATGGCAACAACACAAAGGAAACCACGGGAGCCAAACATAAGTTATATAAAATACTCAACGGATGAAGACTGCCAATCCCCCAAAGTGGAGCCAGCATAAAAAAGTAGATGGCGAACTGTGATAACACGGCCTTCGAAAATGAATTCCGTACGCGAAAGACCGCCACCACAGACAGAGCCAGGGCTGCGCTCCAGCTCATCAAAAAGGACAACGACTGCCAGTACGATTGAAAAAGAAAAAGCGCCGTAAAGCCCGTTATCAGCACAATCAGATCCGCAGGGAAAAAGATCTTGCGATACGCGAAGGTTTCGCGGACCGCAAAACCAAGCAAGGCACGCACTGCGGGCGCTTGCCAGCCTCCAAACAGCGCATAGGCCCCAAGAAAAACGAATCTTAAATAAAGTGGAATTTTTAAAATGCCTAAAAGCTGATCAAGTAAAATTAAGTGAGAACCAGAAATAACAAAGATGTGAATCAAAGATGTTTTGCTTAAATTTGCTTTCAGTTTTTCATCTGTGATTTTTTCACCACAAACAAGAGCTGCTAACGATGATGCGTGCTGGGTACTATGTGGAATAATCTCGATACATTTTTTGTGGAATTCTTGCGAGACAGCTGATGCATTATCGTGCAAATGAGTTGGAAGTGGAATGCTTAACACGAAAGCAAGGATCAGAAGAATTGCCATAGTTTTAACTACTTAGCAATTTTCGTAACGCAGTTGATTTCTAAAATAAGCTGTCACTGGGAAGATGCGTCCGACAGGGGCGGAATGTAAGATCTGTTATTTGCCTGCTTAAAAAAGTCCTAGTTATTAAGTATTCACTATAAATTTCATATACTTATATGATGCCCAAAATACTGGCAAATCGCTGAAAGCCTTGTAAATAAATAGGTCTAAGGTCTAGCATTACAACAACTCAACATTTTGTGTGGATAACTCCTGCTTGTTTGCACTTCTTAATGCGTGTCATACTGGTGAAACAGCATGAGGTGTCGAGAGATGAAGCAACTTAGACTATTAGCAGCAACGGTACTTTTAAGTGTCCCCATGAGCGCGTTCGCAAAAAATTCGGCGCTGTCCAAAGCCTCTCCTGCAAAGGATCTTCAGCAAGAAGCACTACTGGTAGAGCTTACTGGCAAAGACTTTACTAAAGAAAATGACATCAACTTATATGCTGAAATGGTAAGCGCTTATCAGAATGACGATGAAATAGGCTTCAAGAGCCGTTTACAAAGTTTACTAAGTCGCTTCCCGCAAAGTTCCTACGCTGACAATGCGCTTTTTTTAGCGGGCAGAATGGCTGTGGATCACAACAATTATGCTGAAGCCGTGAAGTACTTTACAGAGATTGAAAAGAAATATTCCAGCAGCAACAAAGTGGTCGCAGCGAAATTCGCAAAGGCCATGACTTACAAAAAAATGAATCTTCCAAATTTTGCGATGAACACACTTAAAGAAGTTCGCGCGAAATATCCAGGCAGCCCGGAATCTTTCCGCGCTGATGCTGAATTAAAATTGATGAAATAGTTTTTCGTTTCTTACGTTTCAGATTCTCATAAGCAAGATGCAAGGATGCAAAAGGTGATGAGTAAAAGACTTTCGATGATTTTAGCGGTGATGATTTGTTTGCAAATGGCGCAAGTACAAAAAGTACAGGCGCAGGATGCTCCACCGGATGCAACCTGGGAAACAGATCCCTTAGATGTGATTGAGCCTGAACAGAAAAATGCACCCGCAGAGCCTTCTGTACCCGAGTTTAAAGAAATCGATGAAACGGGAAGCGCTTCGCAACCTGCAGAGCCCGTTCCGCCAACTGAAATCGATGCGCCAGCTGCAGAGCCAACGGAAGTCGCCACACCAGAAGCGGTTCCAGCGCCCGTTGAAACTGCGGTTGAAACAGCAGCGCAAGGGGATTCCCCTGACTTTTCAAAAGAATCTGAATTTCACCGCATCTATAAGTCCTACAACGAACAGCCGACTTCCCAAGAAGCGTGGGAACAAGTGGCAGGTCCAAGAGCATCAGAAACTTATCTAGTGCAAAAAGGGGATACTTTGTCGGGTATCTCTACAACCTTTTTTGGTGATTACACCTATTGGCCGAAAGTGTGGTCGTTGAATAATCCGCAAATTTTAAATCCCCATGAAATCGAACCTGGCATGATGGTTCAATTCTTCCCTGGCAGCATGGATGATGCGCCGACGATGGCTGTGGCGGAAGCGGATGCAGCGGCCGTAAACGAGCCTCAGGAAAAAGAAAAAGCAAAAAAAGCTGATAAGAATGAAGTGAATGTCGGGGCTTTACCAAAAGGTAAAAAAAGAGCTCCGTTACTTAAGAAACTTCCGCCAAGTTTGCCGCAATACCGTTTGGGCGCAGTGAATGAACCTTTGCCAACTTTAGAAGTAGAATTAGCTAAAACCCAATTCCCAACAGCTTTAGAATATCTGGAATACTTTATCGCTGATGCCCCGGTCGAGGGTGTGGGTGTGGTCACAGCGACAGAGCTTGATACTAAGACCGCTGGAGACTATCAGCATGTCTATGTTCGCTTGCCAAATAATGCGGGCAAAGAATTTGTCGTGCAAAAAAATCTTGCGGAAGTAAAAGACCCTGAAACAAAAAAGCGCAAAGGCTTTATGATAGAGCTGCAAGGTGAAATTGAAGTCATTGAGCCCGTCAATGAGCAAAAGAATTTGTACCGCGCTTTAGTCAAAAAAACGATTCAACCCGTTGCCGTAGGCTCTGTGCTTATTCCTGGTCGACTTCCGATGATTGATCCAACTATTGGCAGCCTGACAACAGGTGTGGGCGCAAAAATCATGGGCGGGCAGTTTGAAGCCAAACGCAGTCTTTTTGGTTCCCACAGCTTTGTATTCTTAGATTCAGGAAGCAGCCAAGGAATTCAAGAAGGCATGGCTCTTCCAGTTTTTGCGGATGAAAGAGTTCGCAATAAGAAAAACGATGCGGTTATTAATGATCGCGTGATCGGTGCGGCAAAAGTGGTCCGCGTGGCTCCGAACTTCGCAACGGCCTACATTGTGAAAGCCACTGATGATATTCTTTTAGGGGACTATGTCGGTAAACCTACGGCCCGAGTTGCCTTAGAGCCAGAGGTGATTGAGGCTCCGAAAAAAGAAGATGATGATTTTGAAAAGGATTTTGAGGACGCACCTCAAGAAGAGGCCCCGTCGGATTCCGGAGAAGAAGATCTGGATCTAGAAATAGAATAAACTTAAAAAGAGCCCTGCAGATTGCAGGGCTCTTTTGTTATGAACGATTTATATTCTTTATGTCAATTGATCAAATCTCATCCGCTGTTCAACGTACAGCGGGATGCTATCTTAGGACTTTTTTATTCTTTGAAAATCAGGCAACAGCTGGATCCTGAGGGACTGCTTCAAGCTTTAAAATTCCATCAGCCAGAGCTGTACGAAGCGATTCAAAAGAACCATGCGCTATTTAAAAAACATTGTGAAGATTCTCTGAAGCTAAAGATGAATGGCATTCATTTGGTTTGTTACGGTGAAGAGCTTTACCCTGCTTCCTGCTATCTTATGACAGATCCTCCTTTAACGCTTTCCTATCGCGGATCGCCAGCGTGGCTATCTGACAAAGCCCTGGCAGTCGTCGGCAGCAGAGAGCCTTGTTTTGAATCCATTCAATGGATGGAGAAAGAATTCGCACCGTTTTGTGAAAAAGAACGGCCTTGTGTTGTCAGTGGTGGTGCGCGGGGGATAGATCAAAAATCCCATTCAGTGGCATTAAGAAAAAGTTTGCCAACCGTCGTGGTTTTGCCATCGGGCTTAGAAAATATTTATCCAGAAAGTTTGAAAGAATGGCTGCACGCGATTTATGAAAATGGCGGATGTGTCTTAAGTGAATATGCTTATGAACAAAGAATGCACAAGCATCTGTTTCATCATCGCAATCGATTGATCGCGGCACTGGGAAAGGCAACACTTTTAGTGGAAGCACGAAAACGCAGTGGCACTCTAATTACGGCGCATCAGTCTTTAAACTTAGGTCGCCCTGTTTGGATTGTCCCCGGTCATCCCTTAGATCCGCATTTTTCTGGAAGCTTAGAACTGGTAATGGAAGGCGCTCAAATAGTCAGAGATGCGCAAGATTTATCCATGTTAATAACCGCAGAAATGAACGATGTTAAAGCATCCCCAGCAGGGATAGTGAAGCAGGAAAGTTTGTTACACTACCGGTAGTGAGCGTTCTAAGTTGCCAAAACTCTTACGAAAAAAGTGAAATCATCTAAAAAAATCTTTTGCAAGGAGCCGTCATTGCCCCTACCATTTGTTTTAAGGGAGGGGCGATGTGGTCAAGGATGACCGTGGTAGTATGGATGCTACTGCATCGCTCTAATTTTTTAGTCGCCGCCTCTTAGTCCCAATTTCTTCTTAAAGCTTCAAAACCAAGTCCGGCAAAAAGAATATTAGGTGTCCACACAGCAACGGTTACTGGCAACGATCCGCCGCGGGCAGCGCCTTCTGCGGCGATATACAAAACCCAATACAAAATAATCAGACCGATACACAAGATCATTCCACCGGCCTTAGCGGCACGGCGATTCGTCGTGGTTCCTAGGCCTACACCAATAAGTGCAAACACTAAACACAAAGCAGAAATCGCCCAACGTTTGTGATACTCAGTACGTAAAGTGCGTTCCATTTCTTTATCTTTAGAAAAGTCCTCTGTAAGTCTTTTTTCAATTTCACTTAAAGTCAGTGATTGGGGCGACTTCTTTTTTTCGCCAATATTTAATGGCGCAGAAAATTGAACGTCGTAGGTTTCAAAGCTGATCTTGGTGTGGGTCTTAGCTTGGCGATGAATTTCACCATCTTTTAGGCGCAGCAAAACTTCGTGACCTGGTTTATCGGGATCAGGAATAATCTCGCCTTGTTTTGAAATGATAGTTAAAGGAATGTCGCCCGATTTTTCATCATAAATAAAAACATTTTTTAAAATGCCTTTTTCTGAATCCACTTTATTGGCGTAAACCACCATATCGAAAAAACCTTCAGAAAAGGTACCTTCTTTGATAACGGCGCCAGCTTTTGTGTCACTGATTCGCGAAAACATCACCTCAAACTGTCGATTGCCCCACGGGGCAATGTTGAAGGACATCTGAGCTGAAATTGTTCCCACAAGCAAAGCCAAGATGACTGCTGGCATAAGCAAAGTTGTCATTGGCAAACCTGAGGCTTTCATCGCCACGATTTCTGAATCCTGACTGAGGCGACCGTAAGTAAGAAGGACTGAAAATAACAACGCCATGGGAAAAAGCGCAGGTAATAACGAAATGATAACGTAGCTAATGATTTCCCCGATGGTCCGTATGCTTACGCCATGAACGAGGGCAAATTCGGTCAATCTTAAAACCTGGAACATAAGGATGATCGAAATGAAAACTAACAAACCAACGATAAAGCTGGGAAGCATCTCAAAGAAAATGTACTGCGCAGCTTTTTTTCCAAAAAAAATACTCAAAGTTGAGGTCTCCTGTTGCAACATTGTAGACTGAGCCAGGGTGCGAGTCATCGCGTCCATTGTCTAGTTGAAGGTTTATTGACCGCGCCCATCCCATATCTGACAATATCACCATGAACAAGATTCTTTTAGTGTACGAAGACTATGCGGATTTAATGAGTGTGGAGGCGGCTTTAAAAAGAGTCGGCTTTGACGTCATCGGTCTAACGAGTGAGTACGCTATGTCGGATCAGATGTTGGCATTCAATCCCGATTTAGTTGTTGGCTCTGGTAAAGCAGGGAAGGTGAGTTCCCTTGGGGTGGGAAAGCGTCTTAAAGAAAACGCTCGCTGGCACGGCAAGTCCGTTCTTATATTTCCCGCGAACTTTAAGCCGGGTCCCCAGGATCTTTTAAGAATTCGCGCCGACATGATTTTAGAGGCTCCGGTTCCTCCGCTTCGGTTAGTGCAAGTCATCGGGCGCATCTTAGGCCATGATGAGGCCGTTCTGTTAGAACGTTTAAATAAAGCCATGCACGTAGAAAGCCCCCATAAACCTGGTGGGGTCGGTGGCAGTGCTGCAGCAGGGGCCCACGGCGGAAAGCCAACCCCTGAAGGTGAAGCCATTTATGTTAAAGGAACAGTTGAAGAAAAGGCCGTTGCCGCGGAAGAAGAGTTTTTAGCCCCGGCTGAAGAGCGTCAAGGCAAAGATCAAGAGTTCTTGTTAAGTAATGAAGAAGACAAAGAAAAAGCCAAGTTTAAGTTTGGCGATCGCATGGCTGAGGCGCAAAAAGAAGATGCTTCTAACGACATGGCTGAAGCCTTTCCAGACGTTGACCTAAAGGCCCTTGAACAAGAACTTTTAGGCGGTGGCACCCCCGAGGTTGAAAGAGTTGAAGTCGTTTCTGAAGTCTCGGAAAGCACAGAACCTGTAGAAACCTTGAAGGTTGAAGGCACGGTGCCAAGTGATGCAACTGCTGAAGTTTCAGGTGAGGTTGCCCCGGCAAGTGAGGAACAACAGCTGCAAGCCAAGGCCAGCGAAGAACTTTTAAAAGCCGAGCAAACGCTGAAAGAAAGGGTGTCTAAGTACAGTCAAATGGTGGCAGGTGTGAACCTTCCTCCGCAAAGTACTATCACCCGTGTAGAGGCCCGTCGCCGCCAAAAGGGTCTAGAAGGTGACTGGGATAGTCAAAATCTGAAGGACCAAGACGAGTTACGCCGGGAATTTACAAAAGCCCTTTTTAAGAAATAATGGACCGTATCGCACCTTGACCGTAGGCCTTTTCATGTACATGTTAGTTCAAGATCTGACATTGATTTTACGGAGGCCACTATGGGCGCATTTACAACACCAGTAACAGACAGTTCATTTGAAACAGAAGTTCTTAATTCACAAACCCCAGTTCTTGTAGATTTCTGGGCAGAATGGTGTGGTCCATGCCGTGCTTTGGCTCCTAAGCTTGAAGAAGTAGCTCAAGAATTGGGGACAAAAGTTAAGATCGTAAAAGTTAACGTTGATGAAAATCCTGGTACTCCAGGCAAATACGGCATCCGCGGTATTCCTGCGATGTTGTTATTCAAAGGCGGAAACGAAGTCGGGCAACTAGTTGGTAACCACCCTAAAGACGCTATCTTGGACTTCTTAAACAAAAACACTTAGGTTTGTTTGATATCGAAAACATATTTGGCAGATGGGGAGTTATTCTATAACTCCCTATTTTTTTGGTATTTGAGTGGACTTAATAAATTGGGACCACTAATATGTTTCAAGGCACTCAACAAGGTAGAGTTTATATGTCCATCGATCTTCAAAATGTGGCGGTAGAATCTGAAGTTGAAAACGAAAAGTTCAAAACTTTAGCGCAACGCCTTTCAGTGATGTTGGCAGGTGAGGGTGTTCTAGTTCGTACCTATGATAAAGGTCTTCCGTACTTTTCAAAACTTTCTGAAAAGCAAAAACAAACTATCAACTACCACTTAGAATTCTACGTTGAGCTTTGCCGTGAACAAATGAGCGAAGGCTATTCTTTAAGCGATGGTCCTACTTTCGTTTGGCGTGCTTTAAGAAAATTGAATTTGATCCCGCGTTCGGATCTTTTCCAGTACTTCAATGAAAATTCTGTGATCGAGATCTATTCAAACGAAAACGTTCAATTGTTCAGAAGTTTGAACTTCTTTAAATTCTGTTCTTACACGCTTGAAGAGCTTCACTCTAGAGAGTGGTGGTTGTTATTCAACCGTGACACTAGAATCACTGATTCATTATTGGGTTACGCTGGTAAGATCTTTAATCAAGAAATTGGCGAAAACTTTGTTCCTGATATTCCAACCCATGTCGTACGTGAACTTGCTTCAGTCGACATGTTGGTGACTGAAATCAACTTCCCAGTGATGGGCCCTCTTTACCACAATAAGAGAGCCGTTGCTTTGATCATCGCAGAGGATGCAAAGATCCTTGAAGGGTAAAGGAAAGCGGCTTAGGCCGCTTTTTTTATTTTACCCATATTGTTTCCAACCTCTAAAGCCTGCTGGCACAGTTGCCAATAAAGCTCTGCCGTCATCTTAATATTTTCTTGAACCATCATCTGCTGTTCCATTGGCAGTTTCGCCACACGCTCTAAGGCGTCGCGCACGTGCTCGATATCTGCATCCGAATGTACTTTTAAAAATGAAATCGCTTTGGGCCCATGGATCTTTTCAATCTTTTCTGAAAGTTTCGGGCCGTAATCGCAGGCAAGGCTTTCTAAGAAAAGAATATAGCCAAAGAAGGCGTGGGGATGAATGTGTTCAATTTGATAGTACTGGGTTTGATAGAATGCTTGGGTCACTGCAAACTCGGGGAAGTTTGCGATGTCGCGGCCCACGGCTTTCATATCCATCACTGGTAAGTTTTCATGGCCTTTTTCTTCTGCACAATGCTTTAAGAAGCGATAGTGCATGCTGTTGTCGTTCGGTGGAATGTTGGCTGCTGTTAACGCCAGTAAGCGGGTTGAATGGCAAATATAATAACAGGCCTGCGATAACCAAGCGGCATAGAAGTCCTTGTTTTCCCAAGGTGCATCTTCCATTAAGAATTTTCCTGATTTTTCTACGCAGGCACTTAAAGTGTCAAAAATTGTGGGCTTCATATACGTACTCCTTGTTCTTATTATTAAGAAACTTTTTTGTTAGTAAGATTTTGTTGTGAAAACGGCGCTGCGCCAGTCAGTACGCGGTCTTTATAAAGACCCTCTACGTATTGGGCGGTGCCATCGTTTTTAAATTTTCTATTTTTCTGTTTCTGGAAAACAACCACCGCGCAGGGATAGTTCATCTTCTTAATGGGTGGCTGAACCTCGATGGCTTCAAGATTTAAGCACACATCTAAGACCTTCACGTCGGTGCGTGGGGTTCCCATGATAACATCCGCAGGGGAGTCATCCATAAGCTTTAAACCCACACCGATAAGCACTTCAGTCCATAAAATGTTCGAGTGCGATTTGCGCCATTGGGGCTTCACGTTTAAATATTCAATACTTATAACTCGTGGCTGCTTGTCTTTTACTAAGTTTTGAACGGTTTTGGGTTCTAAGGCTTGCACATAATGATGTTCAATTGAAGATAGCAATCTTAAATCAAACATTGTCATCGTGCTTAGGGCGACAACTTCATCATTGTATAAGATAGCGGCGACGACGTCGTTACGAAAGAAATCATCGGGATCCAGTTTTCCGCCGGCTCCTTCGACGACTTCTATGAAGGATTCTTTCCAAGCGATATAGACTTTATTGAATGTTTCAGTGAATGCTTCATCAACGAAATGAGGGCTAAATAAATATAGCTTAAAGCCGAACACTAACGACCTCCGCAATGCACTACAACGTTCTACTTCGAGACCTTACCGGCTCTGAACGGTAAGGACAGAAGCTTTTCGGATGAACATTGCAAACATTAACAGTTGTTTAGACATTACTAAAAAAATAATGTTTATGTCTGTTTTTGGTGCGATCAAAATTAGATTTTCAAAATTTGACTTGGAGCTTAGGCACCGCAATTATGAAAACAAAAAAGGAGGTTCGTGCCTCCTTTTTCTTTGCTAGAGCAGCTTTGATAGATGATGTTAGTTCGCTGCAACCAATACTGCAGTTGGCGCAGAAATTTTCGCGTAAAGTTCGCCATAGTTTTTCATCACACGATTGTTATATTCCGCAGGTGTGACGTTCTTAGAAAGAAGGCGGCGTACGTTTTTTGGTCCCATATTATAAGCGCTGACATAAGTCACAGCACGGCCTTTGAAAGAACTGCGCAGGTAATTCATATAAGCAAGACCGATACGGATGTTTGCTGATGGATTTTCCAAGGTCTTTTTACCATTCCAAGGAAGTTTAAACTTCTTAGCGATCCATTCCGCAGTGTCAGGCTTGATTTGCATAAGGCCAATTTCACCAGCAGAACCTACTGCTAATGGATTGAACTTACTTTCTGTTTTAATCACAGCTAATACAAACACTGGGTCAAGCTTATACTTTTTGCTTTCAGCAATCACCGTGCGTGCAATGGACCCAGATTGCGCTTTAAATTTCGGAGCTAAAGAGTTTTTAACTTTCACTTGAATCATTTGGTTCAATGATTTTTTACCTTCAAGGCGTTGAGCCATACTTCCGCGGTAGCTCTTACCTAAGAGCTCTTTAGCATGGGCTACGCGTGAAGCTTCGTGCACATTTTCAAGAGCTTGATCTTGCAGATTCCAAGATACGAAAGCGAAGTTATTAAATAGAACCAAGCTGAGTGTTGCGGTAATAATTGCGATTCCAGTATTGAGATTTTTCGTTTTCATGTCCGCTACCTCCGATACACAGAGATACTTCAATGGTCATGCCGAATGGCTAACCTCGCGGAATAGTTTGGTTCTTAGAGTGAAACATGATTCAGGTCACATTCGTTGGAGTTGAGGGATACCGGTGTCAACCAAACTCTCGACAATGACTGAAAGATAGTTAGTCACTTTAAAACGTATTCTCTCTCTGAGACGACCACTCTGAGGCACCTTAATTCTTGCGGTTTTCCTTCTCTTTTTGCTTGGTTTTCGCTCTGGGTTTAATGCGATTTGGGTTGGCTTCGAACGGGGGATTTGGAACTTTGCTAGGGCTGTGGGCTTCCTCTATTTCGCGGGGATGCTATCCGGGCTCAGTTGCCGCCGCAGCAAAGCTGCGGTTCGCGCATCCATGCGCCGGCAAAGCCCCGCTGCATAGAGGAAGCCCACAGCCCTAGCAAAGTTCCAAATTTGTTCGAAATCAAGTAAGTCGTTTTAAGGTTAGTTAAAAAAGAAGAATTGAGAGATCCGACTGAATTATGAGTTGTAATGTCTAAAGAGATTTTCTTAGTGAAACTTCCTGATTACCGTTGAGAGGGAAGCAGCAGTTCTGCAAATAAAGAATTAACTAGGGAAACGTCTTTTCTTTGAACAGTAGTGCGAACTGAGCGGGAAGGAAGTGGAATAAGAACGAGGTAATAAGTCTCAAGCGGAAGTATTCCTCTGCGCATTCCAAGCTAACTTTTCCAGAAGTCGTCGAAGTCACAGATTTGCTTGGCTGAGGAGAACTTTGCTTGGGTGTTCCTCCGAAGAGAGGAGCACGGAAAAGTTTAAGGGATACAGTTCGGCCATTCAGAGTTAATGGATTTCACATCATCCTTCTGGCAAGGCTCTAAAGAATTTGTTACTTCCGCTTCGGTGAAGCTTTGAGTTAAGAATTTTTGTAATTAAAATTCTGCTTGGCAACTTTTTCCTCTTTTTATTTTTGCTTTTATCGCACTGGAATTTTTAATCCGAGCTCCCTGCCGCACTCACAACAATTTTATGGCAAAAAAATTTGGATTAAATATTTAGAGTAGATGGATTTTAGCAAGGTGGCTTGTAAGGCTCCAAAGAAGTGTGGCAGCAAAGCTTGTCAGTCAAGCCGTTCATGGGGTAAAAATTTAAATAGTCGTAAAGGCAAAAAAAAGGGGGCTTTTGGCTCCCTTTTTTGGTTCGGTTTTTTTAACTTCTAAAATAAGTATCTGCGGTAGGCGACGGAGGATATGATTCCCATTCCGGCCATTGTGGTTAACATCGAAGAACCACCATATGATAGTAGCGGTAGTGGGACCCCTACGATAGGTAGTAGGCCTATTACCATTCCTATGTTTACGAACATGTGCCAGAAGATGTAGCAGAGGACGCCTACAGTTAGGAGTGCTCCGAATTTGTCGCGGGCGTTGGTTGCGATTCTGATTCCGGTCATGAATAGGAAGCAGAAAAGGCCGATGACTGCTAATGAGCCTACGAAGCCGTGTTCTTCGCTTAGTACTGAATAGATAAAGTCAGTGTGGCGTTCTGGTAGGAATTCCAGTTGGGATTGAGTTCCTTTCATGAAGCCTTTTCCGAAGAATCTGCCTGAGCCTACGGCGATTTTTGATTGGATGCTGTTGTATCCAGTTCCTCTTGGGTCACTTGCTGGAGATAGGAAGGTTAGTACGCGGTTTTTTTGGTAGTCATGCAGTACGAACTTCCATGCTACTGGCAGGGCGATGATTCCCATGACTACTAAGGCTGCTATGATGCTTTTTTTGATTTTTGCAAAAATCAGCATGGATCCGCCGATGGCTGCTAACATCATTGCTGTTCCCAAATCGGGCTGTTCAACGACCAGGGCGAATGGAATTCCCAAAGCAATAAGCGGTACGGCCATTTCTTTTAAGCCCATTCCAGCGCCTAAAGAATTTCTTGTTGAAAGGATTTTGGCCATCAACATGATCATCGCAAGTTTCATTGTTTCTGAGGGCTGATAACGGAAAAACCCTAGGTCGATCCAACGTTGCGCACCTAAGGCTACTTTACCGAAGAACGTCACGTAAAGAATCGCCCCGAGATTAAGAACATAGATGATGATCGCAATACGGCTGACGACCGAATAATCTAACAAGGTCATGACTAGGAATACGGTCCAACCAACTACTAGCCACATGATCTGAGAAATAAATAAAGAAGCTACGTCCACCGTCGTTGGACCGTGGGTGGCGCTGTACAAATTAATCAAACCGATAACGTTCAAAGCCAAGATAACGATGATCAAGTTGATATCTAATTTTTTAAAAAGAGTTCTCTCTTCAACATGCAAAGACGTTAACACTCTTATTCTCCTTCAACAGGCGTTGGCACAGACACAGGGACTGCCGCTTTCTTTACGCCTTTTGCCTTTAAGGCAGCTTCAATAACTTCAGGATGATATTTTTCAAAATACGCTTGCACTATATCACGCACGATCGGAGCGGCCCCGGTGCTTCCATGGCACGAGTGCTCTGCTAGTGCAGCAATGGTGATCTCCGGATTTTCTGCCGGAGCAAAAGCCACATACCAACCGTGATGGCGCATATGAATAGGGCGGCCTTCGCACTTCGCATAAATTTGGTCTGCAGAAAAGCCCATGATCTGCGCTGTTCCAGTTTTACCAGCGATTTGTACGCCAGGAACTTTCCAGTGTTTTGCAGTTCCGCGTTCGCCGTTACCAACGCGTCTCATACCTTCTTTAACGACTTTGAAAGTCTCTGGACTGATCGAGATTCCGTTGGATTGCACTTGTTGTAAATCGCGAATGACTTGCGGGAAGTTTTCTCTTAAAACTTTGCCGTCTTGGTCGATCACTTTACGCACTAGGAATGGCTTAACAACTTTTCCTTCAGTACCAATCGCATTGTAAGCAATCGCCATGGAAAGTGGAGTCACGTTCACGAAGCCCTGTCCAATGGCGGTACTTAAGTTTTCGCCTGGTTGCCACTCTTCACCCACTTGGGCTTTTTTCCAAGCAGAGTTTGGCATGGTGCCTGATACTTCGCGCGCTAGTTCAATACCGGTTTTCTGACCGATACCCAGCATGCTGATGTAGTCATACATTTTATCAACACCCAGAGCGATACCCATCTTATAAAAGAACACGTTTGATGAGCGCTCTAACGCTTCATAAACCGTGATATTACCGTGACCGCCTTTTAAGTGGTCATGGTATGGACGACGACCAAAGTAAAACACGCCCGGTGCACTTACGATGGTAGTTGGAGTAATAACTTTTTCCTGCAACGCCGGAATTGCTACTAACGGTTTGAAAGTAGATCCTGGAGAATTGTGATCTTGGATAACTTTATTACGTAAAGGCTTAAACGGATCATTGATCAGTTTTGACCAAGTCTGTGCCGAAATGCCCGTTGAAAACTCATTCGGATCAAAAGATGGGGTGCTGACCCACGCTAAGATTTCGCCGTTAGTTCTCATCGCGACGACCGCACCGATACGATTTAAAGTCATGAACGACTTAAACGCCGCTTCTTGAATATCACGGTCAATAGTAAGAACCGCGTTGTTGCCATGAACAGGGATTAGATCCTTAATCTGTTCACCGTAAATGTTCGGAGTTTGCGTGACAGTCTCTCGTCCGTGGGCATCGACCTGAATAAAGCTCACGCCATCAGCGCCACGGATGTCTTTTTCCAAAGTCTCTTCAAGCCCGCTTTTTCCGATGATGTCACCTTGCTCAAAACGCAATGCACCTTTGTAAAGGTCATTTAAAACAGGAAGCTGACGTTTCGAAATCTCACCCACGTAACCGAATAGCTGAGCGCCATTATCTTTCAACGGGTAGTAGCGAATGATAGATTCACGGATCTCAAGTCCCGGCGTATCTAAGCGCATGCGCTTTAAACGGAAAACCTCTTCGCGGCTTAAATTTTCTTTCAAGCGGATTTGTGCGAAGGGTCCGTTTTGACGGCGGCTTTTAGTTACTTTCAAGACAACTTTATCTGGCTCCATGCCTAAAATAGGGCCGACAGTTTTAGCTAAGGATTCAAGATTTTCGATATATTGCGGCGTAAGAATCGCCTCAAAGCCCGGCAAGTTTTCAACCAACACCTGGCCATCACGATCTAACAATAAACCGCGGGGAGCATTGATTTTGTTTTGCTTAATACGGTTCTTTTCAGAGAACTCGCGCAATTCATTTCCTGAAATAACTTGAAGATACCACAGACGCATTGAAAAAACGGTCAGGGTAAAAGCCATGGCAAAGTAAAATAACTTATAGCGGCCCTGATACTCTTTTGCTTCATCGGGATTGCTGACGTAAGTACTCATAACTCCAATCCTCCCGGCTCATGCATAAGTTCATCCTGCGAAATCTTATCGATCTTAGCTAGAACCCAATACATCGGAAAAGCAAAGGTGGGAGTCAGGATGATTTGTACAAGGCGATCAACAATTTCAAAACTCGCGGGATTTTTTTCTAATACCATTGACGTGAAAAAATAAATCAAATGGTAAGCCACGACCGAGAAACTGCACATAATTGTATAGTATCCAGAGCCTGACCAGAAGACGCGACTTTTAATTCCATAGACTAAAGTAAAGAGAATCAATAAAGAGATCCACATCATCTTTAAAGGCATCGCCGTAAAGGCAAGCAAAGCAAAGCCCATAGCGTAAATAATCAAGATCGCCGGCATTGGTTTGCGATAAAGGGTCACATACACAATCAAATTCAGCCACAGCATCGGTGCCGGCACATTGCCGAAAAGTTGAAACCATAAGGTGGTTTGGATCCCGGCAACTGAAATTAAAACTGCAAACAGAACTAGAAAATTCAGAATAGCGTTCCAGCGGATTTTCACTGTTTTTTCTCCTCAGGTTTTTTCGGAGCCACTGGAGTAGGAGCATTGGCAGCTGGAGTCGGAGTTGCAGTAGGGGATGGAGCTGGTGTTGGTGCCGTCACTGTTGCTGGCGCGTTAGTTAAATCCGCAGGATTCACAGCCGGAGCCGCACCTTCAGCTTGAGGCGCATACTTATCACCAAAATCAATATTGTTGGCGTTAAGAACGATGAACACTTCTTCAACCTTATAAGGATCCACTACTGGGCGCAGATCTACTTTCAAAGAAACGCTGAATGTTTTTCTTTCAACCGATTCAACGATCGCCACTGGGAAACCTTGTGGAAAGATATTATCTAAGCCGCCAGTAACTACTAGATCGCCCTCTTTAACGTCTTCTGTTTTCTCTACATATTTTAAAGTACCCGTGTTTTGACTTTTACCTTCAACGATCCCGTGGGCGCGGGTTCTTTGTACGATACCGTCAACAACGGAATAACGGTCAGTGATAAGCATGACGTGGGAAGTGAATGGTTCAGGCTTATAGATATGACCAAGAACACCGCCGGTTGTGATGACCGCTTGTCCTGATTTCACGCCGTCGTTAGTTCCTTTATTAATAGTCACCGTATTGTGATCGATAACCAAATCGCGACCAATCACTTGTGCCGCCATCAAATTCATTTTTGATTCTTCTTTGAAAGCAAGAAGTCCGCGCAGACGATCGTTTTCTAATTGAAGCTCTGCCATTTTTTCTTGGCGGGCTTGCAATTCGTTGTTGGTGCTTTTAATCAGCTCAGTTTCTTTTTTGATGTTGATTAAGTCGACATACATGGCTGTGGTGTCAGTAACGCCGCTGCTGAAGCTGTAAAAACCTTCAGAGACAGAGCTTGCTAACATCGTGAATGGTTTTGCCAGCCAATTGGATTCTTGGGGTCTTTGCTGCATGTTGATAGAGATTAACGGCAGAGCCAGGACAATCCCGATCATAATTAATTTTTTGAGATCAAAGTTGAAAAAGTTCAAAAGTCACCCACTGTGTCGTACTAAAAAATTATATTTTAAAAACTATTTCTCAACGCTAGTAAAAAGACTGAGGGATTTCAACAATTTCCCCTTGAAAAAATAGAAAAATCGTAAGGTAATGAAACCGCTTGAGGGCGAAGGCCCGAATCAAAGTTCGTTTAGGAAGGATTTTTTATGAGCGATTCTATGGCAGATAAAATGAAAAGAAAGCTCTCTGCAAAGAGCGTAACTGCGATTGTGCTATTCGGCGCTATCATTCTTGTATTCGTATTTTTTGGGTTGCCGGGACAAATGGGCGCAGGCGTAGGTTCTGTTGCTCGCGTGAACAACACTCTGATCTCTGTGGCGGACTTCCAACAGGAAGAAAATCGTATTCAACAATACTACCAAAACCTGTTCGGAAATCAGATGGATTTTAGCTCTCAGCGTCAACTTCTTCGCCAGCAAGCGCTAGAAAACTTAGTGCGCATGGAGCTTGTTTCTCAAGCTGCGGAAAAAAATGGCATTTTGTCGACAGATGCTGAAGTTAGAAACTTCATCGTTAAAGACATTCCGTTCTTCCAACAAAACGGCCAATTCCAAAGAGAATACTATTCTCGCTACCTAGAGTCGACTCGTTCCACTCCAGGTAGCTTTGAAAGAAAAGTTCGTAAGGACATCGCGAACGTGCGTACGCGCAGTCTATTTGAACTAGTTTCTAAGCCATCAGCAGCTGAAATGAATCAGTTGAAAGCGCTTAAAGGTCACAAAGTAAATGTTCAAGTAGCTAAAATTGACGAAGAGGCAGTGATTAAAACTATGCCTCGTGAAAAATTGGATGCTTCTTTGAAAGCTTTAGATGAAGCGTTAGCAAAAGGTGATGAAGCCGCAGTTCAAGCTCAATTGAAAGAACTTAAAGTTTCTTGGGAAGAAACTGGTTACGTTGATTTGGGCGCTGACAACTTCCCAAAAATCCAAAGCGCGACAGCAACTGAAGCTGTGTATGAACTTAAAAAATCAGAACCACTTTTAAAACGCCTTGTTCGTGATGGCAGCAACAAGTTCGTATTGAAATTGAAAGATTCAAAAGTTGAAACTGTAGTGAATCTTGAACCAATGACAGTTGAAATGATGCAAAAACGCCGTGCTGAAGGCATGTTCGAAGCATGGATCAACCAATTCCGTTCTAAGTCCCACGTGACTATGAACACAGATGCTCTGCAATTGAACTAGCAGTATGCTGCAATTCGTAAGAGAAATTCCCATTCGCATAGTATTACAAGGAGCCCTGTCAAATAGACGGGGTTTCTTATTTTACCTATCGGCGGGATTTTCTGGCGAGGTTGATCCGTTATCAGGAATGACAGTCAATCTTATGGCCGTGGATGAGTGGCTGACGGAATTAAAAGAAGATCTTGAAGAAAGTCTTTTTAATTCTCCCACGGAAAGTTTGACCCACGCCCTTGCAGAAATCATGGCAGTATGTCGACTGAACCTGCTTGAAAAAGCGGAAAAAGAAAAAGTTGAATTAGTTAGCCTGACTTTCCGGGAAGAAAGAGCCTGGTCCTTTAGTTGGAATAAAAAGCTTTCCCCTGAAGAAATGCTTTTCACGTACTCCCACTACCTTGAATCTTTATCGACGGCTGAGCGCTTTGATTTATTAAAAATTGATTTCCAGTGGCTGCGCGTGGCGGGATGTGAAGAAGACCTTCAGCATGAAGGATTTAAACTTCTAAAAAGTGTGAGCCATGAACCGGCAGTACAGCTAACCCAAAAGCTTTCTGAAAATATTGAATATATGCTTAAGTCAGGAAGCCATCTTAAAGGTTTTTCCATTCATTATTTGGGCGAAGGATTCAGTGTCACCTTGCCGTAATATGGCAACGCTACGTTTTCCATTTAAGCAGCTTGGCGGATCGCCAATTTCAGGCAGGGTGTACAGAGTTTAAACAGCCGATCGATCCCCAGTCGGGCCCTATTGTGTATGGGGGCCCGCACAAGATTTGAATAGATATCATCTATAACCCTGTGAGGACCTATGAAGTTTTTAAATCTTTTAGCTGTTGGTGCTTTTTTGGTTTCAGCGAACGCTTTTGCCGAAACTTCTTGGGAAGATGACATTCGCACGACCACCTTCTGTGTGCAGAACTTCAATGCCTATGGTCCCATCTATGCACCGGATGTAGCGGGGCGAACAGTTAAAATGACGAAATTCCTAAAAAGCCAGTCACCATGTGATGTAGTTCACTTACAAGAGGTTTGGAATAAAGGCCATATTGAACAAGTCGAAACTGCCTTAAATAGCTTTTACCAAGTGAGTGCTCCAAATAAGGAAGAAACAATCGGTGTCATGTCGATGTTCCGCGGAACTATTCTTGGCAAACAAACAGTCGCGTTTAATGTTAATAACGAAGGCGGAATGCTAGATAATGTTCGTGAGGCTTTCGACGTTAAAAAAGCATATCACGTAGTACAATCAAACCTGAATGATGTGGAAGAAAAAATCTTCTTCATGAACACTCACTTGCATCCTTCGTCCCAAGCGGTTCGCTTAACGCAAATTCTTGATTTATTGCAGTGGCGCTTAAAAAACCAATCAGAAAAAATGGTATTGTCCGGAGACTTTAACGCTGACATCGACAGTCTAGAACGCAAAGTTTTGATGTTAAGCTTAGGTGTTCGTGATTCGATGGAGGAATCATTCGGCGGAAAATATCCAGCGGGCTATTGCACTTATTGCTTTTTAAATAATTTAAGCTTGATGTTCACAAATCACACTTTCGATTACATCTTCTATTCAAATGTTGGTCAGGCTGATACACAACTAAGACCGTTCGATGGCGAAGTGAATATGAAGGGTAAAACAACATTTGGTATCGCCGAAGGTTGGTCAGATCACTTCGGCGTTCGCGTGAAGTTCGCGGTTCAACCAAAAACTGCAAACGATATCAATATTGAAGTTCGCAGAGAAGAGGCGTTAAAAGCCCTGGCTGATGCCGATGCGATTTTAAAAGTGCAAGAGCGCGCAGAGTTCAAGCCATATTCGACTTTGGTTCAACAACTGGCAGCAGAACTTAAAGACCGTAACGGCACTTTCAATAGCTATTTTGAAAGTTATCGCTAAAAACAATAAGGTTCAGTGAATGACCATTGAATCTTATCTTTTTAAAAATATCTCTTTAAGATTAATCTAAATGTTTCGGTGTGAAAGCTTCCGGGAAGATTTCTGGGAACTGGAAGCTTTTGATTTTACCTTCCAAATTCGCTGTGTGAATAACAGTCTGCTCGTTTGCAAACTCTGCAATAACCTGGCGGCAAAAACCACATGGCGGCCACGGTTTTTCAGCATCACTGACAACTAAAACTTCAGAGATTACTTTGTGAGCCCCTTCGCTGACGGCTTTAAAAATCGCCACACGTTCTGCGCACACAGTGCCGCCGTAAGAAGCGTTTTCCACGTTACATCCTGTAAAAATCTTGTCTCCCATTAAAACGGCGGCGCCGATATAGGCGTTAGAATAAGGGGCGTGGGCTTTTTTCTGAACCTCACATGCTGCTTCAAAAAGTTTTTTCTGTGTATCTGTCATAGGCCGATATCTTCCAATATTTTGTTTAAAGCAATCAAGGGTAAACCCTGGATCGCAGTAAAATCGTCTGTTTCGATTTTATCAAAAAGCATGATGCCATGTTTTTCGATCTTATAACTGCCAGCGCAATCGGTGGGTTCATCCAGTTCGACATACCGTTCCAGCTGGCTTTGTGAAAGTGTGCGCATCGTCATGCGGGTGATGTTGGTATAAGGAATGGCTTTATCGCCATCAAATACGCAAATAGCGGTGATCAATTCATGGGTTTTACCCTGCATCGCCATAAGCTGTTTTACTGCATTTTCTTTAGTGTGGGCTTTGCCTAAAATTTGCCCTTCAAAAGACACCAGTTGATCACCACCAATAACGACACGGTCAGAGCTTTTAAGGCTTTCTGCTTTCATAAAAGCGAGCTTTTCAGCCAACGCTTTCGGAGAAAGTTTCGGGTCCTTTTCTTTATCCTCATCAATAAGCGGGGCCGTCGCGGTGAAGCTGTAAGCCAATCGAGAAAGAAGCTCTTTACGGTATTTTGAGGTGCTACCAAGTATCAGTTGTTTTTCTGCCATAGGCTTTCCACTATAGGTCAAAATAGCTGTAAAAACTATAATTTAAGAGCCAAAGCCCCGGTTTTGCGGTAAAGGTCGAACGCTATGACAAAAAAGACTCTTCCTGATGTTGCTAAAGAAACCCATTCTGAAAGATACGCCCCGATTGATTGGGTGGGCATGGGCTCTATCGAGTTGCCGTTGTTATTAAAACAAAGTGACGGTGTATATCGCATTCCTGCACGCGTGGATGCCAAAGTCAGTTTAGATAAAAAACCTTCTCGCGGCATTCACATGTCGCGTTTGTATCTCATCACTCAAGAACTACTATCTAAAAACGAATTGTCCTTCGACCTGTTGGGTAAAACTACGGATGAGTTTTTAAAAACCCACGAAGATCTTTCCAGTGAAGCATCAGTGCAAGTTCAGTTTGAAGCACCACTTATCCGCAAAGCTTTAAAAAGCACAAATCAAGCTTGGCGTTCATATCCAGTGATCTTGTCTTCATTTAATCATGAAGGTAAGAAAAGCTATTTCGTTGAAGTGGTTGTGACTTATTCAAGCACGTGTCCCGCTTCTGCGGCTTTATCTCGCCAATTGATTCAAGATGGATTCAAACAACAATTCCAAGATCAGTCGGTTGATTTTGATGTGATTCATTCTTGGTTGGGAACAACTCAAGGGATCGTGGCAACTCCGCACGCGCAACGCAGTTTTGCCCGCGTGAAAGCGGAAGTTGGCATTGATTTCCAATACGGCGATCTTATCGATGTCGTTGAAGAAGCATTGCAGACAGCGGTTCAAGGGGCCGTGAAACGTGAAGACGAACAAGAATTCGCCCTTCGCAATGGCCAGAACCTTATGTTCTGCGAAGACGCTGCCCGAAGAGTGAAAGAAGCTCTTGATACTAAAGCAGGCGTTCTAGACTATGTTGCTGAATTCAGTCACGTAGAGAGTCTTCATCCCCACAACGCGGTTTCGCATATTTCAGCAGGAAAAAAACTGCGCACTTTCCAAATCTAAAAAGGAAAAAGGGAGCTTTAGGCTCCCTTTTTTATTTAGTTAATCACCGGATCTAAAAGATTGTTTCTTCTGAATCGTTCCATATAGCTGTGTCCCTGGAACTTACCAACTTCCGGAGCCCAGTAAACGCCTTCTTTCTGATGACGGAAAGTAGGATGGCTTAGCTCAAGCATATTTGAAATACTTGTGATCATCCACATATCCTGGTCGCGCACGAAATCACGCACGTGGGAAATATGTTTTGCGCGTTTACCAATCAAACGATCTAGGACGCCGACCAAATCTTTGGCTTGTTGATCCAAACTATAATCGGGGGTCATGCTGTTCCAAGCACCCAGGATTTTACGTGCGCCTTTGCTAACATCATCGATGGGATCGTTGGGTCTAATATAGCGATCATAACCTCGCGTAATGCTTAAATAGCGAATGTTAGAAGGACTGCTGACGCTTTCTAACAAGCTACGTAAAGCCGCTTTAGAAAGCTGCCAACGCATAGTCCCTTGGATTTCTGGGTAAACTTCAAGTTCGGATGGCATTCTAAATCTAATGTAGTTATCAGTGCCTGAACGTTCTTCAAAGAATTCTTTAAAATCCTCTTCAAATTCTTTACGGGTGCAATAGTTGTCGAACATAGAAAGGTTGATGATCACCTCAAGGTCCTTAAACTGGCGGTGTTTTTCATCCGGCGTTCCTTCAAGGTTAATACTGATATGCTGTCCTTCGCCCCAGAAATGGCCAACGAAATTAAAAGCACCATCAAACATTCCCGTGGTGGTTTTTTCATTCCAAACTCGACTGAAGGAACGGTCATAGGAACGGTTTTTGTGGGCTAATATAACCTTCTGTCCATCAGCTTCAATGGTGTTAACCCCTGTATCTGAACCATAGTTCCAAAAGATAAAACCCAGCTGAAAGTTTTTGTTTTTTCCTAAATCACTCAGCTCATGGGGTTTTACTAGCTGATCCAATGAGCTAAAGTCATTGTCAATCAATGCGGTGTCAAAGGCTTCTTGTAATTGCTGCTGACCTTGTGCACTTTCATTTAAAGTGTCGACCCTATATAAACGATAGGTTCTTTTAGCCTTTGATGCTTTTAGGTGGGCTGCCAAACGCACATAGGTTCTGACGTCAACTCCACTTTGAATGGCTGCGGTTTTAATGTGATCTGTTGTAACCTCTAACAATGTATTGTGGGGTTTGGCGAAATAAACTGTTTTGACTGCAGAAATACTGAGTCCTAAAAGTGCTGCATCAATCTGAATATCATCGATGATCTTGGTTTTTGATTGGCCGATAGATGCGCCAATAGAGTGAGTGACAAAAAGCTGTTCCCCAGTTCCCAAAGTGCGGCGTATTTCATAAACACTGAATGGATTTAATAAAGAGAAAAACCGATTCGTACCTACTTCCTTCATAGTTGAAACACTGTGAAGATATTCGAATGTGTAAGTATAATATAGTCCTATGGGAGTCGTGATTCGATCAGAGACCAACCCGATTGGCAGGCTAATGCTGATTTTATCTTTCAGTAGATAACGTTTTTGTCCCGGACCTAATTCAGGATTTACACTGACAGCTCGTGAAGCGGCAAATGAAATACCTCCGTTGACCGTAGTTGTTCCCAGATCAACAGTGAAATTCCCTTTGCCATAGGTTTCAGGATTAAAAAGTGTTAAAAACTTATTCTGCAGTTTATTTATTCCTAAAACGATAGCGGCTTGTAGCGGTGTGAAGCGATTTCCCAAAATGGGTAAGGTATTGCCCGGGATTTCTTGTGCGCCTTCTTTCAAAAGACCATCTTCATTGATATATTCCGGGTACATCGCTGACAAATCCGCTTTACCTAAAACGGGATGAAATTTAAATCCTTCTTTCTGTAAATCAAAATCCACGATCATCTTATTAAGACGATTCTTAATTTTTTCAGAATATAAAGCCCGCGCCGGAGCAGGAAAGCCTGACTCTGCCATGATACTGTCAATTTGCCAGGTCTGAATTCGCGCCATTCTGCGGGCCAGCCACTTCACATCGCTATAAGTAGTATCCTTCCATGTTCGATGATCAAATACAGAAAGAAAGAATAAATGAATTTTATCTTTATGGATTTTTGTGAATTCCCAAGGATACAAATTGACCGTGCCAACGTAACCCAAAAAGCCTGGAAGTCCCAAAGCAGAACTGGTGTCACTGATAAAGAAAATCGGGGACCATCCACGCGCTGGATCTTTAATAGCATCAACTCGGGATTGGTATTCAAATTGGTCTTGAAGTGCGATTAAGGCATTATACAAAACCATCGCGCGATATTCACGACGATTGCGCAGGCCATTGTTTCCCATGCGAAAAGGGCCCATACGACGATATTCGTCTTTATCGGGATAAGCTTCTAAGGTGACGTTTTTTAATATGACTGCATTTTCACCTGGAATGCGATCTATATGAGTCATCGCAGAACCCATCTCTAAACCATGAACAGAGCGCCACTGTGCTAAAAAATGCTCAAAAGTCGTATCACCTAATATAAGTTTTATTTGTGAGCGGAAAGTGGTGGGATTTGCAGGGTATCCAATAATCCGGGCTAAGTGATTTACAACCGGTGCCACGTAAGCTTCAAAACCCACGCGCAAGGTGACGTCTTTCTTTTTTGGATTTCCCTTTTTATTTAAATCGTTTTCATCAAACCAATGGGTTTTAAATTTAATTGTTCCATTGCCCATTCGCTCATAGTGAAAAACCGGCAAAGTGTCATGCTTAGGTGGGAAGAACTTTTTTCCTAAATAAACTTCCTTGGCTGGATCATAGGCTTCTACCTCATTATCAGTCCAAATAGGTGAAGAGGGTGGATCTAAGGTAGAAAGATCCAAACCTTGACGACGTGCTAATTTCAGACTTTCCTGATCTGCAAACCTACCATTTAGTAGCAAGTTACTGGCTTGGGTTTTTGGCGAATCGTCGAGTGAAAATTCATAAAAGTTTTCAGCTAAGTTTTTAATGCGGTCCGAAGCTTTTGAAAACAACGTCATTGGATAAGGCGTGTAACCTGCAGCAATGAATAGTAAGATCGTTTCAACTTTTTCGTGAATCTGCAGGGGTGTCATTTTTTTATAGGCAGCTTTTAGTTCTCTGGTGTGCTCAAGTGCAAACAAAATAGGTGCGATGGTTTCAGCTTCTTCGTTCTGCGCTTCGACGCCTTCTTTTTCGGCTTTTTCGTTTTCATAACCGTGGGTAAAAATTAAATTCGTCTTGCGATTCAATTTTGCAGAATCCATCAAAAGGCCTTTATGATGTTCCAAAAAGGAAATCAGGCGGTCCAATTTAAGTGGGTCAATACCGCCATCGCTATAAAAGTAAGCCGAGCGATACTTGTTTAAAGCTCCATCATGTCCAGAAGAAATAATTCCTTCCGAAGGCGAATACGGACTGGTGGCCCAAAGAAGATTTGGAAATAGAAATAAGAGTGCAAGTAAGCCAAACAATTTTCTCATAGGATCCCTCTTAAAAAATCTTTGAAAAGGCTAGAGGAACCCTAATTTGAAGGCTAATTGCAAATTTGTTGAATCGGTTATTTGCTTGTAATGCTTATCAGTCCTTCTTTTCAGTAAGAATTGGATCTAAAAGATTGTGACGTCTAAATCGCGTCATAAAACTATGCCCCTGAAATTTTCCTACTTCTGGCGCCCAGAAAATATTCCGCTGTTGGTCGCGAAAGGTGGGATGACTTAGGGCTAACATGTTAGAGATGCTTGTGATCATCCAAATGTCGTCGTCACGCACGAAATGCCGAAGCTGACTAATATGCTTTGCGCGTATACCGATAATTCTATCTAATATGTGCACTAAATCTTTGGCTTGGTGATTAAGATCGTAATCACTGACTTTTCCATCCCATGCGCGAAGAAGACGTCGGGCACTGCGAAGGATCGTTAGCTCGCGGATATTAGAGGGACTGCTGACGTTTTCTAAAATGCTTTTCAAGGCTGCCTTGGAAAGTTGCCAGCGCATGGTGCCGTGAAGTTCAGGATAAACACCAAGTTCAGCGGGCATATAAAAACGGATGTAGTTATCTATTCCAGAGCGTTCTGCGAAAAATTCTTTGAAATCATTTTCAAATTCTTTGCGGGTGCAATAATTATCAAACATTGAAATGTTAATGATAACTTCCAACTCTTTAAAATTTCGTCCTCCTTTTTCGGGAGTTCCTTCTAAATTAATGCTGGTGTATTGTCCTTCGCCCCAAAAGTTACCGACGAAATTAAAGGCACTATCAAACCTTCCGGTCGTTGTTTTTTCAGTCCAGACTCTGCCAAAGGATCTGTCATAGGCGCGATTTTTATGGGCTAGTATAACTGGCTGTCCATTGGCCTCAACAGCATTTACGCCAGTGTCGGAACCGTAATTCCAAAAAACCGCACCTAATTGAAAGTGTTTACTTCGAGATAGATCATTAAGTTCATGGGGTGTAATAAGCTTGTCTAATGAATTGAAGTCGTTATGAATTAAGGCTGTGTCAAAAGCTTCTTGTAAGTGCATCTGTCCTTGTTCTGTTTCATTTAAAGTGTCTACACGATAAAGACGGTAAGTTCTTTTTGCTCGGGTGGCGCGAGCATGGGCTGCTAAACGTAAATAAGTTCTAACATCAAGACCGCTTTGTATTGCTGCTGTTTTTATGTGATCGGTGGATACTTCCAATAAGGTGTCATGGGGTTTGGCGAAATATATCGTTTTAATCGCTGAAATGCTTAAACCTAAAAGAGCTGCGTCAATCTGAATGTCATCAATTATTTTGGTTTTGGATTTGCCAATGGAAGCGCCGATCGAATGAGTAACAAAAAGCTGTTCGCCGGTTCTTAAATTGCGACGAATTTCATAAATACTAAAAGGATTCAACAGTGCAAAGAAACGTTTTGTCCCAGTTTCTTGCAAAGTTGATACGCTATGAAAATATTCAAAAGTGTAAGTGTAATACAAACCCAGGGGAGTGGTGATGCGATCAGAGACTAAGCCAATTGGAAGGCTGATGCTGATTTTATCTTGTAGTAAATAACGCTTTTGCCCAGGCCCTAGTTCGGGGTTGACGCTCACGGCACGGGAAGCAGCAAAAGAAAATCCGCCCTGAACATCCACCGTTCCTATATCGATAACGAAATTTCCTTTTCCGTGGGTCGCGGGATTAAAAAGTTCTAAAAACTTATTTTGGAGTTTGTTAATGCCTAAGGCGATGACTGCCTGAAATGGGGTAAAACTTTTTCCTAGAATCGGTAATGTGTTTCCGGGTATTTCCTGTGCTCCTTCTTTAAGAAGTCCCTGTTCATTGATATATTGTTGAAACCTGGCGGCAAGTTCGGAATGGGTAAGTACACGGTGAGGTCTGAACCCTTCTTCGTAAAGGTCAAAATCCATCATCATTTTATTGAGGCGCGATTTAAATTTCTCTGCATACAAAGCACTGACCGGAGCAGGGAATCCTGAAGCTGCCATTATGCTATCTATTTGCCAGGTCTGAATTCTTGCCATTCGGCGCGCAAGCCATTTAACATCACTATAGGTCGTGTCTTTCCAAGTGCGATGATCAAATAGTGATAGCCACCATAAATGGACTTTGTCGTTATAGACCTTCGTAAATTCCCACGGAAACATATTCACTGTGCCGACATATCCAAGGAAATCCGGAAGAAATGAAATTCCTAAAGATGAACCCGTATCGCTAATAAAAAAGATCGGCAGCCATCCTTTGACTGGATCTCTGATGGCATCGACCCGGGATTGATATTCGTATTCGTCCTGCAAAGCGATCAAGGCGTTGTACAAAACCATCGCACGGTATTCGCGGCGATTGCGCAAACCGTTGTCCCCCATACGGAAAGGACCCATCTTGCGATAGTCCTCTTTGTCAGGATAAGCTTCAAGGGCCACGTTTTTTAAAATCACCGCGTTTTCGCCATGAATTCGTTCAATATGAGTCATGGCGGTGCTCATCTGTAAGCCGTGAATCGTTCGCCACTCTGAAAGAAAGTGTTCAAAGGTGGTATCGCCCAGTTCTAATTTTATTTGTGATCTGAATGTCGTGGGATTAGCAGGATAACCGATAATTCTAGCCAAGTGATTTACGGCCGGGGTGACATAGGCTTCTCGGCCCACTCTAAGAGTGACATCTTTCTTCTTAGGCTTTCCTTTTTTAGTTAGCTCTGATTCGTCAAACCAATGGGTTTTAAATTTTATGGTTCCATTTCCCATACGTTCATAGTGAAAGACGGGAAGTAAGTCTGACTTTGGCGGGAAAAATCTTTTGCCAAAATAAACTTCATTCGCAGGATCATAATCCTCCACTTCATTGTCAGTCCAAATTGGGGAAGAGGGTGGATTTAATGTTGAAATATCAAGACCGCGGCGACGGGCTTGTAGCAATGTTTTCTGGTCGGCGAAACTTCCGTTTAATAACAAGTTGCTCGCTTGAGTTTGGCTAGAATCATCAATTGCAAATTCAAAAAAGTTTTCTCCCCAATTCTTTATATTTTCTTTTACTTTGGTGAACATATTCATCGGATAAGGGGTATATCCAGCCGCGAAAAACAGTAGAACAGTTTCAACTTTTTCGTGGATTTGTTGAGCCGTCATTCTGGAGTGGTTGGCTTTTAAATCCCGGGTGTGTTCCAAAGCGAAAATGATCGGAGCTATAGCCTCTGCTTCTTCGTGTTGTGCTTCAGTACCTTCTTTTTCAGCTCTGTCATTTTCATAACCATGGGTAAATATTAAATTGGTTTTGCGATTCAATTTCGCTGAGTCCATCAGTAAACTTTTATGGTGCTCTAAAAAGCGAATCAGTTTTCCGAGTTTTTCTGAATCTATGTTTCCGTTGGTATAAAAGTAAGTCTGTCGATATTTATTTAAAGATAAATCGTGGCCCGAAGTTATCATTCCTTCGGAAGTCGAATAGGGGCTAGTCGCCCACAATAGACAAGGTAAAAGCAACTGTAATATCGTGATGCTTAAAATTCTCATCAATTCCTCTTAATTTCTGGATAGGCGAATAACCGTAGAGGAATGGTAAATTGAAGGCTAATTGCAAATCTGTCTGGACAGTTATTTACTGGTAATCCACATTTTCGTTCGAATCACGATAGCCTGAATAGAAAGATTTCAGAACAATCTGGCTTGAAAATAGGTAGTGAAAACAGGTATTTAATTCTTAAAATGCGATTTTGAGCAAGCTACTTAATAACCAGTTGAAAATGATTCTTAATAATTTGGACTTTAAAGGGCGTAGCTACTATAAAGATGGTTTTGAGGTACACCCATGGGTAAAGACGCAGTTCCATTTCTGCCAAGACAACACGACGAAGACATCATCGTTCACGAAGATGAATTCGACGAATCAGAACTTAAGCGCATCATTCGCGCATTAAATCTTAAAGTAACCACTCAACGTATGGCGATTCTTAAAGCTCTTCACGATGGTCGTCGCCATGTGACAGCTCAAGAACTTTATGAAAAGTTAAATAAAAACCATCCTGAAATTGGTTTTGCGACGGTGTACCGCTTTCTTCGCACTTTGACTGAAGGAAGTTTTGTTACTGAAGTTCGCATGGGCGGATTGCCAGCTCGTTATGAACTGACTCCCAAAGGTCACCATGACCATTTAACTTGTGTAAAATGCGGCAAGATCTGTGAGTTCGAAAACAAAGCAATCGAAAGTCTGCAAGAAAAAGTAGCCAACCAATTTGGCTTCACTCTGACTCACCATATTCTTGAACTCTATGGAGTTTGTCCAAGTTGCCAGGCAAAAGGCACTTAAGCTAAAATCACCCCATGACAAAATCATGGGGTCTTTTTTTATCTGCACTTCTTTTTTCTTTAAACGTTTACGCGGCTGAAGCGGATTCACCAGTTATCAATCCTCCGCACAGGGATAAAAACCCCCACGGCATCAAGCCTTCGCGCTGTTCTTGGGTGCAAGAGGGTAACTATGAAGAATGCAATTATTTAGATAACTCTGGTCCCGTCAGATTTTTATTTAGAAACTACGGACCCAATCGCATCGTTTCTAAAGCGCCGTCCCGTTCCCGCGAATGGAGTTTTAATTTCGCCGGAAACGCGCGCCAAGATTTAAGCTTTTCCATCACCGATATGCCAAACGGTACGGTGAGCTTAACTCAAGAAAGTATATTCCATTTATTCCCCCGAAAAACCCTGCCGCATATTCGCACTGAAGATAACAAACACTATGTGACTTTGCCGACAGGTGAAGTGGTTGTTTTCAACGCGCAAACAAAAGAAGTTCTTGGGGGAGTGATCAGTGAAGATGGTCCTATGACTTCTGGTGTGCGGGCTTTGGCGCCGGCAAAAATCACTTATAAAGGCACGGGTGTAATGGTTCGTGCAAATCAGCGTGGAGCAGATCCTCGTTTGGGAAGTAGTACTGCGAAGATCACCAAAGGAAGTAAGTCCTGCCAAGTACAGCTAAAAGAACTTTGGCCGGATCAAAATCAAGACTCTGCCGTGCATTTTCGTTTTGCTACGGATGCGGAATTTGATGCTTTCTTAAAACGTCGGTGCGGCTTCGGTATTTAGCATTAAAATGTGTGGAACAGTGCATTTCTTGGGCTGGACCTTGCGGCGGGTGTTGTCCTCATCCTAGAATGAGGACTTATGGCACAAGCTGAAGATGGAATCATAGTAAAGGGTGCAAAAGAGCACAATCTTAAGAACGTCAGCGTTACTATTCCGCGCAATAAGATCACGGTTTTTACCGGCTTAAGCGGCAGTGGAAAATCGTCTTTGGCATTTGATACAGTGTACGCTGAAGGCCAACGTCGTTACGTCGAAAGCTTGTCAGCCTATGCTCGTAACTTTCTAGAGCAGCTTAAGAAACCAGAAGTCGATTCCATCACAGGTTTGTCGCCAGCCATCGCCATCGATCAAAAGTCAGTCAGTTTAAATCCTCGTTCAACCGTAGGAACGGTGACTGAAATTTACGATTACTTGCGTTTATTATACGCCAAAGTGGGCGTGTCTGAATGTCCTACGCATCATATTCCGGTGACCAGCCAGACGCCTCAGCAAATTATCGACGATGTGTTTAAGAAAAGCATGGGCACAAAGTTTTACGTGCTTGCGCCCATGGCTTCTGGAAAAAAAGGGGAGTTCTTAGCAGAGTTCCAACGCTGGGCTAAAAAAGGATTCGTTAAAGCCAAAGTCGACGGCAAGATGATTGAGCTAGATAAAGCTAGCAAACTTGCAAAAACGAAAACCCACGATATAGACTTGGTCATCGATCAGTTAATTTTAAAAGACAGCTTAAAACTGCGCTTGTCAGAATCGATCAACACCTCTTTATCCATGGCCAACGGACGAGTGATCATCGAAACTTTGAATGGTGAACGCACAGCTTACTCTTTGCATTCAGCTTGTCCCATTTGCGGTTTCAGTTTCCCAGAAGTGGAACCACGCTTATTCAGTTTTAATAATCCCCGTGGCGCCTGTGAAACTTGCCACGGTCTTGGTACCATTGACCTTGAAGAAGAAGAACAATTTTCTGAAGGTGAAGTGGGCGGTAAGAAATTAGAAAAAGTCGTCTACAAATATAAAGGCAAAAAAACTTCGGAAGAAGATGACGAAGACGGCGAAGAAATGGATTTATCAGCCTGTCCTGATTGCCATGGTTCACGTCTTAAACCTGAAGCTTTAAATATTAAAGTCGGTGAAAAAACCATTTCAGAACTTTCTGATATGGGCACGGTTGAATTGCGCGAATGGCTTTCTAAGCTTTCTTGGAAATCCAAAGACCAACTGGTCGCAGAAAAAATCGTAAAACAAATCATGGCGCGCTTAGATTATTTGGTGCGCGTTGGGACGGGCTATCTTTCCTTAAGTCGTCCATCACGAACCTTATCGGGTGGAGAAGCTCAGCGTATTCGTCTGGCGACCCAAGTGGGTTCATCATTGATTGGCGTTCTTTATGTTATGGATGAACCAAGTATCGGTCTTCATCCTAGGGATCATCATCGTCTTCTAGGAATTATCGGTGAATTGAAAGATCGTGGAAACACCATCTTGTTGGTTGAACATGATGAAGACACCATCCGTTTTGCTGACTTTGTCGTGGATCTAGGTCCGCGTGCTGGTGTTCTTGGTGGCGAAAAAATGGCCCAGGGAACTCCCGATGAACTTGCTGCGAATCCAAACTCGTTAACAGGCAAATACCTCAGCGGTGAAGTGCGCATCCCAGTTCCCAAAGAGCGTCGCAAAGGAACCGGTGAATTCGTAAAATTAATTGGTGCCACTGGCAACAATCTGCAAAACGTAAACTTAGAAATTCCACTGGGAACTTTCACTGCTGTCACTGGGGTTTCCGGATCTGGCAAAAGTACGCTTATCATTGATACTCTTTATAAAATTCTTGCCCAACATTTTTATAAAGCGTCAGCCCAACCTTCACCTTATAAAAAAATTGAGGGCCTTGATAAGATTGATAAAGTCATTGATATCAATCAGCGTCCCATTGGGCGAACACCTCGTTCAACGCCGGCAACCTATGTAGGTCTTTTTCCGATGATCAGGGATTTGTTTGCAAATTTACCTGATTCAAAACTTCGTGGTTACGAGCCAGGCCGCTTTAGTTTTAACGTCAAGGGCGGACGCTGTGAAACCTGCCTAGGGCATGGTCAAATCAGGGTCGAGATGCATTTCCTAAGTGACGTTTTCGTGACTTGCGATACGTGCCTGGGACGCAGATACAACCGTGAAACTTTAAACATCAAATATAAAAACAAATCCATCGCTGATGTTTTAGAAATGAGCGTGGAAGAGGCCTTAGAATTCTTCCGCAATCATCAACAAATTTATCGCAAACTTGATACTCTTCACCGCGTGGGCCTTGATTATATGACCTTGGGGCAAAGTTCGACCACCCTTTCAGGCGGTGAAGCGCAACGGGTGAAGCTTTCTAAAGAACTTTCCCGCAGGGGCACTGGCAAGACGTTATACATCTTAGATGAACCCACAACAGGTTTGCATTTTGATGACGTCAGAAAACTAGTAGAACTGATCCAAGAGCTGACGGATCAAGGCAACACCTTGCTGGTGATTGAACACAGCATGGAGGTTGTGAAGGCTGCGGATCACGTGATTGATCTAGGTCCTGATGGCGGTAAGCACGGTGGTCAGATCGTGGCGACGGGAACTCCGGAACAAGTTGCTAAAGTCGCGCGCAGTGAAACCGGCAAGTTTTTAAAGCCCGTTTTAAAATAATCACAGTAAGAAGTTAGATCCTGTGGGATATGCTTGTGTTTTAGGCATTTCACATTGCAATCGCGCTGTGCGCCGTGTTTTTCTTTGATCTTTGGCTATTTATCGTCAACTTTAGTTTTCATGAAATATTTTACGACCTCATTTATTTTTACAATTCTAGGTTTGATCGCGTCTTTCTTTGTGGGCCAGTACTATGGCGGCACAGTGGGCGCAGGTCTGCAGGCTCTTTTCATTGCCACTGTTCTGGCGGTGCTTGAAGTGTCCCTTTCATTTGATAATGCCATTGTGAATGCGGTGGTTTTAAAACAAATGACCCCGGTGTGGCGTAAGCGCTTTCTAACTTGGGGTATGTTGATCGCGGTTTTCGGAATGCGTTTGGTGTTTCCTCTCGCGATCGTGACTTTCATCGCCCACGTCAATCCTTGGGAAGCGTTGGTGATGGCAGCGACTCGCCCCGACGAATACGCAAACCTAATGCTATCAGCTCACTTGGAAGTTTCAGCCTTCGGTGGAGCTTTCTTACTGATGGTGGCACTAAAATACTTCTATGATGAAAGCAAAGAACTTCACTGGATTCCATTTCTTGAAAAGCCAACAGCCTATCTAGGCAGTAAGGTGGAAGCGATCGAAGTGGCTCTGTGCTTGGTGATTTTTGCAATCATCACTCAGTTCATGCCTTCTGAAAGTGCATTGCCATTCTTAAAAGCCGGTATGGCGGGTTTGATCACTTATGTGATCGTGGATGGTATCGGTTCATGGCTTGAAGCTTCTGATGAAACAATGAAAGACGTTCACCGCGCCAGTGCCGGTATGTTCTTATACCTTGAAGTTCTTGACGCCTCATTCAGCTTTGACGGTGTGGTGGGTGCGTTTGCGATCACTCACAATCTTTTTATCATCATGATCGGTCTAAGCATCGGTGCGTTCTTCGTACGTAGCTTGACGATTATGTTCGTAGAAAAAGAGACTTTAACGAAATTCGCTTTCCTAGAACATGGCGCTTTCTATGCCATCGGTCTTTTAGCGATGATCATGCTATCTAGTCCGTTTGTGCATATTCCAGAATGGTTTACGGGTCTAAGCGGCGCAGTTTTGATTGCGGCGTCGTTTGTGTGGTCTCTGAAGAAGGCTCCCAAAGAATCTGCAGAATAGCGGCTACCATAATTAAAGCGGCGCCGGTCATTTGAAACGGACTTAGGCGCTCGCTTAATAGCAAATATCCAAACAGCGCGGCAAACGGGGATTCCAACAGGAATAACATGCTTGCCGTTGAATCCGACAAAATCTTCTGCGTTCTGACCTGCAGATAAAAAGCAATCACGCTTGAAGCAATTCCCAAAACAGCAATGCCGATCCACGCTAAGTTATCAGAACTTTGATAAGTCACTTTTTCCTGAAAAAATAGAAGCGGAGTTAAAACAACCAAGCACCACATGGATTGGAAGTTGTTAAAACGAAAAGCATTACCCACATGCGGGGAAGTTCTGCCGATATAAATAATATGAAAAGCGGCAATCAGCGAACAACCAATGGTCCAAAGATCTCCGACATTGATGCCGGCAAGATTCGCATCCATCAGAACAAACGTTCCTGCTAAAGCGACAAACACCAGAACATAATTTTTCCAGTTGCTGGGGGATTTAAAGAACCAGGCGTTTAGTATGGGAACAATTATAACGTAAAGACTTGTTAAGAATCCGCTCTTAGTCGCGGTCGTATATTTTAATCCGATGGTTTGTAACAGCAACATCGTTGCTAATAAGAATCCGGCAGGGAAGGCGCGAAAGAGTTCTTCACGGATCGTAGTGAAGTTGGCTCCTTTGGCGGCGAAATACATGATCTCGCCTACAAAGACCGCCACAATAAATCGATAAACTAAAATTTCAGCGGGAGTAAATGCCTTCAGCGCCCAGGCCGTGGCGACAAAGCCGAAGCCCCAGAGAAGCCCAGCAAAGATCAACTCTAGGGCGGCTCTGGGTTTAGTCAAACGCTTCTGACCAAATGCGGGTCTTATCGATGCCGTCAACCTCGATAAGTTGATGTTTTACTTCTTTGATCATTCCACCGTTACCGCAAAGGTAGAACGTCGTCGGGATATTTTTGTAGTCAAATTCAGAAAGGAAGTTTTGCACGTAACCTTTTTTACCTTTCCAGTCATCCTGCGGGCGACTTAGGACGAACTCAAATTTGAAATCTTTAAGTTCTTGTTCTAATGCTGCCATTTCTTTTTCATAGTACATATCTTTTTCAGTTCGCACGCCGAACAACATGCGATAACGCAGATTCGGGTACTGTTCTTTTTTAGAAAGCAGATAGCAGATATGTTGAGAAAGACCAGTGCCAGTATTTAGGAATACGATTTGTTCTGTTGGTGGTTCTTGGAAGAATACTTTTCCGAAAGGACCTGTGAAGTTGATCAGCTCACCACCCTTCAAGCTCCAAACGAAAGTCGAGGCGATGCCGTTTTCAACGTATTTAAACAACAATCTAAAGCCATTAGTGATGCGGTCGTCAGATGCAATTGAATAAGCACGCAAGACAGGTTTTGCTTCGCCTTGAGGAACGTTCAACATCACGAACTGACCAGCTCTAAATTTAAATTCTTGGGGAGTTTCTGCTTGCAGAACCAACTCACGCACTCCAGGGGTGTGATCGATAATTTCGGTGACTCTCATGTGGTAAACGGTACGGGCGGCAGACATAAATCTCCTTGTCATTACATCAAGGGATTAATAATCCGAAAAACCCAGACAGTCCAATGTTTTAGCTTGTTCTTTCACTCGCATTCCCTAAAATGTAAACATATGGAACATCAGCGAGGAAGAATCGTGAATATTGCGCAGCATCTGGTACTTTCCATTCTTTTATCATTTAGTTCTCAGGCTCTAGCACAGGAAAAAGCGGAGGAGAAAGCAGCCCCGGCGGCCGCCGAAACCGCAAGTCAGGAAGAAGTTCCTGCTCCGCAAAGATCTTTGCTCAAAACCGCAGCAACTAAAAACTTCAGCAAGCCGCTTTATTTTGATCAATTGGATAACGGAGTGATCTTGCCTCCGATGGAGCTTGAGTATGACTTAAGCGACGGGAAAAATTTAAAGATCGGAAACGTCACTTTAAACGAAAAAAACTTTTTCTTCGCCCTTTTACCTTTGGGTAAAACTCACTCGCAGTTAAACCAAGTTCTTGGCAGCAGCGAGGCAGCAAAAGTGGCATTGATCATGTCATGGCCCCAATCGCTGATGTCCCATGGAACCTTAGAGATGATTTCACGCACGGGCACCGTGCTATGGACTTATTCATTTACAAAAGAAGATCAAGCCAACTGGGCAAAGCAACTTGAAGACTGGCGCAAAGGACTTGTTAGCAAAGGTGTTCCAGCAAAAGCTTTGCGTGGTGGTATCTTTGCTTCCCAATATGCTATTCAGGATGTTGAGTCCGTGAAAGCGCCGTTCTGGGGGCAAAAGGAAGCGTTTCGCTTCTGTGTGACGCAAACTACGGGTAACAACTCGACAAAAATTTGCTCGCAACGCTATGGTGCAAAATCTTCTGGTAAAAATGTCGTGATGGGAAAAATGCGTCAAGATCCGGTCGCTCCGCGGGTGTTGGTGCAGAACGAAGAAGCAAAGCCGAAGGCCTCTGTTCCTGTTGCGGCTGATATGCCAACTTCTTTTTTCGCTGAACTTGCTACGGGTGAATCCTATGAGTTCGTCACTTTGCCAAACAAAGTCGAACTAATGGATATCGCTGACACAAAAAAGTCAGACACTCTTAGAATTGTTGGTTATGATACTCGTCCGATCGGGCGTTCTATTATTTTAAATCCAGATCAATACGGGAAGCTGACTAAGTTGCTGGGATTTGAAGCGACTATCGGGGACCCTCGTAAATTTTGGGCCATGGCTTTAAAAAAGGATGACCCAAAAATATATTTGCCGGGGCAAGGTGGTGGGGTCTTTAAGCAGCGCTTTGAACTAAATGAAATTCCACGTTCGCAAAGCCGCGTTTACTTGCATAACCAAACGCCCGCAGGAACTTACATCGATAACGTGAAACTTTTCGGTCGTAAGCAGCCCGTGGCAGAGGTCAACTCGGAACAGAATTCAGTGGATCTGAATCCGCAGGATCCCGCTGCATTCACTTGGAACTTTAAAGCCACGGAACGTGGTAAAATCAACCGCTCTTACTTGAATGTCACGGCTGACGGCAAAGCTTATAAGTCTTACTATGAAATCTTTAAAGGTTATCCGCGCGAATTGTCGGGTCGTTTTTCAGGCGTGCAAGCGGCAGGCAAGCTGATTATCATGGGCGAAGTCGCCTACAACCAATGGTTTGAAGATCTTTTCGGCTGGCAGAACTATTGGCTGTCTCGTCAACGATGGGGTGCTAGCTTTAAGTACTTCCAATCCTTTAATAAGATGGATGTCAGCACGACAGAAACGGCCGGTATTGCCGTTATGACTCTTGATTTAAAGTGGCGCTATACGCCGGGTTTATGGGGCCGCGATGAAACCGTCGGGGGGATGCTTTCATATCAAAACGTGACCTTCGGTAAAGCCGTAGCACCCATGGTGGGTGCGGGCGCTTTCTGGGCACGCTCAATGCCGAAAGTTTTTGATGATCTATTCAATTTAATCCCACTTATGCGTTATCCAAAATGGGTGGACATGGAATTCATCTATTACGCACTTCCGATGAATGCAAATGTCACACTGAATGCGCCGATGTCGTTAAACTTCCACGGTAAAGTTCTTTGGTCCGAACGTTTTTTCGGTGAAGCTGGATTTGGTATGAAACGTTACGGCTTTACTGATACTTCTGTAAATCAAAAGGCCGAGTTAAACACCTTCTACGGCACAGTGGGATTAGGTATTAACTTCTAATTTTTCCACCAGCTTAAAAGACTAGTCGAATGCCACTTAAAGGGGCCCATCCGGGGCCCCTGTTTAATTCTTAGACAGGCCAGATTCAATATAACCCTTTTTCACCTTGGAGTGCGAATTGCTTAAGTCCATCACGTTGGAAAATTAAAAAAGGACGTTGGATGAAAGCATTAAAACTCTCTTCTTTATTTGTTGCAGGCTTAGTGAGCTCTTTATTAGCGACTGCTGATAAAGCTTATGCGGTCACTGTTAATATGAACACAAAGACGGTGAATGATTCTTTAGTTCAGAATCTTTCCTGCAAAAATCTAAGTGTGGATAATATTTATCGCGCCATCCGCGCCGATGCTTTCGATGCTAATCGTAATATGCCCATTCAGAATTGGGCTTTTAAATCAGGCATGGCGACCATTGCAGGGTGCTGGGCGCTTTCATCGACCCAACGTATGGTTTCTTATATGGCCCGCTATAACGCCACTGGTGCGCGCAGCATGCAAGAACGTATTCCTGTCGTTTTAGATATGGTCCGCGGTGCAAGAGTAGTTGAAGCTAAAACCAACACCGTTGATGAAAACCGCAATAGACTTTCTGAAGTTAAACTTCCTTATTTTAGTGTCTTCGCCGTTGAAGAAGGCAATCTTCGTGACAGCCGCAACAACTATAATGGTCTTTGGAATAAGCTGATGGATGGATACGATCAAAACGTTGGTGGCTATGTTGTTCGTCGCCACTTCCGTGATGAAATCGAAGCCAACCAAGCAAATCACTTTTTCCGCTTCGGTAATATCGGCATGGGCATGGGCTCGGGCAAACGTTCTGAAAGAAAAAATGCTGAAACAGTCGAACAAATCATTCGTAATGCCAGTGGGAAGCGTTTAACTTTGATCAATTTGCGCGCGGGTCGCACATTGCAACACATCGTAATGGTGAAGTCTTTTAAGCGCCTTAGTAACAACATTATCGATTTTACAGTTTATGATTCTAATGCTCCAGAGCGTGACTGGTCCGTGTTCTATAACGGTCGCTCTGGTCAGTTCTATGCTCCTGATGTTGTCGATCGCATCGGTGCAATTGAAACAAAAGCCTTGGGAGTTTTCGTGGTTGATGAAGAAGAGCGCGGTAAGTTAGAGTCGGCGATGCTGGCTTTTTATAAGGCTCTTTGTAAGTAAGCCATCAAGGTCTAAAGACGCAAAACCCGCAGCAATTGCGGGTTTACGCGCTTAAGGAAGATGTAACCGGAGACCCTTATGTCTTTAAAAATAGTCATATTGTGCGCCCTTTGCCTTATGGTGCTTTCTATTGCATCTGCATAATACTTTTCCCTAAGTGGTTGCAGAACGCCCCCACTTCTTCTTCAGCCTCCCGAGTCATGAACCCATTTCTGCCGCAATTTTCTTCAAAATACCCCAACGGTGTCAAAAAAGTTGGTACCACTTTTTGCAAAGTAGGGATTCGCAATCGGACTGGTGTCGGATTTGACTATCTTAATTTGACCTCTTAGGCCCCGGGCTTTTAAGAGGAGGGAAAAATGGGGAGAACCACATGAACCAAAATATGAAAAATGGCTTAAGACTTTTCGTTGCAACTGTAGTCGCTACAAGCTTTGCTGCCTGCGGTGGCGGAGGCGGTGGAGGCGGCGGTGGTGGAGGCCAAGTCGTTTATTATCCTTACGAAACTGTTTACGGTGACATCTGTCATACACAAGAAGCCTCACCAGGCTGTACGTTCCTAGAATCTAATGGTCAAAGAATTAAAGTGACGGATGATCCTCACTACGGTCGTTCGGGACACGGGTCTGATGATCTTTGGTATGTCGAATTTGATTCTAGCGGTAAAGCGGCTGTTTACAATGATCTTGGTCAATTCCAATACTACGCTGGTGTTCATGAATTCGCAGGATACGTGGGTGGTAACACGATCGGTGTTGGTACAACGGGTCTTCACTGGGAAGATGTGACTAACGGGACATACTGGCTAGGTAAAAATGGCGTTCTTTACAGCGCAAATTCTGGTGAAGGAAATTACGGTCAGGCGATCAATGATGAAGCCTCTAGCGAAGCCTCAGACACGAATTTCGCAGCTTTAAATTCAGACGCTAATAAACAACTTGTGAAAATGGCTTCCCAAAAGCTAATGAACGAATACGGTTTCAAACAAGACAAAGCTGTGGCAGTGGCGTCCGCTTTGAATTCTTGGGCTGTAGCGGCGGCGGATCGTGGAGCAACTTCAGAAAAAGATATGGATAAAACTTTCAAGGCTGTATTCGGTGTTCAGTTCTCTGATGCTTTAGCAGCGGTGAAAGACCTTTCATTGGGTGATAAAGCAGCGATGCAAGATCTTACAAACAGATCTGCCTCAGCACTTGGATTGAAACCTCACCAAGCGCAAAAATTCATGAAAGGCATGTATAAAAAGGCGTTAGCGAACTGGGGTTATGACGACGCTTCATTCTCTTGGTAGTTTCAAAATAAAAAAGATTACTCAGAATAAAAGGGGCCACTTCGGTGGCCTTTTTTATTTTTTTGTCAGGGTTGATTCTTTGCTGTCTTAAGGTTTGTTTTTTGTCATTTTGTGGCTTAGAACGCCCGCTGGTCGCTATTTTCAGGATTAAATGATCCTTGTAAACATGTCCGTGTGTTATCGTAGGTGTATGCGTTTATTGTTTCTTTGTTTTTTATTCTTTCCAGTTCTGACGTTTGCTCAGGGCAAAATTCTTAGGCTTGCAGTGCCTGAAGGATCGCGTGCGCTGGTGTCTTTTCAACAGTTAGAACGTCTGTATCGCATCGCCGGGAAAGTGAATGGCGTCCAATTTGAATTTGTTCAAACACCGATGAAACGCGCAAAAATGCTTATTCAATCAGGCGATCTTGACGGGGAGCTTTTACGCAAAAGAAGCGATGATCACAATCAATTGATCTATTCGCACAAGCCCATCGGTCATTCCATTTTTCGAGTGGTGTATTTAAGAACAAATAAAGTTTTCGACGAAGCGAACTTGACTAAGTTTCGAGGACTTAAAATTCTAAATAATGATTCTACCGCCGATGAAGAAAAAAAGCGGGGCTTGAGTCTTATTGAAGTTCCGACAATTCAAGCGGCATTAAAGATGTTGGACGCAAAACGGGTTGATTTCGTTATCATTTCTGAAAGCGCCATTGATGCATTAAACCTGGATGAAAGCTATTCAACGTCACGCAGTTTTTATGATCGCGTGCCTTTGCACTTGGTTTTAAATAAAAAGCACAAAGATTTAATGGCGGGACTTGAAGGGGCGATTCAGCAAGAATATAACTTGAATCGCCAAGAATACGGTCACTTACATAAGTTCATCGATTAGGCGCTGGCTAGAAGTATCCTAGCAAGCCCAAACTTGCTTTAAAGCCCGTCGTAGTTGTTGAGGCATCTCCCGTAAGTTTTCCATATAAATAGCCACCATCAATTCTAAAGCCCACATTGCTGCCGGTAGGAAACCACTTCGCGAACAAACCACCAAAGAAGGTCATGACAGTGGAAGCGTTAGATCCGTCATTATACTGCCCGAATGTTCCAGCGCCTCCAGCGCCATAAATAAAAGCTTCGCCAGGAGTATTTGCAATCAAGTTGTAGTCAAAAAAACCACCGCCGCTGATCAAAGTTGTCGTGGTAGCGCCTTCTGCATCAGAAGTGTAGGACCCTAATGGGCCAAATTCATAGGAGCCATGATTCCAACCAAAGCGCGCAGTTAAAGAAATGTCCATTTCATTTTCAGCTCCCGATGTGTCAGATTTTAGGCTTTGAATCAAACCTTCGATACTGATGACGTAATTTCTTGAAGACGTTGTGACCGATGATTCACCGAATTCATCAGGTGCAAGTTCATAAACGCGGCCTGATTCAAGGGTGGCACCCGAAAATTCAACGACAGCTTGCTTGCCCTTTACTTTGCGAACTTTGATCTTTTGTGCGTAAGTTGCGGAACAAAAACTGAAAACGGCTAGGGCCAGTAAATACTTTTTCATAACCACCTTTTTGATTTCGGATGCTCATTAAAAGTCTTTCAACGCTTAATAGTGATGTCAACGGGAAGTTGTCTCAAGATGAGACGCGAAGTTTATTCTTTAATTTAAGTTTTGTTTTTAAAAACCGAAAAAATCAGAGTGATAAAGGAGTTTTAATGTCATCATCCTTTGGGGATGTTCCTGCATGGGCCTATGAGGCTGCGCAGGCGCTGATGCAATCTCTGAAAATCGTTGATCCAGCGACCTTCGCGCACTGCTGTCGCGTGGGCGAGATGTCGCGTAAGCTTGCCCGTGATGCTGGCTTAAATGAATACCAGCAAAAGCTTGCAGAATTTGCAGGCCTTTTTCACGACATTGGTAAAATGGGAATTCCCCAATCTATCATTTCTAAGCCGGGAAAATTAGACGACAATGAATACCGCATCATGAACAGTCATCCTGTTTTAAGCGAAGAAATCGTAAAGCCCTTGGCGAAACATGATTTCTTTGCGCAAATTCTGCCAGGTATTCGCGGTCACCATGAGCGTGTGGATGGCACTGGTTATCCTGATAAAAAATTAGGTGATGAAGTTCCGTTGATTGCGCGAATCATTCTAGTGGTTGATACCTGCGATGCGATGTCACAGACGCGGGCTTATCGTAAAGGTTTACCCATGGATGTTGTCTATGCAGAATTAAAACGCTGTTCGGGCACTCAGTTTGATTCACAGCTTGTGAATATTTTCTTACAAGCTCATCCGTCCTGGAAAAACCAAGAAGCGGATCAAGAAACTGAAAATAAACTTATAAAAAAGATCGCTTAAGGGCGAATAAAAAAAGGCGGGAATCCCGCCTTTTTTTTTATTTTAAAACTACTGCATCTTATTCGTAGATTCAAAGATCTTATCAGCAGATTTAGCCACAAACCCTTGGTACAGTTTGCCGTTTTCAAGTGGATAGCGTTTCGCAAATTCATAGTAGCAACCCGGGATATTGTGGGTTCCATCGTCGAATTGGACAGGGATTTCAGAAGCCATGGTCGAACTTTGCTCTAAGTAATCGGCTTTGGTGCCTTTTACCTCTCCGCCGGATTTATTTAATACATATCCGTTGGCTTTAATGAAATCATTTAGCTCAGTGATGTCGTCAAAATTCTTAAGTTTGTTGATATTCACTGTGAAGTGGTTGGGTCTAAAACCGTAGGCCGCAACCCAAGAAGCGTATTCGCTTTCTTTTGCAAGCTCAGAATATAGTGAATATGTCATTGGCCATGGACGACCGCTCATCGCAAAAGTTTCGCTATCGATCACCGACTGAGGAATTTGGTCTACAAGTTTGTTCACAGTATCACGTACAAACGGAGACACTTTTTCAAGTTCAAGTTCGCTGATGAAAATCTTCGGCATGTCTGTGTTTGGATGCTCATAGTGTTTTGCGTAAAGTTTTTTCTCTACGAAAACGTAATCGTTTTTTTCTACATAGCCTAATTTTTTAAAGTGCTTAGCAAGGGATTCAATACCAAGGCGCGGATGATTAAAAGTTCTTAGGGCGATGTGATCATTTAAAACTGTTTCGCCCTTGGCGACGAAAAGATCATAGATTCTTTTTGCAGCAGGATTCAGTTGGCAGTAATCAACCCACATTTTTTCAAGAAGACTTTCAAGACTCATCATATTCGTTCTCCTAATGGAAGGAAGATTACTCCTCTTAACTAACTGGCGCAAGGCGCGCGCATTTGGCAGCGAGCGTTATCCGTTGGAGTCCGCAAATATTTCACTGAGTATAGAGCAATGAAGACCTTGCTTGAGTTCCAACAAATTGAAGAACGAATGCAAAGCTTGGGCGATCAAGCCCGGGTGGAGGTTTTGGCGCGCAGCCAAAGCGGGAACCTAAGTTTGCCCATATGTAAAATTACGTTCGGCAGTGAGTATCCTTCGGCCCCGGTAATAGGTTTTGTGGGTGGTGTTCACGGTCTTGAAAGAATCGGCGCCCAAGTCTGCATCGCACTTATGAATTCTGTGGCAGAACTTTCTTTGTGGGATGAAAACCTGCAAAAAACTTTACAGAAAATTCGCATTTTTTTTATACCGACCGTAAATCCGATCGGTATTTATCAACGCACTCGATGCAATCCACGCGGTGTGGATTTGATGAGGAATTCCCCTGTTGAAGCAGAAAATCCAGCGCGGTGGGTAGGGGGTCAGCGTGTGTCGCCGCGACTGCCTTGGTACAGAGGCAAGCTTGGCGCTCCCATGGAAGTGGAAGCGCAAGCGCTGGTGGATGCGGTCACAAAAGAAATCAAAGACAGTTCGCTAGCAATCACCTTAGACATTCATTCAGGTTTTGGCATGCAGGATCGCTTGTGGTTTCCCTACGCAAAAACGGTGAAACCGTTTCCGGATTTAGCCATGGCCTTTGAGTTTAAAAAGCTAATGGACCGCACTTACCCCCATCACTTTTATAAGATTGAACCTCAGTCGCAAAGTTATACAACCCATGGTGATTTGTGGGATTATATTTACGATCAGCACACGACACAAAATAGCAGCCAAAAATATTTACCGCTGTGCTTAGAAATGGGTTCTTGGTTGTGGGTCAAAAAAAACCCAATGCAGATTTTAACGGCGGATGGGCCTTTCAATCCTGTGAAAGCCCATCGTGAACAGCGTATTTTACGCCGGCACAATACTCTTTTAGAATTTTTAATTCGCGCTATTTCGTCACCTCACGCTTGGGTTCATGGGGAAGGTGAAAAGCAACAGCAATCTTTGCAACGTGCTAAGGAGCTTTGGTATGCAACAACACCATCCTAAAAACTGGCTTTTACTTCGTGGCCTTGCTCGCGGTGTGGGACACTGGGGGACGTTTGCAGAAAAAATCCAAGAGCGTTTTCCCCAAGACCGCTTTGAATTTATTGATTTGCCAGGAAACGGAACCCGCAATGAAGAGGTGAGTCCAACGACGATAGGTGACTACGTCAAAGACCTTCGCTCCCGTTCTGAGTTTGTTAAAAAAAATGAAAAATTCAATGTCCTCGCGGTTTCTTTAGGGGCCATGGTCACTGTCGAGTGGATGCGGGAATTTCCCCACGAAATTAACAAGGCGTTTTTGGTGTGCACCAGCTCTTCGGGATTTTCACCCTTCTATCATCGCTTTCAACCGATAAACGTGGTGAAGTCGCTGCGCCTATTAAGTTCAAACCAAGCTTTGATCTGGGAAAATACGATTTTAAACATGATCGTCAACAGTGCCGATCGCCGCGAAGCTGAAATGTTGGGAATGGTGGCCTATTCCGATCGATATCCAGTGAAGATGCAAAACATTTTAAGGCAGTTGGCGGCAGCATCGCAGTTTCGTTTTCCCAAAGAAGCTCCGGGTGATGTTCGTTTGATTGGAAGTCATGGTGATCGATTGGTGTCCCCGCATTGCACTTTGCGAATTGCCCATGCCTGGGAACTGAAGCCCCACATGCATCCTTGGGCTGGCCACGATATCCCTATTGATGACCCCCAATGGCTGCTTGAACAATTACTCTAAAACATCCGTTTTCTGAGGATTTTTTAACGGTATAATTTTCAACTTTAGCAGGGTATTTTTACCATCATCTCGAACAGGTTGCATTAGGGGTAAAACAACGCGTGGCTCCGTTGACTCCTCCAGGCTTTTCTTATTCTCTATCGGCTGGACTTTTATCCAGAGGCGGATGTGAGGGTTAAAACCTATCTTGCGGCAGGGCTTTTTTGTCTTGCAGTAACCACAAAAGCAAAGGCCCAAACCCCAAGCTTACAAAAGCTTGCATTGGGCGTCAGTGTACTTGAAGAGCCGATGGCACCGTCATCAAAGGCCCAAGTGTATGGACAGGTCCGTATGGAGGGGATGCAATATCTGACTCCCATCGCGGAAGCATCCCAATTAACCTACAGCCAATTACTTTCAGCGCGGCTTTCTGCAGTTAAAGAAACTTCGTGGATGGATTTTGCTAGTGATATTTCTGGCGGAACCTTTTTTACTAAAGGGCAGTCCCATTTCGTCGTTCATGAACTGTATGCTGGGTCCCACGGCAATTCTGATTTTAAAACTTTCGTAGGTCGCAAAAAGAAATCCTGGAGTGAAATTGATCAACGCTGGCAATTAGGTCTTTGGCAGCCGACGTTTTCTATCGACGCCCTTCGCCCTGAAGAACAAGGTTTAACGGGCCTGTTTCTAGATTATAATACGCAAAAACTTGAAGTCCTTGGATTTGTGACACCCATGTTTATTCCGAACATGGGGCCTGATATCCGCGAGGAAGGCGGGGGCTTGGTGGCAGACAGCCGCTGGTACCGTGCCCCCTCTAGGGATTATGATTTCAACAACCGCATCAATACCATCAGCTATGACTTGGACATCCCAGAAACAGCAAAGCTCGTGGCCAATCCAGGCGGGGCCTTCATGGTCCGCGTCGGAGATAAAGACAAGGGTCCTTGGTTGAATGTCAGTGCGGGATATTTACCGGTGAACGAGCTGATTTTAAAACGTCAAAATTTCAAAGACGTTTCTGAAGACGAAGTGGACGTGACCGTATCACCCGTCGTGACCTACCATTCAATCTCCTCTGTGGACTTTGGTTATTCGTACAACTCTGTCAGCGGCACGATCTCTTACTTGCAAGATGAGCCTTTAGAAAAGCTTCCGGATCCAGATTGGTCCATCCAAAAAATCAAAGCCCTGCAAGCGTATTCAGCGTCTTTGGATTTTTCTTTAGCAAATATTTTTAGCAAAACGTTGTCTTTCCAAATTGAGTATTTAAAAGTCGTGGGCGGTGGCATCGTTGATATACTTTCAACAGGTCAACCTGATGACTTTACGCTTTTTGATAAGCGGCTTAAATTTACCAACGCTTTATCTTTCGGCGTTGAAGGGCAGCTTGCTAGTTTCTTCCGACGTCCGTTCGTGACGCGCTTTAAGTATCTTTACGATTATGATCAGCGTGGTTCTTTGTTGAATACAGAGTTTTTGTATTATCCATCGCAAAAATGGGCCGTGGTTATGGGGGGCGACATCCTGGGGGTTCAAGATGAAACCTTCAGTCCCTCTAGTTTCTTAAATCAATATCGCGCCAATGATCGCGTCTATGGAGGGATGACTTATGTTTTCTAAGCTAAATTGGAGCTTTAAAACCATAAGTCTTGTGACTGCAGCCTTCTTGGGGCTGTCTGCTTGTGACAGCAAAGTCGGGGAAGCGCCTCCTCCACCGCAAAGTCAAGAGTTCGGTGGGACGGATTGTTTAACGGAAGCAAAGCCTGTTATAAAAGCCTTCGTCCTTGGTGACGCAAAAACCGAGGAGCTTGAAGCCACATGGATTTGCATCGATAGCGCCATTGAAAAATTCAAGCGTTACGTGCGCGGGCGTTCTGCCGACCGCTATACTCCCCAAGAACTGGCTACTTTCTTAGAAAACAACTTTTTAGCAAAATCTGAAGATCCACCTATTTCACCTGCGCTGCAGGCGGAATTCATGAAGGTGAAGCTGCTTTTCCTAGGTGGCAGCCCAAATTACATTTCACGGGCTGAGCTTGATAAGATTTTAGTTCTGACGAAAAGCCTTCGTGAAATCACGATAAAATTAAATCCTTATATGAAGGTGCTTTCGCTGAACTGGTCAGTGACGGAAGCCAATAACATTCAACGGGATGTTCGTTACTTTGAAGATGCCAACCGTGAGGTGCAAAATGCCGCCCGTACTTTGGCGGCACTGATCGAAAAAAATGGCCAGACCTATAAACTTTCTGACTTCGTCTTTTTGATGGAAGAAATGGGAACCTTCTTTAAAGAAAAGTGGGAGTTTCCAAAAATCATCGCGCGTTATATGCCGCTCGTGAAGAAAGTAAAGAAGGCATTAGCCGGAGGCCAAGAAAACTCTATCACTCCGAATGAGTGGCGCCGCTTTGCTTTATTAGGTGCCCGGGGCTATGTTCAGTATCTTCGTTATCATTATTTTATTAAATCAGCTCCAGAGACTGGGACGGGGTATCGACTTTCTTACCTTTCTCGCACGGTGGAAGATGTCCTTTCGGTTTTTCAAGATCTGGTGGCGGAAAAGCCTGAAGAAGTCGTATCTCGCGACGAAGTCACAGACTTACTAAAAACCCTGGCTGTCGTATGGCCGGAATTTAAGGTTTCACCAGGCTTGGTCCTTGAAGGTATGAAGGTCAAAGCTTTATTCTTTGGCGGCAGTGTCGATTCATTTTCTGCACGCGATTTTGAAACGGCTCGCTTAAAAGTCAGTCGTATTAAAATTCTTGTCGAACGATTTCTTCCTTTCTACACGATTTATGGTCGTGAATGGGATCCAAGTTTTTATGAAGCTGAAGAAGCGCAACGACTTTTTATGGAATCTCAGTTCGTCTTAGAGGCGACCGTCCGCGAAGCTGGCAGTTTGTTTGAAGGCACCTACGACATCAATGACGTCAAAGGTCTGATGCGGGAAATCGAGTCTTTATATGGCGGTTTCGCCGAAAAGAAGATTTCGGAAAAAATGGAGCCGTATATTCCGTTAGTGATTGATGCAAAAAAGATCATTTTCGGCGGCAATGATTCTTCGCTTCGCAAAGGTCACTGGAGCACTTTGCTTAGTTTCGCGGCGCGAGTGTACACAGATTTCTTGTATTATGATTACTTCCTTTCTGAAAGAAATTTGGAAGAACCGTTAAGTGTTAGTTACATGTCTATTTTGGCGAATCAAAGCCTTAATATTTTGCGTGATCTTTTAGCTGCTAAAAAAGCCTCGAATTTTTCTGCTGAAGAGCTAGGAAAATTGGTGGGCCACTTAGGCAAAGTCGGGCTCATTCCTGATAAGCTTACTGCGAAGTCGATTGAAGGCTTTGTAGATGTACTTGTGAATAATATTTTAGTGTTCCCGGAACAAAGAATTAAAGGAACTCTTCCTAATGCTTTAACCATGGGTTCTGTAGAGGTTCTGCGCCAAGAAGCCCAGGTGTGGCTTGATACTGAACTTTTCATTTCTAAACTTGTGCAGAATTGGAAGCCTGAAGAAGGTTTAAATACGGCAGACTTGATTTCTTTGTTAGAAAAAGAAAAGTCGCAAGTGAATGAAACGACGCCATTGTATTCAGGACTTCATGAAATTCAGTTGGCGGTGCAAGGACCCGTCACGCACACGGTCGACGAACAGGGTCGCCTTATTATTTCAAACCGCTTTGTGCAACTGTACACGGCAAAAAGTCTGCGCCAGTTAAATATGAATCGCAGTTTGGCGCGCATTCTGATCCGCTCCGTTTCTAAGGACCTTGAAGCGATTAAGACTTATAAAGGTGCTTCGCTAGAAGAAATCCAAGAGCCTTTCCTTAAGGTCTTTCCAGCCCTTGTTGATTTAGGATTCATTGATAAAAAAAGCGTGAACTTCGTAAAATCACGTTTCTTAGAAGCCAATCTTTTCACTCCGCACGCGGATGGAAATAACTTTGCTTCCCAGGCCGAGTTGAGCACATTAGTGGGTATGATTTGGTCGGGTGTTCGCATCAACAACATGCTTCGCGAAACCCTGATCCAAGAGTGCTTCAATGGCCGCCAGATCACAAATTCAGATAGCGTCAGCATCGCCTGTGCGCAAAAAGCCTATAAGAAAGCGATGCCAACAGTAATGACGGCAACGCCGGAGTATTTAAAATTCCAAAAGCATGCAAGCAATGAAGACTGGGCTGTCTTTATGACCAATGCTTTCAAGGCGGCAGGTTATCAACCCAATGATAAGAAGGAAGCGTTGATAGAAGACATCGCGCTGACTCCGCACGTTCTTCAGTATATTGAGTCGGTGTTTGCCCGTTACGATAAAAACAAAGACGGCTACATAGAAACTTCCGAGGGCTTAAAAGCATATCCTGCTTTTAAAGGCATCATCATGGACGTGGCTAAAGATCAGTTGAATTCAGGAAAACTGAAAACCAGCGAGCTGCAGCCTTTATTCATGTACATCCTTCGCTACGGTAAAGCTCCGGATGGTTTGGCGGAAGGCGCTTGCTTTAGATATATCTGGGTGAAAAAGCCAGAAAAATGGAATATCTGGGCGGGGCGTTCGAAAATGGCAGAAATCCTAGGATACATCGCGGATCAGTCACGCCAAGGCAAGAAACCTTCTTCCCAAAACAACATGGGTCTTAGTCTGACTTGTGATTGGTTGAATTAAGTCTAATTATTCTAATCCGTCACTTTTGCTGAAATGACTTTCGCAGAGGTGACTGTCGCTGATTGCATTCTTAAACCTAAGAACGCACCAGAGCCCACTGTGTTGGGCATAGCAGACGCCAAATCCCCTGGACGGTTGGTATCAATGTCTGCAGAAGCTGCGACGTAAGAAACCATGTTTCTGCGCCAGACAAGAAGTCTCGCCTTAGTTCCATCATTATGAACTTCAATAATAAGATCTAAATCCGTTGGGAAATAATAGGCTAGATTCGTGGCAGTGACTGACGAAGCTGCATTATCAAACATCACGATGGAAGAAACGCTGGCGCCGTTACGATGAAAATAAATAGAAATGCCGTCAGTACCTGGGAAGGAAGAGTTGCTTCCATAGAAAATCACTTCCACCCAGCTTGTAGAAACACTGTCTAAGCTTGCTTTAAGTTGAAAAGCGCGACGGGAAGTTCCTAAAACATCTGTAAAAAACAGAGTCCCTGTTCCGGTCACACTCAAATTGTCATAATTAGAAAAGCTGCCGGAAACAATCGTGTTTGGATCAATACCAACAGATTCCGGAGCCTCTTCAGGCGCAGCACATGACGTTAATATGAATAGGCTTACTAAAAGAACGGATCTTAGAATGAGTTTTTCCACATCATTGACTCTACTGGAATTGGTTTTTTGTCGTTATACTTTGCCGACGGTTTGACGTTATAAGCCGTCAAAATGTCGCCCTTTACTTCAAAGTATATCAACTGACCAATTGGCATTCCAGTATAAACGCGAACAGGCTGTTTAACTGAAATCTCCAGAGTCCAATAATTGCAGAAGCCGACGTCGCCTTTACCAGCGGTGGCATGGATATCGATTCCGAGGCGGCCTACACTTGATTTTCCTTCTAAAAATGGGACATGTTTCAGAGTTTCTGTGTACTCTAAAGTAACGCCCAAATAGAGGGTGTCTGGCATAAGCACAAAACCCTCTTCAGGAATCTCAAAAGTGCGAATTTGGTTATGCTTCCTAGCGTCCAGCACCTTATCTTCGTACACAGCCAAAGTCTTGCCCAAGTGAACATCGTATGAGTTCGTGCCTAAGCATTGTCTGCGGAAGGGCTCTACTTTAATTGAGCCTTCTTCCATGTACGAAAGAATCTGCTGATCCGTAAGAATCATTACTTAGTTTCTCTGTGAACTGTGTGGCGCTTAAGATTTGGATTGTATTTCTTTTTCTCAAGACGGCTTGGAGTCTTAGTTTTGTTTTTCGTTGTAGTGTAACGAGAAACAGGTTTGCCTTCAGCACGTGCTTCAGTGCATTCCAAAGTGATGATGATTCTTCCTGACTTTTTTGCCATTGCGGTACCCCTTAAATGGAACTTTAAAACATAAGCTTCTAAACTGACACGCGGCTTTAGGCAAACACGTTCATTATATTGCCATGCGTAATTGAAAAAAAATGACAATACCTTTTAGAAGGGGCTCAAGGTATCAAATGAAAAAGGAAACTTCAACAGGCAATTTACTGTCTACAGGGAGAATTCATGAACTCACTGAGCCTTTTTTCGATCTCCGTGCTTTTGTCTGCCTGCGCCCATGCCCAATCCATTGGCATTTTCCAGGGATCCACCCATCAACCGGTGACTTTGAATCAAACAATGGCGGAGGTCCAACCAGGTTCCATCGTAGTAATCGGAGAAAACCACGGATTCAAAGAACATCAAGATCAGCAGCTTCAGATCATGCAAGCTTTGCGCGCAAAAGGCTTGAAGGTTTCTGTGGGACTGGAATTTTTTACATACACTTCCCAAGATCTCGTGGACTCTTATCAGCAAGGTGTTTTGGCTGAAGAGGAATTTTTAAAAGCTATTCAGTGGGGCAGTCCTTCCTTTGACCTTTATCGCGATCAGGCTTTGTACCCTGATTTAACAGAAGGTTCGAAAACCCTTGCCCTGAATGCGCCACGAAAACTGACTAGCAAAGTTGCAAAACATGGATTGCAAAATCTGACGGCCGAAGAGCAAGCATTGTTACCCCCGAAGTTTAGCTTGGGCCGAGAAAGTTATAAGCAACGTTTTTTAAGCATGATGCCGCACCTGCCGTCACCTGAAGCGGGGGAAAGGTACTTCGCTGCTCAGTCCATCTGGGACGATACCATGGCTTGGAGGGCGGTAGACTATATGATGAATCACCCTGACCAGGTATTAGTGATCGTGGTGGGAGAGTTCCATGTCCAGTTTGACGGAGGCTTGCCGGATCGAATTAAAGCTCGTTCTGCGCATATCCCGGTGTTGAGCTTTTCGCAAATCAACACCTTGGGATTGAGTTCCGATGAGATTGCACAAGAGATCGCAGCGTCGCCAACAGAAGGTCCTAGGGCCCATTACCTGTGGTTAGCGCCAGCACAAGGTCCAGTGAAATAAAGATTCTTTGTGCTTCTGTGGCTTTTTCCTAAAATAGAAAAAGCTTAAGGAGTTCTAACTATGTTTCCCGCTGAAACACGCATACTAGTTATCGACGATATGCCTTCTATACGTGATCTAGTTAAAAACACATTAAAGGGCATGGGCTTCAAAAATATTTTGGAAGCTGGAGACGGGGAAGAAGGATTAAAAATTCTTCTGCAAAACAATTCTGCCGGGAACAATATCCAATTGGTTATTTCTGACTGGAACATGCCGAAAATGAAGGGGCTTGAGCTTTTAAAGCAAGTTCGCGCGACCGCAGAGTGGTCGAATCTTCCCTTTGTTCTTTTAACTTCTGAATCAGAGCGTGATCAGGTGACAGAGGCCGTTTTAGCCGGAGTTTCTCAGTATATCGTGAAGCCTTTTTCTGCGAAAATTTTTGAAGATAAGCTAAAAGCGGCTTATCAAAAACACAACAAAGCCTAATTTGGCGACATCGTCTAACCAAACAAACCCCTAAGTTAAAAACTTAGGGGTTCTTTTTTTTTTGAGTCTTAAGTCTCACAAAATTTATTAGAATAAGAGTGATCTTTTAAACAAGCCTTCTAGGATTTAAGGATCACGACTTTGTGATAAAGCCCAGCGGCCTGAATTTTCGCTTGTTAGAAAGAGTGTGTTTTTATCCATGCAACTTCATCTTGTGGTGACCTCGGCAAGGTGTGACCATGGGGGTGAACTCTCTCGGTAAAGGAGGACGATATGAATCTATATAAACTTGTCTTGGCTGCAGTTTTTATGTTTTCTGGAGTGACCTTCGCTGAAGGAACACGTTCTACTACTAGCTCCGGAACAGCAACTGGAACAATGAGCTCAGCTGAAAGAAATTCGGGCCCTGGCACAACTTCAGGCGCATCGACGGGAAGAAGTGATGGCACAACAACATCGGATTCTTATTCTAGCTCTACTGGAACAACAGCTATGGATGATGACTCAGGAACAGCTTCGGACCAAATCGAAAAAGACCGTCGCGCTCAGAAAAAGTTTATGAAAAAAGGCAGAACAGCAAGAGATACTGCTACCGAAACGCAAGGTACTGGTACGAACACTGATTCTCGTGGAACAACTTGGGATAATTCTACAGGCAGCAGTGATACAGGCACAGGCACAGGCACTGGAACAACTGAATAACAGTTTTTTACATTGCATTCGACGAGAGAGTGACAAAAGCACCCTTGAAAAGGGGTGCTTTGTCATTAGGCTGCGGTCGCCGTTTTCTTTTTGTCTTTTTTAAATTCAGTGATGTAAGGAACTTCAATAAATAAGCAGGTGCCGATACCCACTGTGGATTCAACCCACACGCGCCCTTGCAGTTCTTCGGCTGCGTATTTAATCGCATCCATTCCCACACCACGGCCAGAGATTTCTGTCACCTGATCGCGGGTAGAAAACTGACTGTCAAAGATGTGCTGGATGACGTCTTGATCGCTTTTCTTACGAGTGTCGACCATTTTCTTAGCTAGTTTTTCGCGGATCTTCACTGGGTCGATACCGCCACCATCATCAACAATCTTAATCGCAAGCTGTGGGCCTGCGTGGGATTGTTTGATCTCGATAGCCACTTCGATATGACCTTCCGCAGGCTTGCCTTGATCAACACGCAGGTCGGGAAGTTCAATACCATGATCTACGGCATTTCTAAACGCGTGTACTAACGTAGAGAAAAGAGAACTATAGATTTCTGGAATCACCATGACATTGCCATGGGTAATTTTTAAAGGGGCGACCATCTTATCGACCTTTTCGCCTAAGCGAAGCATGACTTCGTTGTACGGCTCAAAGAATCTTTCAACCGGTTCCATGGCTAATTCAAGCAAAAGCTCTTGGGCCACTTGGCCGCCACCTGGTAATGTGCCGACCTTGCGGGCGATATCATTCAGTTTACTTATAGCAACTTCGATCTGACGTTCATCAGACAGGGCCGTCGTACCAAGGATTTCTTTTGTTTCATCTAAAAATTTAAAAAAGCCTTCTTCGATTTCAAAGCATTTCGCACGAAGTGCGATGAAGTTTGATTGGGAAAACTCTTGGCTAAGATCATTCAAAATTCCTTCGGCCATGTGGCAGCTTTCTGCAACCTCTTTGACAGAAAATAAAGCTGCGCCCCCTTTTAAAGTATGCAGTGAACGATACAGGCTTTCTGTATCAGGGGCTGCGTCCTTCGAAACTTCTTCGCGAATCGAAATAAGTAATTCTTGGGACTCTTGGATAAAGCGGTGGATCTCGCGCTTGCTCTTAATCATGTTAATGATAAGTTTGGCGTGTTCTTTTTCTCTTTCAGCTTGTTTCTGTGCTTCAACTAATGAAGTGATATCTGAAGCTACAACGACGATACCGTCCATAGCTCCTTCAGATGAACGCAGAGGATGATATTCCAAGGCGATATTGCGATTTTGTGAATGGGGGTAGGTCGTCGGACCCAATGGCGCTAGGTCTTCAAATGGAAGCATTTCCATAAAGACTGTCATCATCCATTTCTTAAACCCGTCCACTTTGTTTTCTGGAAGTTTTAAAACTTCCCAAATGTCTTTACCTTCTGGCTTGCATTCCACCGTGGTTTCGCAGGCCTTAGATGAAACATCCAGAATTTTACCTTCGGAATTAAAGATAAAGAAACCTTGTCCCAGGCTGTCTAAAAGAGCCGACATAGTTTGATTTAAGCGCGACAATTCGCGGGTTCTATCGGCAACCATTTGTTCCAAGTTCTTGCTGTAGTTTTCAAGCTGAACTTTGGCGTCTTCAAGGGCCTTAATGACATCTTCTTTTTGTTCAAGTTCGGCGCGATATTTCTTTTGTAAACGCTCTTCCAGCGTCACGTCACGGACGAAGACGATCCAATTCTTATCGCCCATGCTGTCAAAGATAGGTTGTAGGGTGATTTGAACTTTACCTTCGCCACCTTGGGCTGTTTTGAAAGTCACTTCTTTATACGGAGTCGCATCCGTAATAGAAATCAGTTTTGTTAAACCCTCAATCGGTTCACTGAACTCAAAGATTTCTAAGAGCTTCATGCCGCGAGTGATTTTTCGAATGGAAAGTCCTGCAATGATCGCTGCGGTTTCATTGCAATAGACGACCTTTTGTTCTGCATTCAAAACAAAGACTGGTTCAAGAAGAGTGTCAAATAAACTGTACTGAATCTTCATTGTGCAAAGGTCTCATTCTTTTGATGGTAAAGGGTGAATTCGCGTTTCGTAGTCCATTCAGAGGATTCTTGGTCGCTTTTCGATTCTGCACGCACGCGCCAATAGATTTTCCCCAACGGCACTTTTTCTTTAATAAGATAACGATTTCCTTGCAGGGATTTCGCAATCAAAGTACGTGAAAAATCAGGTTTGTCAGAAATTTCGATTCTATAAGAAGTCGCGCCTTCTACTTTTTTCCACTCTAGCCAGATGAATGGTTCCATCTCTGTTTGTAAGAAAATAGAAGCATTATTAAATGGCTCCATTAAAAGTGGAGCCGCTAGAGGAGAGCGGAAGCTATAAAGCACTTCTTCGATATTTGAAAATTCAGTCAAAGGCTTGTTGGTTTCGTCCAATGCTTGCACGCGCACATTGAAACGACCTGGTACTGGGATTTTTAAGATTCCTGTGTTTGACGCAAATTCCATTTGTGTTGGTTTTGTGAAGTTTTTGTCTTCATCCATTTGCACAAGATAGGATTTAGCGAATGGAACTTCGCTCCAGCTGATGGGTGTTTCTGTTGGTTGTGGGGTCGCTCCAATAACTCTGATGGATTTTAAAGGATCTAAAGTCAGACCGCTAACCGAGATATCTAAAGTTCCCACTTCACTTGGTTCACTGACTAAACCATTTAAACCGCGAGCATAGACGCGATAGAAGTATTTACCCGGGCGATATTGACCCCAGGCCACTTGGTTTTGTGTGACGTCGTATCTTTCGGCTTCTTGGAAGCTTGCGTCTTTTGCAATTTGCAAATGGTATTGCTTGGTTTGCAACACGGGCTTCCATGCAATCTTAGGTGCTTCTGGTGATGCAGGATTGCGGTCTTTCCCTGATGGAGCTACGAACTCTACTTTTTTAGTTATAAGAACAGGGCGTGTCGGGCGTTCTTCTTTATGTGCCACCAATGCAAGATTGAAGTTCACCGGTTGTGACCATGGTGAAACTTTATTGCTTTCTGTTGTACCTTGAACACGAACCCAGTAGCTGCCGCTTTCAAGTTTCGGTGTTAAAGCTGCCAGGTTATTCGTCTGACCTTCTTTAAGAATAGTTTTAAATTCTGGATCTTGAGAAACCTGCCAAGTGAAGTTCTTTAAAAGACCTTGTGCTTTCCATTGAACTTCAGTGGAAGTAGCTAGGGTCTCTTTTGCTTTCACTTTTAGTTCCAGCGAAATTTGGGCTTCGGGAAGGGGACTTGTGATCTGTGGACCTTCAAGATGCGTGATAAACATTTTTTGTACAGATGTTGTAGCACTTGTTTGCCCATCTTCATCAAGACCTTTTACGCGCCAGAAATAAGCACCTGGCTCGATCGGATCTTTAACATCTGCTTTTTGTTCACTTGTCACTTTAGAAACAGAAACGCTAGAGAAATCTTCTGTCGGAGAGATTTCAAGTTGGTATCTTGATAAACCTTTTCCATGCCATTCAAACGGCAATGGATCGTCAGGATTGATTCTTAACCAGTTGATGTTTTGTGCAGTTTTAAGTTCCAACTCAGGTTTTTGAACTTCTTTAACTTCACCTTTTTTAGAAACAGCGACTACGGTGTTTTTAGGAAGCTCTTTAACGGTTTGCTTTTTCTTATCGACGTATTTTACTTCACCGGCGATAAGCTTCAGGTCGACATTGCCACTGTGGGCTTTCTTAAATTGGATTTTAGGTTTTTCGGTGGTGCCTTTGTTGGTTTCAAGTTTGATTTCTTCGCCGCCAGATGTAACGGTGACTGAAGTGTCGCCAGAAAGTTCACCGGTTAAGTTACCGTAGCGCAGATCCAAATTCATTTGACCGTTTTTAAGATTCAAAGTGATTAAAGAGTTCGGCTGGATTTTGATTTCAGATCCATCTTGCAAGCGAATGGTCGCTTCTGAGCGGTCCCCAGTATAGATAGAATCATTTTGGAAGACCTTATCTTGACGGGAAGCGGGCACCCAACTGAACGTATCAAGGTTTTTACGTCTTACATCGTTTTGAGAGATAGAAACGTCACCAATCAATTCCAATTTTCCGGTGTTGGCTTTCGGGAATAGTAAAGAGTCGTCGTACAAAAAATACGAAAATGCGAGTAGCGTTGCTACCGCAAATAAGAAAATCGTTTTTTCTGTACGTCCAAATCCAGACATAACACTCCTGCTTTAGTTGATATCGGCAGAATTTTCTGAATGATTTACGGACCTTAGCCTAAGTTCTTTGACATTTTCTTTCTTGGGGTGCCTTTCGCGGGCATACTGATCTGGTGAAAAAACGTGGATTATCAATAAGATATAAGATTCTGTTGTTACTAACTTCGCTGCCATTAATCACATTAACTGTGTATTTGGTGTTGGCTTTAAAAATTTTTGAAGACGATAAAATTGCCTACGTCTTCGATTCATCCAGCAATATGTCTGGAACCATGGCGGCTCAAATTAAGACACAGCTTAATGCCGTGCTTGGAACCACGAAACCCATCTTTCAAGATTACCTAACGCAAAATAAATTCACGTCCATTTCTGAATCGATCTTTCAAAATGAATTCAATCTAGAGGCCATCGTCGTATTTACGCCTTCAGAAAGCGGATCTTTTGAAAAGAAAGCGCTGCTTGAAAAAGCCGTAGGGCAGACAGACGCTGTCTTAGCGTCTTTGCAGAACAATCTGCCGATTTATTTCTCTGACGTGGAAGCTAGTAAGCGTATGGTGAAGGTTCCATTCAGTGATGATCGCGTTTTTATTTTTGAACGTGTTGCTGATGAAACGACAAATCGCGTGACAGTTTTTATGGTGATCACGCGGATGAGTGAAGCAGCAGAAATGTTTAAGGCTTCACTTTCACAAAGCATGTATTTGATTTCGGGCGATGGAACTATTTTATTTGGTCCGGATAAGCTGCCAGGTAAAAAGTTGCAGGAATTTCTAGCTCCTTCATTTTTAAGTGGCCAGTCGGCGAAAGTTGCTCAAGGGGCCGAGACGGTGAAATCCGCAGAAGGGGATTTGCTAGTTTCCTATTCTCGCGCAGGGTTTGGTGATCTGACGGTAGTGACTGCGGTGGCTAAGGAAAAAGCCTTGGGTGCCGTTCAAATCTTGATTAGAAAATCTTTGATTTTTTTCGGTATTTTGATTTCAGTAACTGTGATCTTAAGCCTTTTTGCTTCTAGCGGTTTAACTCAAGCCCTTACTCAGTTGTTTAATGCGACTAAAAAAGTGGCGGAAGGTGATTTTAATATCCGTGTAGATGTGAAAACCAACGACGAAGTGGGAAGCCTTGCTGACAACTTCAATATTATGGCGGCGGAAGTTTCGCGCTTGTTAGATCAAACAGCTGAAAAAGCCCGGATGGAATCCGAGCTGCAAACGGCAAAAACGGTGCAAGAAACTCTGTTCCCAGAAACCCGCGCTAAGATTGGTCCGTTGGCAATTGCCGGATACTATGAGCCTGCCAGTGAGTGCGGTGGCGATTGGTGGCATTACTGTCAAATCGGAAACAAGATTTTCTTATGGATTGGGGATGCAACGGGCCACGGTGCTCCGGCCGCTTTGATCACAAGTGCGGCGAAATCGGCATCAACTATTATTGAGCGATTGAATATCTCTCCAGCAAAGGCTTTGGAGCTATTAAATAGATCTATTTATGATGTTTCTAAAGGTCGTATCATGATGACCTTCTTCTTAGCGTCTTTTGATTTAGAAACAGGGGAGCTTATTTATTGTAATGCATCCCACGAAGCTCCGTTCTTGATGAAGAAAACAGAGGGGGCTCCGTTAAAGAAAAAGGATTTGGTGCCGCTGAACGAAGTGAACAACCCAAGGTTGGGTCAATCTCGTGATTCGGTTTATGCACAAACGAGCATTCAAGTCGACGTTGGTGATTCTGTGTTCTTCTATACTGACGGTATTCCAGATATTCAAAACCCAAGTAAAGAAGCTTGGGGCGAGCGTGAATTTATTAAGGCCTTGATCGCTGCAAACAAAGATGGTCCAGGTGTGGGTGATTCAGTTGAAAAATTCGCGCTAAGTTTTCAAGGTCATCGTCAAGGGGCGGCCTTGGTCGATGACGTCACATTTTTTGTGGTCAAACACGAAGGCAATGTTTAAGTTTATTAGATAGTCGTGGACTCCGGTTTTACCGGAGATTTTAGAGGAGAAAAGAATGGGTAAACTCGATGTGAAAATGAATAAAGCAGCTGACAAATTAGTTGTTCAGATGGCTGGCACTATCGATGAAGATGTGGACTTTTCTCAGTTCAACTTAGGTGGAAATCCCGCAATTGAAGTTGAGCTAAGTGGTCTTAAAAGCATCAACTCTTGCGGCATTCGTGAATGGATCAAATGGATGGGAACAGCGGGTCCCGCGCCAGTGACATTTAATAATTGCCCTAAGGTGATCGTTGATCAAATCAACATGGTGGATGGATTTCTTCCAACGACGGGTAAAGTAAATTCCTTTTTCGTTCCTTACTATAATGACGACGCTGGATCTGAAAAAAACGTTCTGTTCCGTTATGGAACAGAGTTTTCTGAGGGCAGCGTGAATCCGCCACCATCGGTAAAAGATGAAGAAGGCAATGAAATGGAAATGGACGTCATCGAATCAAAGTATTTTAAGTTCATTAAGAAGTAGTCCGTCTTCGCGCCTTTGGCGCTACGGCGGGACAGGCCGTCCGGAGTCAGGTCGTTGGTCTAGGATTCGAGGCAGTACTGGTTGTCAGTACTGCTTTTTGTTTTTTAAACTTCATTTAGAACTTTAAATAGCCGAAAAGAAAACGTGGACGCTAATAAATCAAAGATTCTGATATTAGAAGATGACCAAACGATCGGCGTGGCTTTAAAAGAAGTTCTTGCCCGAGCGGGTTATAGCGTCTTTCTTGCGACTCGTCCTGATGAAGCCAACTCGATATTAACATCTAATACCAATATTGAATTCCTTTTCTGTGACTGTCTTCTTCCACAAATGACAGGTCTGGATTTCATTAAGCAGGTTCGCGGCAATTACCCGAACTTGCGCTTTAAAGTCGTTTTAATGAGCGGTATCTATACCGATAAAAGCTTCATCCAAGAAGCGTCTCAAGCGACAGGGGCGGTTGCATTCTTAAAGAAACCATTTGAGATGGAACAAGTTCTAAAACTTGTTAAAAAAGAAGAAGCGCCAAAACGTGAAGAAGTCGGCGCCAGAAAACTTCTTTATCAAATGTTCGCAAATCCCACAGTGACCAATCGCCAAAAACGGAAGGTGATTGAATCCATCGAAGAAGTGAGCGGTTTTGACTTACCATTTTTATATTCCTTATTGGCAGAAACAAAGAGCAGTGGATATTTAAATATCTACAATGCTGATGGTTCTGTTTCCGGTATTTCATTCTGTAATGGCACGATCGTCGGCGTAGACGTTGATGATAAAACAACATTCCTAGGTGAGATGTTGATTCAAAGTGGTTACGCGACACCTAAAGACGTGCAAACGGCTTTGCGTGACAAGAACAATCGCCGCATTGGTAATTACTTAATTCAAAACAATCAGCTAAGCCCCCACGCGTTTGATTTGATCCTGATGGAACAAATGAACATCCGCTTGGTTAGAACGATCGTAGATCAAAAGATCCGCGTGAATTTCGCCTCTGCAGAAGTAGAGATGAGCAGCCCCAGCATTGACGCTGACAGCTTGTCTTATTACTTGCATGACTGGATCGCTTCAAAACTTTCAGTAAGCTGGTTAAAGTCTTTATATGTAATGTGGTCGGGGAACGTGATCGTAAAAAGTCCAACCTTCCGCGAAGATCATCCTGCATTAAGCATGAGCTTGATTAAGACGCTAGAAGGTTTAACGGTAAAGTTAAACAATCAAATGACTTTAAGTCAGCTTTTAGATGTTAAAGGATACAGTGAAGTAGCTGTTTATAAAGCGATCCACTTCCTATTAACAAAAGGTCTAATCGTTTTTGCTCAAAGAGCTGCTTTCGCAAATCCGCAAGAGCAATTGAAAGTATTAAAGAAAATCTGGGCAGAACTAGAAAGCAAAAACGGATACGACATCGTATCGTACATGGAAACAGGTTCTGGTGGCACATCTCTAGACGGCGCCCTCCAAGACTTCATGACATTAATCGGTGATCAACCCCAAGATACAGCGTCAGAGCTATATCAAGTATGGAACAATATTAAAAAAATCGCCGAAGAATCTGTAGCCATGGCAAAAGATTCGAGCAAAATCGACCAGTACCGCCAAGCTTCGAAAAAAACAGAAGCCGAAGCAAAACTAAGAGCCGCTTCATTAATGGAAGACGTTAAAAAAGCATTGCAATACAACCAATACGCAAAGGCTTTAGAACACTTAGCGGAAATCGCTAAACTAAATCCACAAATGCAACAGTTACACGTCTACAGCTCATGGGCAAAACTAGGCGCTCTAGATCCAGCAAAAAAAGTATTTCAAATGAAAGAAATCGAATTGGAACTAATGCAAGTCCCACCAGACGAGCGTTACGACACACTATTCCCATTCGTCATCGGCCTATTCAATAAAGCAAAAGGAGATGTGGTAGCAGCACGCAAATCTTTCGAAAAAAGCGTAGCCTTAGACCCATCCTTCATCCCTGCACGAAGAGAAATCTCTCTGTTGTCAGCGGCAAACAAAAAACAAGACGTCTTCAACATGGACCTAAAACAAGTCGTCTCTGGTTTCTTCAAGAAAAAATAACGCTCTTAGCTTCGATCGAAGTTCGGAATGGGAAGGCTTAGGCTCCTAGCTTGGTGCTTGGCTGTCTCCATGAACACGCCATCCTGGCTCATCGCCGCCGCACTTCGTGCGGTTCGCGCAAGGTTGAGGGCTCCTGCCCCCAACCCCTTCGGGGCTGACGCGCAAAAATAGCATCCTGCTATTTTTGTCATGGCGCCGGCGAAGGTTCATTCCGCATCCACAGCACAGAGCTAAGCCCCAAGCCCTTCCCATTCCGAATTGCTGAGATAAGATGTCATGCTTTCTTAAAGAAAAGATTCAACTTGTCTGGGAAGCGGCGAAGCCCAGGCTTTTAAAGCGCTGAGGAGAAAATTCAAAAAGTTAAAGAAGAATATGAACCTTAGATCCCGGTCCTCTGAATAATTCGTGTATCAACTATTGAGCAGTTCCTAAGGCACCTGAAAAGGTGCCTGCTTCTTTTTACGGTTTCACCGCGTCACAAAAAAAGCATACGAACTTAAAGTCCAAACCGAAGAATTCTTAACACAACACTCGTTGCTAGCACGATTTGGGTTTGGGGTAAGGGCTTAGTTAGCTTGGATACGAAGTGAGCCTTTGTCGGCGCCACGATGGCGCGAACCGCAGCGTAGCTGCGGCGACAACTGAGCCCGGACGGCGTGCTCACGTAGCTAGCCAAGCTAACTAAGCCCTTACCCCAAACCCAAATCCGTCGCTCGCAAGCGACCAGACGCCGTGTTTAGAATTTCCAGAGGGCTCCACCGTTGAGGCCGATCTGCATTTCTTCAGTACCGCTTGATGGATCGAATTTGTAAGAAGAAAGATCAAGGCCGTAGCGCCAGTAGAGTTGGTTAGAGGCTTGCCAGTAGCCTTGGGCTCTTAGGATGTAGGCGGAGGTTACTTTGAAATCTCCTGTTGAGCCTAGTAGGTAGTCGAATTTTACTTCGGTCCAATGCATGAGTGGTTTTAGCCAGCGGTGTGGTTTTTTAAGTAGGAATGCTCCGACTCCGTAGGCTGTGCTGCTGACTCCTTCGGCTTGTAGCATTTGCAATGGGAAGCTTAAGCCCCATGTGGATTCGCTTAAATTGAATCCTGGTTTTGCTCTCCAGTTTAAATGCACTGTTGTGAAATCGATTTTGCCTTCGCCGGATTTTTCTATGACTTGTTGGTCTCTTTCTAGGGAAATTCCAAATCTGAATCTAGACCAATCTGCATTGATCATCAGGAAATTTTCAAACCACCATTGGTATTCGATTTCAGCAAACGCCACAGCTGCTGGAGTTTGATAATGAAGTCCCAGGCTGATGGACATTGGGTGGCCTCTGAAGACGTCATAGCCTACTTGAAATTCGTTGTTATCCGAAGTCACCATTAAGTATCGGCGGCTTTCTGCTCCGGCAGGAATATCGCGAATGGTCCATTGGAATTGGTTTTTCTTTGTGGGTTCTACTTTCGCTGCTGTGTCTTTTTCAACAGGGCGAACTTGCACACCTTCTGGGGTGATTCCGTTGAACGTCAGGCTTGATGAGTAAGTTCTTGAAGCTGACCTAGGTGATAGGAAAGGGCGGCTTTTTTCTCTGGGTAAGTTTCCGCGCACGTAAAACTCTTGGCGCATCGGGATGTCGCCTTCGCCTTTTAGATACAGGACGGGGCGGTCCTTAGGCAAGGCTATTTGCCAATCTGTTTCGCTTAATTTTTTAACTTTGGTTTCATCAACCGGTTCTGCGCCTGTTGCTGTAAGGATGATCTTTGTGTTGTCTTCTGAAACAACTAGATCTTTAAAGTCGACGTCTTTTTTTCTAGTTTCAACTTCAAGGAAAGCGCCAGTTTGCGTTTGAGCTTTGAACGCGACTGTCTCGCTGCGATCATTTAAATAAATGATTCCTTGATTGCCAACCACTTTACCGTTGATTTCAATTTGTGCGGATCTTTTGGTGGCTGAACGAGATTTTACCACCATCTGTCCTTGCTGCGAACTTAGGTAAAGTTCTTTAGAACACAGGTACAGTCTTGTTTCTTCGCTTTCCTTGTAAATACAAAATACCATGAAGGGGAAGTACTTCATGTCGTTAACAAGGTTGGCTTCAACCCCTTCAACTGTGAAAGTCGCGATTTCAGAGCGAAGATGTTCTTCTTCGGCTTTCTTTTGACCTTGAGTGATTTTTAATTCTTTTTTAGTGGCGATCGCATTGAAAATGGCTTTTCCAGAATTGTTTTTAATCGCTAGTTCGCCATCTTTAATCAAGCCCGCTGGCCAAGTGAAGTGAATACGGAAAGTGCCTTCTTTATCGCCCGATGGCTCAATTTGAAAAGTCACTTGCGTAGTATCAATCAGAATGTCACCGACTTTAAGGCGATCGTCATCGATCAACGTATATTCAAAACGTTGCGGTAGTACCTGCAAATTGTTTTTATCTGCTTGAAAATACAAAGGCTTCAATTTGCTAGAACCTTTACCTTGCGCCAAAACTTGCGCTGAACACAGAATCGCAACCAATGAAATCAGTAATTTAATCACGGCAAAATCTCCCGATTGATTTCATCAGCGGATTTGTGCGCCATGATCGCGCGAATCACTGATAATGATGTCGTCATTTTAGAAAGAAAGTCTTCATTGTGGGTGATCACTACGCGATGAGGGTGACCTTCCCAAGCTTTAGCAATCTTATCATTCAAATCCCACGCTTCTTGAAAAGTTTCAGTGCGAATGGAGTTTGTTGTGTCGTAAAAATCTTCGGCGGCGGTGTCTAGATGAATAACCCAGTCATATCTTGCAAGCTCGGCATCCCTATTACTTTGGATGTTTTTAAAAAAATGCTCTTCGCTATCTGGCCAGTAGGCGATTGCATCTAATGATCCACGGTCGCAAACGATCAAAGGTTTTTGGCTAGTTTCGCATATCAAGTGTTCAAGTTCTTTTTGCGTAAAATAGATGGCACGTTGGGCGCAAATCAGACCCAGATCACCTTTGCTGCGTGGGAAACCTCCGCGATACAAAATACTGGCAGCTTCTGGAACAAGCGCGCATTTTTGGCCAAGTTCTTTTTTCAGAGCTTCAATAAGAGTGGTTTTTCCGCCCGAAGGACCGCCAGTAATTGCTATTTTTACGTAGGATTTCATAGCAATAGGATCACTAATTAGAGGAAAAGGGTCAAAGTAAAAAGTTACAGGATATAACGCAGAAGGAAGGCGATATTATAAATCAGCCGCGCAAAAAGCCCCGGGGTTTTTACTTCTTGTTCAGAAATGACTTTCGATTCTGCGATATCAAGCTGCCACTGGTTCAGCATGCTTTGTAAGCTTTCGGCATCGTCAAGGACCACTTCAACTTCAAGATCATGCAAAATACTGCGGTGATTAAGGTTGAAGGAGCCAATCAGCACTTTGTCGTCAATGATCATTGTCTTCGCATGCAGGATGGTTTTTTGATACTCATAAATCTTAATTCGACGTTGCAGTAAAAAGCGCACGATATAAAAAGCCGCCCACTTCACCATGGGCACATCAGATTTGCCAGGAATCACAATTTCTACCTGAATTCCTTTGCGAGCCGCCTTTAAAAGGGCACGCATCAGTGACCCCTTCGGTAGAAAATACGCAGTCGTAATAAGCACGCGGCTTTTTGCTGATGAAATTCGAATTAACAAGTCCCGATACAGGCGTCGGCGCATGCGTTGGGTGTTATTTAAACGCAATAACTTTTCGTAGGGCTCAGAGCGATTCTTCCAACGTCCCACCCAATTTAAAATGCCGTGGATGAAGGTGCGCAAATAAGAAATTTGAAAAGCTTGAACCAACTGTTGCACCGGAGGCCCTTCGACCCAAACTCCGGTATCGCGCCAAGCTTTTGTGCCGACGATGCTTGCGCAATGATTTTGGATGAAGTTAAAGCTGCCCAAATAAACGCGCTTCTGATCGATGATGGCGATTTTGCGATGGGTGCGGCGATTCAAACGTCTGAATAGAAGTGAGCCCTGGATGGCTTTTCCTGAAAAAGTTTTTTTAATAGCCGCGAGCGGATAGGGAAGCGGATGAAATACACGAAATTCAATCCCCATTTCCGAACATAATCTGCTAAGTTGTGGGATGTAAGTGTAAGAGCCAAAACCATCGACGATGATCTTAACTGAACAACTGCGCTCTCGGGCGCTTTTAAGTTCGGCTAAAAGGGTCATCGTTAAAGTGTCGACAGCAAAGATATAAGACTCAATTGTGATAGAACTTGAAGCGCTACGGATATCCTCTATGAGGCTTTCAAAGAACTCATCACCTGAATAAAATATGTGGCTTCGACTCCATGACTCCATATGTCGATTGTTATTTAAGTTATTAAAAAAGTCGACAGCAAAGCTTTGAGGAGGGCAAACTGACTTTATGACTATGTGCAAGCTATCGAACTTCAAAAAATTTGCGGTAAGTGTCTGCCTTATTCTCGCTTCGTGCGGAGCGACATGGGCCCAGGCAGCGTTACCTTCTAGAACGACAACAGTGATTTTCTTCGGCCAACAAAAAGCGGAAGACTTCGATACAAAAGTGAAACCCGTTTTTGCTGATTTCGTACGTCCCTGCAAATCCTGCGAGATCGTAAACTACACGCCTTATACAAAAGATGGCCACGTAGATATGGAAGCCTTGCAAGAAAGAATTCAAAGCCTTCCGGAAAACACCAGCTTTATCTTTTTTGATTTTAATTTGAAAGCTAACGATCAAACAAAAGAGCTGATTGAAACTTTAAACAAAAAAGTCGCAGCAGGCCTTTTAGTGGTCGGCAGTGCGGGGGCTCCAAAATCTTTAGAGTCATCAAGTCCCCTAAGCAGAACAGTTCTTGGGAAAGTAAATGGTGCCTTAATCATCGGCGAACTGGCAGAACGTGATCGTTTGATGCCAACAGGGTTCTACGGACCAGAAATGTTAACAGCACTTCGTCCACCGAAAGATATGATGGGCCAAGGTTACTCGCCATTGATGTTTGCTGCTGAACTTGCTGAAAACTGGCAAAAGCGCACTCCAACAGAATGGTCTGATCATTTCCGCACCAAAAAACTAAAATCTCGTAAAATTTGGTTGGATCTTAACGATCTATTCTAATTGCCGAAACTAACGGCCCGGATACATCTCGATACGATCGTGGTATTCGGGCGGAATTTTCTCAAAGAGCAGTCGGCGGGCTTCGCCATCAGAATAGCGGCTGCTTGCGTGAATAAAGACAATCTTTTCACTCTCAATTTCGTGCAATCTTGGAATCACTTCATCAATATGGATATGGCCCCATTGACGGGCTTGTTCGATGGTTTTGCGATCATCAAGATAAGTTGATTCCATAATCAAGATTTTTGATTTTCGAACCCAATCTCTAGAATCTAAAAACTCAATTTGTGTGTCACCGGTGAAACTAACGACCGGAGTATGAATGATATCGTTAATATCAATTCCTTGGCGTCGCAAGTTGATGATTTCATCGCGTTCTAATCCCAGGTATTCTTTTTTTAACTTTTTATGAACCTCAAACACCGTATAACCATAAGATTCAATTCGGTGAGTGGTCGGAAACACCTTCACATAGGTTTGCGGATTCAATTCAATCACGTAATCCGCAGCCACAGGAATGAATTCATAGGTATAGGTATGACCTTCAATCTGCTCCCAAAGTTTCATAATTTTATCCATCGGTTCAACCAAGGAACCTGGCATATAAAACTTAGGACCTTCTTGGGAGTTCATCGCTTTTTGCGAGATGATATACGGAATGCCTGCCGCATGGTCTAAGTGACCATGGGTGATAAAATATTTTTTTAAATGAAGAAGATATGGATAACCTTGGGCCACATCAAAGGCCAAAGAAAGGTCGGGCATGGTTATTCCAGTACGAATTCCCGACAGCGATAAGCCGTAGAATTTATACTTGTCGTAACTCCAACTTTCTCCAGCCTGGATTGCCATATTTTATCTTACATGCAACGTGCAACTAGATCGTGACCGATCCATGCCACCGGAGCTTTGGGTTTCCAAGAGTCATGCAACATCACATAGCCGCAGGATTTAAAGACCACTTCACTTAATGGGAACGTGATCAAATGTTTATCGTCCTTATGCAGGCTATAAAGATGCTCAGAAGCATTCAACATGTTTTCCATCTGGTCTAAACGCGAATGCTGAGGCCACTGTTCAAACTTGCAGAAGTCTTTCACCAAAGGGCTTGTCATATAGTCATCAGTGAATTTCAAAATCTGATCGAAAGAAACTTCGTCTTTTAACAGTTTTTTGCATTCAGCAAAAACCTGGTCCGCGTGGTTTTTGTCGCCAGTGTCTTTTTGCATCGCAAGTAATAAAGGATACAAAGAAACTTCCACACCTTGGAACACACCAGATGAGTTCGTAAGAATCTCTGGGCAGTTGTAAACGCAGCAGTTGATACCTTGAGCAAAGAAATCTTCAGAGATTTTCTCTAAAGCCATTTTCGCCCAGCCCTGGAAATAAGGCGTGTAGGTTTGCCATTTGTATTGGCCATTAATAAGTATTTCAGTGCCATGGTATCCGTAAGCAGAGTAAGAGACATGGTTGCCACCAGCTTCAATCTTTTTACGAAGCGGAGCAGAAATTTCAATCAAGTGGCGGAAGGTTTCAGCAGTCACTTCAATAAAGTTTTTCAAACATAATTGGCCAATGTCTGAATCCATCAACGCTTGGGAAGGAATGTGTCTGTCGCCAGCACCTTTGAAAGTTCTATTTAAAAGTGGCATTAAAACTTTCGCGCGGGGAACACCACCAGCCATCAAGTGCGCAAACTGAACGTTAGCACCAGCAGGAATCACTTTTTCCAATTCTTTTACGAATTGTTCAGTGTTCATTTTAAAGCGGGCGATTCCAGCTTTGCGGGATTCTTCAATCGAAGTCCAATCAAGTTTGGCCTTATCCCATTCGCTCATTTTAACTTCTTTTAAAACTTCGTCAGGCGAAACACCTTTAGAATCTTTATCCATATCAAAGCCCGCTTCAAGCGGCACATTGATAAATGGTTGAGGAATGTTTGCAGATTCTTCCGCAGTCAAAGGGCGAAGAGTGCCGTCTTTTTCACGGCGGCCCACGGTTGCGCGCACGATGGTCATGCCACGGCGCTCAGCTTCTTCAACTAAGCCGTTTGCGTATCCACGAGAAAAAAGTTCGCCGAATAACACAAGAACGTCGCCTTTTTTGTAGGGACTCAAAGCAGGTTTTTCACGAAGAGGGAAGAGTTGCGTCATAATATACACCTCACAATTTAAGACACACATAGTGTGCTAGGCTGCAGGGGCGGTCAAGTTTTTGACTCCCATTGGCTCGGTGGGTAATGTAACCTAATTCTGTTGCTGCATTTGGAGGATCGATGCGTGTTGTGAGTATGGTGCCATCATGGACTGAAACCCTATTAAGGGCGGGAGTCGAAGTTGTTGGACGCACGCGTTTTTGCATTCATCCTCCTAAAATGATCACTAATATTCCTATTGTGGGTGGCACAAAGGATGTGTCGTGGGAATTAGTAGCCGATCTTAAGCCTGATTTAGTGTTGTTGGATGAAGAGGAAAATCCATTAGATATGGCAGAAAACTGCCCTGTTCCTTACTTAGCCACCCACGTGTCGTCATTAGAAACATTGCAAAAAGAATTAGTGCGTTTAGGCGAGCATTTCGAAAGTCCCCTGTTGATGGAGTGGGCCGTGGATGCTTTAGATGTTTTAGAAGCTCCGACGGCGGCTTGGGACTTTCAGAAAATTCCAGGGTTCATGGAATGGGTGAAAACTCCTTCGCAAAAAGAATATGAAAATGTCGTGTATTTAATCTGGAAAAAGCCTTGGATGACGGTGAGTCAGCAAACTTACATTGGCTCTGTATTACAGAAGTTGGGGGCTAAGATGGTTGAATTTCCCATCGATGAAAAATACCCCGTGATTGATATTGAAGATTATGAAAAATCGTTTCTGTTATTTTCTTCAGAGCCCTATCCATTTCAAAAAAAGATAAATGACCTGAAAGCACTGAATGTGGAAGGAGCTATTGTAAATGGCGAATCCTATTCTTGGTTTGGGATTCGCAGTTTGGAATTTATGCGGGATACATTGTTCCCTAAATCTTAAAGGCTTACGAATAAAGTTTGCAGTCTTAGCAACAAAGTTTTTTCTTTCAACTGCACATCATTGGTGTACATCAGCTCTGTTTCTACATAAGAAGCCCCCGCAGTGAAGCCATCTTTTTTAAACACAAATGAAACATCCGCAGAATGCCCAATGCGATTGGTGTCTGATCCTGCTGCATTAAAATAAGCTACAGCAGCTTCGGGTTGAACTTGGAAGTAACTTCCACCAAGAACAATATCCGTATTCGGATTCATATGAATTTCGCCAGCAAGATTCACCCGGAAGGCAGCATTTAAATCAGCCGGAGCTTTTTGATTTAACAGATATTCACCGCCAAGTGCTAAGTCTAAAGAATCTAAAACAGGGAATTTAACCTCGGTCGATGCTTCGACGCCTTCATATTTATAAATGAACTCATACTCTTTATCAGAAATCTTTTTAATATCGTTACCAAGTTTTGCCGAAGCTTGCGCCACGGCGGAAGGAAGATTTGAGTAAACGAAATAGCCCAACGAAGTTTTCCAATACAAATTCTTTTCCAGTTCCCAAATAAATTTTGCCGCAGCTGAATTTAATGCTGGAGTACTTTCTAACTCTTTCGTATTCGTGCTTAATGTTGACGATGTTGGAATCGCAGTTTCTGCATCAATACTAGTTTTTAGTTTTCCTACCGCCCAGTTTCCTTCGATGCGTGCGGCAGGGAATGCAATAGGGTCGACAAGAAGGCTTGAATGCATGTATTTCTGATTAAGAGCGCCGCCGGATATTTTCATTTCTAAATAGGGCTCATAGTGGGCTGCCGCTTGCACAAGGCTGATCTTGTTTTCAGGTTGGTAGGCGCCCACCATCGAATTCGTCTGGCCTGATTGCATGCGCAGAGCCGGCTGAATATCTAACTGCAGATTTTTGCTAAGATCGTATTTGGCTTTAATGTCTGTTCTAATGTCGACCACTTTGGATTGACTGGTTTCATCTTGGTAAGAGGAGCCAGAAAGTCTAAAACGCCATTCCGCGGAAAAACGTTTTTCCTTTTTCGCAGCAGGTGTCACTGAGGAATTTACATTCTGACCTTGAGCGTGGGCCCAGCCAGAAATTATCAAAATGAGACAAGCTGTTGAAATTACAGATTTCATGGTTACCTCTCAACACAAAATAAATACAAGTTCCGTGCTGAAGAAGTGATGCTTAAGTTGCAACTAATAGAACTTGATACGCGGTCCAATGTAGAACTGTTTACCCTGGGACAAAACACGGCACCGCTTTGGGAATTATTACCTTGCCGTTAGGTAAGTTCCTGTAAATGCAGGCAACCTGGTAAATTAGCGTCTTATGAAAAAATGGCTCCTCGTTTTAAGTATTATTTCATTCAATGCAAGCGCCGCAGACCTGTGTTTTAAAAGTGAAAACAATCCGCGCACCGGTGAAGTCTTTCAAACGCAAGCGGACTATGATGATGAGCTTTCTTTGTGGAATCAAAAGCATCCCGGAATGCCCAATCCATTTTCTTTGATGAAAGCCTATAGTCTTTATTCCAGCGAAAAAGATTTGGCGAATAAACTAAAAAAGAAATCCGATAAACTGGCTCACTGCTATGTGGGTTGCCGAATTTCCCAGGAAATCAGCAAGCGCACCGCTGATTATGTCGGCTGGTACAAAGAAGAAAAAGATCTTAAAGATTGTCACCACGGAACTCGGTTTGACGAACAAGATTATATCGCCACTGTCCGTGGCGCTGACTTAGGTGAAACTCAGCAAGACGCCAAGGGCTGCCTAGATTCGTGCACCCAAATTTATTCCCGATAAAACCCGCTGAGTGGAATTGCGATTCTTGCCGATTTCAGCGCGAATTTCTTCTTTGATGTGGGCGATGTTGTCCTGCTTTTTCTTAATACGTTCTAAAAGCACGACCAGGTCTTCGGGGTTATGAATAACTTGAACGATCATTCCTGAAGAATAGTTTTTCTTTTGATAATACAAAGCTTCGCGGTTGTTCTGGTGGTGAGGTCCGACCATCACTGGTAAACCCGCAGCCAAGGCTTCCATCACGCTGTGCACTTGTTTTTTAAACGAGCCGCCAATAAAGGCAATATCCGCCCAGGTGTAAAGCTCTGCTAAAATGCCCACTTGATCGATTATCAAGACTGATCCCGCAGGCCAGATCTGAGCTTGCGAATAGCGAACAAAACGCAAGCCTGCGTCTTTAAGCTGTTGTTCTAAGCTTTCAAGATGCTTTGGCGTTGTTTCATGGGGCGCTAAAATAATTTGAATATGGACGTTTTTAAGTTTTGCTAAACCAGGAATCAGTACGGCTTCGTCTTCGGGCCAAGTTGAACCCGCAATAAAAACAAAATCCTCAGGCCCAGGCATTAACTCGCTTTTCAGTACGCGGGGGTTTTCCAGGCGGTGAAACACTTGATCAAATCGCGTGTCGCCACTGGCGATGACGGGGACTTTCAAGTTTAACTTCTGCAAGTTCAGAACGTCTTCTTGGGATACGCAGTGAATTTGTGAAAGCTGATTTAGCGCATAAGTAGTAAGGTAACGAGTCAGTCCACCCAAGCGGCTTGAGTTATCTGCAAATGTCGCTGAAAACAAGATGCAGGGAAGATCATTTTTCTTCGCTTCACTTGCTAAAACAGGCCACACATCCGTGCGCGCAAATAGCAGCATGCGCGGATTCCATTTTTTTATGAAGGCTTTTATTGAAAACGAAAATTCCCAAGGTTGGGCTGCCCAGACGTCGATTTCTTGAATGTTGTTCAAAATCTTTTTAGCTGACGGGGATGAATAGCTCACAAGAATCGGAATGTCGGGATATTGCTTTTTTAATTCACGAATTAAAGGGCGAGCATATTCGATTTCCCCACTGGCAGCATGGATCCAAATGGGACGAACGGAATTGATTTCCTTTTCACTGTTAGCTTTTTTAAGTTTGTAAAAGCCATGGTTTTTATCAACGGTCAGTTCCTTTAGTTTATTGTTCAAGATCGGGCGTAACGCCTGACCCAAAATAAAAGTGAAAGGAACTAAAAGATACTTATAAAGAAAGAAAACAAAGCTGCTCATCGACGACCTAATAACATTCTAAGTTCAGCGGCCACATGAAGGGGAGTGATATCCACCAGGCACTGATGAAATTTGGTTTTATTCACACAAGGGCCCTGACCATGTTTGCTGCAAGGACGGCACGGAAGCATTATTTCCATCACCTTAGTAGTCGGGCGCGAAGGAAAACCAAAGGGAGCCGGTCCCATCAACGCGATGGTTTTTTGCCCCAGTTGTTCAGCCACGTGTAACAACCCAGTATCATTACTTACTAACGCCGCCGAATGTGCAACGACGCTGGAACTGACTTGCAATGAACACTTCCCAGCCAAGTTTAAAACTCGATCAGGGGCGACGTCGCGGATGTCTTCAATGAAGGAATCTTCCGGTCCACCTAACAGCACGAACTTTTGATTTGGGAAAAGCATTATAAGCTCTTTCCAATATTCTTTAGGCCAACGTTTTAAAAAGAAGGCAGCGGAAGGGGCTAACGCAATAGCGCCGGCATAAGAGCCAAGAACGTCCAACGCTTTTTTGTGACTTTCTTCGCTAGGAAAAATTTGTGGGGAAGGCGGAGCCAATCTTGGTACGCCCCATTGTTCTAACGGCTCTAAAAGATCGCGCTGGCCATTAAAAGGCATCTCGAATTTATTAATGCGAAATCTAAAAAGCAAAAATCTTTTCCAACGGCGAATCGAACGGCGAATAAATTGAGGACCGACACCAATAACACCCATTGGGCGCAAGATCATACCAATAATGCGCGATCGGCTGTTGTTATGGGCATCATAAATGTGGGTGAAGTTTTCTTTGCGCATTTCAAAGCAAAGTTGAATCAGACCGCGCACACCGTTTTTTCTATCAAACTCCCAGATCTTATCAATGGCAGGATGATTTTGCAGCAAGGGTGCCATGTCTTTGCGCGTGACCCAATGAATTTCCGCCTTGGGATAGGTTTGCTTAAGCGCTGCAGGAACGCTCAAAGTCTGCACCACATCTCCAAAACTGGAAAAGCGAATGATTAAAAATTTAGCATTTTTAGTCTCATTTTGAGTCATCCCTAAATCCTACCAAAGACGGCCAAAAAGGTCACTTGTTTAAAAGTTTTTAAAAGCAGAGTTCATAAAGTGGCCGCCGTCTGGGCACAGGCTTTGATCTATACCCAAGGTAAGGAGACCTATGCCTTTTTTTGGTCACTCCATTTTTGGGGCCCTTTTACTGCTTTTATTTCCAATTCTCGCGTCTGCGCAGGTGCAGACCGAAATGAAACTATTTTCAGATTCCTTTATCAGTCCTGCCTTTGAAGCTACGCAAAAAACTAATTACCAATTTATCGGTGCACAACTTAAAACGGACCCTTTCGAAGAGGGGACTTTAAAAATGGATATTTCCGGCGGCGTGGCCGTAGGTGCTCCGCTTTTGAATTATTTGAACATCTCTGAGTTTTATGTGCAGAATCGCCAGAATGAAAATGAATCCTTTATCTTAGGCCGAAAACGAATTTTGTGGAACGAACTTGATGCCCGTTGGGATTTGGGTGTGTGGGAACCGTTATTTAAGTGGAACCCATTGTCGCCAGAGCGCCAAGGATTAAGTGGAATTTTTTGGCAAATGGATAAGCCTTATTACACGATGGTGTTATTTGCCTCGCCGTTTTATTTGCCAGATCAGGGGCCTAGTTTTGAAATAGAAAATGGCAGTTTCGTAAAAGGAAATCCTTGGTTCCGCAGACCCCCAGAAAGCATTCGTATTTGGAGTGAGGCCACTGCTATTGATTATAAATTTGAAAAGCCCAATGAAGCCCAGGTTGTGATGCAAAATTCTTTCGGGATGAAATTAAGCTTCGGTGATCCGCAAAGCTTCCGTGGGCAGCTAAGTTACACTTACAAGCCTGCCAATCAGTTGGCGATTGGTTATCAAGGTAATCTTGATGTCGCTCAACTTAAAGGTGTCGTGGATTTACAACCCCAAGTTTTTTATCACTCGCTTGCGGGTGCTGATGTAACATACAAAATCAACCAGTGGCGTGTGGGGTTGAGTGGAATATTAGATAGACCTAACAAAGATGAGATCTTTGAAGAACAGTGGACCCATCCTGTTTTCGAAGAAGCTTTGTTGATCAGTCCTTTTATTGAGTGGAATAACGGTCGCTACGGAATCAACTTCCAACAATTAGATATTTATGGTGGAGACATCAAAGAAGAAGGGGAGCTTGCCAATCCAGGCCGAGCCTCTTTAATGACCCGTTACCCTTATAAACAGGCTCAACAAGTGGCCTTTTTAACAAATTATAACTTTTCAAAAAGTCGCCGATTGATGGGTAAAATCAGTTACACCCATTCACAAAAAAATAAGTTTGATCTTATACGTTTAAGCACTCGTTTGCGTTTGTCGGCGATGTGGTCCTTTATCGGCGAAATGCAAATGGTGAAAGCTGATTCCATGACGGCAGAAAATCAAAGTGAAATTTCCCAATTTGTGAACAACGATCGTTTCATGGTAGGGGCCGCTTATGTCTTTTAAAAAAATCGTAAGTAGGGCCTTAGCTTGCGGCATCGCTTTAAGCTCTGTCGGATGCAGCGAGTTTTTAAATGGCAAAAAGACAGAACCCGAAGTTATCGAATTTTCGGACACGCGTTTTAAATGCTTGCAGGCCATTCCAGCCCAGCTAAAGCTTTATTCTATTGGTGAAGCGCAAGCAGAAGAAGTCAAACAGGGCTTTAATTGTATGAGTGAGGCCCTAAGATATTTTAATAAGCGGACTTTCGGTTCCATTGATGGCGGTTATACCGTTGAAGAAATGCGTCGTTTCTTTGGCAAATATTTTTTAAAACAAAACAACGTCACCCCGGAATTTGCAGCCGAGTTAATGAAAATTAAAAGAGCCCTGTTAGGGGGCTCTACGGCCTATATCACTAAAGATGAAATCACGCGTTTGATTGATATTTTAAATGCAGTCCGTGACGAGGCTGTGACGTTGGCTCCGCACATGAAGGTCATTCTTTTGATTTCAAAAAAAGGTGAACTGCCATGGGAAACTATTTCGTCGGCCACCGAACAGCTGCGTCTAAGCTTACAAAAGCTTTTAGAAAAAACCCAGATTGCAAAGTCAGACTATAGTTTTGATGACGCTAAAAGGGCCTTAGCCGGGTTTGGCGAATTCATTCGCGGTGAAGAACCCTTTGCCCCGTATGAACGCTACAGCAACTGGGTGGGCGTTGTAGAAGCTGTGAAGAATGTTCTGATGGGACAGCAAGCTCAATTCACGGGGCTTTATCAGTGGAACGATAGCCTTAACACATTGATTTCACTTTACGAGATGGCTTTAAAGTACCACTACTCTTTAAGTGATTTAAAGTTTGATAACAAAGAAAAGCTTTCTCAGGCCTCGCAGTTTATGGAGCAAGGTCTTCACCTTTTAGGCAATGCCCATCAAATGAAAACCAAAGGACTTATTCCCGTAGCGGACATTGATAATCTGATTGATCAGGCCTTGCCACGAATCACCAAGCAGATTCGCACAAAGTCGATCAAGAAAACCTACCGTGCCGTTTTAATGAAGATTTTAGATCCTGAGCGAAAAATGGATTCTAGATCCGTATTGGGTTTAGAAAAAAAGCATCTTGCCTCTTTACAGCGCGAATTCAATATCTGGCGTTTACAGCAAGAGTTTATAGATGGCCTTGGTGATGATAAAAATATTTTTCTGACTCAAGCTCAATTGGTTTCTGCTTTTGAAAGTTTCGATAAAAACAAAAGTGTCGATGCTGCGGCCCGCGATGATGCCTTTGAACAAAGTGCTTTGCTCGCTGCGTGGCAAGATGTGGGTGAGCTTTATAAGTCTTCAATGACTGTGAGCTTCACAGCAGAAGGAAAGCTTGCCATTGCTAAAGCTGCGGCTATCCGCCATACGTGGGCTTCGTTGACTAAGGGTAACATCATGCGTGCTTTGTCTCGTCTTCTTCTTTTGGGATACGGGGAAAGTCGTCAAGAACGCATGAGCAAAGTGGGCATGAATGAAACTGGTTTAGTGGGTTGGTATGCCGATTTTCTAGAATTGGGATTGGATGCAGGAGCCTTTGATCCTCGCTCGGCGAATTCGGGGACGCGCAGCTTTTTAGAGGCGAATTTTTTCACGTTCAGTGGCGATGGCAACGCCTTGATGGATCAAAAAGAATCCTTTGAATTTGTTAGTACTTTATTCGCGGCAGGTCTTGCTTCATCAGAAGGTTTGCAAAGTGAATCTTTAGCAGCTCATTGTGCAGTCGCAGAGTTGGATGTATTCGGTAAGCCGTACTTACAAGAGGAATGTTTTAAACAAAACCTTAAAAATAATTTTGCCAAGTACTTTGCAAATTTACCTGGAATGGTCCGTTATATTGCGGATTTAAATCAAGCGCGATGGGAAGAATTCTATCGCCACCTTGCGGTGGCTTCGGCGGCTCCGAATCAGAAAGTCGGTTTTGTTGAAACAGCCAACATACGCACGATGGTGACAATTCTTCATTACATAGAAGCAGTAGTGGTCATTTTCGATAAAGATGGGAACACGAAACTTTCTTTAGAAGAAGTTTATGACGCTTCCCCTCGATTTACGCCGTTCTTTAAAACAATTAAAAAAATCACGAATCAAACGCTTTTAGAAGAGGGCTTTGCGTACCTTGTTTTTAAAGGGACGATTCCAGGAGCGGCGGATTTAACAGGTTTTCAACTGCAGAAGCTGTGGGGCATTAAGGATGCAGAACGCATGGAAATTGTGCGTTTATTTGGAACTTTGAAGGATGAATTGAACAAGCCAAAAAATTAAGATAAGGTCCAAAAATGACCTTAAAATGGCTTGTTTTGATTATCTTAAGTTTCAGCAGCATAGCCTTTGCTTCTATTGAAGATGAAGTGCCCGTGGTCGTCCGCGAACCTGCAAGCCTTGAAGAGGCCAAAGCCATTCGTCCTGAAGCCTCGGGGCGCGTTGATCATTTGATTGATAACAAAACCCTTAAGGCCATCAGTCATTTCAGTGACTGGTATATCGGGGAAGTGATTGCCGTGCAGTCGCAAACCCCTGGGGTGGGTATCGTTGGATTTGTTGAAGTCACTGGGATTGAAATAAAATCAGATGGCACCTACATCATCACTTGTGATCTTTTAAGACAGTCTCGCTTAAACTTTATTCAAGTGGGCGATCAAATCATGCACTTGGATTTAAGTTCTGAAAATCCAAAGTACAAAGGGACCACCGATCTTTTAATCAAAGAACAAGGTAAAAATATTTCTTCTAAGTATAAACCTCTGTTCACTCAAGGTGTTGCTGCCGGTGAAACGGCGGAAACTTTGTGGGAAGGTGAATATCTTGTTACTTGGTACGGTCAGGTCAATTACGGCCTTAAAAAATGGTTAACCATCAATACTGTGGTCCCCGCTGATTTATTGGGTGCTGCCAATGGCAGTGTGAAGTTTCAATTGTATGAATCCTATTCGAATGTTTTTGCTGCGGGTTTAAATTTTACGAAAATTCCTAATCAAACGAATTCAACCCTGAATTTAAATATTCACTGGGATTCGTATTCCTCGGAAAGCGTTGTTTCACATACGTTTTTATCCATCGCCCTTTTTAGTTTTGAAGAAGCCGAAGATGCCACGGCCATCAAATCGTTAGGTACAAGTTCTTTGCAATCAGGCAGCGAATTCATTTTAGACAACTGGGATCGCATCTTAGTGGGACCGAGTTATAATTTCGAGAAAAAAGCCGTCGGGGGATTTTTAACTTATCTCAAAATTTGGGATAAGTTCCACTTAAGCTTTTCTGCCAACTCCACAGATATTACCTCTTTAAAGTTGTCACCGGTGGACGGGTATTACTTCTTGTTTGATGCTTACTGGAGATTCTAATGAGTCGCTTTTTTGTTTCAACGCCACTGGGGTTTGAAGAGCGAACTCTGGCAGATCTAAAAGCTATCTGGCCCCATCTTCTGGGGAAGGATGCAAAACCCCACGGTCTTCCCTGTACTGAAGTGCAAGTTCTTGAAGGGGGTCTTGAATTTGAAGCTGATCTTTTCATCGGATTGCAGCTTAATTTTTTCTTAAAGACAGCCAACAGAGTTTTATTGCGGATGGCATCTTTCAAGGCCCGGGATCTGCCGAAATTCTATCAGAAATTCAAATCTCTTCCGTGGTTAGAATATCTGGCTTCAGCAAATGTAGAATGGGAAGTCGCTGCGAAAACCAGCCGCCTTAATAACGAAAAACGTCTGCAAGAAAGTGCTGAACAGGCCTTAACGGAAATCTTTGCGAATATAAAACCGTCTGCACAACCTTGTGGCAGCATCTTTATCAGAATGGAAGACGATGTCTGCACCATCAGCTTAGATACGACCGGCGAACATTTGCACAAGCGGGGGTGGACTGTTCTTAAGGGTGAAGCCCCTTTGCGGGAAACCATCGCTAGCTTTTTAATCAAAGAGCTGGTTGACGGGGATACGGATCTTTCAGAGGTCACATTGTTTGATCCAATGATGGGGGCTGGAACCTTTTTAACCGAGGCCCGTTCTTTAGCTGCGGGACAATTCGTAAGACCTTTTGCCTTTCAAAAATGGAAAAAAGCGCCGAAGCTTTTTTTATCGAATAGTTTTGCGTTCAATTATTCTTTGCCGCCAGCCAAAACTTTTAAAAAGTTCATTGGAAAAGACATCAATTCTGAAATGCTTGAAGTGGTAGAAAAAAATTTTCAGGAAGTTGAAAGGCAGATTTCCTTGGTGCAAAAGAAGGCGTTTTCTAAAGCTGATCTTGATGTGTCCCAAGGGGACTCTTTAATGGGGCCAAGTTTAGCAGCAGAAAACCTGTGGATGATTGTGAATCCTCCCTACGGAGAACGCCTTCCCACAGCCTCAGGAGAGGGGCTTAAGGGTCTTGCCCATGAGCTGTGCAGTCGCTATACCCCCCGCAGGATAGGCCTGCTTTATCCAGACAAAGAAAAGGTTCAGCCGGTGCCACAAGGCTACCGCCGCCTTAAAGAGATTAAAATCAACAATGGCGGCATTCGCTGTCTGTATACAGTTTTGACACGCCTTTAGAATTTTCAGGAATTAGTCAGAAATCCGTGACTAGGCGTCTTCCCTCTAGAAACTTACCGAGTTTCAAGTTAGATTCCTGGTCCATGAAAACATCATCTCTTTTAGCAGCATTATTTCTTGGTTCCTCACTCTTAACCTCCGCTTGTACGCCTGCAGATAAGGCTGTCACTGAAAAAGATCTGCGCTTAAAAATCCAGGCGCAGAATGATAGAAAAGCTAAAAAGAAATCTAAAGATGGTGGCCGATCTAATTCCTCTAGCGGGGCAAGAATTGGCTTCTTTTCATTGTCTTCGCTCATTCTAGATAAAGAGGTAGAGTCGGTTGAACTTTATCGCTTGGCGGCGGAAATTGATAAAGGCGATAAATCCAATGCACGTATCAAAGACCGCCAAGAAAAAGATGGGACTGTTTCGCTGGTGATTTCTCTTGATAACGCAGAAGTTAATTATACAACGACCCAAGGTTCTTTTAAGACGTCACAAAAAAAGACGTACAATGTTTTATCGACAGCTGATGAGTTGACCGTAACTGCTGCGAATATAAAACAATCTTTTGATAAAACGAATTCAGAAAAAGGCAAAACTTACGCAAACCTTGGTGAAGAAAATTATAAAATTTCAGCGAAAGAAAAATCGGATTCTGTTTTAGAGATCACTTTGACGACAAAAAGCAAAGTGCAAATTTCTAAAGAAGGTCAAAAAGCTTTTGAAAATTTCAATCTTGTGGTTGTGACCGAAGTTGATAAAGAAAGTTTGGCGACGGAAAATGTAAAAGTCTTGAAAAGTTCAGGCACATTAACTCGTGTTAAAGACGATGGCAGTTTAGTTGACGTGAAAGTAGAAGGAACAAATCATCTTCTAAAAATGGTCGGTTTGTGTAACTCGCTGATAGGGTCTTCTAAGATCGTAACGGGTAAAGGGAGAGAATTAAAATCTACTGAAACCACAGTTGAAGTTTTGAATTCCAGCTTTAAAACAAGCCTTGGTGAATGCCAAAAGCGCCCTACGGTGGATCTAAGTAAACTTCTTTTGTTCTAAGCTTCATTACAGCTTTAGACTTAAAAAAAAAGCCGCGTTTCCCGCGGCTTTTTTTTATTTCTTTTTCTTCGCTTTGACTTCTTTTTGCTCTGTTTTTACAGGTTCTTCCGTTACCGGATTTTTAGCTGAGCTTCTTTGTTTTAATCTTACGTAAAGCGGGAAGTGATCTGCAACGCCATCCATTTTTTCGTAATCCCAACGTTTAGGATATTTGCCTTTTTTAAGGTGAACTTCGCTATAGCGAATCACATCGATGGTATTTGGAAGCATTTGGTAACTTCCAGCGCCCTTTTCTAGCAACGCCTTACTGTATATGTGGGCATCAAGGAAAGACCATGACTTGCGATAGTTATGGGTTCCTTGGCACTCTTTGCAGCCCACTAAGTGGGATACAGCGCCGGCTTGGCTGAAAGTGTTGGCAAAGAACTTTTCTCGATCTTCTTCTTCTGCAGAAATATTCAGGTCCCCACCAGCCATGACTAAAGCATTCGGTCCCTTGTCTTTGATAAGTTTTGTTAAAAACTCAGTGGCTTGGCGTCTCCAGTAAGTGGGATTTGCCTGGGATGGGAAGTGAGCTGTGAAGAATGTCATTGGGTCGCCGTTAGGCAATTTCAAAGTGACTTCTAAGATGCCGCGGGATTGCGCCATCCACTTAGCATCCTTTTCGTTTTCTGGCTTCCATGGAATGATGTGCAATACAGGCTTACCAACCACAGGGAAACGTGACATCAAACCTACGTCGATACCGCGTTTGTCAGGGCCTTCAAGCAACACCACCGTTTGATAGTTTGCTTTTTTTAAGTAGTCTTTATTCCAAATGTTAAGGACGTTTTCATTTTCAACTTCAATGAGCATTAGAACATCAGGTCCTTGGCCATCTACAGCCAGAACTACTTCTGTCAGATTTTTTAGTTTGCTGTCCAATTGAAGTTCGTTCCAATCAGTGCCTAAGCATTCGCCCAGTCGGTAAGAACTATCGCTATTTTCTTTACAGGCTTGTTGGTATTCAGGAGTTTTTCTTTTCACCATTAAAGGCAAATAGGTGTGATCGTTGCGGTCTTTATCGTGAACTGTATCGAAAAGGTTTTCGACGTTAAAAGACATCACAGAAACTTCTTCTGCGGCCTTAGGTGGCAGGTCCCATTTGTCTTTTTTAAAGCTAACAGCGCAGCCTGATAGCAAAGAAAGTGAAAGAATCAGCGTCAAACTTTTAGACATAAATGCATTTTTTCTCATGACATATTTCTAAGGGGATTAAGAGAGCGACACAAGCCTAAAAATTTTAGCTTTCAGTTGAGACTCGGGCTGTCTAACTTTTGGGTATTGTGTAACGTGTTGCAATATGGCATAAACATCGAGATTTATTTCCTCTGTCACAAGGAGCTTTCATGCTTAAAAAGGCCTTAGCCCTTACCCTGGCGTTCTCTTGTTTTGGTTCACTATCTACGGCCCAAGAGCGTGAAGAATCGTCTGTGATGTCTGCCGCTGACACTTATAGAAAAAACTGGAATGCGACTTTGTTTTCGATCGCTTCAGTAACCAACATGAACTACGGAAAAAAAGCAACAGACCAGCGCTCGTTAGAGTCTTATAACTACATTGGTTTAAATTATAAATTGGATGCGGATACAAAAGTGTCAGTGCGTTTGCCTTTTGTATACAATACTGCGGGCCAAAATAAATACGCCGAACATGAAGCTTCTGTTCTAGATCTTCAAGATATTCACTTTGCTTTTTCTAAATACGACTTAGGCTATATCGGTGATATCGATATTTCTGGAAACGTAAAAGTCTATTTGCCAACAAGCGAATATTCGCAAAATTCAAAAATGGTTTCTAAGCTTCGTTTGGAAGGTTACTTTGAATATTCCATCGGTCGTTTTTCATCTATAACTTATGCCGTGAAGCCCGACATCTACTGGCAAAGACAAACGGCTTATTTTGATCCAGAAACTCCCCAGTACGACAGTGGCGACTTCATGAAGGATCCTCGGTCGACATTGAAACAATACTCTTTTGAGCACTATTTAGAAGCGGTGATTGATATCAATCGTATGTTTTCTGTAAAACCAAAAGTAGGCTTTGATGAAGATTGGTTTTATTCTTCTGCAGTCGAAGAGCTTTCTGGAAGTCACGTCACTAAAGTGAAAGCGGGATTGGGATTAGAAATTCGCGCCATGAAAGGTCTTACTTTCACAGCCGGTGTGCAAAACCAAACGACCCTTGGCAGCTATAAAGGCAAAGACGTAAAATGGATGCAACCAGAGAACACTCAGTACTCTGTGATGACTAACGCTTTCTTGTTCTAAATCTTGAAATAGTGTTTTTCGCCTGTGAGCGGATTGGTAAAACCAAGCTCGCAGGCTTCAAGTTCGATTCGATCTTCTTCCCACAATTTCCTAGCGCCATAAGCATGATCGCCTAAAATTGGATGGCCTTCCGACGACAGTTGCGCGCGGATTTGATGGGTGCGCCCTGTGTGCAGGCGAATTTTTAATTCACTTTGATTATTTCCTAAAATACGAGCTTCAAGGATTTCCAGAATGCACTCTTGCCATTGCTCTTTAGCTTCGCGGGAAACAACTTTCGGAGCGCGTGGTGAAGGCTCCATAAAATGCGTCAGAATTCCTGGTGAAAGTCTTTGCCCTTCGACCTTCGCGCGATACACCTTTGTCATCTCTCTTTGAATTAAAAGTTTATTGAAGGCCTTTTGAAATTCAGAGGTCTTTGCATAGAGAATCAAACCACGAGTGGGAACATCCAAACGGTGAGTCACTAATACATCGCACTGAAGTGACTTGGTTAAATAACTCTGCAAATTTTCCTGCAAGTTATCAACGCTGCCATGAACGGGAAGGCCCGATACTTTTTTAACTACAACGAAGTGCGGGTTTTCGAAAAGAATTCGTTCTTTCCACAAACCATCATCCGGCAGGAATCGGCGAGGCTTCGTGTGAACTCGCACATAATCACCTTCGCTAATTTCAATGTTAGATAGGACTCTTAAATGATTGTGATATATGGAACCCATGTGCAACAAAAAGTGCAGTTGCGCTTCATCTGTTTCAAGAATGCCTAATAAAACATCAATTAGCGCACCCGACTTGGGGCTAATAATGTGTCGCACTCCGTATTCAAATCCTCTAGCGCTATGCATGGTCGTCCTTTTACGCAAAACTACTCATAGCACGGTGTAGCAAGTGTGTTCAAGTGGGACTGATTACTTCATATTGTAATCCTCAAAGGAGCTTCATTGGACTTTGCAAGTGAGCCTATCTTTGTATGGATGTCACAGTTCGCGTATCAGCCGGGAACTGTTTATGCTGCATTGATTGGTATGATGATGTTATCTGCAGTCGGCTTTCCACTTCCAGAAGAGGTGACGCTGATTAGTGTAGGTATTCTCGCATTCATGGGTGCAAATCCAGAACACTTTCCTCCGCCGTATCCAGGGGCTCCTGTCGTTAACGTTCATACTGCTTCCATTATTGCCTTTACCGCCGTCGTAACTAGTGACTTTATCATCTATCTTTTAGGGCGGGTGTTTGGGCGAAAGCTTCTATATCATCCGCGGGTTCACAAGTTTTTCCCTGAAGATATGATGAAACGTGTGGAAGAGTGGACTCATAAATACGGAGCTTATGCTTGCGGTATTTTTCGATTCACTCCGGGCTTACGTTTTCCAGGTCACTTGGCGTGCGGAATGCTTCATTACCCAGCGTGGAAATTTTTAGTGATCGACGGTATTGCAGCCTTAATCAGTGTGCCGACACAGATTTATCTTTTGGCTCATTACGGAGAGCCTATCTTAAAATACCTAAGACAGTTTAAAATGGTCGTGCTTGCGATCATCGGCTTGGTCTTGTTGTATATGCTGATTAAGTGGTTACGAAACCGCTTCCTTAAAGCAAAGCTAACTCATTAATTTAAAAAGAAGTGAAGCTCTGCTTCAGCTCCGCGGCCCGAAGGCCGCTACGCTAGTTTACACTCCGACGTCGTCGGAGTAGATTGTGCCGGGTTTCCGTCGCTTATCCAGCTTTTTTGCCGTAGATATGTTCTTCAGGAATCTCGCAGCACAAGTGTAGTGCGAAAGGTTTTGAGTGGAACTTCGGCTCCACATCTTTCCAAAAGATTTTTTCATAGCCACTTTGTAAAGCAAAAATCTCTTCGCGGATTTTGAATAGCAAACCAGCTGGGGAACCTAACAGCCAATCCATTTGCACAAGATAGAATGCTTCTTCAAGCTCTACTTGGTTCAATGAACTGATGAAGTTTTTCGGAAGATTATCAACCAACTGACAAGCGTTGTGCGAATATTTCTTAAACGCTTTTTCCATTGGATTTACCATTAACTTTTCAACCTTGGCGTCTGCTTTAGGGCCCGCAAACGGCAAAGAAAGTTTTTTAAAGTTCCAATAAAGTAAAGCGTCGTTCACGACGTACTCGGCTCTTGGCAAGTAATCAGTGATCGCATCGACTTTCACACCTTCATGGGATGGATCTTCGATGTGCGCATTGTGATCGACTGCCACAAGGCTTCTTAGGTGATAAAGGAAAGAATAAAGGATGTGCAGCTTTTCCATGAACGGTTTAGAAAAATTCAAACCGAAGTTATAAAGCAACGGAGAGTCCGCTTTGTTTTCAAACCAAGAAAAAGTATCTAAAAGCGGGCATAAGGCTGACATATCTACGCCCCAAGGTTTCAAAGCCATCTCGAAGTGTTCGTTAAAATGATTTTCAAACTCTGCGCAAATCGCTGGATCTACCATTGCAATATGGGATTGTAAGGCACGCACGCGAGGTTGTGATCTTTCAAAAAGCTCTACATGGGGATCAAGGTTCTTCCAAGCTTCCACAGCCATGTTGTAATTTAGGTGCGGAGTCACCATCGGGCTTTTGATGAAATGATTTAATTTGACCAATGACAAAGCAGTCAAGGCATCCGACATGTACTTGAATGGGGGAGTGGCTTTGAAGTTTGCGTATTTCTCTTCCTGGCTCCAGAACTGAATCTTTAAGGGCTTCCATGTAGATCCCTTTTCCATTGTCACATCAAAACCTAATCGCAAACCTTTGTGCTTCATAAACACTCCTTCGCAATCAAAATATCGGAATAATTAGAAACTTGTTCGAGTCCGGGATTTAGGGATATTATCTAGACCTATGGTTGGATTTGGCTTTTGGACAGACGCTCATGGACACCTTGCTGACGCCCGCTGGGACGGTAAGCAGGATGAAATTATCAACGATGCCCGGGCTCGCGGTATCCACTTTTTCATGCAAGGCGGGGTTGGCCCCGAAGACTGGCAACGACAGCGCGCCCTTCACGCTCGCCATCCTTTGCATATTGGAATGTGCTTTGGCCTTCACCCTTACTGGGTTGTCGATCACGGCGAAGAAGAATGCGAAGAGGCTTTAAATCTTTTAGCGATGGAACTGGTTGACGCCCAAGGCATCGGGGAAATGGGTTTGGATTTCCGCCCTCATATCATGAAGGATTCTAGGGAAAGACAATTAGACGTTTTTGAACAGCAGATCGAACTTGCCCATGTATCGCATAAACCGATGGTCCTTCACTTAGTTCAGGCCCATGAAGAAAGCCTTAAGATGATGGACCTGTTTGGCATTCCGAAGCAAAAAGGCATGGTACACTCCTTCAATGGCAGCTGGGGAAAAGCGCAGGATTTTCTAAAAAGAGGTCTTTTTCTTTCCGTCGGCGGGCCGGTGTGTCGTCCTGACAATGAAAAGCTGAAACAAGCCATTCGCGAAATGCCGCTAGAGATGCTTTTAATTGAAAGTGACAGCCCCGATCAGCCGCCACCAGCATTTAAAGGCCAATTAAACCCCCCAGATAGCATCTGGGAGGTGGCAAGAACTATAGGGGAATTAAAATCACTTGATCCCTTGGAAATTTTAGATATCACTACTGAGAATTTTAGAAGGTTGTTCCCTGTAGCGTCGAACGGCGGCAGAACCGAAGCGTCCTGGGACGCGTAAGCTGAAGCAGCTCCTTCTAAATTTCGTAAGAAAGAACGAAGGACTTAAGGCAATGGAAAACATCACTCCGCAAAATTCTCTAAACACCGCAAATCCAGCTCAACCTGAAGAAACGGAATACGTATTACACCGCCGTTTCGATCGCATGGGTCGCTTGGTTGGTGATGAAGTGATGAAAAAACTTTTCAATACCCACGTCATGGTGATCGGTTTGGGCGGTGTTGGTTCATGGGCGGCTGAATCTTTGGCTCGTTCAGGTGTCGGCAAATTAACAATCATTGATTTCGACGAAGTCTGCATCACTAACGGCAATCGCCAACTTCATGCCATTCAAGGCATGGTCGGTAAGAAAAAAGCGGAAGTGATGGGCGAGCGTCTTCGCAAAATCAATCCTCAAGCAAATATCCAAGTGATCACAGAATTTTATAATGAAGAAAATTCTGAGATGATGCTTTCCCATAAGCCAGATTATATCGTCGATGCGATTGATAATCTGACAGCAAAAACTCACTTGCTAGCGACATGTCGTGAAAGAGGCATCAACGTTATCACATCGGGCGGTTCAGCTGCGAAAATGGATCCATTAAAAATTAAACTTGTGGATTTGGCTGACACTTACGTTGATCCTTTGGCGCATCAAGTGCGTAAAATTTTGCGCCAGAAATACGGTTTCCCTGAAAAGAAATTCGGTATTCCTTGTGTGTTCTCTGACGAAATTCCTATTCAGCCAGAAGAACTTAAATACGATAAAGGCATGGGTTTTAAATGTGTATGCCCGCAGGGTTCTAACAACTTACATGGTTGTGACAACCGTAACGTGATTTGGGGTACTGCAAGCTTTGTCACCGGCGCATTTGGTTTGGCAATGGCTTCCCATATCGTGAATGAGGTTTACGCTTCAGTAAAAACTCCAGCTGCTCCAGAGGCAAACACATGATCGTTTTCACTTGGTTCGCCATTATCATTTTTATTATTCTTGTCGGCTTCACTTTGGTGGGCCTGACGTTTAGACACTGGTACAAAGAATCGAAAGCTTTGAAGCAGCAGCAGAGGCTTGCTGAATCACAAGCGGTAAAATCCTAACTTCATAATACCTCACCGGGCTGGTCCTTCGGGACAGTGGCTCAAGTCTTGAGTTCCATTAAGCCTGCCAGTAGGCTTAATCCTGTGAGGTGTCCATGAAACTGAAAATTCCCTATCAGGATAAAATCACTCTCGGCTATTCACTAGCTCGCACTGTTCACTATACGACGCAAAAACTTTATCTTCCGTTGTTTGAGTTTCTGGCGACCGGTAAGAATCTTCATCGCGGGCATACGACGCCACAAAATGTTAAACTTATATATTCAGAACTTTATCGACTGCTAAAAAAAGACAGCGATAATATTTCAAAGGGTCTTTATCCCTGGGAAGTTCTTAAGCCAGAAAAAATGACCGAACACCTTCGCCGTTTTCCACGTATCATCATGGATGGCTACCAAATCGCCAAACGTCGCGAAAATAAAAACCAGAAAGATTTTAATCCAGAAGCCCAAGAACTGATGCGTGATTTGCCTGAATATTATCAGCGCAATTTTCATTTTCAAACGGGCGGATATTTAACTAAAGATTCTGCAGATCTTTATGAGCATCAGGTAGAAATTCTTTTCTCGGGCGCTGCGGATGCCATGAGACGTTTGATCATTCCGCTGTTAAAAGAACCTTATCCCGGGGACGGGGAAGGTTTGCACTTCTTAGAAGTAGCTGCCGGCACCGGGCGTCTGACTCGTTTTATGAAGATGGCTTTTCCCAAAGCCAAGATTACGGTGCTTGATTTAAGCTCGCCGTATTTAAAAAAGGCTCAGGAAAATTTAGCAGAATTTGATCGCCTAGATTTTGTGCAAGGGGCGGCCGAAGAGTTGCCGTTCAAAGATGGTATTTTTGATTGCGTCTATTCCTGCTTTTTATTTCATGAGCTGCCCATTGAAATTCGCCGCCAAGTGGTGGCTGAAACCTTCCGCGTCCTAAAAGAAGGCGGATGGATGGGGTTGGTCGACTCTGTGCAAAACGAAGATGTCAGCCATTTTGAGTGGGCTTTAGAGCAATTCCCGGTGGATTTTCATGAACCATTTTATAAAAACTATCTGCTGAATCCGATGGAAGGCTTAATGACATATCGGGGCTTTGATAAGCTCAAAAGAGATCAGGGATTTTTTGCCAAGGCCCTTGTCGGGCAAAAGCCATTCTCTTCTTGAAATTGGTTCCTAATGCATGCTACCTTGCGAGCCCTAAAGTTAAAAAATTAGACCGGAGGCTCGTCATGGGACCAATTTCTCAGTTCATTGAACATCACTACCGTCACTTTAATGCGGCAGCTTTAAAAGATGCAGCTAAAGGCTACAAAGCCCATATCGCAAACAACGGCCAAATGCTTGTAACTTTAGCAGGTGCTATGTCGACTGCTGAGCTGGGTCTTTCTTTGGCTGAAATGATCCGCCAAGGTAAAGTTCACGCGATTTCTTGCACAGGTGCGAACCTTGAAGAAGACGTGTTCAACCTTGTTGCCCATGATCACTACGAGCGCATTCCAAACTACCGTGATTTGACTCCGGCAGATGAACAAAAACTTTTGGAAAGACACTTGAACCGCGTGACTGACACGTGCATCCCTGAACACGAAGCTATTCGTCGTATCGAAGGTGCAGTTCTTGAGTACTGGCAAGATGCGGATAACAAAGGTGAGTCTTACTTCCCACATGAATTCATGTACAAAATCCTTCTTTCTGGAAAATTGAAAGAGCACTACCAAATCGATCCAAAAAATTCTTGGTTGCTAGCTGCAGCTGAAAAAAACCTTCCAATGGTTGTTCCAGGTTGGGAAGACTCAACTTTGGGTAACATCTTTGCTGGTTACTGCATTAAAGGCGACATCAAAAAATCGACGACTGTAAAAGGTGGTATCGAGTACATGAAAACTTGGGCAGAATGGTACATGGGCGCTTCTAAAAAGAACCCAGTAGGCTTCTTCCAAATCGGTGGCGGTATCGCCGGTGACTTCCCAATCTGCGTAGTACCAATGCTAGAACAAGACTTGGGCCACGAAGACGTTCCATTGTGGAGCTACTTCGCGCAAATCTCTGACTCTACAACTTCATACGGTTCATACTCTGGCGCTATTCCAAATGAGAAAATCACTTGGGGTAAATTGGCACCAACAACACCTTCGTACATCGTTGAATCAGACGCTACAATCTGTGCTCCTCTGATCTTCGCTTACGTACTTGGTCAGTAATCGCTGAACTGAAATGCGAAAAAGAAAAGGGCTCCGTTCGGAGTCCTTTTTTTTTGCTTCGAACGAGGGTTTTGGGTTTGGGTGGAGCCAGTTCATTTCTGCTCCTGCGTGGTCACGCCATCCGGGCTCAGTTGCCGCCGCTCCTGCGGAGCGGTTCGCGCCGTCCGGGCGCCGGCAAAGGCCCACTTCGGATCAGAAGTGAACTAGCTCCACCCAAACCCAAAACTGTTCAAACCAAAAAACCTGACTTCGAAAGGTGCCTGGTTCTTTTTTACGCCCATAGTGCGTTATCATGTTCGTTGGAAGAATTTGGAATTAGATTTTAGGGTTGTTCTAATGCTTTTTGAATCTGTTGCCTTTTATCGCCACCGACGCTTTTTCTGAAGGTGCCTGCTTCTTTTTTTGGTCCCCACTGCGTTATTTATTTTCTTGCCATTGTGGCTGCAAAACATAAGCATTTAGCTATGAAAATTACTGAGCTTAATGTTTTTCCTATCAAGTCGGCGCGGTCTCAAAGTTTGAAAGAGATGAAGATTACACATGAAGGTCCTGAAGGAGATCGTCAGTGGATGCTTGTTGATGAGAATGGGAAATTTATTTCTCAGCGTACTGTTCCTCGGTTGGCTAGTGTGGAGGTTTTTCAGGATGACACGGCTTTGACTGTGGGTCTTGGGAAAATGTTCTTTAAGATTTCTAAGAAGAATTCTTTTTCTCGTAAGGTTAAGGTTTCGGTTTGGAATGACACTTTTGAGGCGGCTCTTGAACCGGATCTTTATTCTCAAGGGATTGCTCAGTATCTTGGGGTTCATTGTCGTTTGGTTCGTTATGCTCCTTTTTCTCAGCGCCGGGTGCTTTCTTTGAATAAAGAGTGGAAGCCTGAGGTTCGGTTTTCTGATGGGCGTCCTCTGCAGCTTTTGAATTTGAAAAGTCTTGAGGATCTTAATTCTAAGCTTCCTTCGCCGATTGGTACCGATCGTTTTCGTGCGAATATTGTTTTTAATGGGTCGCAAGCTTTTGAAGAAGATAAGTGGAAGAAGATCCGTATTGGTGATGTTGTGTTCTCTCAACCTAAGAAGTGCGCTCGTTGCACTATCATCACTATTGATCAGCAGACGGGGGCTTCGATGGGGCCAGAGCCATTGAAGACTTTGGCGACTTATCGTCGTGAAGATAAGGGTGTCTTCTTTGGAACGTTGTGGATTCCAGAAAATGAAGGAACCATCAAGCTTACTGATTCTGTGGAAGTTCTTGAATAGTGTGCTAATCAACACCCTATAATTAAACCTCCGAAACTTTCAAAATCCTGATTGTTAGATGTCCATAACTTCCCCAACATAAATGTTATTTAGGGAGGTTTTTGGATGGCTGCCACTAACGATTACAATGTCATTTCAGAAAAAAGAAATATCTGGAAGGTGATTGCAGCCTCCAGTGCTGGCACTTTGATCGAATGGTATGACTTTTATATTTTCGGAAGTTTAGCCACCATTATCGCCACTCAGTTTTTCCCAAAAGGAAATGAAACCGTAGCCCTGTTAAGTACTCTTGCAACTTTCGCTACGGGATTTATCGTTCGACCTTTTGGTGCTTTAGTTTTCGGTCGCGTTGGTGATGTGATTGGACGAAAATACGCCTTCATGGTGACGTTGTTGATCATGGGGGTTGCAACCACAGCCATCGGATTGCTTCCCAATTATGAAAGTATCGGTGTTCTTGCGCCCATATTGTTGCTTCTGTTGCGATTGTTGCAGGGGTTGGCTTTAGGCGGTGAATATGGTGGGGCCGCTACCTACGTTGCTGAACACAGTCCGGATAAGCGCCGGGGCTTCTATACAAGTTTTATTCAGACGACGGCGACCCTGGGGCTTTTTGTTTCCCTGGGAGTTATTTTAATCACGCGCCTGATTTTGGGCGAAGAGGACTTTAAAGACTGGGGTTGGCGAATTCCGTTCTTGTTATCCGTAATATTAGTGATTGTGTCCTATGTGATTCGTAGAAAAATGGAAGAATCCCCGGTGTTCTTGCAGATGAAAGCAGAAGGCAAAGCTTCTAAGCGTCCTTTGCATGATAGTTTCATGCAGCCTGAAAATCGCCGCTTGGTTATTTTATCGTTATTGGGGGCGACTGCAGGGCAAGGGGTGGTGTGGTACACGGGGCAGTTTTATGCTCTCTACTTTTTGCAAACCAGTTTGCGCATTGATTTCGTGATCGCCAACCAGATCATAGCTGTAGCCTTACTTTTGGCGACTCCATTTTTTGTCGTCTTCGGAGCACTTTCTGACAAGATCGGCAGAAAGCCCATCATGATGGCCGGGTGTCTGGTTGCGGCTTTGTCGTACTATCCAATTTATAAAGCCATGGCGTTTTATTCCGGTTGGAATCCTGCGGATCCGCTGGCGCCAGCGATGAATCCAAACGCAACAATGTTAACTCTTCTGATTTTCATTCAAGTGATTTTTGTGACGATGGTGTACGGGCCTATCGCAGCGTTTTTGGTGGAGTTATTCCCAACGCAGATTCGTTACACTTCGATGTCGTTGCCTTACCATATCGGTAACGGTGTTTTTGGTGGATTGGTACCTTTTATCGGAACGGCGTTAGTTGCAAGCACAGGAAATATGTTCGCTGGGTTATTATATCCCATCGCCATAGCCGTTATGACTTTTATTATCGGAACCATTTACATTAAAGAAAATCGCGATATCAAATGGCACCCTTAAGGGGTGTCATTTGATTTATGAATGAATCGATTGCTAAGAATGTGAAAACGGAACGTTAAGAATATCGAAGCAATGATAAGCCCGATCAAAAGACCAATCCAAATTCCCACGGGGCCCACGCCTAAGTGAAATGCTAGTAAGTAACCAACAGGCAGGCCCACAATCCAGTAAGCAACAAATGCAATGATGCCAGGCCACTGAGTGTCTGACATTCCTCTTAGGGCGCCAATCGCCACGGCTTGAACTCCGTCAAAGATCTCAAAGATAGCGACCACGATAAAGAACAATGCTGCTAAATTTATAACGTCAGGATCTTTAACGTAAAAAGTCGGAAGCCAGTGGCGCAGAGCAAAGAATCCGACTCCGCAAATTGCCATGTAGACTGCACCCAATTTGATTGCCGTAAAACCGGCAAAGCGCGCTAAAGGATAATCTCCACGGCCTAATTCATAACCCACGCGAATCGTGGCTGCGATACCAATACCCAAGGTAATTAAGAAGCTCGTACTCGCAAGGCTGATGGTGATCTGATGAGCTGCCAGGGGACCCGCACCAAACCAACCAACCATGATGGCTGCTGCGGAAAATGCACCGACTTCAAAAACATAAGTAAGACCGTTAGGAAGTCCCAAACGAATCATGCTTTTAATTAAGTGATGATCAAAGCGATGAATCCATGGTTCTTTAAAGTAATGCTTAAACTGAGGATGAACGTGAACGTAAACCATCATGATGATTGCCATCAGAACTCGCGCAATCAACGTGGCGTAAGCGGCACCATAAAGTCCCATTTTCGGGAAACCTAAATGCCCGTGAATCAAGACCCAGTTGCCGAAAACGTTCAGCACGACTCCAAGGATCATCACATACATTGCGACCTTGGTTTTTCCAATGCCGTCTGTAAATTGCTTGTAGGAGATATAAAGAAGGCTTGGCAGTACCGACCACGCAATGATCTCAAAAAACTTCGCGCCTAGATCCAAAACTTCCGGAGTTTGCCCAAAAAGTTTTAAGTTCGGTAAGAGCAAATACAAGAGCCCAATAATAAAACCGCTGATTCCGACAGCCACCGCCACACTATGGCGCAATAAAACTCCGCCATAAGGGAAGTTTGCTTGGCCTTGCATGCGCGCAAAAAGGGCTGTGACCGGCGCTAACATGCCGATACCGAAAATCAGAAATACGATAAAGATGCTGCCTGCAAAAGCCGCAGCACCTAAAGCCAAGGGACCCAATGCTCCCACCATGATGGTGTCAGCCAAAGTGATCAGGTTTTGACCAATTTGACCAACGATGATGGGACCGGCAAGTTTGGCTAAGAGTTTACTTTCGTGAAAAAACTTAGACTGCGACAACTTCTTTGATCTCCGGGAAAAGCTCTCTCATGCGTGTTTCGATACCTTCTTTTAAGGTCACGCTAGAGCTTGGGCAGCCGGAGCAAGCGCCTTTCATATGCACGTACAAAACTTGATCTTGATATTTATGGAAAACGATATCGCCGCCATCAAGTGCAACTACTGGGCGGATTTCGCGGTTCAATACGGATTTAATATTACGAACCATCGGAGAGTCATTTTCGTCATCTTCAGCCATTTCGATGAATTCAACCACCACAGGCTCGTCACGATCCAAATGCTCTTGGATAAGACCGGTTAAAGGATTGGCCAAAAGTTCCCAATCAACCCAATCTTGCTTTGTCACGGTGATAAAATCAGGGCCCACATAAACCGAGCTTGTCCAAGGAAAGCCAAAAATTTTAGCAGCCAACGGGGAGCGCTCCGCCTCTTGAGAGTTGGCGCAATCAAAGCCTTCCGCCGTCACTTGGCGATGCAGGTGGAATTTCATCGTTGCTGGGTTTGGAGTTGGTTCAAATGTGACTTGTACGCTCATAGTGGGACCTCGTTCTTAAGAATAGGGAAAGTATACCACACAAGTGTTTCTGCCAAGCGTGTTAAAAGGTCTGACACGCAATTCAGGATGCTTGCCTAAATCAGAAAAACTCACTAGTTTTAGACCCGTTGAAAATGACACTTAATAGGGAGCATTTAGATGACGCCAAGAGTTAGAGAGATTTTGAACTGGTACGGAGCCGACAATCCAGGGGTACTTACGAATTTAGCTCGTATGTTGAATCAAGGTAAACTTGCAGGAACTGGTAAACTAGTTATTTTGCCTGTGGACCAAGGTTTTGAGCACGGTCCTGCTCGTTCATTTGCAAAAAATCCAGATGGCTACGATCCAGCTTATCACGTCGAGCTTGCGATTGAATCTGGTTGCTCTGCTTACGCGGCTCCATTGGGTGCTATCGAAGCGATCGCACGTGATTACGCGGGTGAGATTCCGTTGATCTTAAAAATCAATAACTCTGACACTCTTTTCGGAAACAAAGCTCCAATCTCTGCATTAACTTCTTACGTTGATGACGCTTTAAGATTGGGTTGTGTGGGTATCGGTTTCACAATCTACCCAGGGTCTGCTGAACGTAAACACCAATACGAAGAAATCGCTCAAGCGGCACGCGCTGCTAAAGAAGCGGGTCTTGTTGTGATCATCTGGTCTTACGCTCGTGGTGAGCAACTTTCTAAAGAAGGTGAAACGGCTATCGACGTCATCGCCTACGCCGCTCACATCGCGGCTCAATTGGGCGCGCACATCATCAAAGTAAAACCACCTTCTGCACACATTGAACAAGCAGCAGCTGCGAAAGTTTACCAAGAACAAGGTATTAAAGTTTCCACAATGGCTGATCGTATTCGTCACGTTGTTCAAGCTTGCTTTAACGGCAAACGCATCGTGATCTTCTCTGGTGGTGAAGCAAAAGGCACTGAAGAGTTGCTAAAAGAAGTTTCTGAACTTGCTCAAGGTGGCGCATTTGGTTCCATCATGGGCCGTAACGCTTTCCAACGTCCGAAGAAAGAAGCAATCCAATTGCTAACGAACGTGATGGAAGCTTTTGCTGGTAAAAAACTTTAGTTTTTAAATTGAAAGAACGTAAATGAGTATTCACGAAAATCCGCTCAGAGCGGAAAAAAGAAAAAAGCTTCATGCCCTTCGCGAAAAAGGCATCAATCCTTACCCTTATGTTTTTGAAAACAAGGCAAGCATCGCTAACGTAGTTAGCGAGCACGCAGCCACTTTGACTGCGGGAGAAAAGAAGCCTGAGTTTTCTTATAAGATTGCGGGTCGCTTGATGACCCTTCGTCAAATGGGAAAAGCTTCTTTCTTCAACGTTCAAGACCAAACAGGCACAGTGCAAGTTTATGTGAAGGTTGAAGAACTTTCTGAAAAAGACCGTGCGGCTTTTGAGCTTGTGGATCTTGGCGATATCGTGGGCCTAGAGGGATTTGTTTTCAAGTCCCAAAAAGGCGAATTCTCTATCTACGCTAAAAGCTTTCAAATCCTGACTAAAACAATTGAACCATTGCCGGAAAAATTCCACGGTGTTCAAGATATCGAAATCAAATATCGTCACAGACATTTGGATTTGATCTCTGATGCTGATTCTCGCAAGGTTTTTGAAACTCGCTCTAAGATCATCAAAGAAATTCGCCGTTTCCTTGATGACCGTGGTTTTATGGAAGTGGAAACTCCGACGTTGCAACCGGTTTACGGTGGTGCGGCCGCGACTCCATTTACAACCCATCACAAAGCTTTGGATATGAAGCTTTACATGAGAATTTCCCCAGAACTTTATTTAAAACGCCTGATCGTGGGTGGTTTTGAAAAAGTTTACGAAATCAGCAAAAACTTCCGTAACGAAGGTATCGACCGTACCCACAATCCGGAATTTGCGCTTTTAGAATTCTACGAAGCTTACACGGACTACAACTATCAAATGGCGCAGTTTGAAGAAATGATCTCAACACTGGCGCAAAAAATCACTGGCAGCATGAAAGTTTCTTACCAAGGTAAAGAAATCGATTTCACTCCGCCGTGGAGACGTTTGACCGTTTACGACGGTGTTCGTGAATACGCAGGCATCGATCCAGAAAAAGCATCTGATGACGATATCTTCCAAGCCATCCGTAAAAACGGTGGTGATATCGATGAACCGGGTAAACGCGGCGAAATGATCATGGAACTTTTCGAACTAACAGCAGAACAACACTTGTGGCAGCCGACGTTTGTGATGGATCACCCGGTGGAGATTTCTCCATTGACGAAGATCCACCGCAAGGACGGTCGTTTGGTTGAACGTTTTGAGCCGTTTGCCGCTTGCATGGAAATCGGTAACGCGTATTCAGAATTGAACGACCCTGAAGACCAATTGGCTCGTTTGAAAGAACAAGAAGCCAATCGCGCGAAAGACGAAGAAGCCCATCCAATGGATGAAGACTTCTTGCTTGCGATCGATGCTGGTATGCCGCCAACAGGTGGCGTGGGTATCGGTATTGAGCGTATCGTGATGATCATGACCGATCGTCCAAGTATCCGCGACATCATCTTCTTCCCGACGATGAGAATCACAAAATAGTTTTTTCCTCTGCACGGGGTGCTGTGCGCCCCAAAGAGCATTTGGGGTGCACATGAAGTTCCTGCTTCCTTTGTTTTTATTTCTTGCTATTGGCTGTCAGATGAAACCCACGAAAGTGGTGAATCAAGAAGCCATTCAAAGTGAATCGATCACTGCTGAAAATCTAAAAAAAGAAAATGCAGTTCTTTTAGATGCACGTCCTGCATTTGAATTTAATCTTTTGCATGTTCCTGGCGCCATCAATGTTCGTTGGGAGGATTTATCCCAAAACAATCCCAAGTCCCGCGGTTTGCTGCAAACAGATCTATTTGCTTTAGCCCGCAGACTGTCGTTAATCGGTATTGATCCAAACACAAAAGTGGTGGTGCTCGGAAAAGGCACTGCAGGCCAAGGTGAAGAGGGCCGAGTTGCTTGGACGCTGAAAGTCCTAGGGGTTAAGAATGTTTACACTTTAGTGCATAACTCTTATCGAGAAATGAATCCCACTAAGGAAATTCCTCCGGTTCAAAACAAACCTTATTGGAAGCCTGAAGTTCAAGAAGGTTTAATGACGGAATTAAAGTCCCTGCAAGCTCTTGCAGCGAAAGCTGATTTGAACACAGTGATTTTAGACGTCAGATCGCCAGAAGAGTTTGCGCAAAGAAATCTATCCCAGGAAAAAAAGGTCAAAGCCAAGGTCGTTAATCTTGATTGGAAGAAGTTTTTCACCAGCAATGGGCTTCCACAAAAAGACGTCGAGAAAACATTGGCTGCACTTGGTATCTCAAAAGACATAAATATAGTGGTTATTAGCAACCACGGTGTCAGATCTGGAGCAGTGACTTACGCTCTGGGATTTTTAGGCTATAATAAATCCAGCAACTTTGCTGGAGGATATGAGCAGTGGAAGTAAACCCGCTGGAGCTTTCTGAAATCCTAAGAAATAAGATCGCGCTTTATGAGCATCTTGGTATTGAGGTACTGACCATGGGGCCCCACGAAGTGCGCTTCCGTGTCGCCTTAGAAAAAAACTACAACCACAAGGGCACAGCCTTCGGTGGAAGTCTTTACGCCACAGGCGTGATGGCAGCTTATGCCATGGTTCTTACCGGTCTTCACGAACGAAAGATCAATACCGAAAACATCGTGATCTCAAAAGGGGAGATTGAATATCTTCGTCCCGTGGATACAGACTTTGAAATCATCTGCCGCTTTCCTTCCATTGAAGAAGAAAACGCGTTCTATGATGAGCTAAAAGACAAGGGACGAGTGAAAGCCAAGCTTGAAAGTCAGATTGTAGGACTTGGCCCGGGACGTTCTTTAAAGGCTTCTTTGATCGGCACCTTCGTCGTTAGATGCTGAGATAAAATTTCTAAAATCTCAGTCTTCTTAACAGGCTTCACTGCGTAAGCGTCACAACCAGCAGCAAGCGCGCGTTTTAAATCCTCAAGAACCGCTGTTGCCGTTAATGCAATAATCGGTGTGTGCTGCAGTTTCTTTTCAGTTTCATAGTGGCGAATGATTTCTGTCGCCTTATATCCAGTCATAATGGGCATCTGCATATCCATAAAGACCAAATCGAACTTTTCAGCAGCGAATTTATCAACGGCTTCCTGACCATTGACCGCTTCAATACAGTCAAACGGTAAGCTTTTTAAATAGTGGATCAGCAGCACACGGTTGTCTTCAGAGTCATCGACCAAAAGAATTTTGTAACGACGGTCTGATTTATTAAACGCATAAATGGGTGTCGATTTTTTCTCTTGTTGATTAGTAAGGTCCGGTGAATAGGGCAAATGAATACGGAAGGTGGTTCCACGACCCGCAAGACTCTTCATTTCCATAGTTCCACCCATGATCTCTACTAGGTTTTTAGAAATCACAAGTCCCAGACCCGTTCCGCCGAATTTACGACTGATGCCTGGTTCTCCTTGAAAGAACGGTGAAAAGAGTTTTGCTTGCTTGTCGCGGGGAATACCAATGCCCGTGTCGGCAACATCAATCGCAAGCTCTTCTTTAGTGCCAGTTTTTGCGATGTTCACATCGACTTGAACTTTGCCCTCATCCGTAAATTTCAAAGCATTACCGATAAGATTAAATAAAACCTGGCGCAAGCGCGTTGGATCGCCGAAGTGATAAGCTGGAACGTCAGGATTGATATTTAAAACAAAGTGAATACCTTTTTCTTCCGCCTTGATTTGCAAGATTTCAAAAACACTGCGAATGGTGGCGTGCAGGTTGAAGCTGACGTTTTCAACGTTAAGCGCTTTGGCTTCAATTTTTGAAAAGTCTAATAAGTCATTGATCAGTGCTTTTAAGTTTTCCCCGGCATGACTGAACAGCGTCAAATAACGTTGTTGATCATTTGAAAGCTGTGTTTCTTTTAATAGTTCCAACATACCCAAAACTGAATTTAACGGTGTACGAATCTCGTGACTCATTCTTGCTAAAAATTCTGATTTTGCCTGGGAGGCTTCTTCGGCTTGGTCTTTTGCGGATTTTAGTTCGCCTTCAGTTTCCTTTAATTTCACAAGCTTTTCAGTAAGGCTGGTTACGGCAGAACCTGTAATCAAAGCACAGAAACAAAGAGTTAAAAGGGTCGATGGGGTTTGAACAAAGAAGGGTTCTTCGCTGCCCGGGATATTAAAAAATTTCGGCGACAAGACCGTAATAGCCATGATCCAAGTATTGATTATCAGTGAGGCGTACAGTCCATACCAGGCCGCTGAAATTAAAATTAAAATACCATAAACATACCAAGTCTGAGCTAAAGGCATAGTTAAAGCCAAAGCCAAACTACCGGCAAGGACTCCCACCCAAAGAAGTTTTTCTTTGAAAGTAACTTTCTCTAAATGAAAAGGAGGCAAAGTTTCGTGTTTAAACAACGACAAATTTCTTTTGTAAAGAAAGGGAGTTAGCAGAATCAAAAGAGGAAAACATAGAAACACACCCCCAGTTAAATCCCCAATAACAGCTATCAGGGTGTTCCAAAGGAAAAGTGATCTGTCGACATGACCAGTGAAAATATAGATTCCTTGAGTCAAAGCTGAGCAGACCAGTGTCGGAATTAATAAACCATAGACAAAAAGTAAGCTGATATTCTTAGGGCTTGGGCGCCAAGCGGAAAGACCTTTAAATCGTTCTTTGACTAGCATCCAGGCGATAAAAACCTGCAAGGTTTCCGGCAAAGCATAAAGAGGATAAAGATATGTTTTGGGTAGACCCAACATTTGAACGGCCCAAAGAGCGTTTAAGAATACAGGAATAAGGACTCGAGGCCCCCACCACAAGGCCATGACAACGCCGATATTGATTGGAAAATAGATCCAGTAAAGTTTGTTCGTCGCAAACGGCAGGCTAAGCATTGTCGCCAGCGGTAATGCAATAAAAGGAACAACCCAGGTCCACCAAGGAAGACGTCTTGTATTCATGAATCTTAGTTTAGAGAAAAGAAGAATCGCTGACTAAGTGGGACTGAGTAAAATGCTAAAGGTCAATGCCATGAACTTTAGTGTAGGTTTCACCGAAACAAGTTCCGTTTTTGCATCTATTGAACTCAATACATCCACCTTCTGTTTGAACGCGGTAAATGTCGTCTTCAAGAATATCATCCATGCCGGTGCTCAAAATACCAACCAAAGCACCCTTTGCGTTAAACAGCGGTGAACCCGAACTGCCGCTAAAGGTATCTACTTCCATTTTCAGCATCGCACCTTCTGTGTCCCTTAGCACGCGACCAAGATCTTTTTTTAGGGGTAAGCCAAGAGGATAAGAAAGACTTAAGAGTGGTTCACCAACGGCATAAGTTTTTTCTGAAGCAAGCGCAACAGGTTCAGCATTTACTTCGCGATCAAGTTCAATCACCGCGTAGTCAGCATGGCCGCGACGATTTTGCAGTTTTAGTACTTGTTTGCAGCGATAGATTTCTTCAAGAGGTATGACTTTCGATTCAGCTTTGCTGGCGTTAAAGCCAAAGACAAATAAGCTTTCAGCGCAGCGATTTTTCTGGTCCATACAATGCCCGGCGGTCAAAACCTTGTTTTTACCGATTAGAACGCCGGTGCAAAATCCTAAAAGGGGTTGATTTTGAAACTTCTCGCTTTCACACAACGGATAACTTTGTCCCAATGTGCGAGTGAAAGGAATCATGCCGTCCACAGCTGGTTTTAACTTTGATTTTTCAATGATAACTGAAACTGCAGAAGCTATTTTTTGCAGGTTTAAATCTTCAGAAGATATATCTGTTCTAGAATCATCGCCGTAAATGACAGCTGCACCGTCAGTGTGAAGACTTTCTTGGGAAGCTGAACATGAAGCAAGAAGAAGGCTTGCAGCCAGAAGAATAAGGCGCACTATTTTTCCGCTTTTGGGTTTACTAAGCCTGTGATCTGACCGTTGATTATCATATAACCATGATCATGATTCGATTTTTTCGGAGCCATGTGCAGCCAGTGCACAACGGCCTTAAATGGAGAGTAAGGGTCAGCAACAAAATCGCCACAAGCGATAAGTTCATCACCGGGTCTGTTTTCTGGAACAGGGCCAAACTTCGTATTATAGATCACTTCAATACGGTCGTCGCGGGTAGCTAAATCTCCATCCAAGTCGACTTCAAAGTGCACATGCTTCTGACGGTCTTCAATGATGCCTACGATGATACCTTTAATGAAAGCTCTCGCAGTGAACTTTGGCTCCATCTCGTCACGATAAAGAAGCAGACGGCTTTCATTGTAATCCAGGCGATCTTTTCTATCCATGCAAGCCGGCGCCGCAAAAGCGCCGAAGGAAAATACTGTGATTAAAAGAAAGATGAAGTATTTCATACTACTCTTGATTCGCCTGGATGAATTTTTTCAAGTACTCCACTTCATCAGCACTTAGTGGCGCTAAAGAAGCGCGGGCTGGTGGCATACGCGGCGGAGCCGTTGGATTATCCAAAGGCGGAACAACCGCACGGTAAAGCGGAGTTGATTCAATAGGGGAAGCAGGATCCTTAGGAACCAGGATTTGCTTCACACTTGTTTTTAGGCCTTCAAGGTTTTCAAGAACCGTTTTCTTACCAACGACGTGGCACTTTAAACACTTCTGATCAATGATATGTGTTTTAAGATTTTCAAAGCTAACTTCCAAAGTCTTAAAATCAACACCCTTTGGCGTTTCTGATTGTTTTACATTTCCGCAGGCAGGAAGTTCTTTAACTGTGAGCAGCTGAGTGCGATCATGAAGTTTATCATCAATCCAAGTGCGCAAAATCTGTTTTTCACACTCGTTTAGGGGAGAGTAACCACCACTGCGCGGAGGCATTGTTTCAGCCTCAACCGTCGCCAGGATTTTTTCGCGCATTCCAAAAACTTTTTCTTCATCGGTCATGCTATGGCATCTTTGGCAGGTGCTTAATGGAAGGTTTCTAACCAACTCAAAATTGACTTCTTTATCGGCGAATTTATTTTTTAATACATCGATATCGTCGATCTTAAGGCCGCCAGTTTTATAAAAACCGATCTCTTCAAGCCCATAAGTACAACCCGTCAACGAAAGAACCAAAACCATAGAGGAAATGAATGTTTTCATAAGCCCAAGGTTCTACCAATTTTTAGACCGATTTTGCCATAGATTCGTTGGCAAAGAATAAAATACATAACTGTAAAGACGGAAGACAGTCCGTCTTTAGTTGGAGGGGCTAACTTATTTTTGTTTTTGGATTTTAAGAGGCTGGAATAGGTCTTTATCTGAGGAAGCAGGCTTACGAGCCTTATCCGAAGCTGAAATACAGCTTTGTCGTTCTGAATCTGATGAGTCCCCATTAGCACACTTCTTTAAAGCAGTGGGGTTAAATGATTTGCCTTTAATGCTATCCCAGCAGCTCCAGAAAGCGCTGTCTTCTTTTTGCATTTGGCAGATCGAAGCAGCATACCAGTCGACTTCTTCTTTTTCAGCTTTCGCGATACAAGCTTGAGTGTCTTTTTCAGCAAGGAAGCGGTCGCAGAAGCTTTGTGGGTTCGCGGGTTCAATGGCGAACGCAATCAAAGGAACGATGGCAACTGAAATGATCGACTGAACAACTAACATCATGATGCAACCTTGATTTTGAATAGAACAGAATACATTGCTTTCAACATGTCGGGATCATAACGACCCGCAAGTTTTTCTTTCATCATCGTCACAGCGTCCAGCGGTGACATTGGTACGTTATAGGATCTTTGTGTCGTCATCGCATCGTAAGTATCAGTGATAGCAACGATACGGGCAAACGGGTGAATCTCTTCTGCCACTAACTGCTGAGGATAGCCGTTACCTGCCCAAGATTCGTGATGCTCAAAGCAAGCCGCTTTAATTGCGTCGCTGATGTTCGGGTGGTTATTTAAAATCACCAAACCATACTGCGGATGCATTTTCATTTGCTCCCACTCAGGATCAGTCAGTCCGCCTTTTTTACAAAGGATATCTAAGCTCACATTGCGTTTTCCGATGTCATGGAAAAGAGCACCCACACCCAGTTCTTCTAAGGTCTTCGCATCATAACCTAAGGCTTTTCCCAAACCTAAAGAGTATATACTGACATCTAACGAGTGGTTGTAAGTGTAAAAGTCATGGCCTGATAACGAGATCATAAAGCCCATGGCTTCAGGAGCATTTTCCATCAAATCAATGAAATCAGTGATGATCGGGCGGGAATCATCCAAGGCTTGGTTTACATCGGGATTTTCAAAAAGATCTTCCATCAAAGCGACAGAGGATTCACGCAAGATCGCGGCTTTTTCAAATGGATTAATCAGGCTTGAGTTCATTTCTTCACGAACCCAGTCACGGTATTTTTGCTTATCTTCGCTGCGCACAAAGAATGTGTCGCCAGTATCGCGGCCGTGCATGGCTTTGATTTTTCCATCAGAAAGACGATCCCCCGCACGCAGATACAAAAGATATTTGCCATCGATGTGCAAAAAGATATCGAAAGAGGTCATTTTATCGGGGCGAATTGTAGTCAGACGGATGCGAAAATATGACGAAGATTCCATAGTAAAATTCTGCCATGGATACATTGACTTAGATAGAAATTCCTGAATAATCGAAGGCCATGGCCCTTCGTCTAGACACCCAAATCATGTACTTAAAAGGGGTCGGGCCAAAGCTTGGCGATCTCTTTAACAGGAAGGGATTAAAGACTTTGGCGGACCTATTTGAGTTTTACCCTCGAGCCTATGAAGATCAGAGGGCGGCACGCAATATTGCCAGTCTCAAACCGGACGACATCGTTAGTATTAAGGCTCAGGTTGTGGCAGTTCATAGTATCAATATGGGACGCTCGACACGAAAAATGTACGATGTGGTTTTGCGAGATGCCTCTGGGCAAATTCACTGCAAGTATTTCCGCGTTCCTTACAAAGGTTACTTTGAAAGATTCAAACCTTTCACCGAAGTTCGAGTTGTTGGTAAGGTTACTGAGTACCGTGGCCGAATAGAATTTCATCATCCTGACATTCGCGACATCGAACCCGATGAGGAAACCAAAGACGCACTTATTCCTCTGTACACAGAAATTGAAGGTCTAGCTACGGCAAAGATCATGAAATTGGTGCGTCTGGCTTTTTCGCAAATCGAAGAATGGCCGGAAGAAGCTTTGCCAAAATGGATCTTAGAAAAATACAAACTGAAGCCTCGCAAAGATGCGCTTAAGGAAATGCATTATCCAGATCCTGCGAAGGCGCAAGAATATGCCGAATTTAAAAGTGCTGCCCAACGAAGAATCATTTTTGATGAATTTTTCTGGTTAGAGCTTTATCTGGCCTCTAGAAAAACCGGATTTCAAAAAGAAGGCGCGCCACAAATTCAGAATAAGGGGGACAAGTTAAAGGCCCTTGAAAAATCGTTGCCATTTACAATGACTGGCGCACAAAAAAGAGTTTTCGCTGAAATCAAAAGTGACTTAGAAAAACCCCATCCAATGCACCGAATGGTTCAAGGAGATGTTGGAAGCGGAAAAACCTTGGTGAGTTTCATGGCGGCGGTTTACGCTGCTGAAAGTGGCTACCAATCCTGCTTAATGGCGCCGACCGAAATCCTAGCAGAGCAGCACTTCAAAAATGCTCAAAAAGTTTTAGAACCTTTGGGTCTAAGACTGGCTTTGCTTGTTGGAAAAACCAAACAATCGGAAAGAAAAAAGGTTCTAGCGGCACTTCATGCTGGCGAAGTAGACCTGATCATTGGGACCCATGCGCTTATCGAAGACGAAGTGCAATTTGCAAATTTAGGCCTCGTCATCATCGATGAGCAGCACCGTTTCGGCGTCGAACAACGGGGAGTTCTTAAAAACAAAGGAAACTCACCCCATTTCCTGGTCATGACGGCGACACCAATTCCCCGCACTCTGGCTATGACAGTTTACGGTGATTTGGATGTATCCATCATTGATGAGATGCCTGCGGGCCGAAGTCCGATTCAAACCCGCGCGACCTTTGAAAGCAAAAAGCCCCAGGCTTTGCAGTTTATGCTTGAGCAACTAAAAAAAGGACGCCAAGCCTACATCGTCTATCCGTTGGTTGAAGAAAGCGAAAAGATCGATCTGAAGGATGCGGTTTCAGAATACGAAAACCTAAAAGCCAAGTTCCCCGATGTCACCTTCGGTTTGCTTCACGGAAAAATGAAGCCCGATGAAAAAGATCAGGTTATGGATGCTTTCCGTCGCCAAGAAATTCAAGTTCTGGTTTCAACCACAGTTATCGAAGTCGGCGTCGATGTGCCAAACGCCAACATCATGATCATTGAACATGCCGAACGCTTTGGCTTATCACAACTTCATCAATTGCGCGGACGTGTCGGCCGGGGAGAGCACAAAAGTTTCTGTATTCTGATCATGGGTTATGCAGTTTCAGAAGAAGGCAAGCAGCGCACAGAAATGATGGAAAAAACCACCGATGGATTTAAAATCGCAGAATTTGATTTAGAAATGCGCGGCCCCGGTGAGTTCATGGGCACTCGTCAATCCGGTCTTTCTGGTTTTAAACTTGCGAATTTGGTACGTGACATGGCGATTTTGCAGCAAGCGCGGGAAGCTGCTTTCGAAGTTTTACGCAAGGACCCACGCCTGAGTTACGCTGAGAACAAGGGTTTGCGGGAAGAACTGCTCAGAGAACACGGGCCTGCGGCCTTAGCAGGAATCGCATAAAAATTTTTTTCTTTATTGCACGGGAATTTTTTTTAAGACATCCTTGAATCAGAAGATCACAAGGACGTGTTCGAATGACATCAAGAATTCTCAGCATTGTAGCGGCATCTACATTTATTTCTCTTAGTTCTTTTGCAGCGGCTCCGCAGTACAAAGTGAACATGCGGGTCGGAATCAAGGGATCATCTCCTTTTTCTGTAAACACAGTTGCTAAATCCGGCAAAAAAACTTACGTAAGCCAATTCTCTGATGACGGACAAACTGAAACTGTTGTTGAAGTGTTCGCGAAAAAATCTCAGGTAAATCGCAAGAATGGTCTATTCATGGATGTTCTCGTAACAAAACGAGTTCGTGGAATGTCAAAAGTCTCTGAGCGTGCGCAAATCTTTGCACCTGACAATCAAGAGATGGAATTCGGAATGAATTCAAAGGGCAGAACTGCAGGAAATCTTTCTCTCGCAGTGATGGCTCATCAACTCTAAAGACTGACCGCAGCAAAGGACGACTTTCTTCGTTGATACACGACTTAGGTCGTGATCTGATTTTCCCTGTTGAGGGGGTAACAGATGATTCAACTCGTGAAGAATTTCACAGTGACAACAGCCGTGGCGGTTTTATCCGTCAGTGCCGCAAGTGCCGGAACAGTTCTAAAACTGAATGCAGGCGCGATCGACACAACAAAAATCTCTAACAATTATGCCGCTTCTTGGATGATGGAAGCTCAGCCAACTGAGTACATCGTGCAATTCAAGAAAGCGATCACGGAAGCTGACAAAGCAAAACTTAAAGCTCAATTTGAAGTTTTCGGTTACCTGCCTGATGACGCTTTAGTAGTTCGTTCTACTTACGCGCAACTTATCAGCTACAAAAATTCAAACGCAGAAGTTCAAGCAGTAGTTAAATATTCTCCAGCTTATAAAGTAAGCCGTGATTTCGACGCTGCCTCTGTATTTAATAAAGATGTACTTGAAAGTGTTGTCGTAAAGACCTTCAAAGCTTCAGAAACTGAACAAGTAGCAGCAAAAATCGCCGCTTTAAATCCTCAAGTAGAACTTCAAGTTGTTGACGGAAAATCTATCCTTGCTTTGATTCCTCGCGGATCAGTGGTGGCAGTGGCTGCGGTTTCTGGGGTTGAGCACGTTCAACCAAATCCTCAATTTGAATCTTTGCACTTTGCGATGGATGAAGACATCACAGGCACTGTGGTTGCCACTGCAGCCGGTGACTACACTGATTTAAAAGGTGATGAAACAGGAACACGAGTAATGAAATTTGATGCGGCATGGTCGCAAGGTTTCACGGGCCGTGGTCAAACAGTTTCAATGGCAGATACAGGTCTTGATTCTGGTAACATCGCGACAATCCACCAAGATTTCGCAGGCCAAGTCATTTCAGGATATCCTTTCGGATTATGGTCTAAAACTTGGGACGATCCAATGGGGCATGGTACCCACGTTGCTGGTTCAGTGATGGGTAACGGTAAAGCGTCTCGCGGTTTATTAAAAGGTGGAGCTTACGACGCTAACATGGTGGCTGAAGGTATGTGGTCGCCAATGCTTAAAAATCTAAGCGTTCCATCTAAACTTGGTGATCTATTCGCTAAAGCTTACGCTGACGGTGCTCGCGTACACACGAACTCTTGGGGTGGTGCTCGTACCTTTGGTGCTTACGATGCCTTCGCAATCCAAGTCGATGAGTGGACTGCTGCAAATCCCGATATGTTAGTTTTATTTGCAGCTGGTAACAGCGGCGCAGATAAAAACAAAGACGGCCGTATTGATGCAAATTCAATGGCTTCTCCAGGGACTGCAAAGAACGTTTTGACAGTAGGTGCTTCTGAAAACAAAACGACTTCTGGCGGTATCCAAGTTCCAATCAGCAAGTTGCGTGCAGCTAAAGATGAATGGCCAGCAGAACCAATCTACAGCGATTATATTTCCAACAACGAAAACGGTGTAGCGATGTTCTCTTCTCGCGGTCCTACAGTGGATGGCCGTATTAAGCCAGACATCGTAGCTCCAGGAACAAACATCCTTTCTGTTCGTGCACAAACAAACGGTGCATCTGAGCTTTGGGGTGCCTACAACAAAGATTACGCTTGGTCAGGTGGTACATCTATGGCGACTCCGCTAACTGCGGGTGCGGTAGCGATTGCTCGCCAAGTATTGATCGAAAAACACGGAATCCAAAATCCATCTGCTGCATTGATGAAAGCAACAATGATTCACACAGCAGTTGATATGTACCCAGGCCAATTCGGAGAGATCGGTGCTTCTCGTGGGCAAGAGTTACTGACTCGTCGCCCGAACTCTGATGAAGGTTACGGTCGCGTGGATGTTTCAAACATCGTAAACATCGGTGCTGAAACGAAATTGATCGACAATCGTCAAGGTGTTGCTCAAGGTGCGGAAGTTGTATACGAGTTCACATTGGCGCAAACAGGCAGCCTTTATGCGAACCTTGTTTGGACTGATGTCGCAGGTTCTGCGAATGCGGCTCAAGCGTTAGTAAATGACTTAGACTTAGTTTTGACTATGCCAAACGGTCAAACAATCAGCATGAACGATCACATCAACAATCTTGAGATGATCGAAAAATCGGGCTTACCTGCAGGTACTTACAAGTTAGCTGTAAAGGGGAATAAAATCCCTCAAGGTAAGAACGGAGCTCAAGCTTACGCATTGGTGTTCACTGCCAAATAACATTTCATTGGCATTATAAGTATCTGAATATACTGACGAAAAGGCTTGGGTAGTCCCGGGCCTTTTTGTTTTTGAAAATACCTGAAAATATTTCCAGACACGCCGCTCTGGTTTGATAACTTGTGTCAAATTTGATAGAACATTCGAGGTTGTGACTCTGTCCAATTTGAGCCTACTTCGACAAAGTTGAAGTTAAGCAGCGGAGGTATGAATGCAGACGTTTAATATCGGTGATAATGCAGTTTATCCCGGCTATGGCGTTGTAAAAGTGGTTTCTATTGAAGCCAAAGAAATGCTGGGCACCAAAGTTACTTTCTATAATATGCAGCTTGTCGACACTGGTCTTAAAATCATGATCCCTACAACAAACGTTAAATCAGCAGGTCTTCGCCCGATCATCTCTAAAGCTGAAGCGAATAAAGTTGTTGGTATCCTTAAAGAAAAAGACATCAAAATTGATAATCAAACTTGGAACCGTCGCTACCGTGAATACATGGAGAAAATCAAGACGGGTTCTGTGTTCGAAATTGCTGAAGTTTTACGCGATTTATTCCTTTTGAAAGCAGATAAAGAGCTTTCTTTTGGCGAACGCAAGATGCTTGATTCAGCTCGCAGCCTTCTTCTTAAAGAACTTACTTTGGCGACGAGCCAAGAAGAGCTTTTTAAGGAAGAAGAAGTAAAAGCAATCTTCGGAATCACAGGCTAGGCGCCGGTTTCGCTGAAAACGGCCCATCCGACTGCGTTGTCGGGCCTTGGCCTTCTCTCCGACGTAGCTCTGCTACGCCTCCGTTTCGGCCAAAACCCTCCGCCTTGCGGCTGAACCGTTTTGAGCGAAACCTCTTCCGGGGTGACATTCAAAATAAAAAGTAATAAGTTTTAGGCTTGGTTTTTTGACCAGGCCTTTTTTATTTACGGAGCTTCGATGACCTCTCAAATTTCTCCACATGTTCGTGTTCGTTTTGCACCATCACCTACGGGATATCTTCACGTCGGTGGAGCTCGAACAGCTCTTTATAATTATCTTTTTGCAAAAAAAAATAAGGGTGAATTTATTCTGCGTATTGAAGATACGGATGAAGCTCGGTCTACGGAAGAATCACTTCGTGGTGTGGTTGATGACTTAGTTTGGTTGAATCTTCTTTGGAATGAAGGTGTTGATCCGGTGACTTTGAAAGATCAAGGTCCTTTGGGGCCTTATCGCCAAAGTGAGCGTTTGGATATCTATAAAGAAGTTGCTGAAACTCTTCTGAAGCAAGGTAAGGCTTATTACTGCTTCATGACTGAAGAAGAAATCGAAAAACAAAGAGAAGAAGGCAAAGCGGCGGGTACGTTTGCTCACTTGAACTCTCCTTATCAAGATTGGTCATTGGAAAAAGCTTTAGAGCATTTGAAAGCGGGTAACAAAGCCGTTGTTCGTTTTAAAACTAAAGGCCTTGCGAAAGATTATATCTTTAACGACCTAGTTCGTGGCGAAGTCAAATTCCCATCTGATATGGTAGGTGACTTCGTGCTTCTTCGCTCTGGCAATATGCCCGTTTATAATTTCTGCTGCGTGGTTGACGATCATTTGATGAAAATCACCCATGTGTTTAGAGCCGAAGAACATCTTCCAAACACTCTTCGTCAGTTGATGATTTATGAAGCAATGGGATGGCAAACTCCAGAGTTTGGTCATATGGCCTTGATCTTAGATGAAGATCGCCAAAAACTTTCTAAACGCAAAGGTGCTGTGGCTTGCGGGATCTTAAAAGAAGAGGGTTATCTGAATTCAGCTATCTTGAATTTCATTGCTCTTCTAGGTTGGTCACATCCTGAAGGTAAAGAGATTATGACAGTTGATGATATGATTCAAGCATTTGATATTTCTCGTTTGAATCCGTCAGGTGCGATTTTTGACCGTGTGAAATTTAAATGGATGAATGCTATGCATTTAAGAGCTTTGCCAAATGCAGAGCTTTGGCAGCAGATTCAGCCGTTCTTAGCCCGCGAAAAAATGGAACTTCCCCAGGATCCTGCATGGCAAGATCGTTCGTTGAATCTATTTAAGCCGTACATGGAAACTTTGGTGGATGCGATTGAGCTATATAAGCCATTGAATGATAAATCCTATGTGATTCTTCCTGAGGCAGAGGAAACTTTGAAGTGGGAATCTACCAAAGCTGTTCTAGCTACTTGGCGTGATCTGATCGCCGCTCATCCTTCTGATTACTTAACTGAAGAAGAATTTTTAAAATTCCAAGATGAAGTTAAGAATAAAACGGGTGCAAAAGGCAAGAACCTTTTCATGCCGATTCGTGTGGCGGTTATCGGTAAACCTCACGGGGCTGAATTAAAAATTTTAGTTCCTTTGATTAAAAAACAATCCTTAGTGGCAAGAGCTCAACAAGCCTTGGCGCAAGCATAGGTGTCAGCAATGGCTTTAAAGATTTACAATTCGCAAAGTAGACAGCTTGAAGATTTCTCTCCGTTAACCCCGGGGAAAGTGACGATGTATGTCTGTGGGCCGACTGTTTACGATTTTTTGCATGTTGGAAATTTTCGTGGGCCGGTGTTTTTTAATTTAGTTCGTAACTGGTTAGAAAAGAGCGGCTATCAGGTAGCTTACGCCCTGAACTTTACCGACGTTGATGATAAAATCATTGCTCGCGCCAATGAGCGAGGTATGACTCCGCATGAACTGACAGAAAAATACATTGCGGAATATAAAAAAGACTTTGCCGATCTTGGTCTAAGACCCCACGATTTTAATCCGAAGGTCACAGAGCATATGGATGATATTCTTTCGATGGTTAAAACCTTGATTGAAAATAAAAAAGCCTATGCAGAACAAGGCGATGTTCTTTACTCTATCAAATCATTTGATGGATACGGCAAACTGAGCGGGCGAAATCCCGACGAGCTTTTAGCAGGTGCCCGGGTTGATGTGGATGAAAAAAAGCACAGTCCTTTGGACTTCGCTCTTTGGAAGAAGGCAAAACCGGGGGAAGAACAAGCATCGTGGAATTCCCCTTGGGGAGTAGGGCGCCCCGGTTGGCATATTGAATGTTCGGCGATGATTAAAAAGATTTTCGGTGATCAGATTGATATTCACGGTGGCGGAATGGATTTGATTTTCCCGCACCATGAAAATGAAATCGCACAAAGTGAAGGCTGTTCTGGCAAGCACTTCGTAAAATACTGGATGCATAATAATATGCTGAACTTTAGCGGTCAGAAGATGTCTAAGTCCGTGGGCAATCTGGTGACTATGCGCGAGTTCCTGCAAACCTATAATTCTGAAATTTATAAATGGATGATGTTATCAGTTCATTATCGTTCTACGAGTGAGTTTGGTGATGCGGCAATTGAAAGGACAGTGGGTAGTTTAGCCCGCGTCTATTCTGCACTATCTTTAGCTGAGACGTACTTAGCGCCTGAAGTAACTGTTCCCGATGCTGGATTTGAAAAAATCACGGCGGAAGCTTGGAAAAAAGTTGAGAGCGGTCTTAATGATGACTTCGGAACACCGGAAGTGTTTGCTGCGATCTTTGAAGTGGTTCGTCAGTTTAACAGCCAAGTTCGTCGTGGTATGAAATCAAATCCTGCAGTCCAGGCAAAAGCACTTTCATTTAGTAAATTTATTAAAGACGTCGGCGCTTTGATGAGCATGTTCCAAGAACCAGCTCATGATTTCTTAATTAAACTTGATGATATGCTTTTAAAGAAAATGGATTTGCAACGTGCTGATATTGATGCGTTGGTGGCTGAGCGTTCAGCGGCCCGCGATGCCAAAGACTTTGCAAAATCAGATGAGTATAGAAATAAACTTACGGGAATGGGTATTTCTGTAAGCGATACGGCGACGGGAAGCTTCTGGGAAGTGACTAAGTAGTTTTTTATTTTGAACTTAAAAGAAATGAAGAGCTTCGTTTTAGGAACGAAGCTCTGTTATTTTTAAAGACCTGTTAGGATTGAATTTAAATCAGGGCGTTTCGCGATTTGCGAACTGGCGTCTTGGGTTTTTCTGCTTACCACGCCGAACGGTAAGTTGCCCCACCACTTTTCAACGATACTACCATCGCTGCCGATGCTAGTTAGTTTGCACGTTTTATACATGCCAACAGACGTCGTAATATCTTCTAAGATTCCGCCTTTTTCCACGCAGCTTGCTAGGATTTCTTTATAGCGGTCTGGTGAATAAAGATCTTCAACCTCAGAGATTTTAGATGTGCGATCTTTGCCAATATCTGCTTCGTATTTGACGGTCCATTTACGAGTGTCTTTATTAAACGCCAAGACCTCTTTGGTAATTTTAATTTCTTCTTTGGTGCCGTCCACCATGTTCACGGTTCCGTTCCAGGTGACCTTGTCGCCGACAGTGGGATAAGCACTGGCATAGCTCGCGATAAATAGAATTAAAGCTGTGAATCCAAAACGCTTCATAGACTCCTCCTTCTAATCTTTTCGATCATGGCATAGGAAAGAGTCCTGTGAATCAAAAGATGCTGTTCTTGCAGTGATACAAGAAGGGGACTTTGCCGATACGCAAGTTAGTATAAAGTCAGTTCGTGGGTCTTGGCTTTTTCGATGTCAGCTTGATCCAACAGCTGTTCGCGATACTTGCCCTCGATAAACATCTGAACTTGGTCTTTGTAAAAAGGCGAAAGCATGTGCCCCGAAATACCGATGGGGTTAATACCCCAACTTTTCTGTGGGCTAGCAAAATCGATAATTCTACGAGTAGAAGGCCCGGCCACGACTTTGAAATCGGCTCCTAAGGCGTGCATTTTATTGTTGTTGATATCATTATAAGAGCCCGGCATTGGGTAAGGGCCTAAGTTAAACAGATAACTTAAAGGTGCCTTGCGCCCCAGCGGATGAACGTATTCAACTGTGTGAATGTCTCCCCACACTATTTCTGTTCCTAATTTTTCTGCGGCATTGATAAACCCTTGAGTGATAATTTCGTCGGGGTGTTTGTTGTTCCAAAAAGGCGCTTGCAGATTTTCAATCAGACGCTGATAAGAGATCCACGCATAAGGGGTATTAAGGTAAATCTTTCTTTGATCTTCAGGAATGTCCTTCATCATGAGCTGGATGATTTCGTTGTTCCACTGATGGTACAGAGCTGCCGCCTTAGAATCCGTGTTTGAAAGAAAATTCCAATTTTTCAGCTCTTGAATCTGTGGTGTGTACTCTCCATACTCGGCCTCTGAAAGTTTTAGGTTCTCAAAAAGTTTATCTAGAAGAAGCTTGGTTTGGGCGTTGAAGTTTTCAGTCTGTAAGGCTTTAAATTCTTCAGCACTCCACTGGTCTTTTTCTTGAAGAGCTTTAGTGATGGTTTGCAGGCGGTCATCTGACTGCCAGTCGCCGCGGATATCTGCAGATAAACCCGGTGGGCGCGAGTTCGCTGTAACAATGAACCCGGATTCTGGATTTATCGAATGAGGTTTTTCTTTCCACGGCAGTATTCTTACGTATTCATCTTGCCCGGTGCTGCCATCAAGAATCATGTCAGAATTGGGGTTTTTCTTTACCGCAATATCGCCAAACATCCACCAAGCAATGTTGACTCGGTCGGCATACATAACATTCAGCCCAGGAGCTGTTCCGAATTGCAGGGCGGATTCAAATTGGCCTAGGTCTTTTGCTTCACCCATCAGGCGTAAGGCCTTCATCGGATTATTTTCAGGGCGGTGAAAGGCCCACTTCAGCGCTAGATTTTTTTCTTCTAAGAAATGATCCATCAAAGGGCCGTGGGAGGTTTCAATCATCTCTAAAACCACGTCGGTGGAATCTTTCACTTTTATTGTTTCAGTCCAAGTTTTGTAGACCTCATCCTTGTTATTAAATAACACGGTCTGTTGGTGTCTATCGAGAACCTCGCGATACAAATCCATGTCATCAGCAAGTGACATGGTAAAGCCCCAAGCATGGTGGCGGGAATGTCCTAGAATTGCAAAAGGAACTAAAGCCAGGTGATGACCGTAAAGTTCAAATTCCGGGGTTTGGATATGAGCTTCAATCCACACAGAAGGAAAGCTGTATCCAATGTGGGGGTCGTTGGCAAAAAGGCTACTGCCTGATTGTGAGCGGCTCGGGCTAATAAGCCAGGCATTGCTTCCTTCAAAAGAAGCGATGAAGTTTCCATTGGCTTCATCTTCAAAGGTTTTAAAGTTTTTATTATCGACAATTTTTAGGGGTGCTTTTAGTGGATCATTGCGAAGGTTTTGAAAGACTTCCGCCGGTAGCTGTGATGCTAGCTTCGTCATTAAGGGGTCGGCTTTCAGGGCGACTCCGAAGCTATAGGCCATGTGACCGGTCATGATGTAAGCATCGATCGGCTCAAAGCGACGAGGCTTGATGCCTAACAAAGTCATTTCATAGGGAAGTGTGCGAGTTTGAACATACTGATTTACGCCATCAAAGTAAGCTTCTAGTTCCTGCCACAAGGTTTGATCGAAAGTGTTGTTCTTCTTTTCGTGTTCTAGCATGCGCTGAACAGATCTTTTTAGCATCAGGCTGCGGTAAAGTTTGTCGCTTTTAAGTGCGACCTCGCCAAAGACTTCGCTTAACTCGCCTTGGGTCAAGCGGCGGGAAAGTTCCATTTGAAATAATCTTTCGCTAGCGATCACAAATCCCAAGGCCCGCAAAGCATCTAACTTGTTAGCGGCTTTGATGTGGGGAATCCCGTAATTATCGCGAGTGATCTTCACGGCTGAAGAAAGATTTTGGATTTTAATTTCCCCATCCAGTGGGGCCATAGAGGACCTTAGGAAGAGGAAAATCCCGATAGTAGCTAAAACAACAACGAATCCAAGCAGAGCTAAAATTCGTTTGAAAGTTTTCGTTGGAAATCTCTGTTTTCGTTTCATTGGGACTCTCTTATTTCGCGAGGTAAAACGATATAATTTCACAGCCGCGGGAAGTGGCAAGGGGGATCGTTGTCACCATGCAAAACAAGAGTCTAGACTTTCGATTGACGCGGTGAAACCGCAAAAAGAAGCAGGCACCTTTTTCTGGAGCGTGGTAGCATTAGAGGGATGGGCTCTTCATTTAAAAAGAACTTTCAATTGGTATCTGAGTTTAAGCCTTCTGGAGATCAGCCAAAAGCGATCCAAGAGATGCTTGAAAACTTTGATGCCGGGTTAAAACACCAAACCTTGTTAGGTGTGACGGGATCGGGAAAAACTTTTTCGATGGCGCACACTATTGCACAATTGAATCAGCCAGCGTTGGTGCTTGCACCGAATAAAACTTTGGCAGCGCAATTGTATGCGGAGTTTAAAGAGCTGTTCCCGCGTAATGCGGTTGAGTACTTCGTAAGTTATTACGATTACTATCAGCCGGAAGCTTATATCCCGACTACTGACACTTATATCGAAAAAGATTCTGCCATCAATGAACAAATCGATCGCATGCGCCACTCGGCGACTCGTTCGTTGTTTGACCGTCGTGATGTTATCATCGTCAGTTCTGTATCTTGTATCTACGGTTTGGGATCACCAGAAGCCTATGAAGGCATGATGATTCAAATCGTTTCAAATACCGATATGAAGCGGGATCATTTGTTGCGTGAACTTATTCGTATTCAGTACCAACGTAACAACGTGGATTTCTCTCGCGGTACTGTGCGGGTGCGTGGTGATAATGTTGAAATCTTTCCTCCGTATGAAGAACAACGCGCGATCCGTGTTGAGTTCTTCGGCGATTTTATCGAACGCCTTTCATGGATTGATCCATTGACGGGTCAAGTTTTAGAAGAGCTTGATCAAATAGGCATTTATCCAGGAAGTCACCACGTTACCAGTGAAGATAACCTAAAGCGCGCTATCCGTACGATTCAAGATGAACTGCGCGAAAGGCTTGTAGAACTGAATACGAATATGAAGTTTCTAGAGGCGCAACGGCTTGAGCAAAGAACTTACTATGACATCGAGATGATGGAACAAATGGGTTTTTGCCAAGGGATTGAAAACTATTCGCGCCACATGACCGGCCGAGGGCCTGGTGAGCCGCCTCCAACTTTATTAGAATATTTCCCGAAAGACTTCGTTACTTTTATCGATGAGTCCCACGTGACCGTTCCACAAATCGGGGGCATGTACCGTGGTGACCGTGCACGTAAGATGACGCTAGTTGATCACGGTTTCCGTTTGCCATCAGCACTAGACAACCGTCCTTTAAACTTCCAAGAATTTGAAACCATGATGGATAAGGTCGTTTATGTTTCCGCAACGCCGGGCACTTACGAACTGCAGAAATCAGAAGGTATCATCGTTGAACAAATCATTCGTCCAACGGGATTGATTGATCCTGTCGTTGAAGTTCGTCCGGTGAAGCATCAAGTTGATGATCTTTTAAAAGAGATTCGTGACCGAATTGCAAAAAAGGAAAGAGTTTTAATTACGACCTTAACGAAACGTTCTGCAGAGGACTTGACTGAGTATTATGAAAATCTCGGTATTAAAGTTAAGTACCTGCATAGCGAAATCCAAACAGTGGAAAGAACAGAAATCTTGCGTGACTTGCGCTTGGGCGTCTTTGACGTTCTTGTGGGTATCAACCTTTTAAGAGAAGGTTTGGATATTCCAGAGGTCAGCCTAGTAGGCATCACCGATGCCGATAAAGAAGGCTTCTTACGTTCCGATAGATCTTTGATTCAAACGATTGGTCGTGCCGCCCGTAACTTAAACGGTCGCGTGATTCTTTATGGGGATACCATCACCGAAAGTATGAGAAAAGCGATCAACGAAACGGACAGACGTCGTCGTATTCAGCAAGAATACAATACTCAACATGGTATTACGCCACAGTCGATTCGTAAAAAAATCCGTGAAGGACTTGGTGAAGTATTCGATGGAACTTTAAGTTCACCACTGCAAGGTGAAAATAAAGATGCTGCTATTAATGGCAAGTTCGCCCATGCTCCGGATAAGCTTCAGCAGGAAATCAAAAAGCTGCGTGATAAAATGAAAAAACTTTCTGCGGATCTTGAATTTGAAGAAGCTGCAAAAGTGCGCGATGAAATCAAGCGGCTGCAAATCACCGAACTTGCATTACGAAGCGGGGAGGTAGAGTCAGACAGTGCGGAGGTAATTAAGGATGGCCTCAAGTAAGTTTGACGAAGTTCGCGATAAGGTCAGAGAGTTTCCGTTAAATAGCGGGGTCTATCTGATGAAAGGACCTGGCGATAAGATTATCTATATCGGCAAGGCCAAGAATTTGCGTAATCGCGTGCGTAGTTATTTTACTGATAATAAAGACCATTCCCCAAAGACGCGCCTTTTAGTGCAAAACATTCTTGAGGTTGAATACATTTTAACCAAAACAGAAGTAGAGGCGTTTCTTTTAGAAGCCTCTTTAATTAAGAAGCATCGCCCTAAATACAATATCCGTCTGCGCGATGATAAAGCTTATCCCTACATTCGCTTTACTTGGGGCGATGATTATCCGCGCCTGTATTTGGCCCGTAAGGTGAAAAAAGATGGTTCACTTTATTTTGGTCCTTACACTTCAGGCTTTGCAGTTCACGGTACCATTCGATTTCTAAATCGAACTTTTAAAATCCGCGACTGTGGCGATGCAATGTTTCGTTCGCGCACACGTCCTTGTATGACTTATCAAATCGGACGCTGTACGGCTCCGTGTGTGAAATATATTTCTAAAGATGATTATAAGGCAGAAGTTGAAGGCGCGAAGCTCTTCTTAAAAGGACAGAATAAAAAAGTTCTAAAAGCGCTGACTGAAAAAATGATGACAGCGGCTGATGAAGAAAAGTTTGAAGTGGCTGCTCGTCTGCGTGATTCCATTCAAGCTGTTAAAGCTATCTTGCAAAAACAAACTGTTATCAACGACACTTCTGAAAAAGATCAAGATGCTATCGGATTCTTTGGTGATGAGCGTGGTTGTCTGATTGAAACTGTCCACGTTCGTGCAGGCCGCGTGATCGGGACACGTCCCCATTATCTGCCCCATTTTGATCCTAACGATCCGAAAGAAGATCCACGGGAATGGCTGGTGGATTTTATGAATCAGTACTTTGAAGACAACTTTATCCCTGATGAAGTTCTTTTGCCTTTAGATATTGGCGAAGAGCTTTGCAAACTTATGGGCGAGGTTTTGAAAGAACGCAGTGGCAACAAAGTCGTTGTTCGTTATGCTTCGGATGAACGTGGCAGAAACTTAGTGGACATGGCTAATCAAAATGCCGAAGCCCATTTCTTAAAATACGTTTCTAAGTCCGAAGAAAAGCAGCGTGGTCTAGAAGAAATCAAAGAGCGTTTCTCTTTGCCTGAAATTCCACGTCGTATTGAGTGTTATGATATTTCAACCTTCCAAGGTTCTGAGACCGTGGCTTCTCAGGTCGTTTTTGAAGAAGGTGTTCCGGCTAAAGAACACTATCGCCGGTATAAAATTCGTACGGTTGAAGGAATCAATGACTTTGCTTCGATGTATGAGGTTTTAAGTCGCCGCTTTAAACACACTGAATACGATGATCCAAATTTGATCGTCATTGACGGTGGTAAGGGGCAGTTGTCCCAGGCGATGAAGATTCTAGAAGAAATCGGCAGAAAAGACATCCCGGTGGTGGGGCTAGCTAAAGCTCGCACCGAATCGGATTTCCAAAAACAAACCGTGGAATCCACTGAAGAGCGTTTCTTTTTACCGGGTCGCCAGAATCCCGTGGTCTTTAAAAACAACGCTGAAGCTTTATATATTTTAGCGGGCATCCGCGATGAGGCCCATCGTTTTGCCATCACATATCACCGTAAACTTCGCGAAAACACTTCTTTAGAAAGTGAACTTGATTACGTCGTGGGTTTAGGCGAAAAAAGAAAGAAAGTTCTTTTGACTCGCTTTAACTCTATTGATGAAATCAAAATGGCAGCTCCGGATGAAATTGCCGCTTTAAAAGGCTTTAACCGAGTGCTGGCAGAGCGCATTTTGTTGCAGCTCAATGACACTGAAGAAGAAGAAGCTGAGGTTGAAGCGTGAAGAGTCATGCCCTGTTTGTGGGTCTGGGAATTTTCTTAAGCCGTATTGCGGGGCTGGTGCGTGAACGGGTGTTTGCACACTTTTTTGGAAACTCTGACGCTGGTGACGCTTTCAAAGCCGCCCTTAAAATTCCCAATTTTTTACAAAATCTTTTCGGTGAAGGCGTTCTTTCTGCCAGTTTTATTCCAGTTTATGCCCAGTTGTTAGCCAAGAAGCATGACGAAGAGGCCGCTAAGGTCGCGTCGGTTATCGGTAGTTTATTATTCCTACTGACTTCGTTTTTAGTTTTGTTAGGTGTTTTTGCTACGCCTTTTCTGATCGATCTTATTGCGCCAGGCTTTTCAGGTGAAAAGCGAGCGTTAACGATTCAAATCGTGCAAATTTTATTTCCTGGCACAGGCTTTTTGGTGATGTCTGCATGGTGCTTAGGAATTTTAAATTCCCATCGCCGATTTTTTCTTTCCTATGTCGCTCCGGTTGTATGGAATTTAGCGATCATTGTTTCTTTAGTGGCATTTGGTTTTAAGCAAGGCCAATTTGACTTAGCTATCACGGTGGCTTGGGGTTTGATGATAGGAAGCTTTTTGCAGTTTGCCGTACAATTGCCTTCAGCTTTGAAACTAGGGCGCAAGATTTATCCTTCATTGAATCTAAAAATGGCAGAGGTTCGTACCGTTTTAAAAAACTTCGTGCCGGTAGTGACATCCCGGGGTGTGGTGCAGATTGTTGCTTACATTGATAATATCTTCGCCAGTCTTTTGCCGACGGGTGCGGTGTCTGCATTGGCTTACGCGCAAACCCTTTATCTTTTGCCGATCAGTTTATTTGGAATGAGTGTATCAGCTGCAGAGCTACCAATGATGTCCCAGGCCACGGGCACGGATCATGAGATCAAGGAATATTTGCGTGAAAGACTGAATCGCGGTTTAGCGCAGATTGCTTTTTTCATAGTGCCATCGGTAGTGGGCTTTTTCTTTTTAGGTAATTATATCGTAGGGGCGTTGTTTCAGACGGGGGAATTTAAAGCTGATAACACCCGCTATGTGTGGATGGTTTTAGCTGGCTACACGGTGGGACTGTTGGCGTCGACATTAGGAAGATTGTATTCATCGACTTTCTATTCTTTGAAGGACACTAAAACCCCGCTGAAGTTTGCCATCGTTCGTGTGGTTTTTGCGACGCTGCTTTCTGTCTTATTAACCTTCGTCGTGCCAAAACAATGGGACCTTGATTTTCAATGGGCTACGGTGGGTTTAACTTTGGCGGGTGGTATTGCAGGCTGGATTGAGTTTTATTTTTTGCGCCAGGCTTTAAATAAAAAAATTGGGAAGACCGGATTAAATATTCAGTTCCAAGGAAAGTTGTGGGGGATTGCCGCAGTCAGTGCAGGACTTGCCGCTGTCGTAGGTCATGGAATTCTGAATGAGCAGTTGCACATCATCGTTCAAGCTATCATTGTGCTTGGTGTGTATGGCGTCTCCTATTTCGCACTTGGATATTTTGCGAAAGTAGAACAGGCCCACTCGTTCATCAGTAAGATTGTAAGACGAATTAAATAAAATTAGCGACGACGTCCCCATCCGTATAAATCGACATAAATATTATCGACGGGGAAAGCAAAACGCAGACGTCCCGCGAAGTAGCCGTCGTGCCACGGTCTAAACTCCACCGTAGTACGGCAGACTTGATTCGGTCCTAAGCGGTTAGGGCAGTTGCTCCATGCCCAATAGGCGGAACCTAGGATGTAGATGCCTTTCACTTCAAGGTTTTCATCCCCGGTGTTGCGAAGGTAGATATCTGCGCGTTCTCGAAAGTTCACCGCGACGTGACCGAAGTTATAGTAATAAAACTTATCGGCTTTGGCAGAAATTTGTTCAGGATTGATTGAAAGTTGCACCGCGGGTTTTGCTTGTGCCAGAGAGTTGAGGGCGATGACCAGAAAGATACTTATTAGCAATTTCATGCTAACCTCCCACTGATTCTATTTTTTCTTAATAAGAAATTGGTCGCAAAGTTTTTCCGGTATATGATTGTCTTGTCATGAATGAGTCCGTTTGGTCCCCCATGAAAATTTCCATCTACAGATCCTTTTGGATCTGTGCTTTTTTGTCAAATCTTGGAACTTGGATTCAAGATGTGGCAGCAAGTTGGGTGATGACACATTTAAACACCTCGCCCTTGGTGATCTCGCTTTTATCTTTTTCAAATAGTTTACCAGTTTTGTTTTTAAGTATTCCTGCGGGACTTATAGCGGATCAAGGGCACCGTCGTAAAGTGCTGCTGTTTGCGCAAAGTATGATGTTCTTTGCAGCAGGTCTTCTGGCGTATCTAGTGTGGCAAGGGCAAGTCACCGTCGCGAGTTTGCTAAGTTTGTCGCTTATCATGGGGTGTGGATTTGCGCTTACGAATCCAGCTTTTCAGTCTGTGCTTACGGATTTAGTTCCCAATCAAATGCATACTTCTGCGGTGATGGTTTATTATATGGGAATTAACTTAACCCGCGTGCTTGGCCCAACTGTGGGCGGAGGCATTCTAAGCAGTGTGGGCCCAAGCAGTGCTTTTTTAATTAATAGCGTTTCATTCTTAGGTCTGATCATTTTCTTTTGGATTTGGCCGGTGAACACCGGCCTGGAACAAACAAAAAAACTTGAAACCCTTGATTGGAGATTTTTATTTTCCTTTCACAACGCCAAGCTGTGGGTGGAAATATTCTGTGTCACTTTCTTTGCTTCGTCATTGTGGGCGCTATATCCAACCAGGGGCCGCCTTGAAATGGAGTTAAACTCTTTTCAGTACGGTATGCTGTTGGGGAGTTTTGGATTAGGTGCGTGCTTAAGTGCAATTCTTTCTGAAAAAGTGATGCTGCCGGGAAAAACTAAAAAATCTTTGGCCGGTTCTTACGTGATTTATGCGGTGGGTGTGGGTCTTTTAGGGTTTGCTCCGCACTATGGGTTTTTATATGTCGCCATGTTTTTAGCAGGAATCGGGTGGTTAGTTCTTTCAACATTGATGAACATGAGTTCTCGGCAGATCACTGGAAAGTCCCACTTAAAAGCGACGATGCTGGGTGTTTTCTTGGCTGTCTTTTATGCCGGAATGGCGATTGGATCAGTAAGTTGGGGAGCCGTCGCAAGGCTTTCTGCTACAACAACGGCCCTGTATATCGCAAGCCTGGGATTGGCCTTGATCGGAATCACAAAACTTTATCGCAACTGGGATTAATTAACTCACGCGATGAAGAGTGCTTTTTCTTTCGTGGGCGCAAACCTGGCATTTGCCATTTTCTTGGATCATCGCATCTTCTTTTGATTGTTGATAATCGAATTCCATGGGGCCACTGCATAACTCGCAGTTTTGTACACTCATTCGAAAGTTTTCACGCTTAATAAATTCTTCTGTAGGAATGATGTTGAATTTGAAAACTTCCATGGTGATACCTCCACTGATGCTTTCTTATCGGCATCTTTTGTCTCAGCTTGAGACGTAAACTCCGATTTATTCTTCTGATGCATCGTTTATTCAGCAGCGCATCAGCCAGATTTGATGGTCTATGGACTAGGGTCTGGGTAAACTCGCTGGCATGAAAGACTACATTCAGTATTTGCAAGAGGTTTTGGGTCTGCAGAATGTGATGATCACACCTGGGGAAACCGGCGCTCAAAAAACCAGCTTCTTTTTGCCTGAGGGACCGTTTGCTCCTGCTGAAGTTCAGCACGCGGAATTGGTGTTTTTAAATATTCTGACACAATCCAAGGAAAGTCTTTTTCTTCCTGAAACAAAAGATCTGTTCGGCAAAATGAAGGCGGCGATGAAACTTAAGAACCTGCAGGTTCTTGAACTTGACTGCACAGTGGATAGCAGGGGCGAGCTGCCATCAGAGTTAGCTAAATTAATTCAAGCCCGTGTCGTGGTGGTCTTTAGTTCTTTTCCTAAAGACATTGGTGAACTGATTATCAAAGGCTCAGGTAAGTGGATTGAAACTTACAGTCCAGCTTACTTGCTTGAAGATCCTGGCGCGAAAAAAGTGGTCTGGAATGATTTGCAAAAAGTGATGAAGGAGCTGGGCTTATGAAGTTTTTGGCTTTTTTGATTTTCATTTTGTGTAACCTACAAATAGCTGCCCATGCAAAATGCACTGTGGCTGTGACGATCAATGAAGCCATCACGGCCTCTACCTCAGATTATCTAGAGCGCGCTGAAAAAAGAGCCAAAGAAAACAAGTGCGAAAGTATTTATGTGCGCATGAATACTCCAGGTGGAAGTTTGCAAAGCACGCGTTTGATCGTAGAAAAGATACTTGCTTCAGATTTGCCTTACGTGTGTTTGATCACGCCAAGTGGTGGCCACGCGGGCAGTGCGGGAGCGATTATTTTACAAGCTTGCCACGTCAATGGCGGGTTGCCAGCAACAAGTATCGGCGCAGCAACTCCAATTCTTGGAACGGGCGAAAAAATTCCTGATGATCTTCGTAAGAAAATCATCAACGACACCGTTAGCTGGCTTGAAGGCATCACCAAGCTTCGCGGCAGAAATTTAAAGTTCTCTAAAGAGATCGTGACAGAAGCGAAGTCCTTGGGGGTTGAAGATGCCCACGCAGAAAAGGCTTTGGATATTTTGGCAAAAAATGAAATTGATTTTTTAAACCAAGCGCAAGGACGCATGGTGACGTTTAAAGAAAATCAAAAGCAGGAAGTTAAAATTTCTGACCTTCAAGAGTTTGCGCCAGACACTCGCTATAAGGTTTTAAGCTTCGTTGCGGATCCTGAATTTGCTTATTTGCTTTTTATGGGAAGCTTGGCTTTGCTTTATGTCGAGCTTACTCATCCCGGGTTGATCGCGCCGGGCGTGATTGGCGGTATTGGTTTAGTGTTATCGATGGTCGCTTTTCACAAGTTAGAAGTGGCGTGGGGCGGGCTTGCGCTGATTCTTTTAGGGATCGCGTTTTTGATTCTTGAAATTTTCGTTCCAAGCTTTGGTGCTTTAGGTGTGGGTGGTCTGATTGCGGTCTTTATGGGAAGTTTGTTTTTGTTTGATATGGAAACCACGGGTTACAGCTTGCCCCTGCCATTGATTATTTCAGTCGTAGGTGTGTTGGCTGCGTTATTTTTAGGGATCGGATATCTGGCGGTTAGAACTATTCGCCTAAAAGCGCGCGACTGGGATGTGGACTTAGCCGAAGCAATGGGTGAAGTTGTGAGTGTTGAATCCAATGGCCACCGCGGCCAGATTATTATCATGGGCGAAACTTGGAAGTTTGTTTCAGAAGACTCTTTGCAGGTTGCAGACAGAGTCAACGTTACGGGCCGTCAAGGCCTTACTTTAAATGTTAAAAAAATTAAATAACCGACAAGAGGTGAATTATGGAATTTTTAATTGGTGTAGTAGTCATCGGCGGTATCATCCTAAGCTCGATGATCAAAATTTTAAATGACTGGGAACGAGGTGTTGTTCTGCGTTTAGGTAAAGCTGTAGGTGTGCGTGGCCCTGGTTTGATTTTACTAATCCCATTCATTGAACGCATGCTTAAAATCGACACTCGTACCGTCGCTATGGACGTGCAACCCCAAGACGTGATCACCAAAGACAACGTCAGTATGCAAGTCAACGCCGTTGTTTACTTCAAAGTGGTTTCGCCCTTAGAGGCTATCACAAAAATCGAAGACTATTACTTTGCAACAAGCCAACTAGCGCAAACGACTTTGCGTTCAGTTATGGGTCAATATCCATTGGATGATGTGTTAGAGCATCGTGATAAAATCAATGGAGCATTACAAGGTATCCTTGATAAGCACACAGAAGCTTGGGGTATCAAGGTGACGATGGTTGAAGTAAAACAAATCGATTTGCCAAAAGAAATGCAAAGAGCCATGGCCCGTGAAGCAGAGGCCGAGCGTGAGCGTCGCGCGAAAGTCATCAGTGCTGAAGGTGAAGTGCAACGAGCGCAGAAACTTCAAGAAGCCTCTAATACTCTTTCAGAATCTCCGTCAGCCTTGCAGTTGGCGTATTTGCAGACATTGACTGAAATCGCGGGTGATAAAACCAACACCGTGATTTTCCCAATGCCGCTGGATATCATTCGTCCGTTTTTTGAGATGAATAAGAAAAACTAGACTTACATCCTTCGCCGCATTTCGCTTTAATGGAAGAGCGTAAGTCTGCACGCGGACTTGCGCTCTCTAAGGATGGAGCGAAATTAGTGCGGTGGATGAGCGCGTTTTTCATTTTTGTTATCGCCTATGTGGTTTTCCTTTCTGAAGCCCACTCTACACCCGCAAGTAAGCCCCTGGTTCGCGTTCGCCTGTTAGAAGTTTCTAAAAGCTTAAAAATTTCCGGTTCCTCTTTAAAATTTCAAAACCTAGGTTCGCGGTATCAAACGGTAGCTATTCCGGCAGCTGCCAAAGCGGAAGTGCGTGTCCTAGAAAAAGATGGCAAACGTCTTTGGGCTTTAAGAGTGAACGATCAAGATCCTGAACAATTGTTTCACCAAAATTATTTGCTAGTTCAAGGTGAAAATCTGCGTTTGGGCGCAAAGCCCGTTCCTTCACAAGTTGTTTTAAATTTAAATGCCAACAAGAACGTGGATGTCATTGGCCTGGTTCCGCTTGAAGACTACGTTATTGGCGTGATCGCAAGTGAAATGCCATTGTCATGGCCGTTAGAAACTTTGAAAGCGCAAGCTGTGGCAGCAAGATCCTATGCCTTAGCTGTTATGAACGAACGCAAGGATAAGCCTTATCAGCTAGAAAGCACGGTTCTAGATCAGGTGTATCAACACGTTTTAACCCATAACGAAAACGACCCGTTGGTGAAAAAAGCGGTGCAAGCCGTTCGTTCAACCGAAGGTATCGAGCTATACACTGCTGATAACAAAATCTTAAAATCATTTTTCCACGCGGATTGCGGTGGCGAGACGACTTCGGCAAAAAATGTTTGGAACGCTGGCCCCTCTGCGGGAGTGGTCGTTGATAAATCGTGCCCCTTTAGCCCCAAGGCTCATTGGAAATTGGAAGTTTCAAAATTAGAGTTAGAAAAGAAATTGAATATCTCGGGTTTAAGTAAGTTGGAATTAATTCGTACTCCGGGTGAAAAGCGCATTAAGTCCGTCAAAGTCACTTTTGCTGATTCAAAAACAATACTGCTTAGTAGCAACGAGCTTCGTCAAAAGCTGGGATTTCAAGAGTTAAAGAGTTCTTTATTTGATTTAAAAACTGTGGGAAGTAACTACGTTTTTGAAGGTCGTGGATTTGGTCACGGTGTAGGAATGTGCCAGTGGGGCAGCAGGGCCTTAGGAAAAAATGGATTGAGCTTCAGACAGATCCTGAAACACTATTATCCGTTGGCGTTACTCAAGTAATTTATTTTAGAATCCCATAAAGACTCTGGCTGCAAACATAAATACTGCTCCCAGAATCAATGCATTCGTTGCTGAAATCGTCATGTCTATTTCCTCGATAAAAAAGCTCTTATTCCCATTTCGGTAAAGGTCGAGAAAACCTTGAGTTCCTTAGAAAATGTCGAACTTTTTACCGCACTCTTTTGAGACAGAGGTGCCCTTTTTGCGCACCTTCAGCAGACATTAGACGCAAATGCCCCTTTGTGTCAGCTTGAGAAAACCATGTTTTCTTAATACTAATCATAGGCTTAGGCCTGGTTTTCAACCTTGGCACAAGCATCGCAATAAGACCTAAGCAAGAGGATCAATAAATTAACGAACCTCTTAAAGGTAGGCTGATATGAAAGCAAATAACTCAAAACTGATTTTAGTAGCTGCGATCGCACTTCTTGGTGTTGGCTGCGCGAAAGAAGGTCAGACACCTGCATCGACAGTCTACCAAGAAGTTGTCCAAGGCGGCACTGGTACAATCCCAGTATCTCCAGATGGCGTATACACGAGCGATAACACGCAATACTCTTCTACTAATTCAGAGAAGACTGTGAATTTCACGCCGGTGTCTTTGAATGAAATGAACTCTTATGTTGGTTTACACCCACTGAACAATCCATCGAACTATAAGTTGACTGTGGATCTTTCAGCGGTTGAAAACGGTCGTTACAGCGGTACTGTGAAAATCAGCTACTTAGACCAAGGCCAACAATATACTGGTACTTTCTCGGCTGGTGCAGGAACAAATCCAGAGCACAAGTACTTGAAAGACAACAATATGCTAGAGTCTGAATTCAACAGATGGTTCATCATTGGTGGAAAATATTACTTCTCTGCTTTCTTCCAAGATAATTACGGTGCGATCGTTCTAGTGTTTGATAACTATGTAAACCAAGGGGATGCCCAAGGTGGTGGAGTTGTTTCTGGTCGCGTGTACTATAAAAACTTCGCGCAAAGTTACTACTACCAATCTACTTACAGAAACTGCTGGTACATCCGCTCTGGTCCATGGAACTGCCGCTCTGACGCTGTCATCAACAAAACCACTCCATACCCTGGATCTGGTGACGGTTACAGACTTCTTGGAACTTTCAGCGGTCTGAACAAAGCAGCGGCATTTAATCAGTAAGCCGCGGCCGCGGGCAGAGCCGCAGCGTTCTTACTCCGACGAAGTCGGAGTGTAGACCAGACGCGTAGGCTGGAGCAGTAACGGACTTTGAAGAGTTTAAAGACGAACTTAAAATTTAAAAAAGAAACTATTTATTAACTAGGAGAAAAACATGGAAAGACTTAACAAAGAAACTTTAAGTTTTCCAGCATGGAATATCACAAAAATTTTCGCAGCGCTGGGAATGGTATTAACTCTCGCAGCTTGTGGAAAAGACGGCGGTGGCGGAACTGTTGCAGTGGCACCAAATGGTCTCACAAACTGTTCTAACTGCAGCACGATTGTGACTCCGGTGACTCTTGCAACTTTTGAAAGTGCAAGCCCTAGTCGCAATGTGACTTTGAAATCAATGAACTTGATTGCTCAGTCGTCGAACATTCAAGCCAATGCTTCGGGCAATAACTATAACAATTATCAAGGGCCAGTGGCAGCACAAGGTTCGATGGTTGTCACAAGTGCTCAGTCTGACATCGATATGAATGGCGCGGCTTTATCAAGCTGTGTGTTGCAAGCAGGAACTTACATCGTTGAAACTAAGCAAGTGGGTCAATTGGGTCTTTACGGAACGAACTTAAGCATTCCATTATTGGTTGCAAGACAAGGTTCGCAAATCGTCGAGATGAAAATTGAAGCTCCAGGCAGTGAGGGAATGGGTTTATACCAATCAGGCACTCGAGTTTGGGCGAAAGTTTCTATTACTCGCATCAATAACATCACTTGCTCTTCGAACTTCTACGGATTGTTTGACTAATAAAAACGCCTCATCGAAAAACCCCCAAGGCTCCGAGACATCGGGGCCTTTTTTATTTCGGTGCCTTTGAATATGTCGTTTTGAATTAGTGACATAATAATTCTTGCTCTTGGGATGAAAGTCTGGGTCTAATAGAGATATGGAATTACCTCTTTGGATCGACTTCTTTGATGAGCTGCAAAATGTACGAGGACGTTCTCAGAATACAGTGATGGCTTATCGCCGTGATCTGGAACTTTATATTGAATACGGCAAAACCAGCAAAATGGTCAGCGGGTTTTACGAGTTTATGAAAAAGCATAAACTTTCAACCCGCTCTCAGGCCCGTGTGATTTCTTCTTTAAGAACTTACTTTAAATTCTGTGAAACTCGCGGAATGAAATGCCCTGAGCTGCGTGAGCTAAGACCACCAAAAGTGAAAGTGGGTCTGCCAAAAGTTTTGACTCCGCAAGAGTTTCATCAACTTTTTGAAGCAGCGGAAGTTCAAGATGCGCACAAGACGGCGCGCAACCAACTGACTCTTTTGTTCTTGTATGGGTTGGGTTGCCGCGTTTCTGAGTTGATTGCTTTAAATATTGTTGATTTTAATCAGACGGATCGTTGGATCAAGGTTTTGGGTAAAGGTAATAAGGAGCGTTTGGTTCCTTTGACTGAAAAGTTGGCTGAGAATCTGACGGCTTACTTGAAAGATCATCGCACCCATTTAATCAGAGAAAATTCGCCAGCGATTCTGATCAATGATCGTGGCCATCGCCCCTCGCGCGTGGATGTGTGGCGTTGGCTAGCTGCTTGGTCAGCGCGTGCGGGTTTTCCTGAACCGGTGAATCCTCACAGATTCCGTCATGGATGCGCGACGGCGTTGCTTGAAGGCGGCGCGGACTTGCGTTCGATTCAAATGCTTTTAGGGCACGCGAGCATTCAAACGACGCAAATATATACGAATGTTACCACCAATACGATGGCTCGGACTATTGAAGAACACCATCCATTGTCGGCAATGCCGGAAATGGAAAAATAGTTTTACCGTCTAAAACTTTTTGTCCGGTCTTCGTTGGGGCCTCTCGCTGAGAGGCCCTTTGTTTTTTCAGAATGCTTGGCGCTTTTTTGCTTGTGCCGGGTCTGCATGAAAATAAAATCTTTGATTCGTGAAAATGATCGGTTGGTTCCTGTCGATGTGGAAATTAGTTTTATTCCAGGTTTACCGCAGGTGCAATTCTTAGGGCTGCCGGATCAGGCTATTAAGGAAAGCATTCATCGAATTAAAAGTGCTTTGCGGGCGCAGGATTTTGATTTTCCGAAGGCGCAGCAGGTGCTAGTGAATCTTCGACCTGCTCATCTAAAGAAAAGTTCCCGGGGCTTGGAACTTGCGGTGGCGTTAGGAATTCTTTGGGAAAGTGAGCAGATTAGAAAACCAAAGCTCGACGAGGTGTTTGTTTATGGCGAGCTTTCCTTAAATGGTGAAGTGTTTGAACCTGATGATCTTTGTGAAGACTTTGAAGATGATCAGGTGACGGTGTGGACGGGGAGAGTGCGGGATACGACGGCTCCGTTTGATCGTGCGGCTTTGTCGGTGTTAAAGGATGTGCAAACGCCTTTGGTCGTTGCTAAGCAGCCCCGTCAGTTTCCATTGGTGCGGCCTCAGTTCGGCTTGGATTTGAATTTTCCTGAACGCCAGGCAGAGATGTTAAAGCTTGTTGCTTTAGGGGAGCATAGCCTTTTATTGGCAGGACCCGCGGGTTCTGGGAAAAGTACTTTTGCTAAGACTTTGCAGAGTTTGCTGGCGGCACCTTCCCAAGACGATATTCAAGAAATCATTCGTAATAATAAAACAAAAAAAGATGAAGTAATTAATTGGCGTCCGCTTATTCAGCCCCATCATTCAACTTCTCCGTTAGGTTTGATTGGTGGGGGTATTCCTCCGTTTAAGGGTGAAATTTCTAGGGCACACAAGGGGATTTTGGTTTTAGATGAGCTTTTGGAATTTCATCCGCGGGCGCAAGAGGCCTTGCGGGAACCCATGGAGGAGTCACGGATTCGCATTCGGCGCGGGCGTTATTATGAAGATCATCCGGCGGAAAATCTGGTGATCGCAACGACAAATCTTTGCCCTTGTGGTGATTGGACTCCGCAAGCGAAAGTCGTTTGTGGACGGTCCTTAAAGAAATGCCAGTCCTACATGGAAAGATTGTCGGGGCCGTTGGTGGATCGCTTTCAGGTGATCTTTTTTACTAAGAAGCGCGAGGACGGCCAGGCCCAGTCTGGGATGGATATTCTGGCAGCCATTGAAACCGCACGAAACTTCCGTAAAGGCCTCGCAGGCAAAGATCCGAGGTTTGTTAAGCCTTCAGGTCGGTGGACCTGGGATGAGCTTATTCGTGACCTTCCAAGCTTTTACCTGCAGGAGCTGTTTCCTAAGGAGCTGGCATCCCGCCGTAGGGATCTTGCAACGCTGCGAGTCGCTAGAACTTTTGCGGACCTCGAAGCTTGTGAAAAGATGCTGCCAGCCCACGTAGAGAAAGCTTTGAAGATCACTTTTCTGCCGTTTGAATCGCTAAAGAGGCTGGGGTGTTAGGGGAAGACCTTGTTAAAAGTTGACTTAAAGGGTGTTTTTCACTAGATTGACGTTTCCTTTAGGGGTGATGTGGCCGAGGGGTTAGGCTCAGCTCTGCAAAAGCTGCTACAGCGGTTCAAATCCGCTCGTCACCTCCAAATTCTTTTCTTTTTTAATCGCAAATTTTAAATTTTAAATTTTAAATTTTAAATCTTAAATCTTAAATCTTAAATCTTAAATCTTAAATCTTAAATCTTAAATCTTAAATCTTAAATTTGAATTTTGGCTCGGGAATTTTGGTCTTGGAATTTCTGTGGTTACTTATGAATTTGTTTTTTTTTGAAAACAAAACCCTGATTATACTTAATTCATGAAGATAATAGAATCGCCAGATAAAATCGAAGTTATCGGAATTCACAATGGCACGAAGGTTATTTACCTTATTTTTTGTCTGATGTTCGCGATAGCTCCAGTCTCATTTGCGCTCAACAACAGATGGGACGATGTCTCTTTGTCGGACGTAGTATTGTATAATGTTATGTTTTTCGCGGGCGCTGCGTGGATTTTTATTTTGTGGGAACAATCTAAAAGCAAAATGACCATCTCGGAAGGCTCTATTCGCATTACGGCTCTGGTTTCCAGAAAAAACATGTTTATACAAAATGAAAAAATCAGGCTTTCTTATAGCTCAGGAAGATTTCCAGGTTGTGGTTTTACAATTCACGTTGGTGATAAATATTTCTATTATCATTTTCCAACCAAAAGAAGTGCGGCAAACTTTGCGAAGTTAATTCAAAGTAAATATCGCGGGGAAATTTTGGTTAATCCGAAGTTGTGAATTTCGCGGTATTTTGGCACATCACGAGCGACTCATTTTCTGTAAATTAAAATGCTACATAGTTTGTTTAACGGCTGACTTACCACCGCTCCGGTGGCTTGAGATGTCATATCAAAAATGTCATGCTGATTTTGTTGACGGGTTTTTGGTGTTCTTAAAATCCTCGCTGCTTGAAAAAACTTGGACGAAAATTTTAAAGTGGCTTTGATGAGAAGATCTCTTTTTATAAGCTAAATGCGACTGTTTAAAGAGTGATAAAAAGAGGTTTTCCATTGCCGAGAAATTTAACTCTTAAAAAGCCGTGTTATACACTTTCCCATCGCTGGGAGATTTTTATGAATTCACTTTCGCAGCTTTCAAATAATGAACTTGAGTCACGGCTAAAGTACTTAGTGCAAAAAGAGCGCAGACTCTTGCATCTTATCTTAGAACATATCCGCGAGGTCGATTCTCGGAAGCTCTATTTAGAAAAAGCTTATTCTTCCATTTATGATTATCTCATCAAAGAGCTTGGATATTCCGGATCGGCAGCCATGCGCCGACTTGAAGCGGCTCGATTGCTTCGTGATATTCCAGAAGTGGCCGAAAGAATTCAAGATGGTTCATTGAATTTAACCCAAGTGGGTGAAATTTCCCGAGCGATCAAAGAAAAAGAAAAAGTTAGCGGAGAGAAAATTTCAAATTTGCAAAAGCAAGCTTTGATCGAAATAGTTTTGGGCAAAACGACACAAGAAACTCAGCAGGAACTGGCGCAGGCTTTAGATTTACCCTTAAAAGAATATGACACTCAAAGAGTTCAAAAAGATGAGTCTGTACGGTTAGAACTTACACTGACTAAAGAACAACACGAAAAACTTTTGCGCTGCAAAGACTTGGCAGCTCATATCCTTCTGCAAGAACATGGGTCCATTGCACTTGCAGACGTGATTGAATTTTTAGCGAATCAGTATTTGGATGAAAAGTTTAAACGCAAAAAAGCTTCAAGTTCGGCAACGGTTGAGGATGAAGCGATGACGAATTTGGAAATTAATTTCCCGGAAGCAATAGTCACCACCGGAGCGGTGGTGAAAAATGTGGAAATCGGGGAAAGCTCAAAGGAAACAAAATCCGTCACTCCAAAAATGCGGCGCATGGTTTTTAAGAGGGATAAATGCTGCCAATACGTAGATCGGACAACGGGGAAAGTGTGTGGAAGTACCTTTGCTTTGCAAGTGGATCATAAGGTTTCAAAGTGGGCTGGTGGTGTGAATTCACTAATGAATTTGCAACTTCTGTGTGGAATGCATAATCGCGCGAAATATTATAACGAAAAAGGCTTGAAAATACGGAGCTAGTGAAGAAAGAAAAAGAAAAAAGACCTGAAACAGGTCCTGTTTTGACTGCGAACGTGACAAAATTTTCGTCTGCTTTTAGCCTTTTTGAAGGAGGCAACCGCATGTCAAAAGCAGGCGCAACTTCAAAAGCTTCAAAGAAGAATCAAACTACGATCCCAGCGCGCGTTCGTAAATCCTTGCAGATCGCTAAAGGCGATACGCTTTTATGGACCGTGAACGGAGATGAAGTTTCAATTAAGGTCATGAAAAAAGTGAAAGTAGATTGGAATAGAAATTCTGATCTTTCTCTTTTGGATTGGACCCCAGAAACAGATAAAGAGATGGATTTATAAAAAAAAAGGCGCTGATAAAATCAACGCCTTTGGTTTGAAATGCTTTACCTACGCGCTCAGCACGGAGCGCGCACAGCTCTGTCCAGCCTAAGCCAAATTATTTGCAAGTCTCGATTTCTTTGTTTTTAGAAGAAATTGGACGTTCTCTTCTGTAGTCAGCCAGTTCATATTTGTACTGAGTGTAAGAAGTGGAGTACATCGCGTCTTTCAACACAGACTTCATGCAACGTGGGTATGCAGAATCGTTATTGTTCCATTTCAAGCAAACTTGTTTTTTTGTGAATGCAGAAACAGTCGTCGTAGTTGCAGGTACAGTGACCATCTTGCGACCCACGCAAATCTTTTTAGGTCTTGTAGAATCAGAGTGATCAGTTTTTACAGAATCACAAGTTTCAACAACGTGTTGAGCAACGTAAACTTTGAAAGCATCTTTATTGCTGTTTAAGCAGATTTGATTAGCAGTCACTACACCACGAGCAGGGATGTATGGGTTAGAAGAAGTGTTGTACACGATTTCAGTAGCAGCAGTAGCAAAAGCAGGAACCATCATAAGAATAGCGATCATAAGTTTCATAAAGTCTCCTTTAAGTTTTCTTGTTTTCAGATGTCGAAGCTTTTGACATGGATAATTTTCCCAGACAAGGGGTGCTCCATGAAAACCTTTCACCGGTTTTGTGAATGTTCACTAATCTTGTGTAAGCCCAGAGAGCCCTTAGGGTATAAGGGTCCCACGATGAACAAGTCTGATATTCTGAATTACAAAGACTATCGCGCTTTCCTAGCTGACTATAATAGCTGGCGCAATGAGACCCGCACAGGCTGGAGTCTTTCGACGTGGACTCGTCATTTGGGTCTTGCGTATCCTTCAGCATTATCGATGATCTTGAATAAAAAGCGCCACGTTGGAGATAAACTGCTTCAGACGTTCTGTGAGTATTTCGAATTTAATGAAAATGAAAAAGCGCATTTCACAAACCTGGTGAAATACGAAAAGTCCATCGAAAGCACCACCCTTAGAGTTATGGTGCTGAACTACCTTGATGGGGAAAAGAAAAACTCCCTAGCCCGCTATATCGTGCGTGAAGGCCTACGTATGCCCCGTTTTGAGGATACCGAGAGCCTAGCTGAGGTTTTAGCTCCGATCCTAGGAATCAAGCCCCAGGAGATTTTAAACCTAGAACCCGGGGTTCCTGAAAAGCCAGATCCAAAATCCATGCACCAAGAAGTTCTCGGGCTTTTAGATCGTTCCTTTGACCTTGTTCCTAAAGAGTCCCGCCAGTATTCAACAAACTTTATCCGCATGAAGCCAGAGCGACTGCAAGAGGCTATTACAAAGCTTAGAGCTTTCCAGCGTGAGTTCATCACGGAATTTGACGCTGAAGACGGTGAGTCCCTAGTGTGCTTCCAGAACGCGGTCTTTACGATGTTAAAGGAAGAATCAAAGCCAGAGCTTCCTTCGACTAAGTTAAATTAAAAAGTCTGTTTTATTGATCTGTCCATTTTATGGGGTCCAGATCCTGTCAGCAGGCTTTTTTATTGTCCTTTAAAGGATTCGCGGATTTTTTCTAATAACAATCCTAGTTTGTTTTTTCCGGTGCGATCCCCGCAGTCACCCCAGTAACAATCGTTGGTGGTGTGCTCATAGATTCTAGCGTTGCCGGTTGAAAGCAATAAAATCTTCAACTCTGGGTAGCGTGAGAATTTATCCCATACTGCCTTTTCCATGAATTCATCTTTTCGTTGATCCCAGTCGGCGCGCTTCGGAATGTTTTTATCGCGACCCCGTTGCGCGGCTTCATAAGGGGTTGGCGCTGACTTCACCCATTCAATAAGCTCAATAGTGTCGTATTTGTGGGCTTGATAGTAATGTTCGCTGGTTGACCACCATTGGTTATCAACAAACACAGGAAAAAGAGCAAAGTTAGAAAATTCCCCGTAAGCATCCTTGGTAGAATAAAAATCTAAAATATCACCTTGATAGGGAACCGCGGGAGTTTCAGGAAAGCGATCATAGTGAGGCGCCTTAGAGTGAGCACATGAAACAGAAAGCACAATGACAGCGATCAAGAGGAAATAACTTTTTAGAATTTTCATGGGAAAAGTTATTTCAAAGTCCGAAAAGAATCTCAAAGAAAATCCCCGATCCTGACGCAAAGGGTTTTAACTCAAAGCCTGTTTTGCCACTCGTGACATGTTTGAATATAATTTGCTGGAACACTCCTTACGAAAGATGGTTTATGCGCATTAGACAAGTCGGCTTTTCCCAACGTCTTAAAGCCCATCGCAAGCTTCTTACCTTAGAAACCTTAAAATTTATTTCTGAGTATCGTAAAGACGGGGACGCAAGAATGGCGGCTCTGCGTTCTGGAGTTCCTGAAAATTATGCGTCTAAACAGGGTGCATGGCTAAAAAAGCATCCCATCGTTTTAGCCTCCATGGAAGCTGAACTTGATGACCGTGAGCTTTTGAAATTACAAAAGCACTTAAACGAAATCGAAAAACACATGGAAGCCTGTAAAGAAATGCTGGGCCTTCAGGACTACTAGACTGCGCTAGCGCATAGATAGCCTTTTTTTGTGTTACAAGGCCTTTTGACCAAGCTTTGATATCGTTTTTAAAATCAATTCTCTATTTAGATCAATCGGTTGTCCGATCTTACGAATAAAAGGAGTTGATTATGAAAGCCTGTCTGCTGATTTTCTGTCTGCTTATTTCTTCACTCAGTGTTGCTGCAATCAAAGAGCAAACCCTGGATTATATGGATGGCAATACCACGCTTGAAGGTGTGCTGGTCTACGATGATGCCTGGAAAGGTCCTCGTCCCGTTGTAGTTATTATTCATCAGTTCATGGGGCTGACTGAATATGAAAAGATGCGCGCCCGCATGCTAGCTAACGAAGGCTATGTCGCCTTTGCTGCTGATATTTACGGAAAAGGCGTGCGCCCTAAAACCCCGGCAGAGGCTTTTCAACTTGTTGCTAAGCACATGGGTGATATCCCTCTGTACCGCAGTCGCGTGAAAGCAGCAGTGGATTTTGTCGCCACCCGTGGTGAAGTGATAGCGGCAAAAACCGTTGTCATGGGTTATTGTTTTGGTGGGGCCGGTGCCTTAGAGGCTGCTCGAGCGAACTTAGATAACGTTGTTGGTGCCGTTAGCTTCCACGGCGTGCTTTCAACTCCGAACCCACAGGACACACAAAATGTGAAAGCAAGTATTCTTGTCGCCCACGGAGCAATTGATCCCATCGTTCCGCGCACGCAAGTGGAAGGCTTTTTAGACGAAATGAATCGCGCCAATGCTGATTATAAATTCGTAGCGTATGCTAACGCCGTTCATTCCTTTACGCACCAAGAAGCCGGCGATGATCCTTCCGATGGCGTTGCTTATAACGAAATCGCCGACAAACGTTCATGGCGGGATTTCATGGATTTTCTAAATGAAGTGGCGCCTACTTCGGTGAAGTAATATGAAGCCTTAGCCGTTGGATGGTGTTATTTAATTTCATCATCGTATTTTGGGAAACTTTTTTACTACACATAATGTAGCGATTTTCGCCATAGGGACCGAATTCAGGGAAGTTATAGATGCGGAAACTGCCGGGATGAGCTTTGTCCTGGTATTCCGCTTCTTCTTTGGTAACCACAGCAATATCCGCTCGCCCATTTTTTACCATTTCGTATATACGACTGACTTCACCATCGATGGTTAATGTCTTTGGTGAATACTTCATCAAAAGTTCTTCAATTCTTGGCCCATAGGTGAAACGCGAAAATAAAATCAACAGCAGGTGCTTATTTCCAAATACAGTTTCAATATTCGAGCTTAGATTTAAGCGCGGGGAGCTGATTAGAACCCAAGGTCCATCCAAATAAATCGGCAAAGTGAACTGCGCAAACAGATCCCTCTCTTGCGACCTTTTAAATCCAAGCGAACAATCAGACCCCTGGTTTTCTTTTAGTATTCTCAACTGACGTCGCGCCGGGGTTTTCTTAAGTTTATAAGGAACATCCGCATCTTTGAAAATCTGCAAAACCAAATCAGCAGTAAGCCCTGTGGGCATATGATTTTTTTCAAACATGAATGGCGGGCGGTCGTAATAATGAAGCGTGATTTCTTCGGTGTTTTGTTTTGAAAAACTATTTTGAGAAAATAGGAACGAACTTAGAATTAACCAAAGTGTACCGAATAAATTCATGGGCGGACATTAACAACCTCCAATCATAGAAGTCACGGAAGTAACTTTCACTATTGCGCTTAGTTGAAAACTACGTCGGCCATAGGAGTTTTATAGAGTATTTACTTAACGGGCGAAGTGGCTGAACAAGGTGTGTTCTTCACTAACGGTAAAGTGAAAATAAAGCTGGTTCCAAATCCTAATTTAGACTCAAACCAAATTTTTCCACCGTAACCTTCGACTATTTTTTTACAGACGGCCAGGCCGACGCCGGAACCTTCGGTTTTTTCGCTGACTTCTTTTGCGCGTTCAAAAAGGCCAAATATCTTTTCAGAGTAAGCAGGGTCAATCCCAATGCCGTTATCTGAAATCTTAAACTGATTCATATTTTCATTTTGCTCACACTGGATTTTGATTTCTGGGTGTACGCCGGGTTTGCTGTATTTTAAAGAATTTCCGATCAGGTTCTGAAATAGTTCGATAAGCAAAATCTCGTCACCACACACATGGGGTAATGGTGCCACTTCCACGTTCGCTTCTTTCCCGGCGATTTCTGACTGAAGGTTCGTGATCGCAAGATCCACGATGTGGTTCGTATCTAACTCAACGGGTTTAGAAGAAACAGTTCCAGAGCGTGCGTATTCCAGCAAGACTTCGATTAACTTTACCGCTTTTGTGCCAAGACGATGAATGGTCTCTGCGTACTGATGGGCAGGTTGCTCTTTTGAAGTTTCATCCATTATAAGTTCTGAATAAGAAATCATTGAAGCCACCGGTGAACGCAAGTCATGTGCTGCAATGGCACTGAATTTATCTAGCTCAATCAGTCTTTGCGCAAGCTCCCTGGTTTTTTCCGCGACTCTTTCTTCTAAGGTTTCATTTAATTCTTTAAGCTGTGCTTCTGTGGTTTTAGAAACCTTAAGACTTTTCATCAGGGTTTGAATTAGATAACCCATGAACGAAAGCACTAGGGAAACAGCCGTCCCCACAACTAGAATCAGAGTCGATAGAAAATCATCCTCTGGCAGTCGCACCACATAGGCTTGCCAAACAATAAGCGTAATAATGAATGTGCAAAGTCCAAGTATAACGGGCCACCATTGTTTGATATTGGCTTTATTGGATTCGAATTCAAGATAAGTAAGACTGATCCCGGCTGCGATCAGTGTTACCGCCGTGTGAAAGGCCATGGCGTTTAATCCAACATCTGCAGTCGGCCCAAGATCATAATAGTTTGCAATCAGTGCTGCGACAGGAATTGCGATGACCGCGGGCCCAAAAAGCCCAAAGATCATTGATTTTTTTCTAAAGTCACTGGTGAATGGCGCAATAAGAGCGACGGCAATAAAGAAAAAGCAAGTGCGAGTGTAGGGCGAAAGATAACTTTCGATGTTCAAAGTTTCGGGGCTTTTAAAATAAGGGCCCACTCTCTGGTCCCACCAAGCATTGATTTGGAAAAAACGCACGCCTGTGAATGCAATTAGCCCGATAATGTACCCACAGGCCTGACTTAGGCGCGGAAAATAAAATAGGTAAAAGAAAATCCCAAAGCCAGTGAAAAACAAACCCAAGGCAGTTCGTTCATTCATCACAGCCCCACGATCCCACGCCGTAAGAAGATCTACGGAATTAATCTGCCAACCAATCAGAACAAGAATTCCAATAAGTGTAATAAATAATGCAAATCCGAAGGAAATCTTTGTCGCGGTTTTTTCAAAATGAAGCTTATGAGAAACTTTTTGTCCCATGAGTACATAGTAAAACTATTACTTAACTGGGAGTAAGAAAATGCTCATGTAAAGTCACGTCTAAGTGTCTACTAACAAGGCCTCTATGGATTTCAACATCGGACTAAGGGATGCTTCATACTGCGCAACCGAACATTCGCCTCGGTCTACGGCAATGCGTGCAAGAGCAATTGCATTTGCTACGTTTGCTAAGTTAGCTGCTGTATTCCCGTGGGAAAGTCGAGCTTGGGCCAGGATCTTATTTTCGATTTCAATAGATTCCATAAACCATAAAAGATAACCCCCAGACTCATCATTGAGACTGGAACCTGCGGAGATTAAATCTTGAACGGCAATTATCTTAGACATGCCCTTATTTTAAACTGCAAGTGTGTCTAAACTAATTAGCAATTATGAAGTTTTGGTGACAATTAAATCCGCCTCAGCTAAATACGCGACTGACAAAGGAACTTCCATGAATCCGTCTTTAAATATTCGCAAAGCAAAATCCGGTGATTCCCATATAATTTTAAGTCTGATCAAAGAGCTAGCAGAGTACGAAAAGCTTCCTCACGAAGTCGTTACGAATGCTGAAGAACTAGAAAAAGAACTCTTCACAGAAAAATCTCCGGTCGAAGTTTTGATTGCAGAATGGGATCAGCAACCCGTGGGCTTTGCGCTTTTCTTCCACAACTTCAGTACGTGGTTAGGTAAAAAGGGGATTTATCTAGAAGATCTTTATGTACAGCCCCATTTGCGCGGTAAGGGCATCGGTAAGGCGCTTTTAAAAACGATTGCACAGATCGCAGTGGCAAGAAATTGCGGCAGGGTAGAGTGGTCAGTATTAGACTGGAATAAGCCTGCTATTGATTTCTACGAATCATTGAAGGCCGTTCCAATGAGTGAGTGGACGGTGTACCGCTTAACGGGCTCGGCTCTCTCGACTTTTTCACAAGAATAAGTTTAGTTTCATTACAGAGCAAAATCAGAAATAGTTTTCTAGGTCCGCGAATATACTTAATTTTGTTGGATATTCATAAGATTAACCTCGCATTACAAAATTTTGCTTAAGTCCCTTTAGTATCCCTCCGAGAAATTGCATTATCAAATTGCAACCTTGGAGCGTGGTTCATGAATTTTCAATCTTGGTTCAAAGGAATTAAGGGCAAACTATTATTAGCGGCTGTATTTCCAGTTATTGGTTTTGCAGTTTTAGGAGCAGTGGCATTTCAAGGCGTAGAACAAGTTTTAGTTCTATTATCTGAAGCCAATGACCAAGTGATCCCCACTTTTGAGGGTGTTGGTGAAATGCGCCAATCCCGCAATAAGTTCTTATATCAATCATGGGCAGCCATTGGTGAGATTGAAGATAAAGAGCGCGTCACAAAACGTTTAGCGTCAGCGCAAGAAGCCATTGGTGAATTTAGAAAAGCCCAAGAGGAGTATGATCCAATTCCTCGTACTCCAGAAGAAGACGTGGCTTACCAAGAAGTAAAGCCATTATTCCCTGAGTATTATGCATCTATGGATAAAGTGATTGCTTTGATTGAGTCAGGCGACCCGCAAAAAATCGAAGAAGCCAAAGGCATGCTTAAAGGAAATCTTGATAAGGTCAGCGGCAAAATCAGAAATTGGAATAAAGTCGTTGTCGAAATCTATTCTAAAATGGCGAAAGACGGTGTGGTGAAAGCAAGAGCCGAAGAAGCTTTTGTCATGAAGACGGTGATCGCAGTTACTTGTTTCAGTGCATTTTTGATTTTCGGATTATTACTGTGGATCGCATCACGCGTGTCTTCATCAGTTTCTTCTATCGCTGACCGTTTATCTACGGCGAGTTCAAGAGTAGCGACTTCTGTAGAACAGTTGAATGAAGCTGGTAACAGTTTGTCGCAATCGTCAACGGAAGCAGCAGCTTCACTTGAAGAAACAGTGGCAGCCCTTGAAGAAATGACTTCAATGGTGCAAATGAATTCAGATAATGCAAAACAGGCAGCCGCTCTTTCAGCCTCTTCTAAAGATTCAGCTGAAACAGGTGAACAAGAAATCAAAAATCTGATTCACTCTATGGGTGCGATCTCTCAATCTTCTAAAAAGATCGAAGAAATCATCGACGTGATTGACGACATTGCATTCCAAACGAACTTGTTGGCCCTGAATGCCGCGGTTGAAGCTGCTAGAGCCGGTGAGCAAGGTAAAGGTTTCGCGGTGGTTGCAGAAGCGGTTCGCTCTTTGGCGCAAAGAAGTGCTTCCTCTGCAAAAGAGATTTCAACTTTGATCAAAGACTCTGTGTCGCAAATTGAAGATGGCAGCCGCATTGCTGACCAAAGTGGAGAATCTTTAGCAAACATCGTAAATTCGATTAAAAAAGTGGCTGATCTAAATAATGAAATCGCCGCTGCAAGTGCTGAACAAACAACAGGTATTCAGCAAATCAGCAAAGCGATGAATCAGTTAGATCAAGCAGCACAAGCTAACGCTGCTTCCGCTGAAGAAATCGCAGCGACAAGCAGTGAGATCAACAACCTGGCAAATACGGCTCAGAATCTGACGGTGGAATTGAATCAAACAATCATGGGAGGCGCGCAAACAACTGCTACGGAAACTTCCCATGTTGAAGAAGTAAAACGCGTTCAAAAAACTAATGTGGTAAATATAAAAACCGCACAAAAATCGGTAATGTCTGCAAAGTCTGCGTCAAGCATCATTCCTTTTGATGATGAGGAACGCTCGAAAGTTGGGACGACCGATGGCTTTTAATAATTAATTCTAAACTAAAAACGAATTAATTGCAGAAGGAGGAGAAATCCTCCTTTTCTGTTTTGGACACCGTATTAAAGACCATTACAAACCCTTCTTATCCCAAAAAACTCCTTAAGATTTACATTACAAAACCGAAATGTTTGGTGTAGGAGTTAGTTATGTCTGATCTTAAAGTGATCAAAAAACGCAGTGATAATAATTTGTTAGAAGTCGACCTCGACGAAGCTCGGGAAGACGGCCGTGACCTCCTAGAACGAGTTATTAAAGGTATTGTCGATTATCCAGAATCGGTGGCAGTAAGCTTTTCGGTGGGCGATAAGACCACAGTATACAAGGTTGAGTGCGATAAAAAGTGCCTTGGCCAGGTCATCGGCAGCAAAGGTAAGAACATCACCGGTGTGCGTGCCGTGATTGCTGCAACACTTGCTCGCAAAGGCATTCGCGCTATCGTTGAAATTCCCTATCATATTATTGAAACATAGTCTTCTCGATCCGTAGTAAGTTCTAAATCCTGCATAAGAAATGTGCGCGCTGCTATGAGTCTTGGTGTGCACATCGAACTTCTGTAAACTTTTTTCTATGTTTAAGAAGTTAAAAGAATTTCGTCAGCGTTTCATTTCATTTAAACAAAGTGGAAAAGTTCATAGTGATCTTGATGTTCTGCTGTCATCGGCATCGGAACAAAAGTTATTAGAAGATAAACTTGCTTGGTTAGTAAAAGTATTGCAGTGGATCCGCTTTGAAGGCGCTGCGGATTCGCATTTGGTCAAAGAAACCGGGCAACTGCCTTTAGCGCGCTTAAAATTCTTCTTACTTGTCTTAGATAGAAATCCAGATTGGAAAAAAGCGGTGGCGAAAAACCTTCGCGCCGTTGTAAAGCAAGTCAGTGGTCTAGAGCTTTATGCAGAGACCGGTCTTCCCCGGGAACTCGGAATCTGGAGTGAGTTCATTGACCGGATGAATTTAAAAATTCTGCCTAATCCGCCTTTGGATCAAGAGCTTGCTTATCTTTTCTGGGCGCTATTCCCGGATCGTGATGATCCTTTGTGGCTCGCTTCCATCGATGATTCGACCTTTGCGAAGCTTGCAGGCCTTTTCAGTTTTGAAGTCGATGCGGATGAAAGTGATTGGAATCGTTTGCGCCATGATATGGAAGATGCCCTAGTGTATCTTGTCATTCAAGTGCGTGCCATTGGCCTTTCACCGGCGATACGTTCGCGCTTTGAAAATAAAAACTTCCGCGACTCTGCATTTTTTAGCGCCGTCAGAGGACTTGAAGAATTCTTAAACGCCTATCATGCCGGGAACCGCGAATTAGCAGCAGAGAAAGCTTCGCGGTTTCGTCTGATCCTGTGGGAGTGCCGTCGTGAAATTCAGCAGGTTCATAAGCACCTTGATCAATTCGGTGTCAGCGTAAACTTAGTTTTTCAAATGGCACGCCTGAATATCTTTTTGCAAAGAATCGACGGTCTTATAGATATGTTGCTGATGGAAAAAGTCGATGGCGACAGAGTCACGAGTTTTCTTTCAAAGCTTGTCGCTGAAAATCAGGATCTGCGCAGCGTGCGCACGTTATTTTCTCAAAACATCTCTTTGCTTTCAAAAAAAGTGGCAGAGCGTGCAGCCGAAACGGGCGAGCACTATATTACGCGCACCCGCGAGGAATATCGTCACATGCTCATGGCAGCCGGCGGCGGTGGGGCCTTCACCGGATTAACTACCTACATAAAAGTCGGAGTGGTCAGCTTAGGTCTTGCAGGATTTGCGGAAGGTTTTTTGGCCTCATTAAATTACGCCATCAGCTTTGTCGCTATTCAGCTTGCAGGATTCACCTTAGGAACTAAGCAGCCGGCGATGACAGCCCCTGCTTTAGCGACCAAAATGAGTGATGTGGAATCCACGGGTAAGAATGAAGAACTAGTGACCGAAATAGTTCACTTGATCCGTTCGCAAGTGGCTGCAGTAACCGGGAACGTTCTTTTTGTTATTCCCACGGTTTTATTAATCGATACTTTTTTCTTCCTTCTTTTTGGTCGACACATTATGGGTCAGGAAAAGGCCGTGGCGGCTTACCAGTCTGTCGATATCTTTGGCCCGGTCCTTGTCTTTGCAGCGTTCACCGGAGTGCTATTATGGCTTTCAAGTCTTATCGCGGGGTGGGGAGACAACTGGTTTGCCTTACACTCAATGCGAAAGACCTTGGCTCGCAGTCCAACTTTAGTGGCGGTTTTTTCAAAAAAAGGTGCTGATGATATTGCCTCTTTTCTTGAAAAGAATATTTCCGGTTTCTTTGGTAATATTTCACTAGGAATTATGTTGGGGATGACGCCCGAAATTCTAAAATTTCTAGGCATTCCATTAGACGTTAGACACGTGACTTTATCTTCTGGAAGCCTAGGGGCCGCATTGCCAGTGCTGGGACCGGATTTCTTTTCAACGCCTGAGTTCTGGCGCGCAGCCATTGGTATTTTCTTTATTGGGGTCTTTAACGTCGCTATCAGTTTTTGGTTGGCCCTGATGGTCGCTATCAAAGCTAGAAACGTAAACCCTCCGCAACGCCGGGCCCTTCGCAATGCCATCCTTAAAAGATTTCTGGCAGAGCCATTCAGTTTCTTTTTCCCCGTGGGTCGTCATATCGCCAAGGATTCTGAAGGGGCGAATCACTAATGTACGAAATCTCCGTGGTCATTCCTGCCTACAACGAAGAGACGAGATTGCCAGAGACGCTGAAATCTCTTCGTCAATTTGCTGAAAAGAACACGGGGGAGTTAAAATTTAAAGAAGTGCTGGTGGTTGATGACGGCTCTAAAGACGCAACAGAGCACGTTTTATTGCGTACTGAAAAGGACTGGAGCGAGCTTAAGCATTTTTCTTTTTCCGTAAATCAAGGTAAAGGTGCTGCTGTTCACAAGGGATTGCGCGAAGCTGCAAGTGAATATGTTTTAATTGCCGACGCCGATATGGCGACACCTTGGGAAGAAGCATTTAAGTTAATAAATGAAATCCATAATAATGATTTAGTGATGGGTTCCCGCGCTTTGCCTGAAAGTGACATCATCGTTAGGCAACACTGGCTTCGTCAGAATTTGGGAAAGACCTTTAATAAGATTATACGTTTATTCATTGGTTTACCATTTAAAGACACTCAATGTGGTTTCAAGCTTTTGCGAAATGATTTTCTTTTTCGCACGACGGTTCTTCCTCATTTAAAAGTTTCGCGCTTTGCCTGGGATGTGGAACTGATTCTTTTAATGATGAAACATCATCGTACAATCAAAGAGGTCGGAGTCCGTTGGCGACACCAGGAACAATCCCATGTGCGTATTTTAAAAGACAGTTTTGAAATGCTTTGGACAGTGTGGAAGCTGCGTCGTCGCTAGAGACTGAGGTTTTATTCTGCGTTTGAACAAAAAAATGAAGACATGATGAGTCAATTTCATTGATTTAATATTAAGCAGCAATAATGGTCGCATCTGATACGAACTATAAGACTTTCTAATACTTAGCTCTGAGTGCTTGGTAATTTTGAATTGAGGTTCCAAATTGGAACTGCACTAGAGTGACAGAAAATTTCACTTTTTCCTGTGGAAAATTATTTTTAGGTGGTTCCAAAAGAGTACTTGATAAATCTTTCAAGCTGAAATGAAGTGCCTCCTCATAAGGACTTCAATAGTGAAAGTCCATGGATTTGGGGGGGGATTTATGAAACTCAACGTTTTCGCACTTATCCTGTCAGCGTTGTTAGCGACTACAGCTCATGCAGAGCGCGTGATCGTAATTATGAAAGATAAAGAGGCTTTCAATAATGCAAACCAAGCGTATAAGATGAAGGGGTCTTCTTATGCACTTAAAGGTTTCAAATTGGGTGGCCAACAAGCAGTAGAAGGTCAAGTTCAAGATACTCTTGAAAACTTGAACACTCTTATTGTTGATACAAAAAATGAAGCTGAGATTGAAAAGCTTAAAGCTAATCCAGCTGTTGCCTACGTTGAAAAAGAAATTTTTCACGCAGCTCCTCGTCCAGTAAAAGGTTTCTTAGCTAAAGCACAACCTTCACAACAACAAAAAATCGGCCAAAAAACTCCATGGGGTATTTTGACTGTGAAAGCTCCACAAGCATGGGCGATCTCTAATAAAGGTCAGGGCGCTCGCGTTCTAGTACTAGATACTGGTATCGACGATGCTCACCCATCTTTAAAAGCAAACTTTGAAAAAGGCCAAGATTTCACTGGCGATTCAAACGGTTCTGATTACACAGATAAAGTAGGTCACGGTACTCACGTAGCGGGAACTATCGCTGGTGTTATGGACAGAACTGGCTTCACAGGTGTTGCTCCAAAAGCAAAAATCCTAGCAGGTCGCGTATGTGCTGAAAACGGTTGCTCAAACATCGCTATCGCTCAAGGTATCAACTGGGGTATCAAAGAGAAAGTTGATGTCATCAATATGTCCCTTGGTGGTATGTGGTCGACTCCTGCTGAGCGCCAAGCTGTGGCAGCTGCTGATAAAGCAGGTGTTGTCGTAGTAGCAGCTTCTGGTAACAACGGAACTAACAAAGTTTCTTTCCCAGCAGCTCTTGGTACTGTTATCGCAGTTGGTGCGATTGACAGCAACCTAGCAAAAGCAGACTTCTCTCAATGGGGTCCTGAGTTGGCGATCGTAGCTCCAGGTGTTGCGGTTGAATCATCTGTACCACAAGGTTCAGGTCGTGAAGCCCATGTTGAAGTTTCTGTTGGCAACAAATCTGGCCGCGTAAACTCAACAACTTTCCAAGGTGCTAAAGAACTTCTTCAACCTGAAACAAACGTTTTGGTTGCTGCAGGTCTTGGTAAAGTGGAAGATTTCGCGAAAATTAACGTTAAAGGCAAATACGCTTTGATCGCTCGTGGCGAAATCAAATTCAGCGAAAAAATTGAAAACGCTATTAAAGCGGGTGCAACTGGTGCAGTTATCTACAACAATGCTCCTGGTTTGATTCAAGGTGCATTGACTGAAGACGGTTCAGTTCTTCCAATCGCTGTGTTCATGATTGAACAGCAAGTTGGTTTGGAAATCGTTAAACTTCTAACAGCTGGTGAAGCGGTTAAAGCAACACTTCAAACTAAAGCGACTGATTACGCAGCTTTCGATGGTACTTCAATGGCAAGCCCTCACGTAGCGGGTGTTGTTGCTCTAGTTAAATCAGCTAATAAAGCTCTTAACGGTGCACAAGTTAAAGCTATCTTGAAACAAACTGCTCAACCTTTGGGACCTAACACTAACAACGAGTATGGTTCTGGACTAGTAAACGCAGAAGCTGCAGTATCTGCTGCTCTTCAAGCAAAATAAGACTGTTTTGCTTCGCTGAAGGCGGAGGCAAGACAAATTAACAATAAGTTTTTGAAAACGGCCCTTTTTGGGGCCGTTTTTTATTTGTGGGCCTTCTATAGTTTTGCAACAATGAACGTATGCATAACTTACCCGCAATGATTACTGACCTTGCATTGATTCTTGGCACTGCCGGCCTTGTGACTCTTATTTTCAAAAAATTGAATCAGCCCATTGTGCTGGGGTATTTAGTTGCGGGATTCCTTGTTGGTCCGAAAACTTCAATTTTCCCCACGGTAGTAGGTGCAGAAAGTATTCACCTTTGGGCTGAAATTGGGGTGATCTTTTTATTATTTGCCCTGGGCCTTGAATTTAGTTTCAAAAAGCTTTTTAGGGTGGGTGGATCTGCCGGTTTCACCGCCGTTTTTGAAATCTCATTTATGATCCTGATTGGATACATCACTGGAAGATTCCTGGGATGGAGCACGATGGATAGTTTGTTCCTCGGCGGGATTCTTTCGATTTCTTCGACCTCCATAATTATTCGAACAGTTGAAGAGCTAGGTTTTAAAAACATGAAGTTCGTTGGGATGGTCTTTGGAATCTTAGTTATTGAAGATCTTGTGGCCGTGCTGCTTATGGTTCTTTTGACAACCGTAGCCTTAACCCGGGACTTCGTCGGAAGTGAAATGTTGGGAGCAATCGTTAAACTTGCTTTCTTTTTATCGATCTGGTTCGTGGCAGGAATTTTCTTACTTCCTTCATTCTTAAAAAGAGCCCAAAGACTGCTAACCGAAGAAACAGTTCTGGTTGTGGCGGTAGGCTTGTGTCTTTTGATGGTGGTGTTTGCAAGCAATGTGGGTTTTTCAAGCGCTCTCGGGGCTTTCATCACCGGCAGTATTCTGGCTGAAACTATTGAAGGAGAGCGCATACACCATTTGGTGGCTCCCATTAAGAATTTATTTTCTGCGGTGTTTTTTATTTCCGTGGGAATGCTTATCGATCCGCATATTATCGCCGTATACTGGAAGGAAGTTTTACTATTATCTAGCATCGTGATCGTCGGGAAAACTTTGTTCGTCGCGACGGGTTCCGTGCTTTCCGGTCAAACGTTAAAGTCCTCAGTGCAATCCGGGATGGCCCTTTCGCAAATCGGTGAGTTCTCGTTCATCATCGCGACCCTGGGTTTAAATTTAAAAGTTATCAGCGAAACTATTTATCCTTTAGCAGTGGCAGTGTCCGTAGTGACTGCATTTACAACCCCTTACATGCTAAAGTACTCAGGCAAGGTATACGGATTCATTGAAAAGATCCTGCCACCAAGAATTGTTGCTACGTTAGATTCCTATAGCGTCATGTCCTTTGCTTTATCGGCCAATCGCGATTGGCGAGAGCAAGTTCGCGCTTACGTCATAAAAATCATTTTAAATTCCGTGGTGGTTGTAGCGATCTTTTTATTAATGGCGCGAGTGTCATTGCCGTTTCTGCTTGAACGGCAAGTAGAAGAGGGACCAGCGAAGTTTATCGCCCTCAGTGCGACATTGTTTTTAAGTGCTCCTTTTCTTTGGGCCTTGGCTTTCGGGCGAACTAAAAAGTTTGATCAATTGGTATTGCAACAAGATAAAAGCAACCTAAGTTATGTGTTTTTAGTTTCTCGCATCATGCTGGCCGTAGGGCTTTTAGGGGCGATGGTGGCGCAATTCGTGCCTTTGCGATGGGCTGTCGGAATCACACTCTGGATGGTTGTAGTTGTCGGTTACATTCTGTCCCATAAGTTAAAGACGGTTTATCATTGGTTTGAAAACAGGTTTCTTTCAAATCTGCATGATGATGTTACGAAAAAGAAGGCGCGCCCCAGTTCTCGTGCCTTGGCTCCGTGGGATGCGCATATCACTGAATTTGAAATTCCAGCGGAAGTTCCCTACGTGGGAATCAAGCTGCATGAACTCTCGATTCGCGAAAGATTCGGTGTAACGGTGGCTTTGATAGAGCGGGGTCGCTTAAAAATCACCGCACCCGGGCGAAATGAATGTCTTATGCCCCATGATGTGATTCACGTGATTGGAACCGATGCTCAGCTTTTGGATTTTAAAAAGTTCATTCAAATGGAAACGGCAGAGGGCATGCCCCATAGGCATGAAGAATTGCAATCTGATTACAGCCTAGAGCAATATTTGTTGTCGGATACATCGCCATTTTTAAATTTAAGCATCCGTGAGTGTGGTTTACGTGAAGCGACCCGCGGCTTGGTGGTAGGTATTGAGCGTGAAGGCCAACGGATTTTAAATCCAGATTCCACAGTGAAACTAATAAAAGGTGATTTGCTTTGGATCGTAGGTGACCGCGAGAAGATTCTATCGCTTCGCTAGCGGTTAAGCTTATGAACGTGCAGCTATACTAGTTATAACTTCCATTGAATCAGCTTATTTAAGATCTTCATCTTCAAGCCTGTATAAGGCGGATAGGTCACGCGCAACAAGATACCCAGCCATGATTGACGTAGCACCGCCTTTTCGTGGCTGAAGGCCCTAAAGCCATGAACACCATGGTAGCTGCCAATTCCACTGGGACCGACACCGCCAAAAGGGAGGTGAGGATTGGCTAGATGAATAATAGAATCATTCACGCAAACCCCACCAGAGCTTGTTTCTTTCAATATAGCGCTGATATTACTTTCACTTTGCGAATAAATATAAAGCGCCAATGGCTTTGGCCTTTCATTCACAAAATGGATGGCTTCGTGAATATCTTTAAATTCAATAAGGGGAAGAATGGGGCCAAAGATTTCATCCTGCATAACGGTCGCATGGGGATCGACTTTGTGTAAGACGGTTGGGGCAACATAGCGGTTCTGCAAATCCACTTCGCCACCGGTGATGATCTCAGCATTAAGGCTTAGAGCATTTTGAATTAATTCCTGCAGACGTTCAGTATGTTTTTGCGTGATGATCCTGGCAAAATCAGGAGAGTTCTTTTTTTCTAAATCCGACGATCCATAAAACTGATTGAGAGTGGCAATAAAAATCGACTTAAAGTCGTTAATAATATTTTTTTGCACTAAAATATAATCCGGTGCTACACAAGTTTGGCCTGCATTTATGAATTTAGACCAAACCAACTTTTCGCAAGCGATTTTTAGATTGGCAGAGGAATCAATGATCGTTGGGGATTTTCCACCTAGCTCCAAAGTGATGCTGCTAAGGTGTTTGCTTGCAGCCTCCATAATGATCTTTCCGACCCGGGTACTGCCAGTGAAAAAGATGTGATCAAAGGGAAGTTCTAAAAGTTCTTGAGTCGTTTCTGGGCCGCCTTCAACGATCGCGACGATTTCTTCAGGAAAGGCCTCTTTGATAATTTTAATTAGGATCTTATTAGTGGCTGGCGTAAATTCGGAAGGTTTAATAAAGGCCGTGTTCCCAGCAGCTACAGCGCAGATCAAAGGCGAGATGCACAATTGAAAAGGATAGTTCCAAGGGCCGACGATTAAGCACACTCCGCGCGGTTCGGAAATTACAAAATTCTGAGTACCCAACATCGTGATCGGGGCTTTGACCTTTTTGGGTTTAGTCCATGATTTCAGGTTTCTTTTAGCCAGGCGAATTTCGTGCATCACCGGAAAAATTTCTGTGAGCAAAGTTTCTGCCTTTGGTTTTGAAAAATCCGAAACTAACGCCGCCGAAATATCTTCAAGATTGTTTTGAATGGCTTTTTCAAGGTGGCTTAAAAATTCCAGTCGAACGCTAATATCTTGTTTTCTTAAGCGCAGACTTGCAGCTTTTTGGTGCAGAAAGATTTTCTCTAAGGAAGTTTCAACCATTCCTAAATCCTAGGATTGGCCGAGTGTTCATTCAAGGCAAAAAAAATGGGGGGTCTTATCGACCCCCCTGACTTGAACAGGGGAACCACCAAACCCTGTCGAAGTCGCAAATTTAAATCTATTTCTTATTCTTAACTCGGACTCTTGCTTCAGCATTTGCGATCGTCATCCATAATGCATACATCACGATGACCGAATATAAGAGGCAGAACATTGCTACATCATGTAAGTCCGTCATTCCTTGTTTCTCCTTATGGCGGCCTTCCTTGGCCTCGGAACAAGTAGTGCCATCCTAGCGTCTTCTTGTTTTCCGTCTAAGAGCATCCATGCTCTTGTTATAATGATGCGGCAGGGGGGAAATGGGGTTAAAGAAATTTGCTAAAAATGTGGGCAAAGAAGGTCTAGAAACCGGCTGTGGCGCGAAATCCAATGTATTGACTCTGAGGATTATTGGGGGATAATTGAGTCTCGCGCGCGGATGGTGGAATTGGTAGACACGTACGTTTGAGGGGCGTATGCGCAAGCGTGAGGGTTCAAGTCCCTCTCCGCGCACCACTTAGTAGGCTTCCTTGCCTTGGTTGCTTCGGACAGTCCTCGCTCTTTTTTTTTCTGTTGCTTAGGAATGGTTTGGTTCGTTGGCATTTTTTGCCTTCGTCCTCATATTGTATTGGCTGCGGAACTTGCAACCAAGGCAAGGAAGCCTACTAAGTGGTACGCGGAATCGACGTGAACTCACGGCGTGCTTTTTGTTGGGGGCGACCTTGGCGTTTTCGTCGCTGCTTCGCTGGAGGAGGTTAGTATTGTGTGAACGTCATATATTGCGGGGCTACGATAGAACTCCAGTTGTAAAGCTGGTTGTCGTAAGTAGCTAAGACAATCCTAGAAGCTCCAGGTTCAGCGATATAAATATTCCCGACAGCATCAACAGCAATTCCTGTAGCTCCATTAAGCCCATCTGCGACAGTGGTTTTACCATCAGGGTTTTGTTGGTGGAATCTGTAGACCTTAGCGTTCGTCGCTGCGCCTTCAGCAACAAAGACTCTTCCTGTGGCGTCGGTGGCAATCATAACGGGTTCAGTGACAGAGGTATTAGGGGAGGTTTGTTCTTTTCCCCAGAATACTTTTGATTCATCATATAAACCAACTAACATTAAATCGTTAACCCCGAACGCTAGGGCCGTGGCTCTTGAGTTGTAGCTTGCCATGACTTTTCCATCGCTCGCTCTAATGACGTTGTTTAAACCTTCTTGTGTCACATAGGCTTCACCGAAAGAATCCACGGCTACTACGGTGGGAATGTTCAATCCTGTTCTGACCACTGTGACTGCTTTGGAAGAAAGATCAACTTTGATCAATTGCGAAGAACCTGCTTCAACGACCCACAAATTATTAAACTTATCGGTCGCGACTCCTTTGGGGTCGTTAAGTCCTGTGACGAAAGTGGATTTGCTTCCATCTTGTTCAAATTTAAATATCGTCCCAGTGCCATCGCCAGAACTTACGTACAACGGAAAATCAAATATTGGCGCCTGACCGACCCTTAACAGTGGCGAAGGGCCGCGGCCGCAACCTAAGATAAAAAACAAAATTGATAAGAAAACTAAAATGTTCTTCACAAGCTTTTCCTTAGAACTGATAGCCAATACCTATTAAAGGATATCCATCGGTTTGTTGAATAGGTTCGTCCAATTCAGTTCCATCTTGTTTTTTAATATTCAACGTTCTGATTTTATAACTGGCTTGAAAGAACCAGCCAGAAGTTCCGCCAGCACCAAGATTGAACCTTGCACCCACCCCGTAAAATGTTCCGTCACCCGTTTGTTCGGCGATGGTTCTATCCGTATAAGCTCTTTTGACTGATAAAGCGTAACCAAGCTCTAAGAAGAAGGGACGAAGATAAACTTCAACCTTAGGACCATAGACAGAATCTTTCTCCGTGGTGCCTTGCATGTCATATTGAAAAAAAGCACCGAACCCAAAGCGTTCACCACTCCAGACGTACTCTGAATGGGAAAGTACAGTGCTTCCCGAAGGCCCATCGCCCCCTTGTTTGGTTGAGCTTGAAAGGGCCATGGCTGAAAAAGAAAAAACATGTTTTTTCCCTGTCGTACTTTGTGCGAAAGCGGACAGGCCAAATCCAAAAACAAATAATAAAATGAAAACTGAAAGCAGACTTCGCATGTTGGATTCCTACCTTAATGTTCTAAATGTGCGCGTTGCTGAAATAGTTTGATTGCCGCATCCATCTTTGGTTCTAACTGCAAATTGATAGTACTTATAAGGCTGCAGTCCTGTGATTTGAACGCTATGAAAACTATTTAAAGTTGAATCAAGAGCCGTCAGGGTGGATGTGCTAGAAATTCCATAACCAACCTGACTGTCGGCAGGCTCATTAGTCAGCCACTGAACAGTGGCCGATGTGCTTGTGATACTTGCAACTTGAATAGATGAAGCTGCTGGCGACGTGGCATCTAAATCACAAGAGCCCACAGCACCTCCGCTATCAGAAAGGGGAGACGTAGGGTCATTCGGGATCTCACAGACTTGAGTATTGTAGTGACCTTCTAGAATCAACTCTGGGCCAGCGACTTGCACTCCGTAAGTACGCGTTGAAGTCGCTGCAGCACCAGATACCGTGGCTAATCCTCCAGCAATGGAAATATTTAATTTACCTTGGGCTAAAAGCTCTTTTACTTTTGTTTCCCCTAAAAGCGAAATCAAATTTAATGTGCGCGACTGAGTTGTGTTGTCGTTAGGAATATCCGCAACAAACGAAGTCCAATAGTTCACAGCAGATGAACTTAATTCCCAAGATTCTATTGCGGATGTCGCTAAAGAATCATCAAAGCCACTTTCAGCAACCCCAATGCCGTTCACGATAATGGCTGATGCTCCGGCAGCGGCTCTCTTCACCTGAATTGCGATATCAGCTTTACCTAGACTCAAACTCGTGACCGGAACGCGCGGCAAACGAGGGTCGTAATAAAACTCCACAGCCCGAAATCCTGTCATCGCATTATTCCAAGAGGTCACTGGCGCAACGACTCCACTTGAAAAAGTATTTTCACCTATAGAGTTTCCATCATTATGCACGTAGGTATTCACAAAGCGATAATCCGGACTGGTCGTACATGTCAGTGGCGACCTTGAGACCGTAAACCCTTCCATAACCAAAAGTGGCTTATTGTAATAAGAATTATAGTTATTAAAAACAGCAGCGTCGTCACCGGTAACAACTCGGACCACGCCGTCGCTAACAACGTCCGTAGGCTTCAAAGTCGTTGGAGTCAGAAGATCTGCGATATTCAGATCAAAGGAATTTTTCGTCGCGACCTTATAATGGGTTAAAGCCCAATCCATAAAATAGGTGTTAGACGGGGAAGAGGGCGTCACAGCGGCTGCACACGCACCCACACAGACATAGTGTCTGTGACTGACCTTTGTAGAAGTCGTGGATACGTTTCCACCTGGGGGTCTACCTGTAAGCACCCCGTCAACAAAGATGGCCTCAGTATCAGAGTTGTCCCTTTGAGTAACAATGACGATATGCGCTTCATTCAGTTTATAGTTATTAGATGGATAAGTGTAAGTGAACTTAAACGGCCACTGCTTATTCTGCGTTTCAATATTCCAGTTGTTTCTACCAGCTGTAAAAGGCAAATCTGCATCGCTCCACTCAGGAATATCATCCGTGGCTTCAACAATGCTAGTCACTGTATAGATCTGGCCAAAGTCATTGCCATCACTGCGGGTGCCGTCTTCGCCAATAACGGGAGGTCCTAAAGCAGATCCTTTAGTAATCTCTCGCGCGGTTCCTGAGCATGACACTAAGAAACCAACCATAATCAATGATTGAAGCAATGTACTCAAACGGCCCATGGGGCTTATTGTACTCCTGTTGTGAAAAACACCAAGTCACAGGCTCAGCCTGAGTCAAACAGGTATTTGATTATGAGATTTTACTTATCTTACTAGGCAGAAATGAGACCGCTTAGGGACCAATTATTAGAGCTGCAAAGGGATCCTATTTCGATAATATTTTAAATAGAAACTAGTTTGTTCTATTCGAGAAAATTCCAAATCACTGCGCAAAAGACGAAAATCAGTGACAACATGCCTCCGTGATATAATGTGGGTCTATGTTTGCTGTGTTGCTGACTGCTTTTTTATTTTGGAATACGCCAGGAGTCGCCAAATCTAAATCAGGCGAAGCCACGCTTAAGTATGGCGTAAATTCAAATTACGCAATGCCGTTAGTTGAAATCAGAAGAACCCAGGATGTTGTGAATCTTGAAAGCGGCATTCTTAAAGATCTTGGCGAAGCAATCTATAAGGAACTAAAAATTCCGCTCAAAGTATTTCTTGTTCCTAAAAGAAGAGTGGCACCGGCCTTGGTTTCCGGTAACGTTGCCGTGGTCTGTCACCTCAACGAAGTTTGGCAGCCAGCTATTAAAGACGATGTTCTATGGAGTGTAGATCTTTATCGCAGCACCAACTTGATCGTTTATCTTGGTAACAAACCCGTTCAAAAAATCAAAGACCTTCATGGCGAGCGTGTAGGAACGGTCCTTAATTTTATTTATCAAATAATGGATGAATATTTTAAAAAAGGCGCGGTGATTCGCGAGGACGCGCCCAATAATGAAGCGAATATCCAAAAGCTAATCAATGGACGAATTTCTTATGCCATTATGTCCAATCTTGAATTTTCCTATTATAAAAAAATGTATCCCGCTTTAGAGTCAGCGGATCTTGGTTTAGATTCCGTCATGACCAAATGTGCGTTATCTAAAAAACAAGATATCATCACTATTGATGAATTAAACAAAGCTATCAACTCAATAAAAAAATCGGGTCAGCTAGATAGAATTTTAAAATCTTATTCCTACGATAAAAAAGCACAAGGCATTTAACCCTGTGCTTTTCGATGCCTAGTTGTCGTTGTCCCAGTTATTCCCAGGCACGACCGTCGGGCATGACTTGGTTATCTTGTTCTCTTTGCAGTGCGCGTTGTTGCTCCATCAAATCTCTGCGGTATTGATCTTGATTTCTTTGCATCCATTCTTGTTGTTGGTCAAGTTGCTCGCCAGTATCAAACTGGGACGTACGAGGACTAGTACCTATCGTTGATGAAGTGCTTGGTGGAGTCATGGGACCTGTAGGAGCACCTGAAACGGATCCACCAGAAATCGAGTTTGTTGAAGACGTAGAATTGTTATTGACGGGATTATCAACCGAGCCTACGGGATTTGTCGTTGTTGAAGCTCCTGAGGTGCTGTTCAAGGTATCAGTACTTTGTGTGGTTCCAGTGGTAGTACCAGTACCTGTTGTTGTAGTTCCCATACCCGTTGCAGAATTTGTTTGAGCGTGGGCGCTGCCAGCAAGAAGAAGCATCAATGCAAATATCTTAATGGCATTCATGACGAACCTCCTAATGACGACGTTTCAAAAACATTCTCAACAAGCCTACGCCCGCAATGCCAGCAAAGCTTGCAGCTACGGGATGTCTTCTTAAATATGAACTTGATGTAGTCAAAACACGGCTCCAAGTTTCTGGATTCGAAACCATGTTCATGGCTTTAGATGAAAAATCTGACACTGTAGATGCAATATTTTTTCCGGAACTTTGTGAGCTTTGACTTCCAAAACCACTGCTGCTTGACGCTTGTGAACTTCTGGAAGCGTTACTGCTTGGTGAAAAAGAACTGGAAGATTGTGAAGATGCTGATTGTTGAGCCATAAAAGCCTCCTTTTAATGGTGCCTTTATTGTCGCTCCGAAAAATATGAGTACCAACTGTCTAAAGCCAGTCTTTGTGTTATGTCATCATATTCCCATGTCATTCGGACTTTGATAGGGCTCCTTTTTGTCTAGAGTTTTTTCAATCTTAGTTTGGTCGACCGGCATTTCTTTCAAGCCAGAAATTGCAGGACCATTGATCACTTCCCCGGTCGCAGCAAAACGAGAACCGTGGCAGGGGCAGTCCCAAGTTTTTTCAGTTTCGTTCCAATGCACAACCCCGCCTAGATGAGGGCAAATGGCACTGAAACTTTTTATTTGATTATTTTCATCACGATAAACGGCGACCTTTTGCCCATGGATTTCAAACAGGCCGCCATCACCTGGTTGCAAATGATCTTTCGTCCATTCTTTCGGAACATGAATTCGTTCTGTGTACTGACGAAGAATGTTGGTATTTTCTTTTACGAATTGCATTGTTGCTCGCAAGTTGATCCGGCTGGGTGAATACAAATCAGCCCATTCATTCGGAGTCCCTTGAAGTAAATCCCGAATCACCATCGAAGCAATGGCACCGTGAGTAAGGCCATGGCCTGAATCTCCCGTTGAGATAAAGATATTATTGTCTCCAGGATTTTTTCCGATGAAAGCTAAACCATCGGTGGGTTCGATAATCTGACCTGACCACCGGTGAACTATCTCACCTTGAAGATGCAATCTTTCTTTAGCCCAGATATCAAGATCGTCAAAACGCGTTTCCGTGTGAGAATCTTGACCCACTCGGTGGTCTTCGCCACCGATGATAACTAAATCTTTGCCTGGGGTGGTTTCAGGAATCAGGCGCACATAATGATAAGGCTTCGTGGTATCCCAGAATAAAACATCCGGAAAAGTTCCCGATGGAACTTCAACACCGATGATATAGGTACGGTAGGCCGCCTCTTTGGTGTGCATATGAAAGCGATCATTCACCGGAACATTGGTAGCGACCACTATCGACTTTGCATATATCATGGAACCGTTGTTCGTCTTCACATAAGTGGAGTCCGTGTCTTCAAACTCAACCGCAGGGGTGTGCCCATAAATCTCGCCCCCCATTTTTTGAATCGAAGCCAGCAGTCCTTTAATAAATTTTAAAGGATGGATGCGAGCCTGCTGAGGATAAGAAATCGCCGGGCCAAAATGCGCGAAATAAGGCGGGGAAGGCAGCAACTCACAAGGTGCTCCTAAACGAAGACTGGCTTCAAACTCTTCTTCAAAATCATCCCTTTCAGTTTCCGGGCTTAAATATAAAAATCCCGGAATGCGTTTGAAGTCGCAGGCAATATTTTCTTCTGCAATGATTTTTTCAATCAGGTCAATGGCATCACTATGGCTGCTCAGGGCTTGGTTTGCTTTTGTTTCCCCGTGCAACTGAATCAGTTTTGTGAAGCCTTCATCCAGAACATAGGAAAGATGGGCACTCGTGCGAGCCGTTTCATTTTCCCCAAAGGATTCTTTGTCGATAAGGACAACCTTAAATCCGTTCTTCAACAGAATGTAAGCCGTCATGACGCCAGCTATTCCGGCACCCACAACACATACATCGGTATGCAAAGTACCCAAAAGGGGCGTATAGAGTGGAGGATCAATTTCTTGCCAATAGGATTCGTGATTTTGATGTTGATGAAACATAGGCTCAGTGTGAATCCTGCAGAGATAAATTCAATTTACAGAATGGAAATTTATCTTTGCACTTCATGGTAAAACACACGACCGGATAAGTTGCGTTCCCATAAGATTGTGTCGAATAATTCATCTATGAATTTACAAGAAATTGAAAATGATCTTCGCGCGCTAGTGTCTCAAAAAAATTATCCCTGTGTGGCTGCTGTTAAAGCATTTCATGACGGTGACTTTATCTTTGATACCTACAGCAAGTTTGGAACAGGGGAATCTGCCCAGCGCCTGGCCCAGAATTTACTTTCATTTAAAGAAAAGCAAAGTAAACCAGGTGGGGAATACTTAACATATATCGCAGTTTTCCCCGAGGATCAAAGCACGGACGAACACACATTTGAAATGCACTTGTTTCATGAGCTTTCAGCCATTTGGAATTTTCCTGAAATCGCGGGGAAGTGGGATGAAAAATTCAGTTCAAATCCGGATGATAAGAATTTTTGTTTTAGTCTAGACGGAAGCGCTTTTTTCGTTGTTGGTATGCATCCCCAAAGCAGCCGACGGGCACGCCGTTTGCCTTACAACGCATTGATATTTAATTTATACAGTCAGTTTCAAGTCCTACGTGAAAAAGGTGTGTTTGATTCGATGGTGAAATCCATCCGTCATCGCGATATGCAATTTCAAGGTTCGGTTAATCCTATGGTGGAACAGTATGATAATAAGTGGGAGGCAATCCAGTACTCTGGAAAAATGAATCCACCAGACTGGAAATGCCCCTTTAGCAGAAATAAAACTTAAACCGATGGTTGAGATTCGTCGCGATTGTGTCTGCGAATCTCATTCTTTCTTTGATCCTCTGTTTGCGCAAAGACTTCGATCATCTTCTTATTAAAGGCAGGGATATCCGCAGGCTTGCGACTTGTCACTAAGCCACTGTCTTCAACCACTTCTTCATCAACCCAATCGGCCCCGGCATTCATGATATCAGTACGAACTGATGGGTAGGATGTGACTTTTCTGCCCACTAGAATGCTAGTTTCGATAAGTATTTGAGGACCATGACAGATAGCTGCTATGGGTTTTTCATCGTCGATGAATTCTTGCACGAACTGAACTGCTTCGTCATCCAGGCGCAGTTTATCAGGGCTCATGACTCCACCAGGAATTAGCAAGCCATCGTATTCGGCTGAATCTGCATCTTCGACAGTGCGATCCACTTCAATGGTTTTTCCCCACTTATCATGGTTCCAAGCCTTGATGACGCCCTTTTTTAAAGAAATTATATGAGTATCTGCGCCCGCTCTTTCAAGAGCTTTCTTTGGATCAAACAGCTCAGATTCTTCAAAACCTTCAGCGGCTAAAATTGCTATTGATTTCCCTGAAAGATCGGCCATGGGGAACTCCTTCGTAGTGTAAGATAAAAAAGGCCGGAAGAATCCTTCTGCCGGCCACCCCAATAGGGGTAAAAATTAATGATTTGATGATGACGAGGAAGAACCAGATTTTTTGCTGCTGGATTTTTCGCTTCCAGAGCTTCTGCTTTCTGATTGTCTTTCTTCCCTTTCTTCGCTTTTTTGTACACGAAGGTTGTTCGTGACTTCTTGAACTCCAAAGGAATGTTCAATAGCATCTTCGGCTAAGTATTTCATTCGACGGTCAGGAACTGCGCCTTCAAGTGTGACTTTGGCCTCTGACACTTCCACGTCAATATTTTCAGCGTCAATTTCTGGGTGACGGGTTAAGATCTCGCAAATCTCTTCTTTAATGCGTTCATCGGAACGTTTAAAGCCCTTGGGTCCGCGGCCTGTATAATTACGTTGGCTTTCTTGGCTGTAACCACTTTGGTTGAACTGACCGAAATTTTGTTCCCCTGTTTGTGCGCCATAACCGAACTGACTGTAACGATCTTGTTGTTCATAATCCATACGATCATTGCGATCACGGTCCCGGTAGCCTTCTTCACGGCCGAAGCGGCTTTGTTCGTAGTATTCACTTTGACCACCACGACGAGAGCCGCCCCCGCGCGAATATCCACGATCGTCATTTGAACGATAACGTTGATGTTGATTACGGCTCATTTGATAGTCATCGTCTTCGCCGCGATAGCCAGAACGCTCGTCCATAGGGTCATTTTCATACCAATCTTGTCGTTCATTGCTACGGGAATAGCGTCCTTGATTGCCAGAGCTGCGGTCATAGTTTCGCTGATTCGGCATTGCCCATTTCTCCTGTTAAAAGTGTATGTAAGTTGTTACTGCGTTAACGAGGATGAAACAAAAATACACTGAAGCCTAGGAAACTCTGTCGACCTTTTCAGAAAACAAGAAGTTACTCTTTAAAAACTTTGTTAAAAAAGTTTGAAGCACCTAAATATTTTTTTAATGCCAAAAGTTTTTTCTTTGTAATCGGACCTTGGTGCTTCGGAGATTGGTTGGTTCTATGCAATCAAACACCACTGATTACATAGGCTGCAGAAAGCAAGTTTACTATCATATAGGCAAATAAACCCAAGCAGGGAGGCCTACATGAATAATAAATTAGCAATGCTAGTTGCAGCTTCTCTTGTCGTCGCCAGCGGTGGTGCCTATGCTGACGGGGATAAGAAGGGACATATAAAGGATGATCAGGTTTCAAAAACCTATCATACTGAAAAAACAGCCGATGATCAGGCGATGATGAACGAAAAAGACACTGAACTTACTCGTCGCGTGCGTGAACAAATTGTCGCTGACGAAAAGCTCTCTATGAATGCAAAAAATATCAAGATCATCGCACAAAATGGCAAAGTCACTTTAAAAGGCCCGGTTGATTCTGCGGGTGAGCGTAACAAAGTTGAAGCCATTGCAAAAAAAGTTTCGGGTGCAAAATCCATCATTAATCAAACTGAAGTAGAAAAAGAATAGGAGGCTTATATGGGTAAGCAAGGAAGAAAAGTTGTTTACGGGATCTTTCAAAACCGTGCAAGTTTAGAATCGTGTGTAAGTAACCTTCGCCTCGAAGGCTTCCGTCCAGAGGACGTTTCAGTATTAATGCCAGATAAAGGCGACACTGCGACCTTCGCCCACGAAAAAGGAACGAAGGCGCCAGAAGGTGCTGCCATCGGTGGCGGTACGGGTGCAGTTCTTGGTGGTACTTTAGGTTGGCTAGTGGGTATTGGTGCTGTGGCAACAATTCCTGCTCTTGGACCTTTAGTAGCGGCAGGCCCTATCATGAGTGCGCTGGCGGGTCTTGGTGTTGGTACCGCAGTAGGTGGATTGGCTGGAGCCTTAGCGGGTCTAGGCATTCCTGAATACGAAGCAAAACGCTATGAAAAATATGTTAAAGACGGCGGTATCCTGATTTCCGTTCACGTCGATGACAATGACTGGGAAGACAAGGCTGAAAGAATTCTTGAGGCTTCTGGAGCGAAAGATATTTCGAATTCTACAGAAGTCAGCCAAAAAGAATTCCGTCAATCTTCTAGCGATCAAAAAACAACACGTTTTTAATAAAAAATTAAAAAATGCCCCTCTTCATGAGGGGCTTTTTTTTATCTATCGTGCTCTGGCGAAGTCAGGGTGTATGCAAGGTAAATAATCAATGTTCAACTGGAAAAACATAAATCTTAAAAGTAAAAAGGTCCGAGTTATTCTTATAGTGGTTCTTGTCCTAGGGGCCATTCGCGTCGCACTTCCATTTGCTATCAAGACGGCTTTTAATTCCTTCATGGGGGATTTTTCTAAAGTTTTTGCCGTTCATCTGGAAGATGTGGATTTGGGTATCCTGCGAGGAGCCTACCGCCTAGAAGGCCTTGAGGGAAAATTGAAAGAAAAGGACCGCGTATTTCTGCAAACCGAGTCCATTGATATTTCCATGGCTTGGCGGGATCTTTTTAGAGGTGACTTAAGAACTGATATTGTCATCGAAGGCCTCGATCTAAAGTTGAACGAAGAGCTGCTTGAGGGAATTAAAAAAAATGCGGCGGAATCAAAAAAGGATGCTGAAAAAGCCGGGGAAAAAGTTTTTCCAGTGAACATTTCCCGCGTGGATATAAAAAACTCAAGCATTGAAATTTCAAAAATGCCTGGAGCTATTAAAGATCTGACTTTTAAAATCAACCAAATTCAAGGTCGTGTTTCCAATGCCACCCCGACGGAAGAAAGCGGTAAAACTGTCGCTAACATCAAAGGAGTATTACAAGATTCGGCCACTATTTACGGAGTGGCGGAAGTAAATCAGAAGAAAATCCCCAATGATTGGCTTCTTGCCGTCGAACTAAGAAAATTTGATTTAAAAGCCGTAAATCCGTTGACTGAAAAGTATGTGCCTTTGTCTTTTAGAAAGGGCAGTTTGGATTTGTATGCGGAGGTAAAAGGTGAAAACAACGCGGTCAAAGGGTATCTAAAGCCATTTATGTCAGATATGGAATTTGTCGGGGATCAAAAAGATTTTAAAGGACTAAAACACTTCGGTATCGAAGTTTCTAGTGACCTGGCAAAGCTGATCTTTAGCAATAAAGAAAACAAAACTCTCGCAACCAAAGTAGATTTTAATTATGAAAAAGGTAAGCTTGATTGGAGTGCTGGCGACGTGATGGCAAATGCCTTGGAACACGGTTACCGCCAAGAAATCCCGGCTGGCTTAGAAAACAAATACAGATTGGAATAACGAAAGGACTTAGAAATGCAACTGGCAAAACTTTTATTGGGTTTGATGGTTTCTGCAACGCTTGTTTCATGCGCCACTCGCGAAGAGCGTGAAGAGGCTGAAGCAAAAAAAGCAGCAGCGAAGGCAGGACCAAGTATCGAAGCAAAACAAGTGGCCGCTGAACAAGAAACGTCCTTTGTGACCGAGTTTGCTTTCCCGAAAGGATCTGCAGAACTTACCGAGCAAGCTAAGGCCGATGTCCGCAGAGTGATTTCCAATGCTAAAAGAAATGGTGATATTGATGAAATCAAAGTGATCACTTGGGGCGATTCAGAATACCCATCTGTTCATACAAAGAAACTTTCAAAAGCGGAAATCGATTTAGTTAAAAAACGTAACAAAGCTATTAAAGATTTTGTAAAAGAATTCAGTAACACGGATGTAGACTCTCACAGCATGGCGGAGCGTCCTGGCACGATCACAAATCTTTTGAACACAGAAGATGCGAAAGTAAAAAAATCTTTGGAAGTTGCGGGTATTCCAACAACAGATACTGCAGTGAAAACTCCATCGAAAGCTTCTAAATCAATCATCATGGTAATTACAGAGTAAAAATAAATTGCTCTTAAGTACTAAAAAAAGCCGAACCAAGACAAGGTTCGGCTTTTGCTTTTTTCTACTTTGCCCCAAGACTTGAGGGCATTATTCCCCGTTTTGTGAATTGTTATTCTTTAAAACCAATGAAAACGAATTCGCTAAGACGAAGTTGGCCCTGTCCGTGCATCTTTAGAGATGTTTAAAGGAGGACACCATGGCTAGTTCAAATATTTCCCAAAATGATTGGACTATGGTGAAGGCTGAAATCCAAAAAACCTGGGAAGGTTTAAGTGCCGACGAGTTAGAGCAAACCCACGGCGACGTTCATGAAATCGCCGAACTCGTACACGATAGATACGGCCTAGACACCGACGATGCAGAACAAAAAGTAGAAGATGTGATTGCCCGATGCGGAACTGCCGCCGGCAGTCCAAGTTGGGGGTTAAATGAAGACTATGAACAGGATTCCTCAGACACCGAATCCTTTGGTTTACCAGGCCCTTCTGGAGCTAAGAATGTCAGCGCAAGCAGCGAACAAGCCGGAAGTTCCCGTGGATCCGCGCAAAGTTCGCAATCAGCCGGAAGTTCAGCGCAATCCCAAGCAAGTGGAAAAACCCGAAATCAAGAATCCAGCGGTTCCCCAGAAACCGGAAGTTCAAGAACATCCCGAAGTTCCGAAAACCAAGGCAACTTTGGCAGCCAAAATGAGGAGTAATCTTATGACAACAAGAATTCTAGGTTCGATGTTAGTGGTGTTATCTTTTATATCCATTAATGCCTTCGCCGGTGTTAATTCCGAAACCGAAGACAGCGTCAAGGGACTAGGTGCCGCAAAGGTTATGGAAATTGAGTTTGAAGAAGGCAAAGCGGATCTTTCTGAAGATGCAAAAAAAGAAATCCGCGAACAAATTGCTGAAGCTAAAGAAGGCAAAAAAATTGATAGCCTTCAGGTGGCAAGTTGGCCTGATAAAGAATATCCAACCAAAGACGTGAAGCCTTCTAAGGGGGATGTGGAGCTAGCGAAAAAACGCGGCGAGAATGTGAAGACATTCATTAAAGATGAGATGAAAGCTGTTAGCAGCGTCAGAGTCTTTAATATGTCAGAACGTCCAAATCCATTGGAAAAGTTTCTGCGCACAAAAGAAGCTAAAGTTAAAAACACTTTAGAAGCCAGCGGTGCCGCGCCAAGAACTAAAGATGAAACTGGATTCTTTGGTACTAAAGGCAAAGCTTCTAAAGCCTTAATCATGATTTATTATGAATAAACCACGGAGGATATCATGAAGCAGTTTTCAATCTGCTTTCTATTAGTCACCTGGATTTATATGCTTCCGGCTCAGGCGAATTTTTTCATCGAGCCGGCCGTCACCTATGAGCAAAGCACAGACGAAATTGATTGGCCGACGCCGTTTACAAATTCCACAGGGAATACAACAGGGCTTGGCGCAAATATCAAAGTCGGCGTGCATGCTTTGGAATCTTTTTTTGCAGCTTTGGATGTATCCTATTCCAAACCCAACTTTGAAAACTCGGTCTCAAATTACGATGCCAATGCGACATCGTTTTTATACGGGGTCGTGGGTGGAGCGCAAATGCCCATCGTGGGCTTGCGTTTATGGGGTGGTTACGTCCTTGGTGGCGAGATGGATCCCGATAAGAGTGGCACCGTGGATGCTAAATTTTCGGGCGCAAAAGGACCTAAGGTTGGCGTTGGGTTTCGCATCTTGATGTTCAGTGTGAATCTAGAGTATTCAGATTTAAAATACGATAAAGCTGAAGTGACTGAAGACACATTGGGCGAAGCAGAAGATGAGATGACCCATAAGATGACGACTTTAAGTTTTAGCTTTCCGTTCACTTTATAAGTTCCAAAAAATAAGTGGTTTGGGTGTCTATAGGCTTAAAAGCAGGGCGCCCAGGCCCACCGTCGTCGCACCGATTATTTGATATCGGGTGATCGCCTCCTTCAACAATAACGAAAACAACACAGCAAAGAAAATGGAGCTATTGCGCAGTGAAATCGCAAGGCCCGGCGCTGTGACTTCAAGCCCATAAAGAAATATTAAAAAGCTCGCGGTGGCGGCTGCACCTGTGGCCGCGACTCTTTTGCCATGATTTTGCAAAGTGAATTTAATTCTTGTGACCGGATTTTTTCTTAAGCCCCACGCTAAAAATGGCAATGACACAAGCATCGCTACACAGAACAAGGATTTTGTTTCTGCCTTATGAACCAAGGCCTGGTGATAACAAAGATGATAGCCGGCGATAAAAATGGCGCTCAGATAAGACCATTTATTTTCCTGCCATCCTAAATTCAATAACAATCCGGAGTTGCCTCCATTCATCACCAAGATTCCTGAAAGAATTAAAAACGCGCCGGCTAAATGCTGACCGTGAAAGGCTTCACCCAAAAAAATCGAAGAAATAATCCAAACAACAACCATGGCTCCGCCACGCATAATCGCATAGGAGGCGCCAAGGGTAGAGGCATTCAAAGCTTTACTAAGAGTTAAAAAATACAGGCCCTCAAGCACACCGGAAAAGATAGCAATCTTGGTTGCCGTCGCATTTGGAAGTTGGAACCCGGTGCCTGTTAAAACCAAAACCAGGGTGATAAGTCCGCTTAAAAGGATGGTTAAAAAAAGAAAGCTTTCCTTGTCTTTCGTGGATTTTGCCAGGGCATTCCAGGCAGCATGCAATAGGGCAGAGAAGAGAAGTAAAAGGGGGCCTAAACTCATATCGTAAGTTGTAGTTTTTTTAGGCTTAAAGAGCCAGAAAAATGTGCCTTCAAAGGGGGCTTTCATGATATGCAGTGTCCATGAAAATTTCCGACTTAGATTTCCAATTCCCAGAGGAGCTTATTGCGACTACTCCCGCACGCCCATCCCGCGTGATGTGGGTGAATACATCTGGACACCCAGAGGAAATCACCATCGCCGATCTTATCTCTAGAATCCCTGCCGGTGATGTGTTGGTTCTTAATAACACCCGCGTTTTAAAGCGCCGGGTTTTTTCTGATGACATCGAAATTTTATTTCTAAAACAGCTCAACGCCACGGACTGGGAAGTTTTATTTCCATCAAAGAAATTCAAAGTCGGCGCAACACTTGCACTTCCTTTAGGAGTGACGATGACCTTATTCGAAAAAGGTCGCCCACAAAAAGTCCGTTTGGATAAGGAAGTCAGCGAAGACTATTTCCAGCAAGTGGCAGAACTGCCTCTTCCGCCCTACATTCAAAAAGCCCGCGATCAACGCCACACTGTGGATGCGGATGAATCTTGGTATCAAACGGCTTGGGCCAAAGAGCCGGGAAGTTTTGCAGCTCCCACAGCAAGTCTTCATTTTACTCAAAGTGATCTTACAAATCTTAAATCTCGCGGCGTGAATATCGTCGAAGTGACTTTGCACGTGGGTCTTGGCACTTTCTTGCCAGTGACGGCTGATGATCTTGATGATCATGACATGCATGAAGAATACGTCGAGATCACTGCCGAAGCGTGGAAGCAGATTTCTGACGCCAAAAAGCAAGGCCGTAAAATCTGGGCCCTGGGCACGACCTCTACGCGCTCTTTGGAAAGTGCAGGACAAGGCATACTGAAAGGTTCCCCGCAAGAGGGATACCAGGGGTTTACTAAATTATTAATCCAACCCGGCTACGAATTTAAAATCGTCGATCGTTTGCTGACGAATTTTCACCAACCGCAATCCACGCTACTTGCATTAGTGGCAGGTTTTTCAAGCCTTGAAAGACTAAAAGCTTGCTACTTATGGGCGGTTGAGAGAAAGTTCCGTCTCTTTTCTTACGGCGATTTATCTGTCTGGGCGGCGGACGCCAGCAGAGTCGAAGCGCCCAGGGCGCAGGCTGAAGCAGTATCCGGTTTAGATAAAAAGGTGTGACTATGTTAGACGGTGGTAAAACTACGATGACTTCTGAAATGGGCTTAGGTGAATTTAAAGTTCACGCAACTGCGGGCAATGCCCGTCGCGCAACCTTGATGACAGCTCACGGTCCGGTGCAAACTCCAGTGTTCATGGCAGTAGGTACGAAAGCGACTGTTAAAGCGATGACCCCGGAAGAATTAAAAGACTGCGGCACCCAAGTTGTTCTGGGTAACACGTACCATCTTCATCTTCGCCCTGGCGAAAAAACCATCGCAAAAATGGGTGGCTTGCATAAATTTATGAACTGGCATGGCCCGATACTGACGGACTCTGGTGGTTTCCAAGTTTTCTCGTTATCGCAACTTAGAAACATGTCTGAAGAAGGTGTTGAATTCCGCTCGCACTTAGATGGTGCCAAACACTTTATCTCTCCAGAAAAGAGCATGGAAATTCAAATGGACCTGGGTTCAGACATCATCATGGCTTTTGATGAATGCTTGCAATACCCGGCGACTGAAGAGGAAATCGATAAATCCATGGCTTTAACTTACCGTTGGTTGTTGCGCTCAAAAGCCGCGATGACTCGTAAGGAAAGTTTGTTATTCGGGATCGTGCAAGGGGGCTTAAGTCTTAAGCATCGCTTAAAAAGCATGGAGCAAATCTGTTCTGTAGAGCTCCCAGGTTATGCTTTAGGTGGCTTCAGTGTAGGTGAGCCGATTCATCTTATGCATGAATTGCTTCCGCATGTGGCGCCTAAAATGCCAGCAAATAAGCCGAGATATTTGATGGGCGTGGGAACTCCAACGGACTTGATCATTGCAATTGATTCAGGAATCGACATGTTTGATTGCGTCATGCCTACTCGTGTGGCACGCAACGGAACTATTTTTACTTGGCAAGGTAAGGTCAGTATCAAGCGCAGTGAATACCGTGAGGACAGTTCTCCTCTAGATCCAGAATGTGATTGTTATACGTGCACGAACTATTCAAAAGCCTACTTGCGTCACCTGTTCCTTTCAGGGGAGATTTTGGGTTCGCGCTTAAATACTATTCACAACATTCATTTCTATATGAAGTTGATGGAACTTGCCCGCAAAGCCATCGAAGAAGGCCGTTGGGAAGCCTTCCGTGATGACTGCCTGACGCGTTTTGTAAAGAAAGAGCGCTAGAGTTAACTATTGATTCTTCCTAAGAAAGATGCTGAATTTTAACGTCAGCTAAAAGAACCATGTTCATCGACAATCGCTTTAACTGTCGAAATGGGAATGGGCTTTAACTTTGGAGGAATCATGTTATTTGGACTTCTTGTATCGACAGCTTATGCTCAAACTGCCCCAGCGGGTGGTCAGCCTTCAGCCTTTGAAATGTTCGTACCGTTTATCTTTATCTTCGTTATTTTCTACTTCCTTATCATTCGCCCACAAGCCAAAAGACAAAAAGATCATCAGAAGTTTTTGTCTGAGGTAAAACGTGGTGACGAAGTCGTAACTTCATCAGGCATCCTTGGCACTGTGGAAGGTATCACAGACCAATTCGTTACTTTGGAAATCGCTCCTGGCGTGCGTGTTAAGATGCTTCGCAGCCAGATCGCAACATCTCAGAAAGCAGCAACAGCAGAGGACAAAAAATAATGGAAGGACTTCGTTGGAGAACCATTCTCGCAGCATTAGGTGTGGCAGCCTCAATCGTTTGGGTATTGCCAAATGTCGTTAACTTTGGCGAAAAATCATGGTGGCCATCTAAGCAAAAACTAAACTATGGCTTGGATATCCAAGGTGGTTTGCACTTAGTTATGGGCGTTGACGTGGATGGCGTTGTTAAAGAAAGCACGACACGCTTGATCGGTTCTATGAAAGCAGAAATGCAAAAAGAGAACGTTGCTGTGGCAGATGTAAAATCTGAAAAGCCAGAGCAAGGTGAAGTTCAATTCGTGGTAGCAAAAGCTGAAGACCGCGCGGGAGTTGAAAAATTCTTGAGCGAAAAATACAGCACGGTTTTGCAGGTGATCAGTTCTACTGACACTACAGTAACAGCTCGTTATTTTGACGCTTACTTAAATGACTATAAAAATCGCGTGATCCAACAGGCGATTGAAACTATCCGCAACCGTATCGACGAATTCGGTGTGGCAGAGCCTTCAATCACTCAACAGGGCGCAAACCGTATCTTGATTCAATTGCCTGGGATGGCTGATGCTGAAAGAGCAAAACAGCTTATTAATACAACGGCAAAACTTGATTTCATGATCGTGTCTGATGAAGTTCAACCGCAAGCATTGCAAGCCATGATTGCTGACGCTGAAAAAGCCGGCAACTACACAATGGCTTCAATGAAGTACACGGACTACGTAGCGAAAGTGAACGAAGACCTTAAAGGAAAAATTCCTGAAAAGACGACTGTTTATTTCGAAAAGTCTGCAAACGCGACAACTATGGAAGCAGGAGCCATTCCTTACCTTCTTAAAACAGATACTAACTTGGGCGGTGACGCTCTTGATGACGCTTTCGTAGGTTACGACCAATACGGTGCGCCTCAAGTTTCTTTGCGTTTCAACTCTGCGGGTGCAGCAAAATTTGCTGATATCACAGGTAACAACGTGAACAGACAAATGGCGATCGTGCTAGATAAAATCGTAAAATCAGCTCCAAGCATCCGTGACCGTATCGCGGGTGGTGAAGCGGTGATCACACTGGGCAGTGCCCGTGATCGTAACTCTGGCATGGATGAAGCAAAGATGATTTCAACGGCACTTCGTGCCGGTGCTTTGCCTGCATCTTTAGAGCAACTTGAAGAGCGCCGTGTAGGTCCTACTTTGGGTGCGGATGCCATTGATAAAGCAAAAATGGGCTCTTACGTAGGTGCGCTTATCATCGTCCTATTCATGATCGTGTACTACCGCTCTATGGGGGCAGTGGCGAGCGTGGCATTGGGTCTGAACGTTTTGGGTATCTTTGCATTGTTAACTAGCTTCGGTGCGACTTTAACTCTTCCGGGTATCGCGGGTATCGCGTTGACTGTAGGTTTTGCGGTCGATGCGAACGTACTAATCAACGAACGTATTCGTGAAGAACTTCGTTTAGGCCACGGCATTCGTGTCGCGGTTAAAGAAGGTTATCACCGTGCGATGTCTGCGATTATCGATTCCAACGTAACGGTGGCAGCAACTGCGGTGGTTCTATTGTACTTCGGTACGGGCCCAGTGCGTGGTTTCGCCGTGACTCTTTTGATCGGTATCGTGACTTCAATGTTCGCGAATGTATTCGTTTCAAAAGTGATCGTTGATACACTTGTGTATAAATTCAATCTGAAAAAATTGTCAGTGTAGTAGGTGCTGAACATGACTATTAAAAATGATTCTTTTGGCCGTTTTGATTTCGTTGGAAAAGCCTGGTTGTTCGGGGGCATTTCCCTTTTATTGGTAGTCGCTTCTTTAGTTTACCTAGCAGTAAACGGAATCAACTACGGTATCGACTTTAAGGGTGGTACTGAAATCCAGGTTAAATTCGCAGGCGGGGTTCAAATCGATGAAATCCGTAAATCTGTGGATGATTTAAAACTGGGTGAAGTAGGTGTTCAGTCTTTCGGTGAAGGCAATGAATACATCGTTCGTTTCCAAGGTCGCCAAGGTGCTACTGATAAAGAAACGAATGAAATTCTAAATGCAGATCTTACGAAGATCAAAGATACGATCACGACTCAATTTGCAGCGGCTCAACCTGACATTCGTCGTGTTGATACCGTGGGTCCGCAAGTGGGTGCTGAATTAAAACGTAACGGTTTGCTAGCAGTTTTCTACTGCTTACTGGTAATCTTGATCTACGTTGCTCTTCGCTTTGACTATAAATTTGCTCCAGGCGCGGTGCTGTGTTTGGCCCATGATGCGATCATCACTTTGGCGGTGTTCGTAGCTGTTGGTAAGGAAGTGAACGTGGCTATCTTGGCTGCGATCATGACTCTTATCGGTTTTTCGCTGAATGACACCATCGTGGTGTTTGACCGTATCCGTGAAACTGAAGGTCACTATCACGAAAAGGGCTATGGCTTTATTATCAATCGTTCTATCAATGAGATGTTGGTTCGTACCATCATCACTTCTGGTACAACGTTCGTATCAGCATTGTGCTTGTATATCTTTGCTGACGGTACTGTGGCTGATATTGCCTTCGCAATTTGTGTGGGTATCTTCTTCGGCACGTATTCTTCCATTTACGTAGCAGCTCCGCTGGTACTATTGATGGAAAAATTGAACGCAAAAAAAGCTTAAGGATGGCATGAACCCATTATGGAAACCGCGTGAATTGTTAAGTGAAGTGCAGACGCCCGCCAAAGTAGACGGGCAGTGGCCTTCGCTTATCGGAAAAATTCTTGCGGCCCGTGGGTTTGAAGATCCTAAAGAAGTTGATAAACTTCTTTTTCCAAAACTAGCGGATCTTAAAGATCCCACAGTTCTTAAAGGTATGACCCAAGCTTTAGATCGCCTGGGTCAGGCTTTTCTTAAAAACGAAAAAATCTGTATCTATGCTGACTTTGACCTGGATGGAACTTCCGGCTTAGCGCTATTAAAAACCGGTATGTTGGCTTTGGGTTTTCCTGAAGTTCAGCACTATCAGCCCAAGCGTTTGTCTGAAGGTTATGGTTTCCACGTTGCTGCGGTCGAAGAACTGCATAAGCAAGGTGTGACTTTAATCATCACTGTCGACGTGGGTATCACGGCACATCCCGCTGTGGCTCGCGCGCAAGACTTGGGAATTGATGTGATCTTAACCGATCACCATTTGCCATCTGAAACTTTGCCCCCTGCATTTGTCGTGATCAACCCTAACCAAGGGAATTGCCCTTCAGAATTGGGTTATCTGTGCGGCGCTGGTGTTGCGTTTTATCTTTTACGTGGATTGAAACGTTACTTCCAGGATCACCCGCAACTTCCTAAAAATAATTGGGATTTAAAAGAAGTCTTAGATTATTTTGTCATTGGTACTTTAACTGACATGGTTCCGCTGGTGGATGACAACCGCGTTTTAGTAAAGCACGGGCTGGTAAAGCTTGCTGAAACTAAAAGAGCCGGACTTCGAGCATTACTTGAAGAGTTGGATTTAGTAGATCGTCCTTTAACAAGCCAAGATGTTGCGATTCGATTTGCGCCAAAGTTAAATGCTCTTTCGCGCATGGAATCTGGCGTTTTACCCATTGATATCTTTCTGTTAGACGAAACTACGAAAGCTCGTTCTATGGTTCGTGAAGTGATGAAAAATAACTCCACCCGCGTGCAACTGCAAAACGACGCTGAAATCGAAGCTCAAGAATTACTTAAAGAGTGGCCCCATAAAGATTTTGTTTTCGTAGCTTCTAAAAGCTTCCATCGCGGGGTCGTGGGGCTTATCGCAACGAAGCTCACACAAGTTTACAACAAGCCCGCTTTTGTTGGTTCATTGGGTGATGACGGTATGATCGTCGGCAGTGCTCGCTTGCCGCAAGGGCAAGAAGCATGTCTGGTGCAAGCCATGGGATCAGCTCAAGACTTATTAAGCCGTTTTGGTGGACATTCTGCTGCCGCCGGTTTTGAAATCGCTGAAACTCGCGTGTCTAATTTTATTGATAAACTTTCAGGTCACTTTTCTGACCTACGTGAAAAACCAAAGCCGCTTGAAATCTTTTATGACGTTGAAGCCAAGCTTTCAGAAGTCAGTGCGGGCTTGATGAAGTGGTATGACTTCGTCGGACCTTTTGGTGCCGGTTTTTCTATTCCATTGATTCATTTTTCAAGCATTCAGGTCATCTCAAAACGCGAACTCAAAGGCGGGCATTTACGTCTGAAAGTAGCCGATGAGTCAGGCCAAACCTCTGAAGCCTTGTTATTCACACCGACACCTCGTCAGCTTCAGACCCTTGAAAACATTCCTGGTCAGTATCACATTCTAGGTGAGCTGCAGTGGAACTATTTTGCAGGACAAAAAACCGTGCAAATTCTTATTCGTGATCTAAAGGCAATCTCATGAAGTCTACAAAAAAAGTCGTAGTGCTTTTATCTGCGGGGTTAGACTCCACAGTGAATGCCTATGAAGCGATCAAACATCAGCATGAAGTGGTTCTAGCTTTAACTTTTAATTACGGCCAAAGAGCTGCAAAAAAAGAAATCGAACACGCAGCTAAGATCGCGGCACACTTGGGTGTACCCCATAAAGTTGTTGAACTTCCTTGGTTTAAGGACTTCAACAAATCTTCCTTGTTAGTGGAATCCCAAACTGTTCCCACGGGAAGCGCTGTAGAAATTGATAGTTTAGAAAAATCGGAAGAAACAGCAAGGTCGGTATGGGTCCCTAATCGCAACGGGATCTTTTTAAACATCGCTGCAGCTTATGCTGAAGCGGCGGGTGCAGAAGTCGTCATTCCAGGTTTCAACGCCGAAGAAGCCGCGACGTTCCCTGATAATTCCAAAGAATTTTTAGATAGAGCTACGCAAGCACTTTGGTACTCAACTTCCAATCACGTCACTGTTGGCTGTTTTACGGTGCATTTAAAAAAGCCTGACATTGTTCGCTTAGGCCAAGGCTTGAAAGTTCCCTGGGAACTAATTTGGCCATGCTATTTTGCCGGGGAAAAATGGTGCGGGGAGTGTGAATCCTGTCTTCGTTCCAAACGCGCCTTTGAGTCAGCAAAAGTGGATGTCAGCAGTCTTTTTAAAGGATAAAAATGGAAACTTTGTTCATTGATAAAAAATTTGCCTACGATGGTTCTCAGCTCCGTTCCCTTTTTGCTTACCTTGATCATGGCCTTCTTGGTCCTTCGATCGTCGCGTGGGAAGGTGGTTGCAATATTCCTTTCACCCACATGGTGGACGGTGAAGACTTATTAGCGAAAGCCGTGATTCAAGGCGATGAAATGGTTCATTTTATCATCGAGGTTTTTGATCGTGATTTATTTTCTGGTGTGGCTTTGCAAAGACTTTTTGCTTCTATCTGTAAGGACTATTTGCAAACTCATACAAAAGCTTTGAATGGAAAAAGCCTTTATCGTGATGGCGATGATATTTACCTTGATGATAAAAAGCTTAGCATCAGCATTGCAACCAAGTCCCCTGTGTCAGTAATGATTCATTTTGCGATGAATATCACGAATCAGGGAACTCCAGTAAGCACGCTAAGTCTTCAAGATCTAAAATTGGAAACAAAAACAGTGGCCGAAGATGTGATGAATTTATTCCGTTCAGAATATACGAAAATCATCGAAGCGACGCAAAAAGTCCGCCCGATCCCATAGAGGAAAATAGATTAAGAGGCTTTGTCTTTGGTTTTGATATAGGATTCGCGCAGCCATAAACGGATGTGCTTTAAGAAGTAATCCTTCATACCAAAGAAGACGAAGTGGTTGAGGCTTCCGCCGTCTTCACCTTTATCTTCTTCAGTGTAATTCACTGTGCCCACGATCTCAGGGGTTTCAAGCTCCTGGGGCCGCCATAAAATGAATTCTCTAAATGCACCAATGCTCATCGAACGATGGTATTTTAAAATCAGTCCTGCTTCAGAAATCTGCGTGATTTGAACTGGGTTTGCCACTTTCAATACACGTTCTTCATCCACGCGGGCTAAGGTGGCGGCCTCGCGATTCACCATTCTGCTGTGAAAGCTTACAAGTTTTTTCACAATATAAGTGCGATCCAGCGGAGCAAAGAACATATCTTTTACGAACTCACCAAAAGTCCGCACTTCTTCTAATGCTACAGATCTGCGCGAAAATAAATATAGCTCCGGTACAATCGGAGTTTTCACCTCATGTTTGGTACCGCGATCACTGAGATATTGAGTTACAGTTTGCCAGCGTTTATCTTTTTCAGTGCCGAAGATATCAAAGTTAGCAAAGATGAGGTCAACTTGAGCAGGAATCGTTTGGCGGTGGGCGGTTTCTTTATCTGCCAGATCCGACAGTAATTGGGTGAAGCTTTCGTAAGAATAAATTTCGATATTGCTCATTTTATCAATAAGCAATTGCCTTAGTTCTGATCCAAGCGGATTCGTTGTCTCTTCATCCACGATAATAATTTTTAAAGGAACTGGCATTTCAGGCTTTTTACCTAAAGCAAAGCTCGACGCTGGAATCAGACTGTTTTTTAATTCCTGACTTTGATGGTTTTTATTCTGCAAAATGTTTCTGCGAATCTGGCTGACCTGTTTATTGTCCATACCAAAGAACAAAAATTCACTTAAGAAATTGCCCGGGGTCATCTCTGTGCTTGATTTACAAACAGCAAGAACGCTTCGTTTATCGTCAGTTAAGAAAGCGTCGCTATAATATTTTGTCAAAGCACCAGGTTTGATAGGGTGATTATTAAATGTCGTAAAGCCCACTTCAGAAACGCTATTTAAAGAAACTTCTTTCAGCATTTCGATAGTTGACTGCATTTGCATAGCAGAAACAGTTTCCGTACTTAGTGGCTTGTGGCCAACCAAAGCGTATTCCAAATGCATCTTAAGCATCAATTTATCAAACGGCTTAAAGATCACGTTGTTGATGATGCGTTCTTCAGCTAAGGAAATATCAAAATCAGCGCTATCAAAAGCGGTGATAACTAGTGAAGTGACCTCCTCCGCAGGACATAACTTTTTACGAACGAAAAAGTCGCGGGCGCGCTTTAATAGATCAAGATTTTTAATTCCCAGAAATTCATTCTTGGCGATAACTAAGCGCAACTGATGAGCGTCGGAAGGTTCGATGGCTTCGCTTTCGTCAGTTTTATATTTCTGACCGCCTTTTGCTAAGGCAAGTGTGCCTTCGTGCATGGCCAATTTGAGCCATTCGTGAAATTGTTCAAGACTGAGAAAAAAGCGAATAGAAAGCTTCGGATCAATACTCTTTAAAGATTCGTAAAGATCGGCCTGGGTGCGTTCATCATCTTCGAGGATGTATATGAACTTCATATACTTTTAAGTATATCTTGGAATGAGATACATTTGTTAGAAAAATCTTAAGGAGTCCTGAAAATAAAGTAAACGGCGCCGATTAAGCATAGGCCCGCCCACAGGAAATCAAGCTTCAAAGGTTGTTTCATATAGAGAATAGAAAACCCCGCAAACACAGCCATGGTTATGACTTCTTGAATGATCTTTAGCTGAGGCAAACTAAACTGAGTGTAGCCGATACGGTTGGCAGGGACTTGCAAGACATATTCAAAAAATGCAATTCCCCAGCTTACCAAGATCGCCACCCACAGTGCTGAATCCTTAAATGATTTCAAGTGGCCGTACCACGCGAAAGTCATAAATACATTGGAAAGAATCAAAAGGCTTATGGGTGTGATGGCTGAATTCATGGGTTTGAGGACCTTTGATTATAGGCGTGATTGCAAAGCAAGCTTGCAATACGACGGTACTCACTTAGTAAATCCAAGTGAATAGAGCTGGTGTTAATCGAAGTAGCTAGACCACGGTTCAGGCGACTGATGTGGTTTTCGCGCAAAGATATCTCTGTTTTCGCTAAATCACGTTTCAACTGAATCGCTTCTTCGCAAAGGTCTTTGTTTGAATAGGCATTAATAGCCATGGCTGCCACTTTAACCACTTTTTCGTGCATGTGGCGGATTTCAGACCAACCTTCTTCCGAGAACTCAAGCTTTAAGGCGTTCTTTTTAATCGCCAGGGCCAAGATGTTGATGTCAATCGCATCCGCCGCTCTTTCGACGTCACTTAGGAACATGATCATATTCATGACGTTTTGATGAACTACCGTGGTTGATTTATTGGCGTGATCCAATAAGAACATTTTCGTTTCACGATAAAGGAAGTCGACCTTGTTATCGCGATCCTTGATGGAATCAAAGTCCTTGGGGTCATTCGTTTCAAAAAGACGAATCGAATCTTTGGTCATACCTAAAACGATATCCGCCGTGCGCTGAATTTCGCGATTGGCATAGGAAATCGCCAAGGCAGAGCTTTGATAGTTATTTAAGTTCACAAATTCAGTCCCGAATTCTTCGGAAGCCGCTTTCGGGAACATTTTTTCAATCAACTCTGCACCCTTATTAATGAATGGGAAGAACATCACCGCTGATAAAACGTTGAATATCAAATGTGCATTGGCAATTGAACGGGGGGTGGTCGTATCAAAAGTCATCAGATAGTCGATGAACAACTGCGTGAACGGATAGAAAATCACCACACTGATTGTCTTATAAAAGAAATGGGCCCAAGCAACCTGACGGCCGATATAGTTGCCACCCGCTGCTGCAATAAGTGCCACAGAAGTCGTACCGATATTGGCACCGTAAACCCATAACATCGCATCGTAGAAAGTGATGGCTTTCACCGCAGCTAAACTCATCGCAAGACCGATAGTCACAGCACTGCTTTGTACAAAGGCGCAGAATACGATGGAAATTAGAAGTGAATATCCAGGGTTGTCACGGATGCTTTGAAATAATCCCGTCAACAGCGGATTTTCAGCGAAGTGATGGGAGGCAACCGAAATCAAATTCAAGCCAAAGAACAATAAACCAAAACCCATGAACACCATGGATAGGTTTTTAAAGACGGTCTTTTTAGATTTAAAATAAAAAGCAAAAGCGATGGCAAAAACTGGCAGGGCATAACTACCCAAATCCAAAGAGATGAATTGAACAGTTAACGTCGTACCGATCGCAGTACCGATGATAACGCCCATCACTTGACGAAGATTGATCACGCGGGCTGATCCCAACCCCACAAGCATTGAAGTCACAGCACCCGAACTTTGCATTAAAGTCGTAAGTACCACACCCGTCAAAATTGCTAAGAACTTACTTTGGGACAAACGGTTTAAAAGAACCGTGATTTTTCCCGCCATCAGTTTTTCTAAAGAAGACGAAGCCAAGCCCATGCCGTAAAGAAACAGGGCTACACCGCTGATCAGAATAATAAAATAGGAGTTATGGGTGTCTATCATGATGAGGTATCCAAATCTGAATTGAAATTAACAAGGCTCCAGCCAAACAAAATTGTAGCAATGCTTGTGGGAATTAGGAAGCCCCAATATTGAACATGCATGAATGCGTAAGCAGAAATTAAAGAGCCAAGAATGAATGAAACGATGATTCCCACTCTCATCCAATTTGCAAGTATTTCGTTTTCCCGTGGTTGAATGTGATGGGAGCCACTGATCACGCGAACCATTCCAATTCCCAAATCCGTGGTCACACCAGTTAAGTGAGTGGTACGAATGATGGCGCCAAACGCCGAAGTGATGGTTGCATTTTGTAAACCGCAGGCCAAACAAAGGGCTGCCAAAAGAAAATGGTCGTTGCGCGCGATCTCGGCGCCAAAGTTTCCAAACACTCCCAAATTTCCTGCCGTCGTTACTGCTAATGTTAAAGAAAAAATGAGTAACATAACGATAGGGTATAAAGGCTTCTTGCCAATTTGAATTCGTTTATCAACCAACACAGCTGATAGCATAGCGCCAATTATGAAAAACACGGGCACCGCCAACATGCCCAATGCTGCAGTCCATCTTCCTTGTGCTGATTCAGTTCCCACCAAAGTACCAAACCCCGTGATGTGAGAAACAAAGCGATGGCAAGAAAGATATCCACCGGTATTTATAGATCCCGCTTGAAAGGCTAAAGAAAGCCAAATGATGACATTGGATTTACTGAAGTGAGCCAGAGTCTGTCGATAGGAAAACATGATGAATTAAGATTAAAACATCGCTTTTAAAAATACAAAAAGGACTTATATAATCAGGTCTTTAAGAGGTAGTAAAAGATGGCGCAAAATTCCCAACCAGTTTTAGTGGTCGCGGCTCTGATTCGACGTTACGGCGATCCAGAGAAAAAAATCCTGATTGTTCGCCGCGGACCAGGTCAAACCGGCGCAGGCGCCTGGGAGTTTCCCGGAGGAAAAGTAGAAAAAGGCGAATCCCCAGAGCAAGCTTTAGTGAGGGAAATTCACGAAGAACTGGGAATTGAAATCAAAGTCGGTGCTCTTTTGGGCGAAGCTGTTTACGCCTATCCATCGAAAGTCATAAAACTGCGAGTGCATTGGTCAGAGTCGTTAAGTTCCGATCTGCAGTTAGTTGAACACGACGCCTTTAAGTGGCTTAAGCCTGAAGAAATTCAAGTCACGGAGCTTTCTGAAGCAGATAGGCCTTTTGTCGAAATGATTCTTCAAGGCAGTAAGTAAGAACGCTCTTGCGGCGTCGGTAAACGACAGAACTCACGTTTACCAAACCAGGAATAGCGATTGCGAGCGACAAGCTTATAAAGCACATCGCGGATAGGTCCTGGAATGATCAAAGCTAAAAGGAATAATTTAAAAATTCCACCTAAGGTCGCAAGAATACGAATGACCGCTGAAGAGCGGTGATAGGTTTTACCTTTTTCGTAAAAAACAACGGTTTCCAGTGACTCTCTGTCATGGGGAGCGAGCAACCCTATTGCTGTGTCACCCTGAAGTGGGGCGAATAAAAGTTTATGATTTTTATCGCGACTGATAACAGCGTCCACAAATCCGTTACAAAGATGACAAACTCCATCGAAAAAAACTAAGTTTTTCGCTTTTAGGCTGTCCTGATTTTTTAGATTCGTGGTTTCCATATTTTCCATAGTAATTCCATTCTACTAACTTTATACTAATCAGACAAGGTGAGGAGTCTTGTTCATATGGAAGTCTTTTTATTTCCGCTCGTCAATGTGACCTTGTTTCCTAGAACAACAAAACCTTTAAATGTCTTTGAGCCCCGTTATCTAGCGATGGTGCGTGAAGCCGTCCGTAGCCAGACTCCGATAGCTCTAGGATTTATAGAAGATCCTTCTAAAGTCACTGCGGTCCAGCCCGGCGAAAAAGTTTCTTTTGTTCGTGAAATTGCAGGTTTTGGCCAGGCGCAAATCATCGAAGAACGGGTGAACGGTACACTTTTGGTCTTCTTAAAAGGTGAAGGCAAGTTACGCTTGGGAAAGGTCCTTGATAAGGGTCGCCCTTATATTGTGTGCGAAGCAGAAATTATTCCTGAAGAAAATGAACTCTTGCCGCAATTGCAAACCGAGCTTGATGCTTTGTTTCGCAGTTTGTATCGCTGGATTGAAACCCACATTCCAGATCCCACCCAGCGTGATATTTTACTGCGCAACTTAGTTGAACCCGAAGAAATCGTCGGCAGCTTTGCTTCATATCTAGTGCGTGATTACGACATGCAGCACATGGTTTTAGAATTTAAAGACATCAATGAAAAGGTCCGATTCCTTTATCGTCTTTTAGAATCGGGCGAGCTTACGACTTAATTTTGTGCGCGGAATGTGCGCATAAAAAACACCCATTGTAGTAGTAACACCCAAATAGTGTGAGCAATGGCCAAGTGACCGATCTTCATCCATACCGGAGCATGCAGCACCAAAGTGGCCACGCCAAAGATCATCGCTCCGATCAGTGCTAAACTCATTTGCACAGAGCGCTCTTGAATCAGTTTTGTATCATTGCTTTGTGCTTTCAACCAGAAATACAAAGCCAAAGATCCGCCACCCAACGTAGCAAGCAATGGATGCAATCCACGCAAGCGAACTAAGAAGTGCGATTCGGAAGCAAAGTCTGCCATCAAACCTTCCCAAAGATTGTGAGTTGGGAAAAGCGAGTTTGAAAGGGACGCCCAAGCACCGGTAATGCCAATAACGATAATCACTAAAGGTAAAAACTTATAAACTTTGTCTTTAGAATTTTCCTTAGGAAGTTCATGGGAAGCTAGCGCCGCTGCAAACGTCAATGCGACAGCTCCCGTCAGCAAAAAAGAATTCAATTGGTGCAGCGCCATCACGAAAGCGCGGTAGGGGGTATCGTTAGTCGTCACAAGTTTAAATAGAACTAACTTTGCTCCTAACAAAGCCTCAGTGATTGTAAAGATCAAGGTCGCTAAAGCGGCTTTTCTTGCAAAGTGACCTGTTGGATAAAGCTTTCTTGCCATCCACCAGAAATAGATCACAGCGAAACCATAAAGGCCTGACATCAGGCGGTGCCCATATTCGACCCAGGTTTTTCCGCGTTGTGCTTCCGGAATCAATTGTCCATGACAAAGGGGCCAGGTGTCTCCGCACCCATCGCCTGAATGGGAAATGCGCACCCAAGCGCCCCATAAAATCACCAGAACAGTATAGGCCAAAAGTGCGAATGCGAAGTTTTTGAAGCGAGTCAAATTCATAGTTCCATGGAGGTATCATGGGGCAGGTTGACTTTCAATCTCGGAAATTTTCTAATGAGCCATGTCTGAACAAATGCCACGTCATTCCCACAGCCATTCCCATAGCCATGCGCACGGTCATCACCATCATCATTCCCATGGCGGTGCCTTAGGAAGAATGAAATGGGCTTTGGCTTTAAATTTCGCTTTCGCTTGTATTGAACTGGTCGGTGGTTTGTGGACCAATTCAGTTGCGATTTTAAGTGATGCTCTTCATGATTTTGGCGACGCATTGGCGGTGGGGTTGGCCATCTTCCTAGAAAAACTTTCTCATAAAAAAAGTGATGGGGATTTTTCTTATGGTTACCGTCGATTTTCAACCCTGGGTGCCTTGATCACAGGAATTATTCTAATTCTTGGTTCAATCTTCATTCTTATTGAATCGATTCCGCGATTGTTGCAGCCCCAACAGCCCCATGCCGATGGGATGATACTTTTGGCGTTTCTGGGTGTGGCCGTCAATGGATTTGCCGCCTATCGGGTATCTAAAGGGGAATCACTGAATGAAAAGATGCTGATGTGGCACATGATTGAAGATGTGCTGGGTTGGGTTCTAGTTTTAGTCGGTGCCATCGTCATGAAGTTTTATGATATTCCTCAGCTGGATGCGGGACTGGCCATCGCATTGGCGTTGTGGATTTTGTATAACGTCTTTAGAAATGTGCGCGAAGCTTTAAAAGTTTTCTTGATGGCTTCGCCGAATATCAAAATTCATAGTGTAGAAAAAGAAATTTTAAAAATTCCAAAAGTCATCGATTTGCATCACGGTCACCTGTGGTCTTTGGACGGAGAAAATCATATTTACACTGTTCACGTGGTGGTAGCAGAAAATTCTACCATCCAGGATATGGAAAATGTGAAGCTTGCCATTAAAAAGCGTGTTCGTGATTTTGGCATCATCGAAGCGACCATTGAAACTGAAATCGTCGGTGGCGCGTGCGTGGACCCATCCCACGAATAGATCCTATTGGTCCTCAAATAATATGAAATCAATTGAGTCCGATCTCACACTGATTTATCTCAAAGTGAGACAGCAAATCTATTTCAATTTAGTAAATTTAAATTGTTGTACAAGTTTTTCCTACGGAACGCCGATAAGAGGTCTGGGTAAAAGTAAGGAAAAACATTTATGCTTAAAACGGTACGTAACTCAGCAGGTAATGTTTTATTGCAAATCTTGGCCGCCACCGCCGTGATGAGTACTTCTTTTTATGTCCTTACGAATCAAGTAATTGGACAGAAAGAACAAGTAAGTAAAACGGCGAATTTGGTGAACCTCAAATTTGCTTTAAACAGTGCAATGGACTACGTTATTTTTGGTGTACGCCAAAAATATTGTTTTACCAATGATGATAAGCTTTTGAATGATGCCAACATCACGCAAAGTGGTAGTAACGTATCTAAATGTAACCTGACTCATCCAGGCAGCGTTGAACGCCTGATCATGTCCACTGAACAAGAAAACTTTATCCGTAACTTGATTGCTTCAGGTCAGAACGTGGGGCCGGTGAATGCAAATCAAATCCATTTAGATTCAATGCGCGCCTATATCTCATCAGATGCGGCGACAACAGAACATCCACTATTTCCAGTCTTAAAATCACTCAGAATGGTCAAAGGACCCGACGGTCAAGCTATTGCCGTCAGCGGTATTTGGATAGAGCTGACTCGCGATAACAGTGAATACCTTCCGCGCTCGGGCCGTGAAGTTTATCTTACAGCGCGTGTTTATCTTGTCGCCAATAAGGCAGAAAATGAAGCTATCTCTTTAGGTAATAAAACCGCAGAGCTGGTTTCTCAAATTGTTATTTATCCCCGCGAAGTGGGTTCCTTTGCATTATTAGTTCCAAACGATTTGCATCTAGATACATCTTGGGATGCAATCATGGATAAAGGGGATGTGGCGATTCATAAATTTGGAAGCCGCAAAGATCTTGGCGCTAGCCAGGGATTGGTATTTCAAAGTCCTGTCTTTGTAAATCGCCACCTTTATGTTCCTTATGACTCTGGCACGGGGGATGCTACTGATACCTCCATACCATACTCGGCGGTGACTTTTGCTGACCGCGTTTATCTTGGTAACGGTTGGGTTCGTTCTGCAAACAAAGAGTACTCTCCGCGCTCTGCCGGTGGAACTACAGACCGTTATTGGGCGGATGCTAGAACTTTCGGTGGATTTTTAAAAGGTATTGAAAATGACGGTGGCGCTGATGCCGGTCTTCAATACTTTGCAAAAATGGTAACGGGAACTCAACCTAACACTGAACTTATGAGCAAATGTACCGAGTATGAGCAAAACAAAGCCAGTGCTAAATTCTTATTAAGTACTGAAATGGGTGCTCGTTTGCGCGAAAGTACAACCAACGATTTTGATTATCGTTTGTTTCTTTCATCAGGAAACTATTTTAAAAAGCAAAGTAATGCCTTGATCCTAGATAAATCCGCATGGGGCACCGGCACGGCCGTTGTGTCTTCCAATGATTATAATGATGCGGTGGTAAGTCTAAAAATCGTTGTGGGGGAACGCGCGGTTGAAGCTCAATTCCCACGGGAAGCTAAAGGTAAGTTCGTAGTTCAAGTGGGATCCCCTGAATTGCTAGCCTCTTATAAGGGTGCAGTCAATTCAACAAAATCGACTTATGATGCTGCGAAAACAAAATACAGTGACTATGAATCACAGCTTTCATCGTTAAATAAAAGTTTAAAAATAGCTAAAGAAAAACTGGCTGAAGAAGAAGCAAAACCAGTAGAACCAAAGAAATCTTCAACAACAACAACAACAACAATGACTGCACAAGGCACTTCTACGCAAAAATCAGCGACGGTTGAAGAATCAGCTGCGGTTGATGATTCGGGTGGCTCATCCAGCTCCTCTAAAGGTAAAGGAAAAGACGTCGTCGTAGAGGAAGAAGAAGAAAAAGTCGATTATCAAAATCCTAAAGTGATCGCGCAGCTTGAAAAAGAAATCGACGGCCTTAATAAAAATATTGCTGACCTTAAAAACAATAAAATGCCAAGTCAGCAATCATTGATCGACCAAGCATCTAAGGCCTATGATTCAGCGAAGTCGGATCTTAATAAATATGAACTAATCGTTGCAAATCCTCCAGTGATCGAAATCGCAACTTCAAAAGTGAATTCGTATTACGGCTTTACTGCTTACGATAAATTAAATTTGGATGTAAATGTCAAAAATCCTAAGAACCTATTAGATAAAAATGGGAATTTAGTGGCGCCTGTTGTGCGCATCCAGGCTTATGACAGTACTTACTATAATAGTATGTCGACATCAAAAACTCCGAATCAAAACCTAGTAGGATATTTGAATTTCGAGTTTGACGGTTCTAAGACCAATCTTGTAGCTCCTTACTCAGTGTCCCGTAAGGCAGATTCTTCTGCCATCGCACTGAACGAAGGTGAACAGGACTGGGCGGCTTTTGAACAGGAATGTCAAGAAGCTCGTAATGCCCAAACATCCCAATCCTTTGGTGGTGCGGGTTGGGACGTGAGTTTCGCTTCAGGAACTCGCACATCATGGAACTTCGCCGGTGGTCAAAAGATTGGTAAAGATCCAGGCATTGATAAAATGTCCTTTGAAAATCAAACCCGCGCGAATGCAACATTCCAAGTTCGTTCGATTGTCGGGGCTTGCGTGATTACGAAAACTTCTGACTTTATCACAGGCTTTTTTGCCTGCGACAGTTTAGAAATTGAAGAGCGTTCGACTCCACTAAGAATTATTGGTACCTTCATCGTTGGTAAAATGAGAATCCATCCGACCGCCATCAAAGCGGGTATCAGCTGGAGTTCGATTTATCATCCACAAGCCTACAAGGAACTTCGCGGTGCCAATGGTGTTTTACGCTCTATGAGCGGTCGCGATTGCAATGCCGCGAACAACGAGCCTATTTGGCACCCAATTCCGTCTGTGCAAACGGTGGCGGATCGTATGACTTGCAATACCATCAGTCTTCGCGCCAAAGCAGATCCATTCCAATGGACTGCAGTGGATCCTGATTGCGGTATTAATCCTAATAAAAAATCATCGAACACGACATGTAAACGCCGTCTGGTTCGCTTCTACGTCGTCGAACAATCAAGAGAGGGATCGTTATGAGAACCTTCCCAAGTAATAACAAAGGTCAATCCATCATTGAGGTTCTGGTTGGTTTGGGGATGATCTCTGCCATCGGATTTACCTTCATCGGTGGGATGATGTCGTTAAAAGAAACTACTAAAGGCACACTTGTCACTTCATCGACTGAAAAACAAGTCAGTGACATCGCAGAAAATATCAAATCCGGCGTTGAAAACTATCAGGTGAACTTCCGTTATGACGAAGGAACATCAACGGTTTTAGCTTTGGACAATCTTCCAATGGCTTGGGATAACGGCAAGGTGGCGCCTAAATCAGCAGAGACAACGACATGGCAAGGAACCTACGGTTACACAATTCAACCCTATGAAGCTTATCGCGGTTTATACAAAGTGACTCTTCGTATGACCCATAAAAGCTGGGCTGAAAAGGGCGAAAAATACAGAGACTATATTTTCGTGGTGAGTGCAAAATGATTATAAGAAATAATAAAGGGTTCACTGCAGTAGAACTAATGATTGGGATCGGCCTCGCGGCTGTTCTAACCACAGCGATTGTGTCGACTCAGCTGATGGTTTCCCGTGATCAAGTGAAAATGTCGAAAGATCTTGAACAAAGCATTGATAAAAACATGGCAGAACGGATTGTTTTCTCGGATCTTAACGGGATTGATCCTTCTTACAACAATGTTCTGCAAAAAGATGATAGCGGCCGTTACTTCTTTGATTACTATCCGGATGTCCCTGCCAACGTTATTACGGATGGATTAGAACGAAAAATCACCCTGAAGGTCACTGGGACCCAAGAGATTTATATTGTCGTATCTGATCTTAAAGCAGGTCCGCTATTAAATTATGATCCGGTGAAAGCGTACAATGTGGGCGCAGCACCGGCTGATTTTAATCAAGCTGCAAGCTTGCAATTCGTGTCTTTGAATAAAAATAATTTTTTAACGGATCCGGGGCAGTCCAATCGTTCAGCGATGTGGCAAAGTGGTAAAATTCTTATGCTTGATACGCCAGCGCGTATTCGCCCGCTGGTCAATGGAACTGTTAACATGAAGATTGCTCCGCGCAGTCCTATTTTTGTGGGTTCTGTGCAAGGTGTGAACTTATTAAGTGATTCGATGATTCAAAAAGTATTGAATTTAAAACATCCTGAAACGGGCGTCGTTATCGCTAATGCAGACCAGTTTTTAAGAAACGTTCCTTCAATTGGTGGTGGTCAATCTATCATTCGCTTAAAGGGCGTGAAAATTATTAAATACTCTTTGAAAAAATATGAAGACGGTCGTTATAAAACAACACCCGCGTATCTATATAAATCTGAATACGTAGGAAGCGGTGTGTGGAGCGAGCCATTTCTTCTTTCCGACGGTGTTGCGGAATTTTCGCTGCGACGTGAATCTGTTTTAAAAAGAATGATTTATTTTAATATTAAAAAAGCTGAGTTTAAAGATCAGGCACTGACTTCAAATTCGGCACAAAGTAAGTAAAAGTTTCTGGGGGGAAATGATGAAAACAAATACAAACAAACTAGCGATGCTGGTTGCCCTGGTTGCCTTATCCGAAGGTGCTCAAGCCGGGGATAAAGATTTCCCTATGGCGGTGAGTTCTGCGACGTCGGGGGAGTCTGTAATCTCAGCTCCGGCTTCGGGATTAGTCACCCGCACCGGAAAAGATAATACGATTATTAAAATCAACAACTCTTGCTTTGGTACCAACCTTCGCGGTGTCGGTAATCCCTTAGCGCCAAGAGCCACGATCACTGCCAACTTGAATATGGTGATTGGTGGAAAAGAATATGAAATTATGGTGAAGTATCCATCTCAGTTGGTCACTCCAATGGGAATGGTGGCGCCAAAGATTCAACCGATGTCTTCAAGCAACTATAAAATCGGAAAAGATGGCGGCGGATCTGCAGCTATTTTTGGTAATACAGTTTTATTAAACACACCGATTCCTGCAGGGGTCACAGTCGACAGCTCAGGTAAAATTACCATCAGCGATAAAGGTTCAATTTATCTAAAATCCTATTCCTTCGAACAAGAGGTGGATGATTGTAATGACAAAAAGCCTGTTTATGGCAGCTATGGATACTCGTCTGAAATTCCAACAGTCGCTTGCGGCGATTACATGGGTAAGTCGGGTCCTGTATCAGCTTCATTTGGTGGAATCTCTGTAGCATCTGATAAAACAAGTATCGAAGTGAACGTGGCTTTTCCAGGTCAAACAGGATTCTGCGGTGGTTACTGGTCGCCACTGATGGTGTTCTTTGATGACAGCCGTCCGCGCTTTGATAACTCAAGTGATTTTCCTTTAAACCCAATGAACAAAACGATGTGGCCGGAAGCAAATGCGCCGGGTTGGTTTGTGGCTTACGATCGAGATAAATCAGGTCTTATCGATAAAAAAGAAGAGCTTTTCGGTGACACAGTTTCTACTGAAAATGGCTTTGAAGTTTTAAAAAAATTAGATAGCAATAAAGATGGTTTCATCGATAAGAAAGATAAGACCTTCAAAAAGCTAGTTCTATGGAATGATAAAAATGGTGATGGTATTTCGCAAAAAGAAGAAATGCTAAAACTTGCAGAAAAAGTAATGAAGATTTCTTTAGACTATGAAAAAGGCGTTATCACACCGATGGGACACTACGCCGAAGCTCGAGAGCGCTCTAAGTTTTGGTATAAAGATAATGGCAAAGTGAAGACAGGGGATATCGTCGATATCTGGTTGTCGCCGGCACCAGTTAAATTGAGTCAAAACTAATACCTACTAAAAAGTGATCATCATAAAAAAGGGAGCAAACGCTCCCTTTTTTATTTTATTTTCTCGATATATTTTAAAAGTAAATCTCGGCCACGACATTTTGCCCGAAGCATAGATAAGAATATAAAGACGCCACCCGTTTTACGATCTAAGAAAATGATTTCCCGCGGAGGCGTTCGCCAAGAATGCTTGCGAATAATCTGAAACACTTTTTTTGACAGACGCTGTGGTAAATCCGTATTTTTCCAATCGTAATTGCCGTCTTTATCGATTTGTCCCGCATTGTTGCGAGGGTCCTCGTAAGAAATAAATGGTTCTACGGTTTCTAAGCAGAACTGTTGAAAAAGGTCCTTAAGGTCATCGGTGTCTTTTTCGTCGATAAACTTCAGTTCTAGAGCCGCCTTCATAAACATCTCGCGATCATTAAAAAGCGTGCCCTTCACCATGCGACGGTACGGAATTAAAAAATCCTTTTCATAGGCGCGGGTGGCACCAAAATCATAAAGAACAATTTGATCATGGCCTTGGGGATTGATGCGAATGCGATAATTTCCGCTGTGGGGGTCGGTCTGCACCACCCCCCATTCAAATACCTCGCGGAAATAAAGATCTAAAAAGTTCAAAGCCAGCTTGTTGCGTCTTTCTTGGGGTAAACTTTGAATCAAAGGGTCATCGGCTCTTAAACCTCGCTCAAAACTTGTCGCTAAAATTTTCGGACCTGAAAATTCTCGAAGGACCTTCGGCACCACATAACGACTGTCATTTTTAAGGCGCTCGTAAAAGTCTTCCGTCAATTGAGCTTCCAGTTCATAGTTCGTCTCTTGAACCAACATTTCCCGCACTTCGGCAAACACAGGATCCATATTAATATCCCGCGGTAACAACTTTAATGTATTCAACAGTGTGCGAATGGCCTTTAAGTCGCTATCTATGGCGCGATCTACATTCGGATACTGAATTTTTAGAACGATGGTTTCGCCGGTGGCTTTGATGCGGGCCCGGTGAACTTGACCCATCGATGCCGACGCCAAGGCCTCTTTTTCTACGTCTAAAAGTGCCAGTTTTTCTGCCGGCAGATTTTTTTTCAACGTCGGTTCAATGGCATCCCAAGAAAGGGGCGCTGAATCAGATTGCAGAGATTTTAAAAGTTCATTGGCTTCAGGAGGGAAAAAATGTTCGCCATACATAGAAAGCATTTGTCCTGCTTTCATGAGGCTTCCCTTTAATTCACCTAACTCAGAACTGATGACAGAGGCCTGATTCTGTAAAAGCCTTTTCCAGTTTTCTTCTTTAGCTTCTTTATTTTTAAGAGCTGAACTGACGCCATGTTGGGCAATAGAAGCCCCTGCCTGCAAAGTTATCTTTGCTAAAGACAAGCTGCGTGAAAACATCGAGGATTTGATCTTATCCAAGCTTTTTTGTTTTTTGGCAGATTTTTTGTCGTCCATTCCTTGTCAATTTACCTTAACTTTGCCAAATGTTAAATTAATTTTCTATGTCTATGACTCTCTTCTGGTTCCGTCGCGATCTGCGTCTTCATGATAACGCCGGTCTTTTTTATGCTCTCAAAGAAAATGAAAATGTTCTTCCGGTTTTTGTGTTTGATTCAGATATTTTGTCAAAACTGGATGATGAAGCCGATGCTAGGGTGACTTTTATTCATGAAACTGTCACGGACCTCAAACAGAGTCTGCAAAAAAAAGGCAGCGATCTTGTTGTTCGGCACGGAAAACCTTTAGAGATTTTTAAAGAGCTTCACGGCAAATTAAAATTTTCCGCTATTTACACCAATCACGACTATGAGCCCTACGCCCGTCAACGCGATGATCAAGTCTTAGCTTGGGCAAAGAAGCAGGGGATAGAGTTTAAAACATTTAAAGATCAAACCCTTTTTGAAAAAGATGAAATTCTAACCGAAGCTCGCAAGCCTTACACCGTTTATACGCCCTACAAACGGAAGGTTCTGGCGAATTTGGATTCTTTTTATTTAAAATCATACCCCGTAGAAACCTATGAATCTTCTTTCGCAAAAAAACCGAATCCAGAAAAAATAATTTCCTTAAAAGAGCTGGGATTTACCAAGTCGAACCTACAATTTCCCTCTTCCGAAGTTCCTATTAAGGTCATAAAAAATTATGCGGAAACTAGAAATTTCCCTGCTCTTGAAAATGGCACAACTCACTTGGGCGTTCACCTGCGTTTTGGAACGGTCAGTGTGCGGGATTTGGCTCGCACGGGGAAAAAATATTCTGAAACCTGGCTGAGTGAATTAATCTGGCGGGACTTTTTTATGCAGATTCTATGGCATTTTCCTGAAGTGGAAACCCGCAGTTTCCGTCCCGAATATGATAAGATTCAGTGGCGCAATTCGAAAACCGATTTCAATCGGTGGTGTGAAGGAATGACGGGGTATCCCCTGGTCGACGCTGGTATGAGGGAACTCAACGCCACAGGGACTATGCACAATCGTGTGCGAATGGTGACAGCAAGCTTTCTTACAAAACACTTGCTGATTCATTGGCATTCTGGGGAACGCTACTTTGCAAAAAAATTATTGGATTTCGATTTAGCTGCCAATAATGGTAATTGGCAGTGGGCAGCCGGATCGGGTTGCGATGCAGCTCCGTATTTTCGTATTTTTAATCCTGAAACCCAAGCAGAAAAATTTGATCCGGAGAATGAATATATAAAAAAATGGATACCCGAATTAGATACGAATAAGTATCCTTCACCTATTATTGATCATGCCGAAGCCCGCGGTCGGTGTTTGCAAGCATTCACCAAAGCCCTGAAAAAATAGGAGAAAAAAGCATGAAAGTCTTAATCACTGGAGCCACAGGTCTACTTGGTCGCGAAATCGGAAAAGTTTTGGCAGAGCACGGCCATGAGATCGTCGTGATCAGCCGCAGCTTAGCCAAGGCCCGTGAAGTGTTGCCTTTTCCATGCGAAGTTGTTCTTGGGGACTTAAGCAAAGGGCCGATTCATGATTCTAGACTTGAAGGCATCGAAGGCGTCATCAATCTTATGGGTGAACCCGTCGTCAGTCGTTGGGATTCAGAAAAAAAAGCGGCCATTTATAATTCTCGCGTCGAAGGTACGAAGCATTTAATCGCTAGTTTGCCATCAAACTTACAAGTATTTGTTTCAAGCACAGCGATTGGATATTACGGCAATGACCATGAAACCATTCAGCACGAAGAAAACCCACCCGGCGATAATTTTCTAGCGAAAGTCTGTATCGATTGGGAAAAAGAAATCAGTAAAGCGCCAGGGCGTAAAGCCATCATTCGAACTGGTATTGTGCTTTCTTCCCACGGTGGAGCCATGGATCAAATGCTCTATCCGTTCCGCTTAGGTATTGGCGGTCCGCTAGGGGATGGTCAGCAGTGGATGAGCTGGATCCATATTAAAGACATCGTGGGTCTTTTTGTGTTTGCTTTAGAAAACACCCATGTCACGGGTCCTATCAATGGATGCGCGCCAAACCCCGTCAGAAATAAAGAGTTTTCAAAAAGCTTAGCCAATGCTTTGGGTAAGTCCATGGGTCCTAGCATGCCTCTGTTTGTTCTGAAGCTTTATTTTGGTGAAGTTTCGGATGTGCTTACCGTTTCTATTCGCGGTTCTGCAGAAAGATCAAAAACCCTGGGTTATAAATTTCAATATGACGATGTTAATGAGGCTTTAAAAGACGTCTGTGCCCCTTACCAAAACGGCGAAGACTTTTACTATGCTGAACAATTTATTCCAGACCCTCCAGAAAAAGTTTTTCCCTTCTTTAAAGAGGCTCACAATCTTGAAGAGATCACTCCGCCGACCTTGAATTTTAAAATTGAAAAGGTATCCACATCTGAAATCACGCAAGGAACCTTGATTGATTATACTTTAAAAATTCGTGGTATCCCGGCGAAATGGAAAACCGAAATCGACGAATGGCAACCGCCGTATAAATTCGTAGATAACCAGCTTAAAGGTCCCTACAGTCTGTGGCGTCACACCCACGAATTCAGACCGTTTTGTGGCGGTACATTGTTAGTGGATAAAGTGAAGTACCGACTGCCGTTAGGTCAAGTTGGTTGGATTTTTGCTTCAAAATTAGTAAGCAAGGACATTGATAATATTTTTTCTTTCAGAAGAAAATATATCGCGAACATGACTGTGCCACGCAAGGGATAGGTTATTGTTTGTTACGCAGCTCTCGCAAAGCACTGAACTGTTTCACCGTGCTTGCAAGTAAAAATGGATTTACTTTCTTTTCAACGAAAAGTTTTAAAGGAACACTGGGTAGGTCCAGGCTGCGTTTGTTCACTAATTCGTTTTCATACAGCTCTAGGTTTTCATCATCCCCAGTGATGGGCGAATCATCAAAGTTACCAAGCATTTTACAAAATTGCAGATTCATTTCGGTGTATTCATGGGTGCAGTAAATCAAGGTTTCGTTAGGAAGGGCTTTGATCTTTTGCAAACTTTCAAACATTTGTTCAAAAGTTCCCTCGAACAATCTTCCACAACCTAAACCAAAAAGCACGTCCCCGGAAAAGAGCCATTTTTTATCCGGATTCCAGAAAGCCACGTGACCTAGGGTGTGACCTGGAAGTTCCATCACTTTAAAGTTCATATCAGAAATTGAAAATTCATCGCCATCTTTTACGTAGTGATCAGCAAAAGGAATTTGGGTTTTATTTTTCAGTGGCGCATAAATCGGAGCAGGGAAGGTTTTAACTAATTCTAAAACCCCACCGATGTGATCATTGTGATGGTGGGTCAGTAAAATGCCGCAAATATCATAGTCGTTATGTTCAAGGAATTTTTCAACAGGGGTGGATTCACCGGGGTCCACCAACACCACATGTCCTTGCTCGTTGATCAAAGCAAAGACATAGTTGTCTTCAAAAATAGGTATAAGTTCTACTCTGTGATTCATAAAGCACCTATGTTTAAATATTGTCCCCTGAGACATGAAATTCGACAAGACCTAGGGAGTATTGATTAATAACAAGCCTTGGTGGCGTTAAGAACTTATTTTAAACTAAACTCTCTTATGAAATTAAAAGCAGAGCTTGCAGGTCGCGATTATATTGAAGTGGATTGTGAAGGTGAAGACCTTCAAAAACCCGGCAGAGTCCAGAAGGTTTCTGTCTTGGGGTGTAGTGAATTCATGGAGATGATGCGCAAGATGCGCCGATCTTTTGGTAATGATATCGCCAAGTGGCCCGTACCTGGGGGAACAGATCACTCTAGCCTTCTTCTAAAAGAAATGATTTTAAAGCTGCGCGGGGAATGGCAATTCCCGTATCCCCATGCTGAAATCTGCCACTGCAGAACCGTCGCCACAGAAACAGTGGATCAAGCGATTATCGCAGGAGCCCACTTAACAGAGGTCGTGACAAGACAGACCAACGCAAGCACCGCTTGCGGTACCTGTCGCCCCGAAGTTCAAAAAATCATAGACTACCGTCTGGATAAAAAATCGTCTTAATCTTTTTTAGGAAGTTTTCCGGTAAGGTCTTCAGTGATTGTTTCCGGAAACTGCCCTGTCTTTAGGTAGTGTTCTAACAAGGGGCCCAGCTTTCTTCGGCAAGATCCTCCGCAAGGTCCCACCCCTGCAGAAGTCGCATCGAAAATATCATTTAAGGTTTGGGCACCATCACGAATAGCTTCCTCGATAGTTTTGCGACTAACGTTGTTGCAGCGGCAGATGATTTCGGTTTTCGGTTTAGCGCCCATTGAATTAAGTGTAATGCCATGCTTCCAAAAATGTTACTATCGACCCGCCCAAAGTGCGGCGCGTCACATTGCATTGATAAGTCGTTCATCTTCCTGTAAAACAACCCCTTTGAATAAACATTGGAGCAGAAATGGCTAATCCAACTACAGATAAACTTCCTATGACAATTCGCGGAAAAGCTATGCTTGAATCAGAGCTTAAAAAGCTATTGTTAGAGGAAAGACCTTCCGTAATCCATGCGATTGAAGAAGCCCGTGCCCAAGGTGATATTTCAGAAAATGCTGAATATGAAGCTGCTAAAGAGCGTCAAGCTATGATCGAAGGCCGTATTGCTGAAATTCAAGGCAAATTGGCTGGTGCAGAAGTGATCGACACAGCTCAAATCAAAGCAGATCGCATCGTATTTGGTGCCCATGTTGAAATCGTGGACACGGAATCAGAAGAAGAAGCCAGCTATCAAATCGTAGGCGTTGATGAATCTGATGTTAAAAACGGTATGATTTCTATTTTGTCGCCATTAGCCCGCGCATTGATCGGCAAAAAGGTTGGCGACACAGTGACTGTTCAAAGTCCAAAGGGCGATAAAGAGTTCGAAGTTCTAGCTTTCAAATACAAATAATAAAAGACATTGTCCGTCCATGGCCTTCCCTGTGAGAATGGGTCATGGACACGCGCAAAAAACACTCCTCTGATAAACATCTCGTCACTGAACAGCCCGGTATGTCCGTTGTTGTTGCAGGATTGCTAATAGCTTTTTTAATTGGCTATACGACGAAGGTTCTTCTATCTCCGGCTCGAATCACGGCTCATATCGAAAAGGCCGCCAGCCATATTCACAAAGATATTAAGGTGCAGTTTTCTTCGGCTTACTTAAGTTTAAGCGATGGAATCCTGCCGCGTTTCGCGGTGGTGATTTCGGACGTAAAAATGACCGCCGAACAAAGTTGTTGGGGTGCCCCCACCATGCAGGTGGATGAACTGCGACTGCCATTATCGTTCTTCAATCTTATTCAAGGAAAAGTTCCTGTGGAAAGTGTTGAAGCAAACACGGTCGATCTGACCTTTCGCGAAGGGCTTGCTGAGTGCGCGGAACAAGACAAGAAGGCAGCAGAAAAAGTAAATAAAGAACCCGCGCCGTTAGTCAGCCTAAGCCCCACGGAAAAAGCGCAGAAATATCAAAACGACGTGCGCAGTATTTCTATTCAAAGATTTCTGATCAATGCAGATAAATACCCGCAGTATGCTTCCGAGTTTTTAAACTTTGCGGTGAAGGTGAAATCTTTTGAACCAAGAATTATTGAAATCACGGCAAAGACCCATTTACTGAAAGATCAGGTGGGGGATTACATGTCCCACGCCAATTTATATGTGCAATACAAAGACACTCCAGAAGAAGTCGTGCAAACTCACTTTTTTGGAAACTGGCGCGAAGGTCATTATAGCTTCATTGCGAACTACACCATAGACGAACGCTTGCTTTCTGTAGAAACCGATCTAAAACACATTCCCTTAAGTCAGATTTTGGGTGTTCTGCAAAAGTATGATCTTGCCTCAAAAGAATTAAATGGGCGTCAGGTGTGGGTGTCTTCTAAAGCAAGATTGATTTCGCCGATAGAAGATTTACGAAAAGCTCCGTTAGAAGTGCGGGACCTTCGCTTAGAGGGGGATCTTGGCGAAATGTCTGTTGAACAAATCGACTTTAGCTCTCTTGATCCAGTAAAGTATTCGCCGATCTTGGTGGATATTAAAACCATGGATATTAATAAACTTTTGGTTTTATTAAATCGTCCCAAGGACACAAGCATGTTGGGTTCTTTAGGAAGTTTCACGGGACGGGCGACTATTTTTTCTGATCAAAAAATAAATCTGAAAGGAAAAAGCTCGGGCCTTGAATTTGTTTTTTCAAACAAGGGTCAGCGTCAATCGCAGGTTATCGAAACAATGATCAGCGATATTGCATTAGATGGAAATACTTGGACTTTCGAAGTTCAGCGTATTGAACCACGTGAGGGAGTGTTTATCGGAGACGTCAAAGTCAAAGCGGATAAAGATTTTAAAGAAGTTGAAATTAAAACCAGTATTGATGAACTTTCTTTATCACCCGCTGTACAAACTTTAATGACCGGCGGGGGGCAAATTGGAACTTTAAGTTTTGACAGTGATTTGAAGTTAAAAGCAGGCCAAGTCAGTTTCCTTAAAGGTTTATTAAGATTGGACTCGTTAGATATCGAAGGAATGAGTCTAGAAAAACCCAAAGCCACCATTGACTGGGTTCAAGGGGAGATCGTTCTTAATACCCAGGTGAAGTCCGTAGAAGTCAGTCCGACATCTGGGGCCACCCCTGTTTTAAGACAGGTCACTGAGCCTTCTTGGTGGCAGCAAGAGGGATTAAAATTAGAATCCTTAAATGGACAATTTAAACTAAAAAACCTTAAGCACTTAGGATGGAAGAACTTCCATGGCTCCATAGGTAAGTCCGGTAAAATGATCACCGATGGCGGGTGGGATGAATTCGGCCGCCTGCACGGAATGGTGCAAATCCGCGATGGGAAGCTGAACCGACGTTGGGGTATTGAAGGCAGTCGAGAGCTGCCGGTGTTTACTGAAGAACGGTCTGCGGTGATGAGAAAATAAAAATGCTAACAGCTATAGTTCTTTTAATTTTATTTCTTATCTATCGCCACTTTACCTGGAAGCCATTGCCTTGGCCACCGGGAGCGATGGTGCCGCCAAGTTATCAAGGACATCGCGGGTATTGGAAGTCAGGTCTTCAAGAAAACACCCTGGCGTCCTTTGAAGCGGCAGCGAAGAGGGGATTGCACATGGTTGAAATGGATGTGCGTCTTTCAAAAGATAAAATTCCCGTGGTTTTCCATGACGGCGATTTAAAGCGCTTGGGGAATGTAGAACGCATTGTTCACGAATGTACGGCCGAAGAATTAAGAGTGCTTGCACAAGTGCCAAGTCTTGAAGAGGTTCTTTCATCGCAAATCGTGCCTAAATTTTTGAACGTGGAATTAAAAACCGGTGCGATTTTTGATGGCGAGTTAGAAAAAAAAGTCGCAACGTTGATTGAAAAATACGATTTCACCCGCCGCGTGTTGTTTTCAAGTTTTAATCCTTTGTCGTTGTGGCGTCTAGGGGGGCATTTGCCCCAAGTTCCCCGCGCGCTGTTAGCTACACAAGAACCCGAAGCAGCGAATAAAATTTATTTGCGTCAACTTTGGTTCGCCCCTTACGTTCGGATCCATGCTTTGCATCTAGATTATCGTTATGTCAGTGTTCACGATTTACATAAATGGAAAAAGCGCGGTGTGCCGGTGGCCTTGTGGACAGTGAATGAAAAAGAGACAGCGGAACTTTACCTGCAAGAAGGTGCATTAAGTATAATCACTGATACTCTTGGGGAAGTCGCGGATTCATAATCTTAAAATATATTGGTGGAATGAAGGCCAACAGTGCCATGGCTGAATACCCATGGGGAAGCTTTTGGGACTGTTCTGTTTTGTGCAATTCTGTGAATGGAATGCCGGGCTTAAGATGATGATAAGAATGATATCCTAAGTTGATCAGTGAATAGTTCGTCAATCCTTGATAACTATCCCAAGAATGGCAGGCTTTCGCTGGTTCATACAATCCGTTGGCATTTCTTTTTCGCACTAAACCGTAGTGTTCGATATAGTCAGCGGTTTGCAAAAGCAGAATGGCCACAAGACTTTGTCCTAACCAAAATAGCAATGCTCGTTCGCCGAATATAAGATAAATTAAAAAATCCCCCGCGGTTTGCGCGGCCATCCCTGCGATAACACGATTTTTCAGAAAAAACTGTCTAAGGCTTTTCAATCTTTTGCGTTCTAATAAGAAAGCTTCTTTTAAGCCCATAAAATATGATCGTACAAAATAAGTGTAGATCCACTCGTTCTTTCTGGCCGTGGCAGGGTCTTCCGGGGTTGCGACGTTTTTGTGATGGGCGAAAACATGCTCAACGCTGTAGTGGGTGAAGTTCACCAGGCTTAAAAGCAAATTGCCAGTCAGGCGAAGGCGCTTGTCTTTATGGTGTATCAGTTCATGGGCTGTTGTTATTCCCATAAATCCCATGATGGTGCCGAAAGATAAAATCAATCCCATCAGTTCAATGTTTGAAGCCTTCAATGAAAAGATGACACCTAAAAATCCAAATAAAACCAGAAAAGGAAAAGTTGATAGCAGTATCAGTAAAGCCAGCTTTTGCGAGGGGCGCTTGTCGTTCACTTCATATTTTTTAAAAAGAAAGTTATCTAATAGGGGATGAATAATAAAAATCCCGATAAAACCTAAAAACGTATAAAGGCCGCCCAGAAACCCTCCGGCGACAGCAAGGGTGGCGAAAGCATAAGGTATAAAATAAAAGGCGTTTTGAATTGCAGACATAGCCTAAAAAAAATGCGTTCTTTTTGGAACGCATTTTTGTGAGGTTTTAAGATTTTTTATCTTTATTGGATTTGTGGGTCACTTGATCGTGGATGTCTTTTGGATCCACCTCAATTTCGTTTAATCCTTCTTTAAAGCCGCGAATGGCCTTGCCGATACTTGATCCAAGGTTGGGAAGACGACGCGGTCCAAAGAAGATTAATGCGATTATAATTAATACTAAAATATGAACAAAACTGGTGCTACCCACGCGGCCTCCCGAATGTTCATTATTCTACCTTATTCAACCGGCATTTCAACGATTTCTGTTTGCTCGGCCTGGGCTGCTTCATTTTCAAGCTGAGCGTCTTCATTTCCAACAGCTACAACTTTGTTGGCTTCAGGGACAGTCTCAACTTCTTGAATGTCTACCGTCGACGCAGATTTTGTAGGCAGACTTTTAGCGATGCCTTTTACTGGTCGTGAAGCTTGAGACGTTCTAACTACAGATTTTTCCGCTTTAGCGGCGCCACTCATTTTTTTAAGCTCTTTATCGTACTTTGCTTTGAGGGCTGCTAATTCTTCTTTATAGCTTTTGCGAATTTCTTCTACTTGGTTAGCGCGAGCTGTAGTGATGCAAGAAGAATAAGTTTGAACTGCGGCTTCTTTTGCCTGCGCACGGCAAGTCACTTCTGCCGATGTTTGAGAGATAGCGCTGACGCTGAATAGAACAGTTGAAAAGAATGCGAATACCGTTTTCATGAACCACCTCGAGATATTGATCTCGGGGGTCTTAATAACAAGTTTCGTGCCTGATTAGATTCGTATTAGGTGCAGAAGGGGACGGGGGGCCTGTGGTTTTTACAGGTTCGTTCAGGCAATTGTCGCCCTAGGCTGGGGCCGTTGATTGCCTTTTTTCCCATTCATAGGACGTGCGGCAAATCAGCTCTAGATCATCACGCTGGGGTGTCCACCCCAGTAGATTTCTAAGTTTGGTCGCATCTGCAACGAGGTGAGGAGCATCCCCAGTGCGGCGGTTTTGATGGCTGATGGAAAATGAAGCGCCGCTGATGCGTTTCATAGTTTCAAGGACTTCAAGAACAGTATAGCCCTTGCCATATCCGCAATTTAACACTTGGGAACTGCCACCATCACGAAGGTAGCCCAAAGCTAAAAGGTGGGCATCAATAAGATCTTCGACGTGAATATAATCCCGCACAGCGGAGCCATCTTTTGTCGCATAATCAGTCCCGAATACTTGAACGAAATGGCGTTTGCCGACAGCAGCTTCACTGGCTACTTTGATCAGGTGACTTGCATCAGCCGTGCGCTGACCGTTTTTGCCATCTAAGGCTGCACCAGCAACGTTGAAATATCTAAGCGCCACAGATCTAATGCCATGGGCCGGTTCAGCGTCAGCCAAGATTTTTTCAGCCATTAATTTTGATGAACCATAGGGATTGATCGGTGAAATAATAGAACCTTCGTGAACCAATCCCTTATCGCCATTAGACGTTCCATAGACAGCTGCAGTGGAAGAAAAAATAACTTTATCCACCCCAGCAGAGCGGCACGCTTGAATCAGAGAGATCGTTCCAGAGATATTATTGTCGTAGTAATCAAGCGGCAGAGTTAAAGATTCAGGAACTTTAAGTTTGGCCGCGAAATGAATCACAGCTTCAATCTTATTGTCGCGCAGGGCTTTCGTTAACTTTGCAGTATCACGAACATCGCCTTCGATAAATTGAACATGCTCTGGAATAGAGCTGCGGAATCCTGTACTGAGGTTATCATAAGACACTACGTCAAAGCCTGATTTTAGCAGAGCATTGGTTGCGTGTGAGCCGATATAGCCCGCAGAACCCGTGACGAGTGTTCTCATGATAATCTCCCGAAACGCGCAAGAAATTTGTTAAAGCCATATAAATTCAGGCTCCTTATCTTGACAAGATCTTTTCAGGACCATGAAGGGGACGTCATGAAGCGTGAAAGTTTTTTCAGAGGTCCTGTCGAAAACCTAAACAGTTTTGGTCAGATTGTTAAAGAAAGAACATAATTCAACCGCTGCATTCATTAAATCTCAAGGGTTTTCCTGTATATTCCCTCAACAAATTCAGAGTGGCACCGATGTGTTGATATCATCTATCGGAGGGTTTACTTTGATTCGCCATCTAGCATTTCTCGCTATATTAATCCTAGCCCCTGCACTTTCTTTCGCCGGAGCAACATCGGTCACTGGTACTCCTCAATTCGGAGACGTCACCCTTGGCCAATCTAAAACCAATACTCTCACTTTAAAAAATACCAGCAGGCTGAATATTCGTCTAGATAGCTTCTGGTTTTCGGGCTCGCCTGATTTTAGCCGGGTCGGGGGAACCTGTGGTTTTAATTCCACCACGGGATGGATTTTAAAGTCTGGTAAAACTTGTACGGTACAAATTAAATTTGCCCCCAAATATGCGGGTTCTGTTTCGGGTCAATTCGTTCTCGGATATTTCCTTGGCAGTGGTTGGACTTGGGAAGAAATCCCAGTGAATCTTTCAGGCAATGGTCTAAATCCAGTGGTTGCCCCTGCACCTGCTCCGACACCAACTCCTGTTCCTGCAACAGGATGGTTGAATGTTGTCGGTAATAAAATCGTGAATGCCAACGGGCAGACAGTGATTTTAAAAGGTGTAAATATTGCTGATCCAGAACATTTAAATTTAAAAACGTGGGAGCGTCCCGGAGTTTCTGCTCGCAGTGTTGCGAACTTAGCGACTGATACTTTCAAAGCTAAAGTGATTCGCCTGCCGATTCTTCCAGGGGATCCAGCCTATCCGAACGAGGGTTTCTTCAGTGCTACGAATGGTTGGGATAAATATTTTAACAATCATATCGCTCCGCTTGTAACTGAACTTACAAACAAAGGCATTTACGTCATTATTGATCTTCACTACGTCAGCAATTACGACACGCTTTATTCTAAAGTGGAATCCTTCTGGAAATACATGGCGCCGAAGTTTGCGAACAATCCATACGTGATTTATGAAATGTTCAATGAGCCCATCTATCCAGACAACTGGTCTACTTGGCGTACGACTATTGCACAACCCATCGCAAATTTGATCCGCAGCTATGCTCCAAACAACCTGCTTCTTGTTGGGGGTCCGTACTGGTCATCACATATTGCTGGTGCTGCAACAGATCCAGTTCTTGGTAAGAACATCGTTTACGTAGCCCACGTATATTCAAATCAAACAGTGTCTATGTGGGAATCGCGTTACGGCGCGGTTGCTGATAAATATCCTTTATTCATCACAGAGTGGGGATTTGAATCAGGCGGTACAGAAGGTGGCGACATCACTTACGGTCAAAACTTCGAAACATGGATGAAAAACCGTGGATTAAGTTGGACAGTATGGAGCTTCGATATCCAATGGGGACCCCGAATGTTTAACTCCGATTGGACATTAAAATCAGGGCCCGGAGGAATGGGCGAGTTCGTCAGAGATCTACTCGCCCAATAAGGGTCGGTTATTAATTCCCGTATTCAGGCGATACGGGAATATTCATTTCAGCAGCGCCGAAAGTTTGAATAGTCGGTGCGCCACCGTTGTCAGGAATACTTGCCACAGTCAAAGACCAAGCCGGCAGATTCAGAGCCAAGCCACGTTGACCAGCGCGAGTTACCAAAGTAAGCGCTGGAGTATGAGCTACAACGTCTTTATTAACTAGCATCACGTTCGTGCCTTGAGCTGTTTTCACAGAGTACACATTCACATGATCACCATAATTATCGTTAGATTGGATAACCTGTCCAAGATAGTTATTAGAGAACATGCTAAAGATGCGGTAAAGATTTGTTCTTTTTCCGTCGTTGATCATCGCCCAAGAGTCATTGCTATGGAAACCTTGAAGGAATGAATTCACGAATGTATTCACGCCAGTTTCACCGATACGAGCAATAAGATCCGCAAGATACAAGGGACGAACGATAGGGTGATAACCGATATCATTGATGGAATCGATACCAAATTCAGTGCATGCTAATTTCACATTTGGATAGTAAGCGTTTTTCCAAGCGTGGTATTTAGGTACGATGCTTGGAGCTACATTTTTTGGTGAGGCAGAGTCATACTTATTGATGTAGTTCACATCTGTCCAAAGATTAACTGACTCAAGCATGCCCGCCACGTTTTGTACGCCCGCAGGTGTATTGATGATGCTTTTCTTGTCGTTAAATTGATTTCTGAAAAGTGGGTAGTAATGCCATGTTAAAACATCAAGAAGCTTATAACCTTTTGGATTTAAAGTTCTGTCGTTTTCAAATGAAGCGATTTTGAATAAGAAGTAAGGAATAAATTCGCTGAACTGACCATTGCCGTAAGAGCAAGTCACGCCACCCGGGACTGGAGCTTTAGCGCAGTCTGAAGGATGATTGGTTTGCCAACCTGTCCAACCTGTTGCGATCTCTGGACCCCACAATTTAACATCGTTCGGGTTGCCACTGATAGCGCTTTGAGCATCACGCAAAGCCACCGCGTACTCGATGTATTTAGCGATATATTCATCCGCAGATGGAATTGCCACTTTGTGAGTCAAATCCGCATCGAAAGGCTCATTGCCCATAACGATGTGTTTGATGCCTAAGCCGCGTGTTGCATTAAGGAACTGAAGTTCCGCCGCTGCGTGGGCAGCAGTCGCTGTTTCCATACCAACAAGATTGCCGTTAGAGTCATAGTCCGGCTGCCAGCCCAACATATTAACTTGAACCATTGGTGTTGCGTTGTATGAATTCTTAGCAAATGAAATACGTGAATCAAACGGAGATTCGATTTCGTGAATACGACCTTTAGAGTCGATATAACGATTCAATTTCCAGTTGAATACAGAGTGAAGATTCCCGCCGAATTTTACGTAACCTAAGTGAAGAGGTGTTACGTGTTCAGAAGCTGGAAGTTTGGCAAAACCGTTTGTATCCGCGCCGTAAAATTCCTTTTTAATCACAACGCCATTAGTAGCTGTTGCATCAACTGTGATTTGCCCATCTAAAGCGACCGAAACTTGAGCATGAGCTGATGATAGAACTGCGAACAAAGAAATCAATAATGCAATTGTATGTTTCATTTCTATTTGCCTTTCTTAGTTGAGAGCTTAGTTGAGAACACAAGAGTCGTTATAGTTGTATTTTTTTGCCTTATGGAAACGAGTCAGACGTTGGCCGGAAACTTCAAAGCTTAATTCAACACCGCAACGTTTTCCGCGCTCAAAGAAAGCTCTGAAGACGTTTGGATTAGACCAAACAGCTTTACCGAAGTTCGCCATACCGCGAGAGAAGTCACTTCCGTTAACGCCCATTGAATCTCTCATCAAACGAACGTTTTTTCTGATTGTATCAAAAGCACCGTCAACCGAAGAACAAACGCCGTCGCAACCAAGTTGGTTGTTCAATGCATGAGCTCTTGTTTCGATGTCTCTTAAAAGATAGCTGCCTGTAGCGCCCATGCCTAAGATTTCGCGCATGAATTTGTCGTCATAGTTAACTGCAAGAATAACCTGGTTATAACCAAGAGTCTTTTTAAGTTTCGGCACGTAAACGCACGTTTCAGGTTCGTTGGCCAAGCCCGAAATACGCAGAGCATGTTCAACTTGCGAACCTAGACGACCTTCTTGACCCCAGTCAGATTGGTAAGCGAATTTGAATTGACCATACAGTTTATTTTCAACTTGGTTTGTCGCGCCGATTTCAGTCTTAGTAATGCCACCTTTGAATGAAGTCGCTTTGTTTGCGTGAAGTCCCAATAAACGGCTAGAGCTTTTCTTAGTGTAAACGCCATAGTCTTTAACGATGGATTCATCCCACACAGAAATTTCTTCTTCGTGGTTATAGTCTTTACCCGTAGAAGTTTTTAAAGAAATAACCGGAATGTACGGAGTAGAAATGCTTAAGCCCGCAGACTTACTAAACTTGTACATAGAAGTGTCAGCGTATTTCGTAACACCCGAATTTGGGGTTTTAGAAAGTTGGTAAGCAAGAGTCGTATCACCCGCCATGAAGCGTTCGAAAGCTTCTTGGTTTTCAGGCGTATCTAATTTGAATTCATAGTTGAAACCGTTGCCAGATTCATAGGCAGCTTCGATAGCAGCAGAAGCGTAGAAGATTCCGGCGCCCAAACTGATGCTTTTGATATATTTTTTTGATCTTTCAACATAAACAGCGTTTGCACCCGTTTTTTCTAGGTAGTTAGCCCAACCACCAGAAACCACACCAAACGCGCCCACGTGAACGGGGTCAATACCAGAACCAAGATAGAAAGAAACTCCACCTTGGGACTCCCAATAAGCGGAATCCTTCACAGCCCACTCAGCCAAACGTGCCGCAGTCAGAGGTAATTTTCTTGCTTCAATTTTTGCAATTTCAGCACGTTTATTCACAGTACTTGAAATGATACCGAATTTATTCACCATCGGACCGATCGCTAAAGAAGACCAGATTTCTTCTTTAGGGAACCATTTTGAAATGGATCCAGAAACGCTTCCGTAGAAGCTCGTTTGTACAGAGACTTTGTAGCCGCCGCCGTAAACGTCAACACCTAAAGTAGGGCAGTGACCCGCAGCAACTGGGGTTCTGTTTACGATTTGATTAAGCCAGTCGTAGTTCAAACTCCAGCCGTAACCGTTAGAGTAGCTGTCGTTCGCATGTGCTTTAGAGAATGAAATCATTCCTAAGCAAAGGAACAGGATCGATGTTATTTTCATAAATGTTCCAGTCTTTCGTTGTTGTTGTTCAAAATAAAATTAAAAATTAATGCAGCACTATTTCAGATAGTTCTTATCTAGTGCGATTCCCATTTCTTTAGCGCCGTATGTGATCACTTCGAAATTGCGATCCAAAAATCCTGGGGATTTTTTCAGCTTAAGAATGGAAGTAGACCAGCCTGGCACATCATAAGAAGCAAGCTTTTTAGCTGTTCCGTTTTTGAGATAGATTTGCACTGTTTGCGTTACCGGCGTTTTGTTGATCAAAAGCAAGTTCACATCTGTAGCGGTTTCTGTAGCGTAAGAATTGACTTTGTCTGCCAAGTTATCTTCAGCAGCCACAACCGTTCCTTTGAAGTTATTGCTGATTAAAGAATAGGTGTGAAAGATCGTCGTTTTGTTTCCACCTTCGATCATGGACCAAGGAATGTTGCTTCCACCAGCGCTATTTAGAATAAAGTTATTAAAGAAGGCAACGCCCTCTTTAGCTGCGATTGCAACAGAGTCCGCAATATACAGTGGACGAACGATAGGATGATAGTGAGTCGTTCTGTAATCAGAATCCACTGCGAATTCATTGATCGCAAGTTTCGCATTTGGATAATACGACTTAAGCCAACTCTTCATTCTTGGGATGATGTTAGGGCTTACATTTCTATAGGAACTTCTGTCGATGGTGTTTACATAGTTCGGGTCATGCAGAACGCGTGTTGCCTCTAGCATTTTTGTAACAGCTTGAAGACCGTCAGCTTCTTTGATGATGGAATCAAGGTTTTTATTATCTTGTCTGAACATCGGGTAGTAATGGAAAGCGAAATAATCTAAAAGTTTATAGCCCTTCGGATTGATCGATTTATCTTTTTCAGCCTTTGCAAGGCGATTTAAGAAATAAGGGATGAAATGAGTAAATGCGCCATCGCCATACGAACAAGTCACTTGGCCTCTGATGGTATGGTGATATTCGCAGTCGGTTGTGAAGTTGCCGGTATTCCAGTCTAACCAAGAAGCGGAAATTTCAGGGCCCCAGATTTTAATGCTGTTTGGATTGCCATTTACTTCTTCCTGAGCCTGGCGAATAGCAACAGCATATTCAATATACCTTGCGATGTATTCATCAGCAGAAATCCCACTATCTTCAGGGAACTCTTTAGTGTGAGCGTGGGTTTCATGCCACTGTTCAAACTCATTGCCTAAGCTGAAGTTCACTAGGCCCAGATTCAAGTCGCCATTCAGGGTTTTAATTAATTCGTAGGCAGATTCTGCCGTGAAAGATTTTTTCAAGCCAACGGACTTAATGCTGACTGAGTCGTTTGAAATTTCTGGCTGATAGCCATGAAGGTTGATTTGATAGATGCCTGTCACTTTGTAAGTGTTCAAGGCAGTGACGATTGCTGGAATTCCTAGGATGTTTTTTACGCCGTGTTTTGTGTAAGTAAGATTGTTTTTCCAGTTGAATACATCGTACTCGTTTCCGCCGATACGGATGGCCCCGATACCTAATTCAGAAACCAATGCCGGTGAGGGAAGTTTTGAAAAAGAGTCTAAGTGAGATCCATAGAAAGAGCGGTCGATTGTCTGCCCTTTTGTTCCTAGGTCGATGGTCACTTTCCCAGTGACGGCTTTATTTTCAGTCGTATTGTAGGGTTGTTGCGTGCGATCGACCCCAGCGCAACACGCTAGAGTTGAGGATAAAAGAATGCAGGCAAAGATCGACCCTTTGAGCGCAAAAGTACTTTTCACAAAAACGTCCTAGATAAAATTTTGGTAAAAATTTTTTTACAATTAGCGCCGGATTAATAGAGGGGGCCGAAGAGAAGGGCAAGGACGAAAAAGAATTTACAAAAAATTAACAATTGATAAACAATGTATGAAGAAATTTCACGGCCCCTATTAAAAGTCCGTGAAACTGCAGTGAGCTAATTAATTACAACCAAAAACAAGTTGTTAAGACGTAAGCTGATTCGGAATCCTTATAGAGCTGCAATGATTTTGCAAAAGGATGCTCTTGGGTGATTCCCAACGATACGGTTCCATGGTCTCCAATATCTAAGTTCACAAGAGTTTCAAGAGTCGAAAAATCGGTGCGCTTTTCTTGTTCAGAAGTCTGCGCATTATAGAACATGTTCTTTAAACCTAAACCTTGAGATATCGAAACCTTATCACCAAAATATTTATTCAAACGAAGCCACTGTTCAAGCTGTGCAAGTTGAGTCGGTTTGCTTTCATATGATGTTTTACTTTGAACCAAAACAAAGGCCTTTGGAAAGTATCCGAAAGAAAAATGGGGGCTGAGTTGTTTTGTAAATTCATAGCTCGCGCCAAGTCCACCAACCGTGTTTTCTTTTATCCACGCAGGATCTGTGTGTAATAAAAAACGATAAACTGCCTTGGATCTTACCGATTCGAAATCAAAGGGTTTTCGATCCACAAGGTCAATACTTGAATCGCCCCAACGCGTCTGCGCTGGCATCATCGCGCCGTACCGCAGACCTTTTGAGTCGTAAGTGAAAGTGGGGCGCAGGGCTGCTGTGAAGCGGGAATCAAGACGGTATCCTAAGGCAATCAAGTTGTAAGAATAAATGCTAGCTTCACCTTCTTTAACATCTGAAGCCTGACTTGAGATGTATCCGAAGTAGCTAAGAGCGATTTTATCAGTGGAAAAATCACTGGTCAGGGATGCCGACAACGCGGATGTGTTTACAGAAGCTGAGGCGGAAACTGAAAATATTAATAGTGCGAGAGAGATTAAGTATTTCACTGCATTCTCCAAAGGATCCGATTTGATTGTGGAAATTTACCTTGTTCGGGCGAGGACTTATAGAGGTCTGAATGTAAGCTGTAAAGTTTTTAAAAACTGTGTCCAGAGTTTAGACACCTCAGTCATTTTTCTTAAAGCGCATTCTGCCTCTTTCTATTTCGCCCGAGCTATGTAAGTATCTGCCATTCTTGAACGTCCGAGGAATTTTTTGAAGCAGTTGCTTATTCATTTCATTTTTCTAATCATCTTGTCTCCTGCGTTGGCAGAAGTGCGCATTGATATTTGCGATCGTGGAGTCATTGGCGCTGCTATTGTAAAGGCTGTTTCAGAGGTGAATTGCAAAGAAGTTTCCGTTCAAAAAATGCGCGCGCTTGAAAGTCTTGTAGTTGCTAATCAAAATATTGATACATTACCCCCAGGCGTTTTTGCAGGATTAGACTCTTTAAAGTCACTAAATTTAGAATCAAATCAGATCAAGATTCTCGACAGAAATGCTTTTCAAGGACTGTCGCAATTAAAAGTTCTGCGTTTAGATCACAATCATCTGACTTCGATTGATGCTCCGGTTTTTGCTAGATTAATTTCTTTGGAAGTGCTTGATGTTTCTTTTAATCGTTTGCACAGGATTTCAGACGATGGTTTTTCAGGATTAAATTCTTTGATTGAGTTGCGAGCCAATCAAAATCAGATTTCAGAAATTCCTAGCCTGTCGGGGTTATCTTCTTTAAGAAGTTTGAACCTTGAGCGTAACTCATTAACCCAGATTCGCAGTTTAAAAAGGCTATCAAGCTTGGCGTCAGTGAAGCTTTCGCACAATCAAATTCAAAGAATCGCAGTAGGGGCGTTTCAAGATCTTCCCTCACTGATCTTTATGGATTTACGTTTTAATCAAATTTCTAAGGTTCAGCCGTGGTTTTTAAGAACAGAAAATTTAAAAACTTTAGCCTTGGATAATAATAAGATCTCTGCGATTGAGCGTGATTCTTTTTTAGGTCTTCCAAACTTAGAGGAGATTTCTTTTTACGAAAACCAAATCACTGAATTGTGTCGTCATTATGTGGGGCTTAATGACTCTGTCCATATTGGTGGAGTCACCCTAAAGGATTGCCCGTGATTCAGAACGAAGGTAAATCCCCAGAAAGATTAATATTCTTGGCGGGTGCAAGAATCTTTGGTTTGATTTTTTCTTTCCTTATTCCCATGTATTTGGGGCGCCACTTAGAAGTAGAAACCTACGGGACCTATAAGCAAGTGATGCTGATTTTCTGGTTTTCGCAGGTTGCCCTTAACTTCGGGTTCGACGATTCGGTGAACTACTTCCTTCGTTGGGATCGTAAGAACTTTTCCTTATATGCCTTCAATGCACTGATCTTTAACTTCGTCGTGACTTCGCTGTTAGCATTAGGTCTTTCCATTTATCGTGTTGAAATTGCTGGTCTGCTAAACAACCCTGATCTTGCCCAATACATACCGCTTCTGGGTTTATTAATCGTTGTTTCTATTTCCTCAGCCCAAGTCGAAGGATTTTTAATTAACTTAAACCGCTTTAAAGCAAGATTGTATCTTGACGCGGGTACAGAGTTTCTAAAGTCCGTCGCCATCCTGTCGGGTTTTTTATTCTTTCATTCCATCACAGTGGCTTTGATCTTCCTAGTGTTCTTAATGGTCCTTCGCTTTGTTTGGATGTTGTCTATCCTACACAGCCATAAAGTAGAGCAAGGCCTGCGTTACAAGGACGCGGGCGGGTTCTTTAAGGCCCAAGCCAGGTTTGGTGTGCCTCTAGGGATCTCTCGCATTATTCAGAACATTCTGAATATGGAAAATCTATTTGTCTCATCGTTCTTTAGTGTCGTCCAATTTACTTACTATTCAGTAGGTTGCTTTGAAAATCCCCTGATCAACTCCGTAAGGGCCTCGCTATACGAATTAGTGAATATTGATCTGGTTGATAATGTGAAATCAAAGGACTTTGATAAAGCGGCACAGACGTGGCGCCAGATGAATCGCACTCTTTTTTTAATCGTAATTCCGTTCACGGTTTATATGACCTTCTTTGCTAAAGAAATCATCGTCTTCATCTTTTCGGATAAGTATCTAGCCAGTGTTCCGTTCTTTATGCTGTTTAATCTGTACGTGGTCGTAACCTGTTTAAATCCAGAGCCTTTATTTAGAGCCACCTCCAATACCGGCACCGCTCTTAAGATTAAAGTCTTTGGAGTGGTTATGGGCTTAATATTAATTATCGGTGGTGCTTATTGGTTTGGGCCCATGGCCGTACTGGTTGGTAAAATCATCGCCGTGGCATTTATAAATATCTCGGGACTTATTATCGGAGCGAGATTTATTCAAAGCAAAGCTAGAAACTTATTTGTATGGCGTGATCTGGCTTTGGCGCTGGCTTTATCAACAGTGCTGTCAGCTTTGATCAAGTATATTTTCTTGGAATATCAATGGTACCCATTCTGGATACTTGCAGCTTCCTTCAGTCTTTATTTCTTAGGGATGTTTGTTTCAGGGGTAAAAACAAATTTGATTAAGACCCAAGAAGTTGAATACGTGCAAAAGTTTGTATTTAAGATAGTTCACAAATTAAATCCTCTCAAAGGAAGGGCCTACAATGGTTAAAAAAATTCTGATTGTAGCTCTTGCTGAAAAATGGACTGGCATCAGTCGCTTGCCTGGGGGGTTGAAGCGCGCGGGATTTGATGTCTATGCCTATGCGCCTAAAAACAGCTATCTTGCTAAAACAAGTTTTCTAAATGGAAGAATGCTTTATCCGACATTTACTTATGCTCGTTCAAAAGTCGTCTATCTGGGCATAATCCTATCGATCCTTCGGTTACGTCCTGACTTGGTCGTCCCCGGCGATGAAGATGCTCTTCTAGCGCTACAAGCATTAGCGAAATTCCCATTGATAGGAAAGAAAATCACTTCTTCTTTACCTGGTTATACAGATCCCTCGGTGCTTTTAAGTAAATCCAAGTTCGTTGCAAAGTGTGCAAAATGGGGCGTACGCGTCCCTAAAAATATCGAAGTTAAAAATTTGCAGGAAGCTTTAACCGCAGCACCACGTTTAGGGTTTCCTCTGGTGGTCAAGTATGACTTTGGTTATGGCGCTTCGGGCGTGGAAGTGGTCCATAACGAAGAACAACTTATAAAATCACTGTCATCAACGCAGAAGGTATCGCTTGTCACAAAAATAAAAAGAGTCATCAAAACTCTTCTATTTGTCGTGCCCAAGGACGATGAAAACGGTCTGTCGTTGCAACAATACATCTCAGGTCAGGTGGGTTTAGCTCCGTTTTGCGCCCAGAATGGTGCTGTTTTTGCCGCAAATCCGATGCTGAAGCATAAGACCTACCCTGGGGCTACGGGTCCATCTAGTGTTGTTGTGGGCGTTGATAATCAAGAGATTCACCAGGCCATTCTAACTGTGGCAAAGAATTTAAGTTATACAGGTTTTGGATCTTTGGATTTTATAGTTGAACAAAAAACCGGAGAGGCCTATGTGATTGAACTTAATCCGCGCCCGGTCCCCACTGTTCATTTTGATTCTGATTTATGCGCCCAGGATTTGTGCGCGTCTTTTTACAAAGGTTTAAATAAACAATTCAAACCACATGATTCAGGCGCACCGTTGTATAAATCCTTCACAATCGCACTTTTTCCCAATGAGAAAAGAAGGGATCCGCAGAGCCCTTACCTTACTCAAAGTTATCACGATATTCCTAAAGATGATGAAGTCCTGATGGAAGCTCTAGACAGGAACTAGAGCTGGTGTGTTCGCGAAACGGTATTCTGCCACTGTGCGAGTTCTGTTTAATCTCAACAGATTTTCCATCGTTGTGAATTCGAAATCATTCAATAATTGAACGAACTTTTCACGATTGCTATTTAAACCCACATAATGACGGAAGCGCTTTAAAGGTGGCAGTTTCACTCGTGGTTGACCTGGGTCGAACTCCCATGGATGGAAGTACATAAGGGCCGGACCTTTTTCGAGATCTTTTCTAAGAGCCGCTTTCGTCAGCGCATATGGCAGCATTCTAAAGTATCCGCCTCCGCAGACAGGAATATTTGCTCCTAATAATAGAGGACTCTTTTTTAACGGAAGAACAGTCATTCCATTCACTTCTGTTTGTATTGTCGGAAAGTCTTGGATCCCATAATCAGGGTGGGAAGTGACGAAAATACTGCTGTCGTATTCTAAGCCACACTCTTTCATGATAGGCAAAGCCCATGAAGTTTTTTGAGTTACAGAAAAGCTAGGTGCACGAAATCCTTTGATTTTCTTACCCGTCACATTTTCAAGGTGGGTCAGGGCTTTGGTTAAGTCTTCTTTGAAACTTTCTGGCGTTAACAAGTCGATAGGAGTGTGATTGTACCCATGACAAGCAATTTCATGCCCTTGATCACTGATCCTTCTAACGACTTCTGGGTAATTATCAGCAATCCAACCTAAGACGAAGAACGTGGCTTTAATATTCTTTTTTGCAAGCTCTTCTAGAATGAAATCCACCCCGATATTCAGGCGATTTTCTTGGTTGTGCCATTCGTTTTCATTAATAAGTTCCCGCATATTTCTGACGGTAAACCAGTCTTCAATATCAAAACTAAGCGCGATCGGATTTTTCGGTTTAGAAGTAAAGTTCAACATATTCATCCACCATCTTTTTGAGAGAATAGTTTTTTAAGACGACATCGCGTGTTTGTCCCATTAAAATATTCAAATCCGGTTTTTGTTGCGAAAAGTTTTTTAAGAGTTCAAACAGCGCACGTTCATTAGCTAAATTGAAAAGTTCGATCACACCGTGACTTGTTTCTTTGTGAGGAGCGATATCACTGCAAATGCAAATCTTTTCAAGCGCCATGGCCTCAAGTACCGCTACCGGATGACCTTCTTGCAGTGAAGAGCTTACAAAGAAATCACCTTTTGCTAATACAGCGCGCGGATCTTCCATGAAACCATAGAAGGTCACTTCAGATTCAAGCCCGTGGTCCGTGACGTACTTTTCAAGGTTTGCTTTTGTCGAAGGTAATTTGGATGTGCCCGCGTGATGAAATTCAAATGGGATCTGATGTTCTTTTAAAAGACGACATGTGTTCAACAGATAGTCCAAATTTTTTTCATAAGAAATTCGGCAGACACTGACTAATTTCAGAGGAGAAAAGGTGATAGTTTTAGATTTGTCTGGAGTAAACAAATTCGTATCAACACCGTTTGGAATAACCCTTAACGCCTTTTTATTAACTGCAGGACAGCCCCCAATGATAGAATCTTTAACGTGTCCAGAAACACAAATAATACATTTGTAAAGGTAGCTCGCAGCCTGAAAAAAGTAGCGATAGCTTTTACGTGCAAGAAAATGGTGGACTGTATGCTGAGTATGAATGAGTCGAAGATGAGGAAAGCGCACTTTTAATAAAGTCGCATACTCCATGGGGCCGAAATCGTGCGTGTGAATAGTGTCGATCTGATGTTCTTTTACGACACGAATAAGTTCGCGGACTAAATTCCAATCGCGGCCAGATTTTTTTTTGAAAGTAAAAACAGGAAAGTCTCTGTCGCTGATCGCTTTGCCAATTCCACCCAGGGTTTCAGTTTCGTAAGTAAAAAAGTGCAACTGTGCTTCATCACCCGTGTTTAATGCGAGCTGTTCAAGAAGGCGTTCGATGCCTCCTAGATACAAGTATTCGACGAGATGTAACACTTTTTTTGAAGTTTTCATAAGGCGGCAAACCTACCAAACGAACTGGTTATTTAGAAATAAAAAGCCTGTAATTGTAGTTGTTCTATGGCGTCGTGTTTCGCCAAGGAATGTTTACTTTTCCTGCAAACCTTTTTGCAAGTGTTTCGGATTTCTACTAAACCTCTCTTTCACAATGAAAAAGCTGGTTTTCGTATCATCCATTCAAGTATTTCCCCCAATGTCGGGGGGGCAGTTGCGAAGCGCGAATCTTTGTCGTGCGTTGGCGAAGCTTGGTTATGATGTTTCAATCTATTCTTTGACGGGCCGTAAAGAGCAGTACTTAAACCAAACTCAAAGTTTTCAGCAAGATGTTGAACCGGGTGTTACTGAGTTTGTGAACATGAATCCCTTGTTTGGATTCGTTCAATTTTTATTTTATCGCTTGAATCTGCCGCCTCTTTGGGTGACATGGATTTTAAAAGTTTTGATTCCCATGGAATTAAGAAAACTTTTGTCTGATTCAGAACTTGTTGTTCTGGACTTTCCATTTCTTCATCCGCTGTTCAAAAAAATAAAAGCAGAAAAATGGTTGAACACCCATAACGCTGAATTTGAGCTTTGGAAGTCACCCTTTGTAGCATCTTGGGTAAAGCGGGTAGAGCTTTCAGCACTAGCTCAAGCAGATAAAGTTCTTTTTTGTAGCGAAAAGGATTTAGAGGTTTTTCTTAATCTAACTCCAGAAATAAAAAGCAAAAGCAGCATTGTTAGTAACGGTGTAAACCTAGCTAAATACCAAACGGATCCGGCCTTACGTATTCAAGTTCGCCAACAATGGAATGCTGAAAATAAAAAAGTATTTTTGTTCACCGGTTCAAGTTATGAACCTAACCGTGAAGCCTTCGCGTTTCTAAAAAGGTTTTGCGCCGAAAATAGAAATGCATTGAAAGAGTTAAATGTCCTTGTTCTTGTTGCGGGAACAGTTAGCATAGAAAAAATAGAAGAGGATCATTTCAAAGTTCTTGGACGGGTGGAAGATCTAATTCCTTATTTTGCCGCCAGTGATTTTGGTTTAAATCCAGTCACTGAAGGGTCTGGAATGAATGTGAAGATGATTGAATATATGGCTGCGGGATTACCTTTAGTATCCACATCTTTTGGGTGCAGAGGTTTAGATCTTACCCACGGCGAAAGTGTTTTTACATTTGAGCGCCAGAATCTTTTAGAGGCAATTAGAAATGTTACGTGCTTATCCGTAGAGAGGCGCCAACAACTGACGCTGAACGCGTTCAATCAGAATGAAAATCGAATTGATATGATGAAAGCCTTGCAGATGACAGGATTGAAATTATGAAGCAGTTTTTTGTGAAACATAAAACCACAGTACTTACGACTTTGGCATTCGTGCTAGTAGCTTTGATTTATTCATTGGTAACGCCAAAGGTATACCAGTCGTCCAGTCGCGCGGTTGTCTTTCGTATGAAATTAGAAAGTCCTGATGGCGCAACTGAGGAATCCCGCAACCGGTGGATTTGGGTTCGCGATGGTCTTAGCATTTCAAGTGCTTTAGTTTCTGATGAAATGCTTAAAAAATTTCTTGAAGAAAATGAACCTGCTAAAGCGGCCGTTCAAGGCTTTAAGTCGCTCGGTTCGCAAATGAATTTTCTTAGACGTATGGTCAAGATCCAATACACTGGGGGCGATGAAAACAACTATATCATCGAAGTGAAGTCGTCGAATCAAGAATTAGCGTTAGACTTGAATAAGTACGTTTTCAATAACCTTCGTTTCTTGGTCATTGAAAAAGATCAAAAAGACTATGAAGCATTGTTAGCAAAGGTGCAGGCCGAAGCCTCTGGTAATAATGCCGGCGAAAAAGCTTACTTCCAAGATAAACTTGTTAAGTTAAAATTTGAGCACCTGGTAAATCAGGCACAAAAGGAAAACCTTTTTCAGACTATTTCCGAACCCGCTGTCAGTGATCGCCCTGTGTGGCCTAAGCCACTAGCATTAGTAGTCGTGGCGCTGCTTGCAGGAGTGGTCTTTGGGTATCTTTTAGAATTTCTTTTATTTTATTTTAAAAACCAAAGATGAATCTGAAAGCCTTAAGCCTGCATAACAGCGCAGTCTTTAAACCTGTATGGGCGGTGCTCCTATACATGGGGCTTGCTATTACCACTCTTCATCTTGAAGTGCCGTTGTTAGTGTCCATTCGTTTAGAACTACTTTTATTTGTTTCTGCATTAAGTTTAACGGTTTTACAACAGGTGTTGAATCGCGAAGAGACTTTTTCTTTTACGCACAGTCTAAGCATCCCGGTTTTTTTAATTGGCCTTTATGCGCTATCCCCCCTTTTCGCATCGGTATTTTCTGGCGGCGAGCTGCTGATTCTTAATGACCCTGAATATAAAACCCTACTTAAAATTTTATTTCTTGGTCCGGCAATTTATCTGGTTCTTTCTAAGCCGCGGTATCGAAACCTGATTTTGAATTCGCTGGTTCTGTCTTATTCTATTCTGGGGGTTTATTTTCTTTATCGTTATCTTGTGTTGCATGAAGCAAGGGAATTTGACTTAAGGCCTTTGCTGAATATTCGCCATGGGGACCCTAATTTTCTATGCACTTTCTTTTCAATGACTCTGCCGTTAGCCTTATTGCAGGCTTGGCAGGCTTTTTCGCGCCACAAGTCAACGCAAGGAGTGATGTTTTTAACGGCGGCATTGTTTCTTGGAGCATGTGCTATAATTACTCAATCTAGAATGGGATTGATAGCCTTGTTGCTAGGGCTGGGAGTTTTATTCTGTCGAAGAATTACACATCACCCTAAAGAAAGCCGGTTTAAGCTTCTTGTTGCACCGTTGGTTTTCGTTTCGTTACTATTTGCTTTCTTAGCCACCGACGTTGCAAAACGCTTCACAGAAATCAAAGACAAATCAAATCTAGATCGACTTTTGACCTACGATAACGGGTTAAAGGTTTTTTCGGATCATCCGGTCTTCGGTGCGGGAATGCATCAGGCAAAGAATTTCTTTTACCAAAATACCAACTATCCGCACTTTCAGTCTGAAGTCAGACCCTTAGAAATTCATAACACCTATTTAAATGTTTTAGCGGAACTAGGTGTGATAGGTTTCGCAGCTTTTGCTGGTTTTTTTATTTGGTGTTTCTGGGAAATTTCGAAATGCGCAGGGCCTGTTCGACATTATTTGTTTGCCTCTTACGTTGTGTTTCTTGTTTCAGGTTTTGGTGTAGGGATGTCCTACAAAGACCTTTTTATTCTGCATTTTTTTGTGCTAGCGGCTGTGGCTAAATCATATAGGGACGTTTTGCGATGATACTTATAGAGTTTTTGTTTTGGATGTTATTTGCAGCGATTTGCCTTCATTACGCTGGATTTGGATTGATAGTTCTAGGTCTGGCAAGACTTTTTCCTAAAAAGCATAAGACCGCTGAAATCTATCCTTCTGTTTCGTTCATTATTGCCGCCTATAACGAAGAAAAAATCATTCGCGAAAAAATTCGCAACGATTTAAAGTTAGACTATCCCAAGGATAAACTAGAAATCATTGTTGTCTCTGATGGATCTTCTGACAGCACACCGCTTGTTGTAAAAGAATTCGCTGAACAGGGTGTAATTGGACTTTATGAAGCTCCTCGCAAAGGCAAAACCGCCGCGTTAAACCGTGCTGTGGCTTTAGCTCAAGGCGAGGTTCTAATATTTTCAGATGCCAATTCAATGTTTCGCCCGGACGCCATTAAAAAATTAGTTCGACATTTTGCTGACGAATCCGTTGGCGGGGTGTGTGGACGTAAAAGTGTTTTAACCCATGGGGACCGTAAAGCTTCGTTGGGGGACAATTTATATTGGCACTATGAATCGGCTTTAAAGCAGGCAGAATCGCACTTAGGTTCCATTCCGACAGCGGATGGCGAAATCTTTGCGCTTAAAAGAAGTCTTTACCAAACTGTCCCGACTGAATTTATCAACGATGACCTTGTGATTACTTTTAATATTATCGAACAGGGTAAAAGAGTTATTTACGATAAAGAAGCCATCACAGAGGAACAAGCTTCGATCACTTTGAAAGATGACTTTAATGTGAAGTCGCGCATGGTTTATGGTGGGATCCAAGTGATCATGGCGTACAAAAAACTTTTATCGCCTTTTGCCAGTTGGTTTGGATTTCAGTTTTTCATTCACAAGACGTTGCGCTATTTTATGTGGTTGTTGTTAGCAAGTATTTATTCCTTCAGTGCGATGTTGACCCCGGCGCATTGGTTTTATGAGATTTTCTTTTTGCTTCAGACCGCGTTTTATTTTATGGCCCTTATAGGTTATGTCCTGGATAAAAACGGAAAAAAAGCGGGACCTTTTTATCTGCCTTATTACTATTGCAATGTAAACTTCGCAGCGGCCAAAGGTTTTTTATTTTTCTTAAAACAAAGATCCACGGTGGACATCTGGAAAAAGGCGCAACGGTGAACTTGAAAAACGATCTTTTAACAGGGCAGGACCTTATTGTTTTTGGCGAGGACTTCGCCCGCCATCCACATTCTTTAGAACATCTTTTACGTCCTTTATTTGGCATAAATAAAATTATCTGGGTTGAAACCATCGGACTGCGCTCGCCAAGATTTTCGGTTTATGATCTTAAGCGTATTTATGGAAAGTTAAAAGGATGGTTTGGGCCTAAAAAACCCAGCGAAGTCCGCCTTGTGCCTCAGGATTTTTGGATCGTTGCACCATTAATGATTCCGTTTAATCAGTGGAAGTTAATTAGAAGTTTTAATACTTGGAGTGTGAAAAGAGCCGTTAATAAAGTTTTGCGCGAACAAGGTTTTAAAAATCCCATCACAGTGACTTCGGTCCCGAACGCATGTGATTATGTCGGGGAGTTTGCGGAAAAGTTAAAGATTTATGTGTGTGTCGATGAGTTTTCATTATGGCCGGGTCTAGATTATAAAATGGTGCAAACAATGGAAGCTAAATTGCTTTCGAAAGCCGATGTCGTGTTTGCCACATCAGAGTCGTTGAAAAATAATAAATCGAACGGTAAAAAAGAAACCATTCTTCTTACCCACGGTGTTGATTTTGAACACTTCAACATCGGTTCAAAGGCGTTTTCAGAGAATTTAAACATCTGCTACTTTGGACTTTTAGATGAAAGAAGTGATCAAAGCATTATCCAGACTATTGCCACCCAGTCACCTGCGGTGAAAATACACATTATTGGTAATGTCGTGTGTGACGTAGAAAAACTTCGTGCATTTAAAAATATCATTTTCCATGGTCCCGTGGGCTACAGGGCACTTCCTGATGCGATCAAAGAGATGGATGTGTTCATCTTGCCTTATGTAAGAAGTGAACTGACAGAAAATTTAAACCCGTTAAAATTAAAAGAATATCTATCCACGGGAAGGCCTACGATTGCGACACCTCTGCCAGAGGTTGTGAAGTTCAGCGAGCATTTGATTTTAGCCCATGACGGAAAAGAATTCGTCTCAGCCATTAAAAATCTTAGAAAATTCGATAGCGCAAAAAGTGCTCACACCATTGAGATGTTGAAGAGCAACGAAACCTGGCAGGCTAAGGCCCGCATTTTTTCTAGACATACGTCACTGCACTTGGGTGTGAACTAGCAGAAGATTGCGAAAAATAAGGGAGTCTAAGAAAACAAGAGGTAAGCTTAAAGTGCGTAAGCAAGAGGCTGGGCATGAAAGCAAGATACCTCCTTTTTTTCGCAGTCCTTTTATTGAGCTTAACCGGAGTGCAAAGTAAAAACTCTTCGGAAGACTCTAGTAAGAAATCTATCCCTTGGGGAGTTACAGACTGGCCGCCCTATTATATCCTTGAGGGAGGTAACGGCGGTGAAGGTAAAATAGACCTTCTCAAAAAAATCCTGGAAAAAAATATCTCTGAATATAAATTTATCGATGTGCAATCAGACATCCCTAAAACGATCGAACTTTGGAAGCAAAATCGCAACATCTGTGCCGGGTCCGTTTTAAAAACTCCCGAGCGTGAAAAGTGGGCCTATTTCACGGCCCTTTCGTTTATTGCGCCCCATGAATATCTAGCGGTGGTTGCTAAAAAAGATATTCTGCCTAAAGGCGATGTGATGTCGTTTAAAGAGCTAACGACACGTAAGGATCTGAAAGGTGTTGTTATTCATGATCGTTCCTATGGTCCCGTTATTGATGATTTAATCAAGAAGGCAGAGTCGAACTTAACCGCATTGAACCCTTCCGAAGGCTATATGCCACTGCTAAAAATGGTTCAAAGGGGACGTTTTGATTATACTATAGAATATGAATCTGTGGTTAAAGCGTACAATGAACGAATCAAACCAGAAAAGCCTGTGCATTCAAAATTATTGAAAGAGACTTCTCCGTCTGCCGTCATTTGGGTGGCTTGTACAAAAAATGCCTGGGGTCGGAACGTGATAAGTCGAATCGATGAAGTCTTAAAGAAAAATGCGGGAAAGTCTGATTACCATGCGGCTGTTGAATCTTGGTCTAATCCTGAAGCATTAAAAAAACATCAGAAGGCTCTGGACGAATTTTACGAACGCAGAGCCCATTCATGGTCAACGATTAACGTCGAATAGCTTTCGGATCGATAGCATCTTGAAGACCATCGCCCAAATAGTTAAAGCTCATCGTCGTTAACAAAATCAAAATACCCGGAAGGATTGCTAGGAACGGAGCTTGATAAATTAGTTCCTGGGCATTGTTCAGCATATTTCCCCAACTTGGCGTCGGCGGCATGATACCAAGACCCAAAAAGCTTAATGCAGCTTCGAAAAGGATCGATTCGCCAACACCCAAAGTGATGGAAACAAGCATTGGTGCAATCACGTTCGGGAACATGTGACGAACAATGATCGTACTGTCTTTAGCGCCTAAGGTGCGAGCAGCTAAAACGAATTCACGCTCACGGATTGAAAGAATACTTCCGCGAACCAAACGCGCCACCGTCATCCATGAAAATAAGCAAAGGATGATGACCATCTTAAAGATACTTTGATTAGAGCTAGAAACCACGGCGTTCAGCCAAGGAAGTTTCGTCAAATCAATCGCCGCCATCACAATAAGAACGGGGATTGTCGGTAAAGACAATAAAGCATCCGTCACACGCATTAGCATCGTATCAATCAGGCCACCGTAAAAACCAGCTAGGCTTCCGATCAACAAACCAATAAGCGCTGAGGCAATAGCAACCAGAACACCCACACCCATGGAAACTTGAGTCCCATAAATCAACCGGATGAAAACATCGCGACCTAATTCGTCAGTACCAAATAAGTGGAAAGTTTCAAATTCCTTGAAAATAGAAACAAGCTCGCCGGCTTCAGGAAGATTTAAATTTTCCAAGGAAGCCGTTGCTTGTTTTACGTCTTGCGCCGCCAATTCATAAATAGAATCAGCTTCCGCAACCGCAACAACGCCTTTTTCGACCAAGGCTTTCTGAATTTTATCAGCCGCTTCCGGGGAAGCATTGATGAATTTTTCAACTTCCGTTTCGCGCACATCTTGACCCACTGTCGCCGTCGTCATTGGTGGCAAATAACGATTTGCCACGTTCTGATTGTCTGGATCTAAATCTGTGATGCTTTGAATTTGCGAAGCAAAAATCGAAACCAACATGAAAAGCGTGATGATGCCGGCACCTACGACTGCCAATTTGTGGGTCATAAATTGCTTCAGCACCATCTTCCACATGGGTTGGGCTTTTTCAATTTCCGCTCTATCTTTGGCAGAAAGGGCAGCTGTATCAATTTCTAAATCATTCATCGTGATCTCGTTTGAACTCATATCTATGCCCTATACTTAGCTAAAAGAGATTCTTGGATCTGCAAATCCGTAAGCGATATCTGCAACTAGGTTCATAATCAAAACCATGCTGACGGAAATAACGAAAGAAATCATCGCCACGTTGTAGTCATTACCGATGATAGAATCGTAAACAAGTTTACCCACACCTTGATAAGCAAACACGGTTTCAGTTAAAATCGCTCCAGAGAATAATCCTGAAAAGCTTAATGCCAGGATCGTGATCAAAGGAATAAGCGCATTACGGAAACCGTGTTTCCAGATCACCGTGCTGCGAGAAAGACCTTTGGCTCTTGCGGTACGGATGAAATCATTTCTCATGGCTTCAAGCATGGCTGAACGTGTGAAGCGTGAAAAGCGACCAATCTGTTGAATTGAAAGACTTAACACCGGTAAGATCAAGTAAATCGAGCGGTCAGCAAGGTCTGCAAAGAAACCCATTTCACCAGCACCGATGGTTTGTGTACCACCCGCAGGTAAAATCGGGAACTTCACCGCAAAAATAATGATCAATACGATTGCAAGCCAGAACGACGGAATTGAAATCCCGGCAAAAGAAAACAGATTCATCACATAGTCGGTACGACTTCCTGGCTTAAGCGCCGAAATAACACCCAGTGGAATAGCGATCAAAATCGAGAAAGTTAAAGATAAGAACGAAAGAATAAAAGTATTCCATAAACGCGGACCCATCAATTCTTGCACCGGCACGCGGTAAGTACGACTGTAACCCAGGTCACCCTGAACGATGGAACCAATCCAGTTTCCATAACGTTTATAAACCGGCTGATCCAAGCCATAAAGTGACTTTAAGCGAGCCACGTCTTCAGCTGTAATTTTTGGATTTGATGCAACCATCATGTCTACGGGATCCCCGGGCATTAAGCTCATAAGATAAAAACACACGTAAGACAGCACAGCTATCACAGCAAGTGTCTGCAAAATGCGTCGGGTAATAAATGTAGTCATGATGGCTCCTTCAAACGCACTCCAGTCAAACTGGAGTGCTCAATCACTTACAATAGAACGTTAGTTCAAGTTCCAGTCTTCGATATTGTTAGTCTCGTAGAACTGGTGTCCGGCCATTTTGTAATTCTTAAGATTCTTAGGAGTTACAGAAATTTCCGAACGGTAGTAAAGAGGCAAAACAGGGATGTCTGTAGTGTACTCTTTTAAAATGTCATGCACTAATTGTGTGCGTTTACCAGCGTTGAATTCTAAATCCAAAGCGTCCAAGTTTTTATCTACGTTTGCATTCTTCCAGCCAGTGAAGTTTTGACCAGACCAACCGTTTTTATTTGTTGGAATAGCTGAAGAAGCTAGCGTTGAACGAGGCGAGCTTTCCGGAGAAGAAACCCATGCAAACAATGCCATGCCTTCGAACTTACGTTTTGTCATAGTATCGCCAAAGAAAACGCGGGCAGGTTCGTTCTTAACAAGAATTTCGATACCGGCTTGTTTCCATTGGTTTTGCAAATAAACCTGAACCACTTCGCGGGTTTTGTTTCCGGCAGTCGTTTGGAATACCAAAGAAAGTTTTTTGCCGTCTTTTACGCGGTAACCATCTGGTCCCATTTTCCAGCCAGCTTCATCCAACAGTTTTGTCGCTTCACGCTTAGAGTAGCGGTACAAAGAAACTTTCTTAGGATCAGCTGTATACCAAGCAGAATCTTTCGGAGAGATATTGTGGGAAGCCACTTGTTGACGGCCCTCAAAAAGCGCCTTCACAAGGTCTTCGCGGTTGATTGAATACAACAATGCTTTACGAACACGAACGTCTTTCAAGATCGGGTTGTCCAACTGAAGATCAATGTGTTCGTAAGTCACTGAAGGCACGAAGTGCACGTTGAATGGAAGACCTTCACCTTTTGCTTTTTTATCGAAAGCCAAAGCTTGGTCGAAATCCATACCCAAAGCAGAAATCATATCGATTGTGCCAGAGCGAAGATTTGCTTCCATGGTTCCTGTGTTAGGAATTACTTTTACGATGATTTTTTGGATGTTCGTTTTTTTGCCATAGAAATGAGGATTTGGTGCAAAAGAAACGTGCGACCCCAATTTCACTTCAGTGATTAAGTAAGGACCATTGTAAAGACCTGGGTTTGTTGAGTTACGAACATAGTTAGAGTTCTTTTCGTAACCTTCCTTAGCTTTACCGTGTTTATCAAAGATAGGACCTTCAAGGTGAGTCGGCACTGGATGGAATTGTGCTAATTGATAGAAATCCCATTTTGCTTTGTCATATTTGAAAGTACATTTTTTTGGGTTTTTTGGATCAATGTCGATTTTTTCAACTTGAGTCCATTGTTCTTTTTCACCAACGCTGACGTTTGGAGAAATAGCAATCTTGTGAGCAGTCACGAAGTCTTGGCAGACAACTGGTTTGCCGTCGCCCCATTTAGCCGCGTCGATGATTTCCCAGTTAGCGACGATTTTCTTTTTGCCGCCTTCTTCAATAATTTTAGCAGTGCCTTTATCTAAAGAAGGAATTTCTTTAGCAAGTTGAGTCACCCATTTACCATCTGGAGTCATAACTACCAGAGTGCGGCCCACCATACGTTGCATGTAGCTAGAAGCTGACATCGTCATGATGAGAGGATTCAAAGTCTCAAATTCCTGAGAGATCCCGATTTTCAATTCATTATTGCTTGGAGCTGCCATGGCTTGGGAAGCAAGGCCTAAACCCGCAACAACCATCAGTCCTTTTGCAAAGTTGTTCAACATACGTACTACTCCTTTATTGAAAAACTAAATTCCATTTTGAGTTTGAACAGGGGCGCTGGTCAGCCAGCACGCTTTTTGGTGCTTGCCTTCACCTTCAAGAACCGGCGTTTGCGATACGCACACATCCATCTTGTACGGGCAGCGAGTGTGAAACGAACATCCCGACGGAGGATTGATCGGACTTGGGACCTCTCCGCCTAAAGATTTTTTCATCTTCTTTTTGCCGTGACCTACGCGAGGAATAGCGCCAATCAAGGCTTGGGTATAAGGATGTTTTGGATTTTTAAAAAGTTCGTCGCGGTCTGCGATCTCTACGATCTTTCCTAGATACATAACCGCAATACGATCACAAGTGTGCTCGATCACTGAAAGATCATGGGAAATAAAAACGTAAGTTAGTTTCAATTTTTCTTGAAGATCTTTAAGCAGGTTTAAAATCTGCGCTTGGATCGAAACGTCCAAAGCACTGACGGGCTCATCACAGATAATTAATTCCGGATTTAAAGCAATGGCGCGAGCAATACTGATACGTTGACGTTGGCCACCTGAAAATTCATGGGGGTAACGATTCACGTGGGCTTTTCTTAAACCCACAAGTTCAATCAGTTCTAACACGCGAGCGGTGCGTTCTGCGTTTGTCCCGATATCATGGATATCCATCGGTTGGCGGATGATTTGGCCCACCGTCATGCGTGGATCCAAAGAGGCATAGGGATCTTGAAAGATCATCTGCATGTTTTTACGTTTTTTACGAAGTGCTTCGCCCTTAAGATTTAAAAAATCTTGGCCATCAAAGTTAATACCACCCGCTGTCGGCTCATAAAGGCGGATTAAAGTTCTACCTAGCGTAGATTTACCGCAACCGGATTCACCAACCAGGCCTAGAGTTTCACCTTTACGTACAACCAAGGAAACATCATCAACGGCTTTAACGCTTGCTACTTCACGTAACAAAAGACCTTTTTTGATCGGGAAGTGCTTCTTAATATTTTTTGCTTCAAGAATGATATCGCTCATAATCTTTCGCGTTCCTATTAAAGAGGATTAAAGCACGCCACTGTATGGCCCGGTTTAACTTCGACTAGTGGTGGTTTTGTTCCTGCGCATTCAGATTTCACGCGTGAACAGCGATTCACGAACGGGCAACCCTTAGGTAACTCAAACGGGGCAGGCACGCTGCCTTCGATGGTCGTTAAGCGGCTGACGCGCTCACCGAATTTTGGACGGGAAGCAATCAAAGCAGCCGTGTAGGGATGGCGAGGATTTAAAAATAGTTCGGATGTGTCAGCTTGTTCGCAAGTTTGACCGCCGTACATCACCATCACTTTGTCAGAAATTTCTGAAATCACACCCAGGTCATGGGTAATGAATTGCACAGTCATGTTGAATTGTTCTTGCAGGTTTTGCACAAGTTCCAAGATTTGAGCTTGGATTGTTACGTCCAATGCGGTCGTTGGTTCATCGGCAATCAGAAATGTAGGATTGCAAGAAAGAGCCATGGCGATCATCGCTCTTTGTCTCATACCACCTGAAAGTTGGTGGGGGTAAGATTCATAACGTTGTTCAGGGGAAGGAATACCCACTAAGCGAAGCATTTCAATCGCACGCTCGCGGGATTCTTTTGGCGAGCACTTTTTGTGCTTCATGATTTGTTCATCCATTTGGAAGCCGATGGTTAAAACAGGGTTTAAAGCTGTCATCGGTTCTTGGAAGATCATCGCCATTTCGCCGCCACGAACTTCTTCCATGGCAGGCTCAGAAAGTTTTAAAATATCGCGTCCATTTAACAGGACTTGTCCGCCCGTGATTTTGCCGGGCTTTTCGATCAGGCGCATCAAAGAGTAGGAAGTAACGGATTTACCGCAACCAGACTCGCCCACGATTCCTAAGGTTTGGCCTTTGTTGATTTGGTAGCTGACGTTGTTAACAGCGCGAACCGGGCCGGCATTGGTATGAAAAGTAGTTTCTAAATTCTTTACTTCAAGTACTGGAGATTGCACCTAATGTTTTCCTTTAAAGAAAGCGTCTTGTTTCAAGTTCTTCTAATATCGAAAGACTGCCTTTTTTGAAAGCCTTACCGATAATTCCTGTGAGTTTTTCACTTAAACTCTCATGATGTTCAAACTTTACTTTAACAATTTGATGTTTTTCCGAAAGTCCTAAAAGGTAATCATCGCTGGTGCGAATCTCATCCACGAGGCCTTTAGTGATAGCTTGTTCACCGTACCAGTATTCGCCGGTTGCCACCTCTGCGATATTCATATTAGGGCGGAATTTGTGAACGAAGTTCTTAAATAGAATGTGAGTATCCTCAAGTTGTTCTTTAAATTTTTCTTCGCCCTTTGGAGTGATCTCGCCCAATAGGGAGACCGTGCGCTTGTACTCTCCGGCTGTGTATTCTTTATATTCCACATCGTGTTTTTTCAAAACGCGGTGAAGATTTGGAACTTGAGCAACAACGCCAATGGAACCGACGATGGCAAAAGGGGCGCAAAGAATTTTGTTTGCGGTACAAGACATCAAGTAACCACCGCTGGCAGCGACCTTATCCACGCACACTGTAAGTGGAATATTTTTTTCGCGAACACGCAAAAGTTGAGAAGCTGCAAGGCCATAACCGTGAACCACGCCGCCCGGACTTTCCACGCGAACGACAACTTCATCTTGAGGAGTGGCAATGGTCAAAACCGCAGTCACTTCTTCCCGAAGGTTTGTAACAGCACTTGCTTTGATATCGCCTTCAAAGTCGATCACATAAATTTTCTTTTCATGATCTCGGCTTTTAGTTTCAAGGCTCTTCTTTTCTTCCTTCAATTTCTTCTTTAACTCTTTACGTTCGTTTTTAGTTAAAGTGTGGGACTTTAAAAGATTGCGGAAGTTTTTGTAGCGCTTGTGTAAAAGCTCAACGTGGATTTCTGATTTGTGTCCAGCTTTAGTTGCCACCATGGCGATGACTAAAATGATAGCGATGATCGCAAAGACGACCATAAACGTTTGTGCTGCGAAGACTCCGATGTGTTGCAAAGCGTCCATAATATTTGCTCCTAGCTAAGACGTTTTAAGTTATTCAGGAATTAGCCAAAGGTCGAGCATCTTTTTTGTTTGCTCAAAAAAAAGAATCACCCCTGTTAGACTGAGGCCAGTATGTTCTTACGTTCCTATAAACTCTTTCTTGCTGCGACATTGGCGAGCTCTTTTGCGGGGGCAGCTAACGTTATTTCTGAAAAGGATCGACTGACTGGTTTTGCTGAGCATCAAAACAAGTTCAACCAGTTCGATAAAGCCCGCGAGCAAGGGGAGAGAGCTTATCTTGAAGAAGAAGAGCAGTGGGAAAATCAAAAAAACCGGGACCTAACTGAATACAAAAGAAACAAAAAAGCTGTTTCAATGTCGGAAGATGGCCCTGAAGCCCAAGCCGATGCCGCCGCTAAAAAGCGTTACGAGAAAGAACAAGAAGAGGCGATGAAATCCTATGCGCGGGACAAAGTCGTCATCGCGCCTTTGGATCGTCAGGCCTTGAATTTACCTAGTGAAGCCCGTGAATTGGGGTTGGAATCAGATCGTCCACGTTACGAGTATAAAAAGCGTGCTCTTTACGGGGCAAGTCCGCGTTATGGAAAAGTAAGTCCGACCTATGGTTCTTCTTCTGGAAGCAGCAGCCCTAGCTTTAGTGGTTCTTCTTCAAACTTCCCACCACCGCCGACCTTTGATGATTTCGGTGATGGAGGATATGTTCCAGCACCGAACATGCCAGATGATTTTGGTGACATACCACCACCTCCGCCACCTCCACCGCCACCATTTGGTGATGACTTTGGTGGGTTTGGTTCGGGCACGGATTTTCCTCCGCCGCCGCCTCCGCCGGTATTTAACGAAGATTCAGGCGACTTCTAATTTTCTTTTAAAAGTTCGTTTGTCGTAAGTCCCGCGTGGGTTTTGATGCCATGCATGAGGTACCAGAAGATTCCTAGCAGAAAAAGAATCGAGGGCACCATGATGACCGCCATCGACCATGTGGTCATCTGCGCGATTTGTTCATTTAACTGAAGTGACTGAGTATCTGCTGGCAAAGCGGGATCAATGTTCGTAAAGATCTTGCGCGCTAATATAAAATTCAAAAGAGCACTGAACGCGAAAGAAGCAGAAAGCCACATTGTGGCTTTTTTCATGTGCTGATGGAATTCCACCTGTTTTCCACGCTCTTTCAAGCGTTCTTCTAAAAGATCGACCTTCATGACCGATGGATTCAAAAAAAGAATTTCAACGAAGGGCTTTTTGGTAAATGCTGAACCAAGAACGAAACAACCCACCAAAGCAGGGAAGGCCGCTTCTTTCACCGCAAACCAAAATCCATTCAGTCCCAAAAGAGCCAAGCCCCCAGTGAAAAGAACGTTCAGTAACCCTAAAGCTGAAAACGCATTGACCTTCTTTCTTTTGATCAAGTCATAAGCGCCATAACCCAAAGGAAACGCCAAAGCCAACAGCAACGCCCATACGGGGCCGATGAATTTACTGAATTTGTTAAGGATTAATACGGGTAAAACGATATTGAAAATAAGATTTAAAAAACCGTTTTCTTTTTGCTGAGTCTCTGTCGCTGTAGTCATTGGGAGATAATGGAAAATCTGAAGCTTCTTTTCAATCTAAATTCGTATTGAGGACCATCTATTTACTTAGCTTGTGCCACGCGTAACGTAAAAAGGACTAAAGCCATAGGCAGTGTCGAAATACCTCTTATTTCACAGGGACGAATTGTTACCAAAAGTTGACAATTGTCTTGTTAGAAATCCCCTAAACTAAGTGTAGGACCCATAGAGAGACAAAGGTTCGGTATGAGACTGCAAGATTTAAAGACAGTGACCGCGCAAAGTAAGTTATCTGGATTTTTCTTAGGAATCTTCCTGATGCTGGTTCTTACTGCTGCTTATGCCGGAATGGCAAAGCTAGGTCTTATACTTGCGACCATCAATCATACTTCTTCCCCAGTATGGCCTGCTACGGGGTTTGCGTTTTTTGCCTTAGTTACTTTTGGAATACGATATTCGCCTGCTATTTTCTTTGGTGCTTTTTTTACTAATGCCTTAACGGATGTGCCCTTAGCAGCGGCTTTCACCATTGCCGTCGGAAATACCTTAGAGGCTCTAGTCGGAGCCATCATTCTTGCAAAGTTTCTCCGTCATCAGAAAGCTTTGGAGAATCAATCTGAAACTGCAGGTGTGGTGCTAGCGTCTTTGGGGGCTTCTTTTATCAGTGCGACCATCGGGGTAGCATCACTTTATTATTTTAATAATTTAAAAACAGCAGTTCTAGGCCAGGTCTGGATCACTTGGTGGGTGGGCGATGCGCTTGGCGGATTAGTCATTGCGCCAGCGCTGATTGCGTTATGGCAATGGCGCACTCGCAGTTTAAAAATAACAAATATTCTTACGCCTGTATTTGGAGCCGCAACAGTCATGTTGTTGTGCTATGTTGTTTTTTTCACCTCTGTCGGTACGAATTTTCTTTTTCTTATCTTCCCCGCATTATTAGTGGCGCTTTTTATTTTTGGCGAATTTGGTTTAAGAATTTTTACTTTAGCTGTATCGACTTTAGCGATTTCATTAACTGTTCAAAAAATTGGTCCTTTCGTGGGTGGATCCTTAAATGACAATCTCATTAATTTGCAGTTGTTCATCGGTGCTGTTGCTGTCACCACGTTGATGATCATCGGATTTAAACGATCAAATGCTCTAAAAACGGCCTCCATAGTTTTAATTTTAGGCTGGGCCATATCGGGCGGATTGTTTTATTCATTTCACAAAGCAGAACTTATTCGCGATGCAGCCAACTTTAAGGAAATCACCTTAGATATTCAAAGAAACATCGAAAATAGGCTTACCACATATCAAGACGCATTATTAGGCGGGGTGGGTTTGCACTTAGCTTCTGATAAAGTAAGTAGAAACGAATGGCTTTCTTACTTTACGACTTTGCAAATTCAAGAAAGATATCCTGGCATTAACGGTGTGGGAGTTATTCGTCCCGTTTTGGAAAAAGACGTGGTGAAGTTCCAAAACTCGATGCGCGCGGAAGGCCTAAAAAATTTCACTATTAAACCTCTGCCATGGCAGGCCTCATTGGAAAGTTCACCTGCCGATAAAGAGCATTTTGTGATTACTTATATTGAGCCTTATAAAACAAACTGGTCGGCTCAAGGGTTGGATATCGCTTCCGAAGTAAATCGTCGCACAGCCGCGTCTTATGCTCGAGATACTGGCAAACCTGGAATTACCAAACGCCTTATTTTAGTGCAGGAACAAGAACGAGTAGGTTTTGTTCTTTACTATCCTTTTTATAAACCAGGTAAACCGTTAGCCACAGTACAGCAACGGCGAGAGGCTTTTTTAGGTTGGATTTTTGCCCCATTCGTAGCAGAGAGCTTTTTTAACGGGGTTTTTGGCAAATACGCCGAGCAAATACACCTTACTGTATTTGAGGACCCAGCGCTAACAGAAGGAAGTCTGCTGTATCAATCGCCTGCAGAGAGCCCTAAAACCGCCGCGTTTGAACGAGTCACCAAAATGAAGTGGGCTCAAGGAACTCTTTATTTGGGATGGAATAGGGGACCGGCCTTCACGTCTGCCCATGATACGACAGCGGCCTGGGTAGGACTGTGTGGAGCTTTGGTGACACTTATGTTGGCAAGTTTGGTGGTAGGTCTGGCTAGTGTCGGTCGCCGCGCTCAAGAACTGGCCGATGAGCAAACAAAGAAGCTGGGTGAATCAGAAAAAAGATTTAAGTCAGTCACCCAATCAGCACAAGATGCGATTGTTTCAGCGGATGAGAATGGTCTTATCATTTCCTGGAATCCTGCAGCCACGCGCATGTTCGGTCATGAAGAAAGCGAAGTTTTAGGGCAGTCGCTGACGTTGATTATGCCTGACCGCTTCCGCAACGCCCACACTAAAGGTATGGAGCGTGTTGTGGGTCAGGGAGGCGAATCGCGGGTTGTTGGTTCCACGGTTGAACTGATTGGTCTGCATAAAAACGGCAGAGAATTCCCTATCGAATTATCTATTTCCACCTGGGAAAGTGAAGAAGGAAAGTTTTTTTCAGGCATCATTCGTGATATTTCCGAACGCAAGTTGACCGAAAACTTATTAAAGGACAACGAACGCCGTTTGCGTCTGCAGTTTGAAGAAAGCACCAAAGCTCGCGAAGAAGCCGTGTCTGCGACAAAATTAAAATCCGAATTTTTAGCAAACATGAGTCATGAAATCAGAACACCCATCAATGGCGTGATTGGTATGACGGGCCTCTTGTTGGATACAGATTTATCCGATGAGCAGCGCTCTTTTGCGGATGCAATCCGCCGGTCAGGAGAGACTCTTTTAACTGTTATTAATGACATTCTTGATTTTTCAAAAATTGAAGCGGGGAAGCTTGAATTTGAAAATATTGATTTCAGTATTTGGGAGGCTATCGAGGATTGTCAGAAGACGTTGCACTTTATGGCAAGCAGAAAAAATCTTTCTCTTGTGACAAGTCTTTCGTCAAATCTGCCACGCTATGTAAAAGGTGACCCAGGAAGATTTAAACAGATTCTTTTAAATCTTTTAAGTAATGCGATTAAATTCACCACCGAAGGTTCGGTCACTTTACGAGGTCAGACTCTTCAAAATGAAAATTCCCAAGTCCGATTGCGTTTCGAAGTTGAAGATACAGGAATCGGCATTCCAGACGAGGCGTTGGGTAAAATGTTTCAAGCGTTTTCCCAAGCAGATTCCTCGACTCAACGCAAATTTGGCGGAACAGGTTTGGGTTTATCTATTTGTAAAAAACTTGTTGAAAGCATGGATGGACAAATCGGAGTTCAAAGTGCTGAAGGAAAAGGTTCTCTTTTCTGGTTTGAAATTACTTTGCCGTTAGCTGAAAACAACGTGCTACCGAAGGGGCAAGGGTCTGCAAAATTCAAACAGACTTCGGAAAGAAAACTTCGCATCCTTGTGGCTGAAGATAATTCAGTCAATCAAATCATCACGCAAAAGATGTTAGAAAAGTTAGGCTTTTATGCCGATGTTGCAGCAAATGGATACGAAGTTTTAGCTGCGTTATCTAAAGCTCCCTACGACCTTATCTTAATGGATTGCCAAATGCCTGAGATGGATGGATATGAGGCCACGCAGAAAATTCGCGCCAGTAAAACCATCTATTCATCGCAAATTCCTATTGTGGCAATGACTGCAAATGCCATGGCCGGCGATGCAGAGAAGTGTTTGGCAGCGGGTATGGACGACTATCTTGCGAAGCCCGTTTCCGATGATAAGCTGATGAGCATCTTAAAGAAGTGGCTAGAAAAGAGGCCGGCCAAGTCTTTAGGGTAGAAAATTGAAATTCTATTCATGACTGGGTATACTGGTTCCTCGAATATGGGATCTTGCGTCAAGATCCTTGAGTTTGTAAAGCAGGTTAGAAATGCCAGAACTTCCCGAAGTCGAAGTGGTCCGTCGTGGGCTTGAAAGTATCTTAAAGGATCAACCGGTTTTAGAAAAAATCGAGCTGAAGCGGGCCGATTTACGTGATCCGATCCCGGCAAAAAAATTAAAGACACTTTTAGGAGAAAAATTATTGTCTGTTGAAAGACGGGCAAAATATCTTCTGTTATGGACTAAGAAGGGCGCCATGCTTTCTCATCTAGGTATGACGGGGACATGGCGCGTGGCTCCCCCAGGTGATGAGCGTCTTCATGATCATATCTATCTTCACTTTTCGGGAAACTTACGTTTGGCCTACCGTGATCCGCGACGTTTCGGCTGCTTTGATTTTGTGCAGAAAGAAAAGACCCATCCAAAATTGGATATTCTGGGGCCTGAACCCTTGGAAAAAGCTTTCACCGGGCGTTCCCTTTGGGAAAGTCTGCGTAATAAAAATGTCGCAATCAAGGTTGCCATCATGGATCAAAAAGTAGTGGTCGGCGTCGGCAACATTTACGCGAGCGAAGCCCTTTTTGCCTCTGGAATTAAGCCGGCCTTACCTGCTTCAAAGCTGTCCCTAGAACGTGCCGAGAGGTTGGTGAAAGAGATTAAAAAAGTCTTAAATAGGTCGATAAAAAATGGTGGCTCTTCGATCAGTGATTTTGCCCAAGCTAGTGGGGAAAGTGGATACTTTCAGAATACTTTTCGTGTTTATGATCGGGCAGGTGAAGACTGTGTGGCTTGCGGGCAACAGGTGAAAGCCAAAGTCATGGGCGGTCGGAACACCTTCTGGTGTTCGGGTTGCCAAAAATAATTTAAAAATTTCGATTGCTAACCCGCCGCTGTTTTTGTACCTTAGCCCTTAGTCGAGTTTAAAAACAAAATGCGGACCACCGAACTGTCATCGCGACCGAATGGGGAATGCAATAAATAAAATGAAGGGACACACAACAATGAAAGCAATCGTTATCGCGTCTTTGCTAGCACTTTCTTTCACAACTGGTTTCACTTGCTCTAAAAACCAACCTGCTGAGCAAGCTCCTGCTACTACAGAAACTGCTCCTGCAGCTACTGAAGCAGCTCCTGCTGAAGGTACTCCAGCTACTACTGAGACTGCACCTGCAGCTACTACAGAAGCAGCTCCAGCAGCTCCTGCTGAAACTAAGTAATCGTTTTTTACGAGAACTTAAAAAAGCCTATCGCGTGCGATAGGCTTTTTTTTTGCCCTTTCGGTGGTGGTGAAAAGGGGCCGGCTATCGAGGGCTTGTGCCCTCGACCCCTTCGGGGCTGCGTTGTCGGGCCCTGTCCTCGCTCCGACGTGGCGCTGCCACGCCTGCGCTGTGGGAGGGCGCCTCCGCCTTGTATCCGACCCCTTTTGACCACCACCTGGCGACGAAATGGGAAAGGCTGCATTGCTTCGCAATGGGCGCCTTTTCGCCGCGCTTCGCGCGAGCTGTTTTGGGAGTTTGGATACCCTTGGGAGCGCCAATTTCTTTTTTGGGTGCGGGTTTCGTTGGGATTTTAGAGTGATTGTTCTTTTGGTAAATGAGGAATGGTCAATTCAGTTTTGTTTTTGTTGATTATGTTTCTGACTTCACAATTCTAACGTTAGTTTTGCTCTTCTAATTTGTTTGTACTTCAAATGTGTTCGAGGAATCTTCCTCGGGTTTTTCCTATATATAGACTTCTTTGGTGAAGGCCTTGCACATCCTCACATTAAATTGTCTAATTATTGGGTGTGATCATTTAATGGATTAAAGGAGAAACATCGTGGACAACTCATTGTATGGGTATTTTCTAGAGAACAACTGTGGGCTGTGGGTATTAGCTTCAGTTTTGCTCTTGTTATTTGTGGGCTTTTTTGGCAGCCCTCTGATCGTGTGGACTATCGCGATCGCAGCTATCATGTTTGGTTTTGCAGCGCCGACTTGGTTGTGGATTGTTTTTGCTGTTGTTGCCGTGATCTTTAATATTCCGGCGATTCGTGCTGCCCTTGTTACTTCGGGTGTGTTTGCGATTTTCAAAAAGTTCGAATTCCTTCCGAAAATTTCTGATACTGAAAAAGCGGCTTTGGATGCCGGTGTTGTTTGGGTAGAAAAAGATCTTTTCTCTGGTAAACCTAACTTCACAAATCTTATGAATGAACCTTACCCAGATTTGACTGCTGAAGAAAAAGCTTTCATGGATGGGCCGGTGAATACTCTGTGCTCGATGATCGATCACTGGACAATTTATAAAACTAAAGAAATTCCTCAAGAGATCTGGGATTACATCAGAAAAGAAAAATTCTTGGGTATGATCGTACCTAAAGAGTACGGCGGTCTTGGTTTCTCCGCTCTTTGTCACTCTGAAGTGATCATGAAGCTTTCTTCTCGTTCACTGGCTGTTGCAATTCAAGTGATGGTTCCAAATTCTCTTGGTCCTGCAGAGCTTCTTGCTCACTATGGAACTGACGAACAGAAAAAACGTTGGTTGCCTCGTTTGGCGGATGGTTCCGAGATTCCTTGCTTTGGTTTGACTGAGCCTACTGCGGGTTCTGATGCAGGTGCGATCACTTCTACGGGTGTTCTATTTAAAGGTGAAGACGGAAAGATTCAGATTCGTTTGAACTGGAATAAACGTTGGATCACTCTTGCTGCGATTTCTTCTGTGATCGGTCTTGCGTTCCGTCTTCGTGACCCAGAAAATCTTTTGGGTAAAGGTGAAGACCTAGGTATCACCTGTGCTTTGATTCCTTCTAAAACTCCAGGTGTTGTGCTTGGTCGCCGTCATGATCCTTTGAACACTCCTTTCTATAACTGTCCTACTCAAGGTAAAGACGTTGTGGTGAATGCTGAAGATGCTATCGTTGGTGGTATCGAAGGCGCGGGTCGCGGTTGGATGATGTTGATGGAATGTTTGGCTGCAGGCCGTGGTATTTCATTGCCAGCGCAAGCTACCGGCGGAGCAAAACTTGCTACTCGCGTGACTTCCGCTCACTCTGTCGTTCGTCGTCAATTCGGTGTTTCTATCGGTAAGTTTGAAGGGGTTGAAGAGCCTCTTGCTCGTATCGGTGGCGCTACTTACGCTCTTGAAGCGATGAGAAGATATTGCTTAGGTGCTCTTGATAAAGGTATCAAGCCAGGCGTTATCACAGCGATGCAAAAATACTACTCTACTGAAATGGGCCGTCGTGTGATTAACGACTCCATGGATATCATGGGTGGTGCGGGAATCTCTATGGGACCTCGTAACGTTCTTGCTGAAATCTATGTGGCGACTCCAATCGGTATAACGGTTGAGGGTGCGAACATCATGACTCGTACTCTGATCATTTTCGGTCAAGGTGCGCTTCGTGCCCATCCGTTTGCTTACTCTGAAGTTCGTGCTTATGAAGCCAATGACTTAAAAGCGTTCGATAGAGCGTTCATGGGTCACATCGGTCACATCGTAAGAAACACGTGCCGTGCGATCTTGTTATCACTTTCTCGTGGTTACTTGGCAGCGACTCCAGACTGTCATCCGCAAATGAAAGTTTATTTCCGTCGTTTATCTTGGACTTCTGCGACTTTCGCGTTGTTATCTGACGTTGCGATGGGTGTGCTTGGTGGACAATTAAAACTGCGTGAGAAAATCACCGGTCGTTTTGCTGATATCTTGGCAAACATGTATATCGCAACTGCGATCTTACGCCGTTTCGAAGCGGAAGGCCGTAAAGAAGAAGATTTGGCTTTCGTTCACTACAACCTAAAACACAACATGGCTGAAATCCAAAAAGGTTTCGATGGTCTTTTCGACAACTTGAAAATTCCAGGTCTTCGTTGGTTCTTTAAAGGTTGGATCGGTGCGTGGTCACGTATCAACTCTATCGGTTCACAAGCCTCTGATGGTTGGTCACACGCGATTGCATCAGCGATGTTGCAAGAAGGTGGCATCCGTGATCGTTTGACGGATGGTATCTACATGCCAACAGACCGCAACCAACAAGTGGCTCGTCTTGATTACGCGATGTCAGTTTCACTTCGCGCTGAAGCGGCTGAAAAGAAAATCAAAAAAGCGATCCGTGAAGGTGTTCTTCCTAAGAAGAAAGCTAATTTGTTGATCGACGAAGCTCGTAACAAAAACATCATCACTGCTGAAGAGCACAAGCTTATTCAAGAATCAGATGCTGTTAGATACGATGCGATTTTGGTGGATGATTTCTCTGAAGAGCAATACCACGCAAACCATGTTATTAAATAGCCTGGTTTATTACACTCTGACTCCGTCGGAGTAAGAAAGTGTGCTATCTGATTTTGCTAAAATAAAGAAAACCCCGGAATAAAACCCGGGGTTTTTTATTTTCTAAATTCTTGATTAAGCAGAGTCCTTCAGGAAGGCTAAAGATATCTGGAGGAGAATTTATGAAAGCATTCATTACAGCGATTCTATTAGCGTCTACAGTGGCTCAGGCAGGTGAACTAGAAATCAGTGCCAACGAATCCGTGTGGGCCATACCGACTCCAGCAATGAGCTGCCTTGCAGCGAAAAACCCAGACCCCGTCGAAGACATTTCATCAGCCCACATCCGCCTAGGAAATGTGTCATTTAATTGGACCGACACAGACAACGACTTCGTAATCACATCAATCAAAGTAAAGATGGTTGATAACATTCTATCGGGCGGCTCTTACGAGTGCACAACATCTGGCGCAGCCCTAGAAGCACTCAGCAATGAACTCAACTGGACAACAATACCAGCCGGCACAACAAAAGAAACCGACTGCAACCTCATCTGCGGAGGAATTTCTTTTGTCGATAACACACCAGCCACAGTAAATGGAAAAATCGAAGTGCACGGCTATAAACAAAACAAATCCGGCGAGCAAACCCAAGCGATCTACGCCTTACCAATCACTGTAGATAATCTTTAGAAATTTTTTAAAGGCCCTAAATGGCATCTTATGAAAAAATCATCAAAAATCCGACCATTCGAAGTGACTGATATCTATTGAACAGAATTGGAAATGCTAGCAGAGGCTGGGTATTCCACTCGGATCGAGGCTTTGCCGGCGCCACGATGGCGCGAACCGCAGCGAAGCTGCGGCGGCAACTGAGCCCGGACGGCGTCCTCGAGGAGAGCGGAATACCCAGCCTCTGCTAGCATTTCCAATTCCCTCGTTCGATAGCACCAGGACTACTGCCGCAAAGGACGACGAGACTTTGATGCTAGGATTTTTTTCATTAGGCCATCATCGTCTTCGTCGAAAACGTCGCCGATAATTTCTTCGAATATACTTTCCATTGATACAAGTCCCACGACATCAAGGCGCTCGTAAATCACGGCCATGTGGGATTTATTTTCTTGCATCGCTAATAATATTTTAAATAGCGGCTCAAAGCCTTTAAATTTTAAGATCGGTCGGATCAAGGCATTCCAGTCGGTGTTACCGTGACGAAGCATCGCTAAAAATTCTTTGGTGTTGATAAGACCAATGACTTCATTTTCGTCTAAGACCGGCAAGCGTGTGTGGCGAGAGCTAAGAATGAGATTTTCCACGTCGCTAACTGAATCCCCTTTGCGCACAAAAACGACTTCATTCCAAGGTAACATAATGTCTCTAGCGACTTTTTTATCGGCGCTGACAAGGTTTACTACATACTCTTTAGTTTGCGGTGGCAGATCTTCGACGTTGATTTCAGGAGTTTCAAATTTTTTAAGCTTTGAACCAAAGGAAAAGATGCGCACGAAAATATTCGTGGATTTTTCAAGCACAGTCACAAAAGGCGAAAGCAGGATTTCCCCGTAATATAGAAAATTCGCTGACATCATAGCGATGACCAGTGGATTTTTTAACGCCATTGTTTTCGGCACAAGTTCGCCAATGACAACGCTGAAGTAGGAAATCGGAACAACCACCATCATAATTGAAATAGCTTCCGCCGTGTTTTCACTGACAGCAAATCTTTCGATGATATAGGGGCTTAAGGCTTCCTCAGCTCCGGCACCGCCCACAGCTGCGGCAATGGCACCGACAAAGGTTATGCCGATTTGAATCACAGATAGGGTGCGCTCTGGATGCTCTTTTAATTTCAAAAGCATTTTAGCACTGCGAAGTTTTATTTGCCCTTTTAATTGCTGGCGATTGACCGTGACAAAAGCCATCTCCGCCCCGGAAAGAAGCATATTCACGAATAGACAAATAATGATGACTATAAGTTCAGCCAAAAATAAATCCTTTAGTTCCCGTGTTCATCGACGATATCGCCGACAAGTTCCTCTAAGACATCCTCTAATGTCACAATTCCCAGGCATTTTCTTGAAGGGAAATCTTGAACGATGGCAATATGCATTTTCTTTTCAGAAAATAGCTTCATCAACTTATCTTGGCGAATTTGAGGTTCTACATAAAGTGGTGGCTTAATGTTTTTAACGAACACATCATTACTCCACTGTTGAATGAAGCGGATGTCTTTCATATTTAAAATACCGATAATGGAATTTAAATCATCCTGACAAATTGGAAAGCGCGTGTGACCACGGCTTAAAACGGTGTTTTTATTTTCTTCAAAGGATTTATTCAAAGAAAGGTACTGCACCTTTTCTATTGGGATCATAATGTCGCGAGCCGTTTTATCTGCGAACTCGAAAGCTTTGTGAATGATTTGTGCTTCACTGTCGCTGATAACGCCGTCTTCTCTTGAATCCTGCATCACCAATTTTAATTCTTCTTCCGTCCAGGGTGCTTCTTTAAAGCCTGGATAACCCAAAGCTTTCAAAACTAAATTCGCCATGAAGGTGAAGGCCACGATCAAGGGTTTTGCAAGCTTGTAAAACCATTGCAGTGGCAATGCTACTTTTAATGTGATTTCTTCAGGCTCTTGAATGGCCATGCTTTTAGGAACAAGCTCGCCTAAGACCACGTGTAAAGTCGTTATGATTAAAAATGACGCTGCAAAAGAAAGAGTGTGGAAGGTTGCAGTATAAGAATCCCGCAACTGCGGCATTAATATTCCAAACAACTCATAAAAAGATTCTTCACCAATCCAACCTAAGGCAAGACTGACTAAAGTAATTCCAAGCTGAGTCGCTGAAAGGTAATCATCAAGATGATCTAAGCAGTGAAGAGCGCTGTTGGCTCCCTTCACATTTTTCGCAGCAAGTTCCCGTAAACGGGTGCTACGAACCTTAACGATAGCGAATTCTGCTGCGACGAAAAATGCGTTCAGCAAAACCAAAATCAAAGCGAGGATTATAAAAAAGGAAGTAAGATAGATATTCGGGTAGGGGTCAGGGTCCATATAATCTTTTTATAGCAAGCTTTCGGCTGTAACTAAAGGAATGCGTATAATTGCTCCTAGTTTATGCATGCAGCGCGTTAGTCGTGAGGGCGTTTTATGTGTTGCCTCTCTGATACTTGCGCAACATAAGACTTCCAAACGCGGGGAGTCCTTAATGAAATCATTGATCCTAATAACAGTGTTTTTGTCATCTTCACTAGCAAGAGCTTCATGGGAGGAAGACTTTCAACTTCTAAAAGACTTCGCCGTTAGTTACGAAGCTTCAGGTACCATCTGCGAAGAAATCGCACGCCTTGATATGCAAGAAGAATATCCGTCGCCTCAATACTCTGTGATTAACGGAATCGCTTACGGTGACGAAGAAAGAGTGATTGGTGAATTAGACGTTGTGATCTTTGATAACAATCTTCAAGCCGTCATTAAAATCGCCGAAGTGAAATGCTGGAAAGATCCCAAAGCCGGCATTGAAAAAGCCCACGAACAACGTGCGCGTTTTATTAAAGCCATTCGCACTGGAAAACCATTGCGTTTCTTTTCCACTTCTTCTGAAGAAGTCTTCCCGCAATCTCAATTTCAAAACGTAAAAGAATTTTTCTCAATCGCACAAAAGGGAACTAGCACCTTTGGGTTTGAAAGAGAACTTGAATACACATTGTTAGAGCTAAAGAATTATCGCTTCGAAATGATCAGATGTCAGAATCAAGGAAAATGCGCTCATCCATTTAAAAGAAAATAAGGGCCAGTTTTAATGGACTAAGAGGAAAGATGGACATTCCTTGTCCATCTTTCCTCTCTCGAGCGTTCCTAAGTAGCCTTAGATTGAACGCAAAATAAAATTAAAAGATCTCATCATTGAACTAAAAGCCTGGCGCTTATTGATAAAGCCCATGTATGTAAAGTGACGTACTAAAGGCAAATCCAATTCCTCTTCACTATGGCCAGTGTATATAACGACAGGTAAAGGGCGACGAATTTTGTGAGCTTTACGTTCACTCAAAAGACGATCCATCAATAATAAAGTGTCGCGACCGCCCATTTGTGGCATTTGCCAATCTAGAATCACCAAGTCAAATTGTCTGTTTACAAGAAGTGGAATCGCATCTTGACCATCAAAGGCCATTGTAACATCACACTTGTAGTGGTCGAGGATGTGCGACATTAGCTTTACAGAATCCAAGCTATCATCGATCACAAGAACTCGAGGCGTGTGCTGTTTTTCCAGCGACGTTTCGATCACCATTGAAGTCTCCCTGTTGATTAAACTACCTGTCCATTTCAACTGATGTAGTTCAGAGAATCTTCTAAAAGCGCGTTAATGAACTGATTTTAATGAAAGGTCTGTTGTTATGCAGCAGATCCCGCCGTCGCTAAAGCTATGGCGGGCGAGCCCGCCTTTACTGTGAGGTAAGGGCGGAGGATATAGTAATAAGTCTTATGCGAGTTCTTTGCGGGTTTGTTCTGTTACAACAGTTTCGCGCACAACAACGACTTTGATTTGTCCTGGGTAATTACATTCTTCTTCGATACGAGCGGCGATCTTCTTGGAAAGATCTAGAGCTTGAGTGTCGTCTACTTTTCGTCCGTTCACTAGGACACGGCATTCGCGTCCACCACTAAGAACAAAACAATCCGTCACACCTGGGAAGCTTCGCGCGATATCTTGAAGTTCAGAAACCTTTTGATTGTAAGACTCGATCGTAGATCTGCGGGCACCAGGACGAGCTCCTGAAACCGCATCAGCTGCGATCACTAGGAAGGCGTGATCCGTTGAAGGTTGTTCATCAAAGTGATGGGCTTTAACCGCATGAACAACATCCGGTGCTTCACCGCGAGCCGCGATAAAGTCTGCACCAATCACAGCATGGCCGCCTTCAGCCACGTGGTCCATGGATTTACCGATATCGTGAAGCATGCCCACGCGACGTGCTTTTTTGATATCAAGCTTAAGTTCGGCTGCCATCAAACCTGCAAGCCAACCGACTTCTCCACAATGGAAGTATTGGTTTTGCGTGAATGAATAACGGTAACGAAGTGAACCCATCATCTGACGGATTTCAGAATTCAAACCTTCCAGTTTTAATTCCTTAGCTAAAGCATCACCATCGTGTTTGATGTTCTTGAAAAGTTCCTTCTTCTGATTTTCCGCAATTTTACGAATGAAATCAGGATTGATGTTTTTCTTTTCTTTAAAGATGCGTTCCAAGGTTCTGCGAGTCAGCTCTCGGCGAACCGGATCAAATCCCGCTACGCCCACCATGTCCATGCCTTCTTCAACGATAATGTCGCAACCACAAGCCTCTTGAACGGCTTTAATGTTGTTCCCATTCGGGTCGCAGAAAAGTTTACGAATATGGGTGTCTGGGAAATTCACCGCACCGATACCACGCTCAGCGCAGTAAGGGCGGGCAAAACGATCGATAACCAAGCTTAAGATTTTCTTAGCGCGGTGTTCGGCATGTTCTTTTAAATCTTCTTCAGATTCTTGTAAGAAGCGGGCCGCACGACGGCGCTCTTCTTCTTCAAGCTTAGACTTCAGCTGATTTTTAAATTCTTCAGCAGAAGTTCCTAAACGATCCGTCAACTTTTGCACCAAATCCTTATTCAGATTTTTTTGTGCATCTTTGATTTTATTTAATTCAGCTTCCTGGCTTTTTAAACCTTGCTCTTGGGCTTTGACTTCGCCTTCGCGCTCTTGCAGCTTTTTCTTTTCTTCTTGAACGATGGAATCGGCTTTTGATTTTTTCTCGTTGGCAAGCTCTTGCAGTTCTTCAATGCGACCTTCGACCTTTAACATGTCAGGTTCAACTTTGGTCCACATCTCCATTTCAATTTCTTGAACACGTTCTTTTTCTTCCAGTGCTTTAAGCTCTAAAGCTTCTTTCATTTCACTGAGGATGTCTTGGGCCTCTTCACGGGCAAGTCGAACAGTGCGTTGATTCAAGAATTTGTGCAAGGCCAAGCCCAATCCGCCACCGGCGACAATACAAACTAAGGCTATAGCAATCATTGCAATCATACGGGTACTCCTAACCCTCTTAGTTTACTCTGTGAACGTGAATTGAAGCAATCAATCCCTATACTGTGAGCTTCTCTTTACTTCTGGCGTTATGAATTGTAGCGTATCTGCTAACGCCTGGAGGCATTAATGGCTCATATGCGCAGTCAGACAAAATGGTTAGGCCAAGACAGAGGGATCGCTTTTGAAGCGACTCTAAGAGGCCATAAGCTCGTTATGGACACAAGAGCAGAGGGCGGCGGGGATACAGGCCCTAGCCCAAAGGAACTCCTTTTGGCAAGCATCTGTGGATGCACGGCCATGGACGTGGTTTCGATCTTACAGAAAATGCGAGTGCACTTGGAATCCTGCGAAGTAAATAGCGAAACAGCAACCACCGCCGGATATCCGTCGATTTTTTCCGAAGTGAAATTACAGTACCTTATTAGCGGTGAGGGCATAAAGGCGGAACAAGTTATTAAAGCAGTCACCTTATCCATGACCAAATATTGCGGCGTCAGTGCGATGATAGTGAAAGCATCGCCAATGACCTACGAGATTGTTCTTAACGGAACCAAAGTAGGCGAGGGCAAAGCGGATTTCCAAGCCGCGGCTGAACACCCATGATTCATTTGCAAATTCCTTTTTCAGAAATGGAATTTACCTACGCTCGGTCCCGTGGTCCGGGCGGGCAGAACGTCAACCGCACTAATTCCGCTGCTATCCTTCGCTGGAACTTGTGGAATTCGCAAGTGGTCAGCGCTGAGCTAAAAGAAAAGTTGGCCATGAAACTGCACGGAAAACTTACGGAAGAAGGGGATCTAATCATTCGCAGCGACGTGCATCGCGATCAGGATCAAAACCGTTCTGAGTGCATCAAAAGACTTCATGAAACTTTAAGAAAAGCGCTTTTTGTACCGAAAAAACGAATTGCGACTAAGCCGACAAAAAGTTCCCAAAGAAAAAGGCTGGAAACCAAAAAAATCCATTCAGAAACCAAATCCCTAAGACAAAAAGTGCGAACCTAAACCTTAAACTAAAGGTTCGCCCACATGATTGTCTTCCTGGGCCAAGACCGAGCCACCTTCAATAGAATGAATTTTCTTTGAAAGATAAATAGCTACGAACGTAAAGATCACAGCAACATATCCCACCAGTTCATAGTTTTTCAAGCCACCCGTAGGTGTCGACGTCACGATCCAACCTGCAATATAGCTTGAAAGTGCGGCAGACAATTGTTGAACGCAGCTAACAATACTCATAAAGCTGCCTCGGTTGTGGGGCTGAGCTGTTCCTGAAACCAATGCCGTTGCAGGAATCATTCGTCCACCCGAGGACACAAAGAAAAACGCACAGATTCCAAGCGTAAACCACAGTGGTGAAGGTCCCAGGTGAGTGATCACCCAGTACGGCACGATGGTGATCAGTGCGCCCCAGATAAACACAGCATGTTTCCCAAAGCGGTCAGCAAGGCGGCCTACAAATGGAGAAGTGAAGATCGTACAAATACCACCGGCCATGTACATAAGCGGAAGTTGCGCTTCCGTAAGTCCAGCGTTAGCCACTAACGAAGGTGATAGGAACGGAATGATGGCAAAGTGACCAAACATAACTGCAGCCATAAAGAACAAAGCACGGCGCTGATTTTGATTGTGCCAGATGCGAGTCAGAACAGTGTGAATCGGTTCTTTTTCTCTTTTTTCAGCCAAGTGGACGCGCATCGGGGGGACGTAATACCAAATAACGCCACACAAAAATAGCGACACCAGTCCCAAGAATAAAAACGGCGAATGCCAGCCAAATTGATTAGCTAAAAACAAACTAAATGGCACTCCCAAAATGGATGCCATAGAGAATGAAGTCATCACCACACCCATAGCGCTGCCACGACGCTCATAGGAAATTGCATCACTGACAATCGAAAGAACTAACGAGCTTAAAACACCACCAAAGATACCCGTCAGACCGCGGGCAAAAAGAAGGAGTTCATAGGTTGGTGCCACCGCGCAGGCCAATGTTCCCAGCGAGAAGCCGATAAAAAAGAACAGCAAAGAAAGTTTGCGATCATATTTATCCATGAAAAAGGATGCTAGAAATCCGCTGATCCCCGCACTGAAGGTGTAAGATGACACAAGCAGTCCGAACTGATGGGGATTGATTGAAAACATCCTCATCAACTGCGGCCCTAATGGCATCATGATCATAAAATCAACGATCGAGCTGAACTGAATGGTAGCGAGAATGCCGAGAAGGATTTTTTCTTGTTTAGAAAACACTGTAAGGGTCCTTTTTGTTGACGACTCTTAAAGTACCCGATAATTCAAATCTATGGCAACACTTTGGAAGTTTACGATCTTTGTTATTATTTTATGTGTTTCAATCCTCGCATTGTGGGGAGTCGCTGCGAACTACAGCATCATTTTCTCTAAGACTGTTATTGGGGAAATTACGGGGGTCGAAAGAATCGAAGTGCCTGTAGCTTTGGTTACACGCAGTGATTCTAACATCACTCCCAAAATGTTTTCATTTGCAGTGGGAATTCGCGATGAAAAGACGGGTGAAATCTACACCTCCTCAACTGAAGATCGTCAGTGGGCCGTAGCAAAAGCAGGGCAATGTGCGGAGGCAGTTTATCTTCCTTACCCGCCATGGGATTTTGAAAAGAAGGGAACCTTTCACGGTGCCCGCTTGATTCGACTTTTTGATTGTAAAAAGTAGTTCAAGGATGTTCGAAGTTCTTTTGTTAATCACTGCTGTGGGTGCCGGATTCCTTGGAGCTATTCTAGGTCTTGGTGGCGGCATCATCATAGTTCCTGTTCTAACCTTGGTGTATCAAGTCAATATTCGCTACGCGATCGCAGCAAGTCTCATTTCAATTGTTGCAACATCATCTGGAGCTGCGGCAGGCTACTTGAAGGATTCTTTAACGAACCTAAGACTTGCCGTACTCTTGGAAGTTGGCACAGTCACGGGTGCCATTGTTGGATTTTTAATTGCCTCTTTTATTCAGCCTCGATTGTTGTTTCTAATATTCGGTGCCTTTCTTTTGTTTTCGGCATTGATGATGTTAAGAAAACGCACCGATCATGTGGCTGTTGAAAATCACCCGTGGTCAGAGGCTCTAAAGCTTCATGGTTCTTATCCTGCAGAAAATGGCTGGCATCATTATAAAGTTCAGAATGTACCTTTCGGTCTATTTGCGATGTTTGGTGCAGGGATCTTGTCGGCGTTGTTAGGTATTGGCAGCGGGATTTTCAAAGTTCTTGCAATGGACGGAGCGATGAAACTACCAATCAAAGTTTCTTCGGCGACATCCAACTTCATGATCGGTGTAACTGCCTCAGCCAGCGCTGGCGCTTACCTTTTGCGTGGTGATGTAAGGCCCGAGATCGCGGCACCCGTAGCCATCGGGATCATCGTTGGCTCCCTTTTCGGTGCTAGAGTTATGACTAAAATTCCATCACGCAAAATCAGACAGATTTTTGTGGTGGTGCTTTCAATCGTATCCATTCAAATGATTATCAAGGGGCTTTCATGAGTCGCGAAGCCCATTCTATACAGTTAGAAAAACTTGAACTGCGCATCAGTCGCTTCTTAAGAAGTGGTGTTTATTTCGCGGGGTTGTTTTTATTTGTTGGTTGGTTCTGGATGTGGCTCGGATCAGAAGATATCTTTGCCCATCTTTCTGATTATCATCCACAGTCCTTCTTTGAAATGATCCAATGGGCTTTAATAATGAATGACCGCGGGATTTTAATGACCTTGGCGGGCCTGGTGATTTTAGTTTGTCTTCCCGTGATTCGAGTTTTTCTAACGGGAATCCTTTTCGTGAAGCAAAAAGAATACTCTTTAGCTTTCATGGCCTTCGGCGTGTTTCTGACTTTGATCGTTAGTTTTTTCCTGGGAATTGAACTCTAGACATCCTCTAGCGAACTGCAAAAAAGAACCCCTTACTCGTCGGTCTTTCCTTTAGAAGACAGAGTATAGGGGCTTAAAGGGCAGGTGTTCGCGAGAAGGAGGGGAATTGGGAAAACAATGTCGAGGGAAGTTTCACGAACACCTGTCTTGCCTTCCATTAAACTCCTATTATCGCGCGCAGTCAAAATCCAGAAATAAAACGCTGGTCCTTCTCTGGGCAGTGGTCCTACTATTTATGAATGAATATGAAAAACCTCAAATTAACTATGTTCGTGAATCTGTACGGATTATTAAAAATTCCTTTGGTTCTTTTCGTGAATCCCCGAGTGGTGGAAGCTGGAAAAGAACGATTTGAAATTAAGATTCCACTGTCTTACCGCACGAAAAATCATTTGGGTTCCATGTATTTCGGAGCTTTGGGAATTGGAGCCGAGTTATCTATTGCGGCCGCAGCAGTGGTGGCCATTTCTGAAAGCAAACAGAAGATCGATTTTATATTCAAAGACTTCACTGGGCAGTACTTAAAACGTGGCGACGGCGATGTTCATTTTATCTGCGAAGAGGTGGATCAAGTTCACGCATTGATCGAAGAATCTAAAACCACTTCCGAACGTCTTGAAAGAAAAATGAAGGGCTATGCCATCGTTCCTAAAACAAGTCCCACCGAAAAAGTTATGACCTATGAATTAACATTGTCGGTGAGAAATAGATCATTCAAGGCCTAATTTATTTAGGTCTTTGACTGAGCCTGCGTATTCAGAAATTAACTTCTGATAAATTTCCTCTACGCTTAAAATATCATCCACTAAGCCCACAGATTGACCCGCACTCCATACTGTTTTCCAAGAAGGTTTTGTGGCGGCCTGCTCTAATGACTTCATACCCATTATGTGCACAAGCGGGGTGACGTATTTTTTCGTCATCTTGTGGTCTTTTAGAGCTTTCAAAAGCCAAGGTAAGTCCGTACCAATTTTTTGCACGTAAGGAGTATTGATAACCGCCGCAGGAGTTCCTGAAACTCTTGTCGTCATGACGATATCTTCAGGCGAAGATTTGACGATGGCATCTTTATAGGATTGGTCGACTTGTGCTTCTTTACTTGCGATAAAGCGCGTTCCAACGCTGACACCTGAAGCGCCCAAGGCCATGCAGGCTGCAATCATAGAGCCATGGGAAATGCCACCCGCAGCAATAATCGGAATTTGTAAGCGAGTTTTTAACCATGGAATTAATACGAGTGGTGACACTGGTCCTGCATGACCTCCAGCTCCCGCTCCCACGGCGATAACTCCGTCAGCACCCATGTCTTGAACTTTAAGCGCGTGCTCTAAGTTAGTCACATCACAAAGGACTTTCGCGCCATTTTTGTGGGCCTCTTGAATGACCTTCTTGGGACTACCTAAAGAAGTAATAAAAAGCTCTACGCCGTGATCTAAAGCGATCTTTAAATCCTGATCTTGGCGGGAGTTGCTTTTGTTAACGATGATGTTAACACCTACAGGCTTTTTAGTGCGGGATTTGATGTTCTTAATGGCTTCTTCGTATTTTTCTATCGGGCGATAGTTTAAAGCGGGGAATGTTCCGATGCCGCCGGATTCACTGGCAGCAACAACGATGTCTTCGTTACTCACCAAAAACATCGGTGCCGCAATGATCGGAAAATCAACTTTCATTAAATCAGAAAAAGGCGTCTGAATCTTTTTTAGCATGATGACCTCAGACTTGATGCTAGATCATTCTGAGGTCACAAGCCTAACAAAAAATTACGGATTCAAGTAACGGCGAATTAAAATAAAGACTTCTTTTTTAATGGCCTCTTCGCGTTCTGGAGATTGTGGTCCTAACAGCGCCAATTGCAGAATGTTATTAAAACTGCTGACGATGAATAAAGCCATCATTTCTCTGTCGCGACCTGGGATCTGTGGCATGTGAGCCAAAACGGCTTTTTGATAGTGTTCAAAAAACACGCGACGTGTATCCCAATAATCCAACATTCCTTGTACGCCTTGCAAAGCTGTGCGAAGCGGACGATTGTCATGGAATCTTGTAAAACCAATATCAATGAAGGCATGGATTTTAGAATCCAAATCCGTGGATTGCAGTTTAGATAAATGATCTTCAATATAGACCAAGTCTTTTTGAAGTAGATCATCAATCACCGCAGCTACAATCGCTTCCTTATTAGCAAAAAATTGATACAGAGATCCAATACTCACGCCGGCCATTTCTGCAATTTTATCAGTGGTAATTGCGTGATAAGGCTCTTGAACCAGCAAGCGCGCGCAAGACTCTACAATGCTTGCAACAGTTTCTTTCGAGCGTTTTTGAACCGGGATTTTGAGCATATATCTTTTTTCTGGATTGGTATGGCTCATAGATGGGGCTCCCATAATTCCCTCCTTTCGAGGTGAAACTTTGCTCAGGTTCATATTCGACCCTGAGAAAGGGTTATTCAATACTGCGCGTCAAAGTATCGCATTGCGCTACGGTCGAGGGCGCTGGATAAATCTTTTCACAGCTCTTTAACATTTCTAATAGATTTTAGTCGCAATCAGGATTATTTGTACTGTTAAGGACTCAAGATTGCTGAAAAGCAATCAAGATGTTGTAAAATTCTGGCGAACGACAAGGATTTTTTACGGGATTGTGATTTCCTAAATTAGAGGCTGTTCATTAGGCCTATTAAGTTTATAGTAAGGAATCAAAGTTTCAGCATCTTTTCAGGTTCGTTTCGGAGGAAGAGTTGAGCGACAAAGAAGCGCAAAAGCATTTGCAAAGCTTGAGTGATCACCTCGGAGTTTGTATTAAGGATCAGCAAAGATGCGTGATTTTTCAAAACTCACGTTCAAAAAAGCTCTGCGGTGAAATTGTCGGAGCTGTCTGTCAGAAAACTTGCTTTAAATTATTATCGGAAGTTGCCGAATGCACGCCAGTTACAGAGTGCATAAACGTTTTTAAAAAAGTTTCGGTTGAAGGCAAAACTGTCGATGTGGTGATGATCGATGATGGCGAAAAAATCACAACCCTTTTGCATGAAGTTTTTGAAGAGCCAGATTCTGACGTAAAGCGCGAAGCTTTCTATGTCAGCAAGGGGCTTACAAAGAGCGAGATCCGCATCATGAAAATGGTTCACCAAGGCAGCACCAATGCGCAAATCGCGGAAAAATTATTCATTTCCAAAGCGACGCTTAAAACTCATTTAAATAATATCTATAAGAAAATCCCACGTTCGCCCGCGCGCCAACCTGTCGGAAGAGGATAGCTTTAGAATGGTGGAGGCGGTTGCTCCACATATTCTTCATAGCGTTTATCATAGAAGTGTCTTGTCAGGACATAGACTGGACAAGGGGAGCGACGAACCACATTTCTGGTGTAGCTTCCCAACAAGGCTGCTGACATAGGGCCGCTTTGCGCTTCCATCACAATCAGATCACATTGATGTTTTTCTAAGGCTTCAAGTACAAGATCATCCACGGCTTTAAATGTGCTATCGATGTTGTAGCTTGCGATAACACCTTCTTTGGCGGCCCAGTCGACCCATAGCTGGGCTCGGTGTCCCTGACTTTCAACTTGCAGTTCAATGATTTGCTCTAAGCTCATCATCTTGCCTTTGTAATTATAAACTCTTGGACGAGTATCTAGATCAAAAAGGCTTTCGATGGGACGAGTGATCGCATGAAGCAAAGTGATTTCTGCTTTCAAGTTTTTGGCTAACTGAATAACGTGGCGAAAATTTTCTTTTGAATGATCGCCAAATTCGGTCGGGAAAAGAATTTGTTTTGGGCTTGTGGTTTTTACCGAATGCGCCCCTACAACAATCACAGGAACTTCAGATTGAAGTAATAAACTTTCAGCAAAACTTCCTAGAATAAATCTTTGAAAGCCCTGGCGACCATGGCTGCCTACGACAATTAAATCCGCTTGCACACGAGCCGCATAGTTCGACAAAGTTTCAGCAGCCCCTGCATGGGATTGGGCTGCGTGCGGAATGACTTTTGGTTCCTTTAAAAAGGGCAGACTGTAGTCAGAAAGGACTTCACGAAATAAAGATTCCGCAGTCCGAGAATGGTCAGTCACCCAGGCCGGAACTTCGTAGGTGGGAAGTACTATTTCGTTTTCTCTTAATAAGTATAAAGGCTCAATTTCTGCTTGGGTTGTTTCATGCAGATGAGTGATAAAGTCTGCCATTTTCTGGTTGAGTTCTTTATTATCTTCGAATGCATCGATGGCCCAAATTATTTTCATAGAGCCTCCTAAAACCATTGTGCCGGGAAGCCCATTTATTAAAAAGCGGACAAAGGAACAAATGTAATCAAACAAGAGGATAAGACCTACGATGGTCTTATCTGAATAGCAGCTCTTGCGATTCTTTAATGAAGCTTAAACCACGAAGATAAATATTCTCAGCTTCTGGCGGACAAGGTAATGGAAGCTGGAAATTCATATCTGTGGCCCAACGAAAACATTTTTTCTGACCGTACTCACGAATGTTGAAAATAACAGCCCAATCTCCTTCATACCATACGGTTTGACCTAAATGAAAAATGCTGGCGCCATCGCTGAAATCCTGTGGATGAAGAAGGGAGCGCCCCAAGAAAGTAGGTGCTTCGTTTCCGGTCAGATCGGCAAGGGTCGCGCCCACATCTTTTTGTGAAAAAACTCCTGGTACATAGGAATGAGCGAAAGGTGCTGGTTTTTTATTGTCAGTCACAGAATGGTATTTCATTAAAAACGGAATACTATAGTGTTCAAAAATACCATTCGCGGAAAAGCTTGTATGGTCTGAAAGCAAAACCAGAACCCAATCTTTTTTCCACGGGCGTTTTTTTAAAGCTTCGTAAAAATCACGCAATTCTTTATCCGCATGGTGAGTCACGCTTAAGTGCATTGTCGCTGCGTTTTCATCACCAAAGGCAGGTCTTACTCCTTGCGGGAGCTCTCTATCATGGGTGGTGTTTGTATTTAGCCCTATCAGCATGGGTTCTTGCATTTGGTCCATGAGTGACAAAGCAAACTTATAAAGATCCTGATCGAAAACGCCCCAGGCATTCGCATCTAATGATTCCCAATGAGGGATTTCACGCTTTCCATGGGATTCTTGAAATCCTGTTTTTAAAACTAGCAGCCCAACGCCGCTTGTGAATTGGTCAGAACCTTGGAAAAAAGCAGAGTTATATCCTTTTTTTGCTAAGAACTGCGGGAAGCACTGAAAATCTTTGTTTTCAATTTCTGAAAACATAATACTTTTGCCTGGAGGATTTGGAAGGCTGCAAAGGGTTGCAAAAAGTCCTTCCGTAGTGCGATGTCCACCAGCCAGCATAAGATCGACGTGCAAAGAATCTTTTCTTAAGTTACTAAAAAAAGGTAAAACCAAGTCTTCGCCGACTTTTTTGTCAACGTAAACCCCGGGCCATCCCTCTAGGAAAACGATAACGATATTGCCATCGAAATTCGCAAAAGGTTTTTTAATCCCGCGATGTTCTTTCCATTCGTTAAAGATTTCTGCAGTTTTGATATCCCCAGGTACGACGATGTTTTCTTTGCTAGATTTTTTTCCAGACAGGGTGGCCCACAATATTCCGTAAGCTCCATTCAGTGCTAAGGTTGCACCTTTGCTGCCGCCGCCGGACCTATAGGCCCAAGAAGGATCCTGAGGAATTCCTTCAAATCCCCGCGCACAGACCACGCCGATGATTAAAACAAAAAATACAGCAGCAGTGCGCTTTAAAAAACCTTTTAAAGGCTGATAGCGGGGTAGGAAGCGATTAAAAAACGAGGCTGCAAGTAAGGCAATCACGGCTTGCAACCAATATTGTTTTAGCAGACTTGCTAAAGACCCTTGAATGCTAAGAAGATTATAGACCTCATAGGAAATATGTCGGCCTGATTCCTTTGCATAGATTGCATCAGTGCCGATAAACATCGTGTAAATTAAAAGTAAGACAAAGCTAATGCGGTTGTGGTTTTTTTCGCTCAAACCAAAAACGACCGATCCGCCGAATAAAATTAGGTAAATGAAACTGCCAATAGCTAAGTCAAAATGCCAACCATAAAGAAAAGGGCCTAAAGTATTATCAAAAGTCGCTGGCAGGGCGAAGTCCCAAAGACCTAGATATAAGGCCACCACTGCACGCATGATCATTCCAACCAATGTCATGCGAATTAAAAAGCGAACTGAAGAAATAATGAATTTCATGAAAGCAGACTAATTCATAAAAATAAAAAAGCCCACTGTGAAGTGGGCTTTTTATCAAGAATTTGCCAAGGATTATTAGTTGGCTCCGGCCGGATCCGGCGTTGGTGTTGCCGCAATTCCGGCTTCTTGTTTTTTGATTTCCGCTTTTTCAACTTCCAAGATGTATTTCTTAGTAGCCGCAGGAAGTTCGTTCCACATTCTTAGTGAAAGTAAAAGACCCATCACTGCAAATGGAATTAAGAATAAGGGCCAATAGCTCCAGCTTTTCGCACTTAAAAAACCGATCGCCAAAGATTGGATACCGCTACCAAGGTATACGAAGCCGTCAACGATGCCTGATGCTGTCGCAGTCATTTTCTTACCGCCGAAGTCAGCGGCTGCTGTTCCTGACATCAATGAGTGAACACCGATAACAGTTAAAGTGATCATCACAGCTGACAATCCTAGCACAGTTGGATTTCTGAATAGCGAGAAAGCCATGATCGTTAACAATACAACCATGATGGCGTTGTTGATCGCTGCCGGAGGTCCACGACGAGAGTTGAAAACACGGTCAGAAATAATTCCCGCTAGGAATCCACCGAAGATACCAGTTAAGCAAAGTAATAGCCCCCAGTTCTCGATGAAGAATTTTGAACCTTCAAAGAAAGCAGCATCTTTGTCTTTCATTTCTTTAGCAAAAACTAAATACCATTGCATGATACCATTACGTAAAACACCTGAAGTGAAATCCACTAAGGCGATTGTGATCATGACCGGGTTCGTGAAGATCTTCTTAAGCATGAAGCCAATAGAGATTTGCAACTTATCATCATCTTCACCTGGATTAGAAGATGCGTCGGCTGTATCAAACTCATCAAAGTTAGCATCCTTTGGAGAGTCCTTTAAAAGAACCATGTCGATTAAAGCCCAAATCATCAACAAGAAAGCAGGAATACAGAATACCAACCAAGTGGCGTCAGTTGTTCCGGTGTCGATAGCAAAGATGTGAGCAATGAAGTTACCAAAAGCCGTTCTTTCGCCAGTAGGATTCACCTTAGAGGCGTCTACGATCGCTTGACCCCAGTCAAATGCGAAGTAAACCCCGAAAGAAATCAAAGTACCAAAGATCGCTCCGAAAACACCGCGCTCACGCACGTGGAACCAGTAAGCCTTTACTTTGATAATGGAAACGGCACCGTAACTTTGGAAGAACATGTTCAAAGCATACAAGCACGAGAACGCAACAACCATGTTCGTTTTAAGTTCACCAATAAGGTAAAGATAAGTTACACCGGCCATCAAAAGATTCACAATTGATGAACCGATAGCGGCGATAATGATACCTTTTTTACCACCGATTTTATCAACTAAAGGACCATTTAAAAGGAAGGAAAGGCCGTACGTGATTGTACCGGCTGCGAAGATCAAACCAAATTGTTCTTTGGTCATCATATCGCCCATGGCGTTCTTAGATACGTTCAGATTGTATCGAGCCATGTAAAGGAAGGCGTAAGTCATTCCTAGAGGGAACCAGTTGATGAAACGACGGATCATGAATTTTCTTGAATGACCCAAAGGGTTGTTCTTGAAATACAGCGTGATCACCGCCGCAAGACATAAGCTTACGAGCAAAAGAGCCATGGAGCCTCCAGTAAAATTTTCCCAGAAGCTAATTTAAAATATTAAGAAAGTCCAACGAAACAGCCCTTCGGAACACAGTTCATATTTTAAGATTTCGTCAAGACAACATCAGGCGGAACAGAACTCGCTTCCAGAATGAAAATAGCTAGAAGTTAAACAGTGGAACGATGCAAAAATTTCAGCTGAAGTTTCCATTTTTGGCGGCCAAAGCAATGAAAAGCTGCACCCTTTTATCCATAAGAAAAACTTATGGAAAGTACAAAAATTATGAGTTTGTGCTTATAGGTCTAGGGCGATAAGTTCTATTTCAAGCAGAGGATGCCACCCCGGCGAAAGCCAGAAGGGAAGCGGAAAATCCTCAAAACCTCGGTAAGGTTCTAGACCAACTCTGAACGCCAGAGACCTCGGTCGACAAAAAACCGCCGTAATCACGGCTTCTTAAAAATCCCATCCCAAAGCCCACCTAAAAAAGCCGCACCGAGGCTTGCGCGCGGAACAGCGCATTTGTTATTTTATGTGCTATGTCATTTAAATATTCTCCGCTTTACGAAAAACAAAAAGATACCACTCAATACAAAAAAATCTCTGGCGACCATGTTCGCGTCGAAAAATTTGGCGATAAAGAAGTTTTGGTTGTTGAACCGGCTGCCCTTGAATTCCTTGCCCAAGAGGCATTAAGCGACGTATCCCATCTGCTTCGCCCAGCGCATTTAGAAAAATTAGAAAACATTCTTAAAGATCCAGAAGCCTCACCGAACGATCGTTTCGTGGCAGTGGATTTATTGAAAAATGCCATCATCGCAGCGCAAATGGAATTTCCATCCTGCCAAGATACCGGAACAGCCATTGTGGTGGGTAAAAAAGGTGAAAGAGTTTTCACTGGGGCTGATGATAAAGAGCATCTTTCAAAAGGTATCTTCAATACCTACCAAAAGCGCAACTTACGTTTTTCGCAAATGGCTGCGCTTTCATTCTTTGAAGAAAAAAACACGGGTTCTAACTTGCCTGCACAGATTGATCTGTATTCAGAGCAAGGTGACGAATATAACTTTTTGTTTTTAGCAAAAGGTGGCGGTAGTGCCAATAAATCCTACCTTTATCAAAAAACCAAAGCTGTTTTAAATCCTGAAGGTTTTGAAAAGTTTGTTAGAGAGACTTTAAACTCACTAGGTACAGCGGCATGTCCTCCGTACCATTTAGCGTTTTGCGTAGGCGGTACTTCTGCAGAGGAAACTCTGAAAATCGTAAAATACGCTTCTGCAGGTTATCTTGATGGTTTGCCAACCACAGGCAGCGACGGCGGCAGGGCCTACCGTGATCTTGAAATGGAAAAGAAGGTTGAGGAGTGGGCCCGTGAGACAGGAATTGGTGCCCAGTTCGGCGGTAAATACTTCGTGCACGATGTGCGTGTGATTCGTTTGCCTCGTCATGGGGCCAGTTGCCCGATTGGTGTCGGTGTAAGTTGTTCCGCGGATAGAAATATCAAAGGTAAAATTACTCGCGATGGTATTTTCCTAGAGCAACTTGAACTTCATCCTGAGCAGTATCTTCCCAATCATCTGAAAGATGCAGAAGCAAAAGCGATCGAAATTGATTTAAATAAACCCATCCAAGAAACTTTAAAAATTCTTTCGGAACAAAAAGTCGCGACACGCGTGATGCTAAATGGTCCCTTGATAGTGGCGCGCGATATCGCCCATGCGAAATTAAAAGAAAAAGTCGATCGTGGTGAAGGTGTTCCTGAATATTTTAAAAATTATGCCGTTTATTATGCGGGACCTGCGAAAACTCCAAAAGGTTATGCTTCAGGAGCTTTCGGTCCGACGACAAGTGAACGCATGGATCCTTATGTAGGTACTTTCCAAAGCCTTGGTGCTTCGATGATCATGTTGGGTAAGGGAAACCGCAGCCCGCAGGTAACTGAAGCATGCAAGCAGTATGGTGGTTTCTATTTAGGTTCCATTGGTGGACCTGCGGCCCGCTTAGGTAAAGAGTGCATCACCAAAGTTGAAGTTTTAGATTTCCCAGAACTTGGAATGGAATCAGTTTGGAAAATCGAAGTTAAAGATTTCCCGGCCTTCATCATCGTCGATGACAAAGGCAATGATTTCTTTAAGTCCTTTATTAAAAAACTTTAGTTATCTCTAACTTTAAGTAAAAGCGGACTGATTCTTACAAATAAATTCATAATCACCGGGCCGATTAAAAGGCCCGGAATTCCCATGATGATAATGGCTCCGACCACGCTCGTAAACGCCACCACAACAGAAATATCTTCTTCTCCACCGACCATGTAGGGTCGAAGAATATTATCAATACTTCCGGCAATAAGACCCACTACGACCAAGCCTGCTGCAGCTCCGGGGCGATTGCCCACGAAAGCAAGCACCGCCAATGCGAATGCCACAGGTGCTGCACCAATCACTGGAATAAACGACAGGAAGAATGTCAGTGTGATCACAAGCCAGAAGTCCCCTTCACCAAAGATGACGCTGCCAAGGCCCACAACGGTTGCTTGAATAAGACCGATAACTAAAGTTGAAAACAAAGTCAGTGAGCAGCTTTTTTTAAATATTCTGATCACGGGTTCGGTCATTTCAGGATTCAACGGACTGTATTTTAAAATCCAATCTTTCACACGGGGAGCCTTCCATAAAAGAACGGAAAGGGCCGCTATGAATACCACGCTGGATACTACAATCTGAGGCAGCTGAGCCAAAAGCTCCGTTGAAAAATTCAAAAGAATAGTGCCGATCTTTTTTAACGAACCCTCGGCGAAGTCCCGCATCGGGGTCATCAGATCAGCACCAGTAAGATCAGAAACTCTTTGCGCACCGTTAAGCACAAACTCTTTTAAAGATTGCACTTGTTGTAAGATCTTATCTTTTTCAATTGTCTGTGGCTGGCTAAGACTTGTAACCAAGCGATAGATCGCAAGGGAAATCGGTAACCAAAACCCAATGAAGCCGCCGATAATAAAAAACACAATCAATGTTTTGCGGTTGATCTTGGTGCGATCAGAAATTCGGTAAATCAGATCATTCATTCCCAGTGCAAAAATTCCCGCCAGAACCAAAGGTACGACAAAAGGAATGTTGATTATAACAAATAGGACTAACAAAAATAAAAAGAGCAGCCAGTTAACGAAAAGACCCCGGGCTTTTAAAATTTCAATCATGGCTAGTCCCTCACTTCACATTGCATGCGGCAATCAGATCGACAGTTGATCCATGTTCCATCGTGACGAGGCGGAAGATAGTTGGGACTGCAGAAAGTATTGCAGGTAGTTGTATAAGTTATCGATCTGCCGCGTTCAGAAACTTCGCAAGTGAAACGGGCATTTCGTTGTGCTTCGGATTCAGATTGACGTTGAATATTTGAAAAACAAAGAGAACCGCTATTGGCGTTGCAGAAGGAGTATTGTTGTCCTCGTCCACTTACGTAGATGCTTTTAGCCAAAGCCAAGCTGTGGAATGAAAAAACAAAAGCGAGAAGCAAAATAAAACGCATAAAATCCCCCTCTGTCAATCAACGCACAGTTTAGAGGGGGAGGCAATATGTTCTATGTTAGCCTTGAGTCAGAAACTGCACTCCCAGCTCTTGAATTTCTTCGTTCGCATTCCATCTTGTCCACCGAACTTGGCCTTCCACTTGGACATATTCACCTTTTTTATTTTGATAGCTAAGGTTGATAAAGTCTTTCTTAGCATAAAAAGGGGCTTTGATTTTAACGCAAGATCCATTGATCGAGATATTTTCAAAACTGCCACCAAGAATAGGTTGGAACCCTTTGTTTTCCATTCCCGCAGGCAGTAGCGAAGGACTTAGCAATGGACGGGGAGAATGGGATTCGCGGCTGTCCTGGCGAAGTTCCAAATCTTTTCCGTTCAGATAGGCGATAATGTCCTTATGCAGATTTTCTTCTTCAGTTTTCCACAGCACGATAAAGTCTTTGTTGCTTTTCAGGCGAATGCGCATGGGGCCTGACAATTCATTTACGATGAAAATCGTTTTTACGTTGTTAAAACTTTTTTGTAGGTAAGAGTACAAATCGAAGTGACGCACTTCTAAAAACGGCAAGTAAACTACGATGATATTTTCCCCAGAACTTTGTTGAAGGGCATTTCTTAAGTTATATGGGTTTTCAATAAGACTGCAGTTAAAGCTATTCACTTTCTTAAGCTGCGTCGGAATAGTGTTAGCGCCCGTGATATAAATATTTGTATTCATCTTGTTCCCCCTGATGTTTGTCTTTCCTAAAGCAAAGGGGAAGCCAAACTGCAGAGGAAACAAAATGCAGGAGATACTTAAATCGCTGAACACCTGTCTAAGAAAACCTAACAGCGTAACCTTTCACTGTCTCAAGATGAGACAAAAGCGTCCCAGCTACACTGTAGGGATCATTGGCGGCGTTCCAGGTGAAGGAGGAGGTGGAGGCAATCTTTCCCAACGGGGAAGCTCCACGCCCAAAGTTAACTTTAAAACGTCATTCACATCTTCAACGAAATGAAACTGAATGTCTTTTAAAATTTCTTTAGGGATTTCCTTAAGATCTTTTTCGTTTTTGTTACATAGAATCACTTCACGAACCCCGGCCCGGTGGGCAGCGATTACTTTTTCTTTGATTCCTCCCACGGGAAGAATGCTTCCGCGTAAAGAGATTTCGCCACTCATCGCAAGTTTGGGATCTACGGGTTTTCCAAGTAACAAGGAAGCCATTGAGGCAACCATGGTTAATCCCGCCGAGGGACCATCTTTAGGTATTGCGCCGGCAGGTACATGGACGTGTATATCTTTTTTACTAAAGTCTAATAAGGGATCAGCTAAAGGCAGGCGGGACTTCAGCAAGCTTAAGGCGATCTTAGCTGATTCTTGCATAACCTCACCCAGCTGCCCTGTTAACAAGAGCTGTCCAGTTCCAGCCATTTGCGCCGATTCTATAAATAGGATGTCGCCACCCACTGGAGTCCACGCAAGGCCCGTAACCACACCGGGCGGAAGAAGAGTCTCTGTCATATCACTAGAGAATCGTTCGCTACCCAGGATTTCTTCAAGGTCTTTCACATCCACAGTCAGACCTCGACCGTCGGTTTTAACTAACTTCAAACTCATGAATTTACAGATGGTCGCGATCTTTCTTTGCAGATCCCGCACACCGGCTTCGCGGGTGTAGTGAGTCAGCAATTTTAACAGAGCCTCCTCTGTTATTTTTAAAGACTCATTATCAAGACCATGTTCTTTCAGCTGTTTAGGCCAAAGGTAACGTTGGGCAATTTGTTTTTTCTCGTCGATGGTGTAACCACTTAAATCCACTACTTCCATACGATCTAAAAGTGGTAATGGAATTCCCTCTAAAGAGTTCGCAGTCGCAATGAAAAAGACTTTGGAAAGATCAAACGGAGTGTCCAAGTAATGATCTTGGAAACTGTTATTCTGTTCAGGATCTAACACCTCAAGCATCGCAGAAGCAGGATCGCCACCAAAGCCTTTGGTAAGTTTATCAATCTCATCTAAGACGAAGACAGGATCGTTTTCTCCTGCTTTTTTAATTGCAGAGATGATTCGGCCGGGAAGGGCGCCAATGTAAGTTCGGCGATGTCCGCGAATTTCAGCATCATCTCTGACGCCGCCCAGACTGACGCGAACATATTTTTTACCTAGAGCTCGCGCAATACTTTTCCCCAAAGACGTCTTACCAACTCCAGGGGGCCCAATAAACATTAAAATAGAACCCTGATGGGATTTTCTTAACTTCATCACCGCCAAATGTTGCAGAATACGGCCTTTGATTTTTTCTAAGCCATAGTGATCTTCATTTAAAATTCGTTCAGCATCATCTAAATCGATTTCTTTTTGATCGGATGATTTGCTCCACGGTAAGTCCAGCATCAATTCCAGATGAGTGCGAATCATTTGATATTCTGGTGAAGCTGAATTAATTGTTTCAAGCCTTTTTAGTTGATTGCTAGCAAGCTCGAAAGCTTCCAGGGGCATTCCGGCTTTTTCAATGCGCTCTTTGAATTTTGAAAAAAGGTCGCCATTTTCGCCTTCGCCCAGCTCTTCGCGAATGACTCGCATCTGTTCCCGCAAAATCGTTTCTTTCTGACTTTGCTGGAAGCTTTCGTTCAGTTTGTCGCGAATACCGCGCTGAACTTTCAAGCGCTCTTTCAATTCTTGCAGGCGATCTAAAAGTTTTAATGTTCGATCTTTTAAGGTTGCTGTTTCAAGAATGTCTTGTTTTTCCGTTACGGAAATATCAGCGTAGGCCGCCACCATATTGCTCAGTGTGGTCAGGTCTTCGATATCATCCAGCATTTCTTTGACTTGTTTAGCGCTTCCAGGAAGTAGGTCTAAAAGTTCATCACTTAATAAGTGAAGACTGGAAAGCAAAGCCTCTTCGGTTTTTTTATCCATCACACCGCGATCTTCATATCCTTCGCTTTGCACTTCAAAAAAACCCTCGGTTTCCTGGGTTTGTACAACACGAACTCGTTGATGGGCTTTAACTAAAACATTGTAACTTCCGTCTGGATCGACACGAAAGGATTCAACCTTGGCTAAAGTGCCGACGGAATAAAGGTCTTCCATTTTATTGATGTTATCATCAGGATTTTTTTGCGTAAGTAAAACGACCCAGTGATTTTCTTTTAAGGCTTTTTGCAAAGCGGAAATACTTTTTTCTCTTCCCACCCGCAACGGCATGGCGATATCAGGGAATAGCACCGAGTTTTTTAAAGGAATAACTGGTATGAATCCAGAGACATAGGACACGGTTACCTCACTTTCCCCATCAAAAAACATGGGGATGTAACAAAGATGTGCACTAACTACGTTCCGTCAAGTCGCTTAGATATAGTCTATCATTGTAAAGAGCCGTGAGGACGCTTCACTGAACATTGTGCTGGAAAACACTTAGAGATATGATTGTCGTTTTAAACTCGATTAGGATTTAAACGAATCTGCAAGCGCGATATCGCGCACGATTCCGCCGAAAGGACCGCAGTAAACGCTTTCCTCTAACCAGACCATCTCGCTAGATAGTTCGTCCTTAAAAATAATTTTTGCCCAAAAGCGATTTACATTGTCCCACGAATAACCGCGTCCCTTTAAAAATTCTTTGGATTCAAAAGGGGCACTGCTAGCAATAACATGGGCCATTGGTCTGCGTGCATTGTGCAAAAGTTCCGCAAGGTAAGGTTGATTATTTTTACCAGGAAGGCTGATGAGATATAACAAGGCATCCACATCGTTGATCGCGCGATGAGAGTCGGTAAAAAAACCGTGATAGACATTTAACAACTCAAGTTTGGAACTGGTAAAACCTTGACCATTCCAGTTGACCTGTTTCACTGAACAACCCCAAATTTTTTCTTTTGATATTGATGATTTTCTATCAATGAACGGGCGATCAAAGCGCGCATTGTGGGCGATGATCAAGCTGGCTTGTTCCAAAAGTTTATTTACTTCCGCCCAATCAATATTTTTTCCTGCGACCATTTCATCAGTAATGCCTGTAAGTTCCGAAATCTCTGCAGAAATAGCCACGCTGGGATCTTGGAAGGAACTGTAGGCGGCTCCCAATTTTAAAACTTCACCGGTGTTGCGATTAAAGAAAAATTGGCGCATTCCAATTTCAATAATCTTGTCTTCAGATTGGTTTAAGCCGGTGGTTTCCACATCAAGCACGATTCCGATTCTTACAAGGTCGGCGTTGTTCTGCATCCAAGTATCCGTTGCATAGGCCGGAGTGGCAATAGGGCAGCCCTCAAGACGCTGTAGGGTCACTGTTCTGCCATCATCTGATTTTCCTAACCAACGGAATGCCATTTCTAATCTCCTTTAACAAAGCTAATAAAAGCAGAAGACGTCATCATACTCAAGTCATGAATGGCCAAAACGTAATCAATGAATCTTGATAAAAACTAGTCACAATTTACTAACAAGAGTATATATCGTTTCCGTTTGAAGAGGTTTGATTTGAAAGCTCTCATGTTCATTACTATTTCTTTCCTAGGTGTTTTAGTTTCTATGCCTAGTCTTGCAGAAACTTTGCAATGTGCGCTTTGGGAAAACGTGTCAGGCGTGGATTTTAAACAATCCCTTATCCTAAGCCAGGGTCAGCAAAGAAATATTCAAACATTAACTCACACCTTCGAAGGTGCTATATCTTATCGGCGCTATCATGTTTTAGTAAAAATACGAGAGCAAGGTGGTTCCCATCACCAATATTCTATTTTCAATGTTTCGGATAAGCCAAAATCCTTTCTGCTTGCGCAAAGTAAAAATGGGGACTCTCTAAAAATGAATTGCGCGATTCAATAAGGGTAGAAAAATGAAAGAACTCGCTTTAGACGCTAGTCACTTGACCGTTCGTAGTAACTTAAAAAATCAGCTTAATCAGTTGCGCGCCCTTTATACAATGGTGCTGAATGGCCGAAAATGTCCAAGGGAGTTTATCAAAGATCATTGGTTGATCGCTGGCTTTATCCAGCTTGAGCGACAACCATTAGGTGTGGAGTATTTAGAACTAACCCAGAAGTTGGAGCTCATCCTGGCAAGTACAAGTAAGAAATGTGACGTTTCAGATCTACTTACACAGATGGAAAACAAATTAAAAGAGATCATTTATTTAGCATAAAAAAGGGAAGCACTTGCTTCCCTTTTTTTTTTTTATTGAAGACTTCTTAGATTGCTTGAAATCGCAGCCAAGGTCCGAGCGCTCTTTTCAATTTCCAATAACGAAATGTCATCGTTTTTTGTTGTCTTTAATTTATCAACCGAAGTTAGGATTGAAGATAAAGAAATTTTAAGCGCCCCACTAAGATTTTCTAGCAGGGTTTCATTTTGAATTTCGGCGTTGGTAGTAACCTTTAAAAGATCATTTTCGATATCACGGAGCGCTCGCTCTGTAGTTTTTCTTTGCGCAACTTCATTTTGCAATAGCATCGTTTTGTATTGGAATTGTTGAATTAGCAACTTTTGCAAGTCTTCATTAGAATTCTCAATATCATCAGCAGAAATAATGTGATCATGACTGCAGCACACTTGATTTAAACTTTCGCCGCCCTTGTCGCTAACGAATGCGCCGTTGTGATAGCCGCACAGAAGAGAAAAATCTCGGGTTAAAGAGAGTTCATTCCACAGTCCTTCAAGAGCCAAGGTGGCCTTAGGATTATTGCCCTTCATTAAAACGTTGACCATCTCGCCATAGGCGCGAACTGCTGGGAACTGCGCAATTTTTTGATCAAGAAATGAACCGATGTGGTTCAGGAATAAATCTTTGTCTGGCATCCCATCAACCATAAACTTTGCAAGAGTTTCTTGGGCATCTAAGATGCAAAGCTGTGAACGTTCCAGCGCGGAAGCAGTATCAAAACCCAAGTGATTTAAGTGACTGCGGAAGGCTTCGAGATGTTCCTTGGTTGCCACGAGGATGACGGCTTCGCCGTTGAGCAGACCCGTGATGATAAAGTTAGTGACCGTCTTTACTAGTTGAGTATCGCGATCATACAAATGCAAAAAATGGCTTTTCTTTGAATTTTTGTCTTTCAACATGGGTATAAATTAGTAGACCAAACAGGTGGCAGTTGGAAGAAAGAATTCTCACATTTAACAAATGTAATATGGCGTGTTGAAGTTTTTCAGACCGTTTATTGTTTTCTAAAGGAGCTATGTAACAATACATGAGTCCTTCTCTAAGTCCGCGCCATATAATTCCAACTTATCAAATTGCGCGGAGGCATAATTGAACTCCTTTTGGGACTTTTTTTCAGAGCAAAACTTCATGCCCCATGGTCATTGTTTCTTATGGCAGCCCATTTTACTGGGCATTCATGCAATCAGTGATCTGCTTATTGGCTTAGCATATTTAGCGATCTCACTAAGTCTATATTTTATAGTCAAACGAATACGTATCCCTTTTTCTGCGGTGATGTTGGCATTTGGTACGTTTATCGGAGCCTGTGGACTGACTCATTTTATGGAAATTTGGAATTTATGGTACACCGACTATTGGGCGAGCGGATTCGTAAAAATTGTTACTGCTGCCGCCTCGGTGATTACTAGTATTTGGCTCATAAAGCTAAGACCCCAGATTTTTACAGTAGCAGAAGCAGCTAAATTGGCAGAACAAAGAAGACTCGATTTAGAAGCCATTACAGCGGACCTTGAAACCAGAGTTGAGCAACGAACTCGAGAATTAAATTTAAGTAAAATCGAAACAGAGCAGGGTGCGCGCAGCCTTCGTGTTGTTATCGATGCCTTGCCATCACTGATGGCAGCTGTGGATCCATGGGAACGATATGAAATTGTCAACGAGGCTTATGCTAACTGGATGAATAAAGATCAAGAATTTATTCTTGGAAAAACGTTGTCAGAGATAATGCCCTCGGACCTCTATATGAGAATTAAACCGCATTTTTTAAAGGCACTTCAGGGAGAACAGCAAAAATTCGAAATCGAAGTATTCTATCCAGGTAAGGGGTTGCGCTACGTTCAGGCAAACTACATGCCCGTTTTCGATAGGGATCAAAAAGTAGTGCGTGTGATATTGCTTATCAACGATCTAACCGAACAAAGAAAAGCCTATGAAGAAATCAAGCGCAGTGAAAATCAGTTTCGGTCCTATTTTGAATTAGGTGGTACTGGTTCTTTTGAATTAGATGCGCCAACTGGTAAATTTATAAATGTAAATGAAAAGTTCAGTGCCATCTCTGGCTACAGTAAAAACGAGCTATTGAAAATGAACCTAGAAGACCTCGTCCCTACAGAAGACCTCACAGAAAGAAGACAAAGATATCATGGCATTCTACTTGATACTGAATCACCAACCAGTGAATTTACTTATGTAAGGAAAGACGGGGGAAGATTTTGGGCGCTCGTATCAGCCACTGTTGTTAGGAACGAAAGCGGCACACCCATTAGGGTGATTGGAACTTTGCAGGATATTAGCAAACAAAAAGAAACAGAACAGGAATTGGCTTTAGCGAAAGCCAAAGCGGAAGCTGCCAATGAAGCTAAATCTGCATTCTTGGCAAACATGAGCCATGAAATTCGCACTCCGCTAGGAGCAATGATCGGATTTGCCCAGCTCTTGATTGAAGATCCCGCTTCACCGTCGCAACAGACAAATCACCTTTTAACAATTAAACGCAACGGCGAACAATTGTTTAATATCATTAATGAAATACTGGATATCTCAAAGGTTGAAGCCAATAAATTAGAAATTGAAAAACAAAATTTCAGTTTGCAAGAAACTTTGGATGACGTCGGTGCCTTGTTGGGCTTTAAGGCTCAGGAAAAAGGTTTAAGTTTTTCAATTCAACCTGTGTCGGACCTTCCGAAAAACATTTTTTCGGATTACACGCGGTTTCGTCAGATTCTGATCAATATTATCGGAAATGCGATCAAATTTACTGAAAAAGGAAGTGTTGATGTTGCTGTTCAATTGTTTCTGAATGACAAAAAAGGGGAGTCATCCTTTTTGGAAGTGATAGTTAAGGATACAGGTCCTGGTATCTCAAATGAAAAGAGACAAAACCTTTTTCAGCCGTTTACCCAAGCTGACGCAAGTATGAGTCGCAAATTCGGAGGCACGGGTTTGGGGCTGTATCTTTCACGCCAATTGGCAAGAGCCTTAGGCGGGGATGTTATTTTAAAGGAAAGTTCACCAGGAAAAGGATCAACGTTTGTAGTACGCATTGATATCGGTGAAGTGGATAAATTATCTCTCGGTGGTCCACGAATTGTAAGTCACTTTGCTTCCACCCGAACACCTCGTACTAGCTATGGAAGAGTTGACGGAGCCAAGGTTGTTACCGTTGATGATTCAAGCGATAATCTGGAGCTTGTCTACCGTTTTCTAACTATGGCTGGTGCTACGGTTACGTGTTTTGACTCTGCTGAAAAGGCCATCGATTATTTAGAGGGCACTGAAGTGGATGTGGTATTTATGGATTTACAAATGCCAATTTTAAATGGGTATGAAGCCGTTGAGATTTTAAGGAAAAAGGGCTACCGTCGTCCCATCTTAGCCCTGACTGCGCATGCTATGAAGGGAGAGCGAGAGCGATGTATCAAGGCTGGATTTAGCGATTATCTCGTTAAACCCATCAGTCGCAGTGACCTAATTAAGATGGTTAAAGTTTATGGAGAGAAATTTCCAGAACCTGGTCCGGATGTTGTTCTTTAAAAACTAGTTAAATTTCGCGTAAAGCGGTAAGATGAACCCATGTGCTCACAGTATACCTTAAAGACTGAGGCCAAGCGTCTAGCAGATATCTATCATGCTGATATTGACGAAAAGTTCGAAGAACTTATCGACATGCAGGTCTTTCCCTACAAACCGGGAATCGTTTTTAAAGACGGAAGGCTTTCGAAATTAAATTATTCCCTGGTGCCGTCGTGGTCCAAAGACCGTCGCGTGAAGTTTGCCACCTATAATGCGCGTATCGAAGATATTGAAACGAAGCCTACTTGGAAGGGGCCCTTCGTCGAACGTCACTGCGTCGTTCCCCTTACAACTTTTATAGAGCCGATTTATGAAGGGGAGCTGGGGGGTAACATGGTGGCCTTTGGGAAAGAAAAAATTCTTCATGCTGCCGGTATCTGGGATCGCTGGAAAGATGCAACCACCGGAGAGGTGATTGAGTCCTACGCGATTTTGACTTCACCACCATATCCATTCATCGCTAAAGCTGGCCATGATCGCAGTCCTATCTTTATTAAAGAATCAGCGATTCAAAAGTGGGTGTCCTTACAAAGTAAAGATCCCAAAGAAATAAAGCAGTTTCTTCGGGATCATTGGGAATCTCTCGATAATTTTTCGACGACAAAAGTGCGTCCTTTAAAAACGCCAGTGACACTTTAGTAGCAATAATAAACCCAGTAATCAGTTCGTCCACTGCGTGAAGTGGCGCTGCAATACACTCGATATCCCGGCGTCACCTCAGAATAACAACGATAACCTCTTGACCAGCATGAGATGCGGAATCCTCCAGGACAGTTTGTCCAAGCTCTGCAGGTATAGGTTGAAGAGTTGACGTCTTCGGTTTGCGGTGTCGTTAGTCGCTCAGCAAAATCAGGCAAAGACAAGGATTCTCCGGATACTGGAAAAATATTTTCCAAGGTCCCACGCCCACCGATAGTTTCTTCGGAAGCCAGCGCTGACAGGCTGAATCCGAAACCTAGTGCCAATAATAATATTAATTTCATAGAAACCTCCACTTGGACTGATGCTAAGAATGGGCGTGGAGGAAGTAAAGATGGCTCACGAAGAGCTGATAAAATAAACCAGGACTAATGTGTCCTGGCAGCGGGTATCTGTCCTAGTAATGCGGGGGCTTTTCGTTAGGTCTAATGTCGTCAGATTCGCCGCCTAAAGCTTCTTTCAGGCGTTTTGTTAATCCAGTCAACAAAGTTTCTAGTTTATCGATAGTCTTTTGCTGAGAATAGACAACCTGATTCAGTTCTTCGATCAGGTGTTCTTGGTGCAAAATTTTTGTTTCAATGTCGATCAAACGTTCTTCAGACATAGTATCCTCGCCTTACGGGTATACATGTGCCAAAGTTTAAAGTCATCGCGAAATTACCGAACACAGTTTGGCTTTGAAGTGCTTTGGCTAGCAAGGGCCAAGGCGTTCTTCATATTGTCATTGAGGTTTTCAATACGGGTCCCATGGGAGGGATGGGTTGAAAGAAATTCAGGAGGTTGTGAGCCGCCGGCTTTTCCCATGTTTTTCCAAAGCTCCACAGAAGCTCGAGGGTCAAATCCCGCCTTGGCCATAAGCTGCAGGCCCAACACGTCAGCTTCGCTTTCTTGTGCGCGACCGTGGGGCATCAGAACGCCGTACTGTGCTCCTAAACCAAGTCCCGCCATCAAAAGATCATAATTCTGTCCCTGCCTTTGTGCGAGAACCGTGTTGACGATATCTAATCCGCCTTGGGCTACCAGAGTCTCAGACACCCGGGCGTTTCCGTGTTGGGCAATTACATGACCCATCTCGTGGCCGATAACCGCTGCTAATTGATCTTGGGTTGCTGCGACTTTAAGAAGGCCGGTGTAAACTCCGACTTTTCCGCCAGGAAGTGCAAAGGCATTTGCTTCATCAGACTTAAAGACAACCACATCCCATTGTTTGGGAATTTCACCTTCTTTGATTTGCACAGCAAGATGATCGACTATGCATTTTACATAGTTATTTAACTTAGGATCTTTTTCAGTAGGGGTCTTACCCTTCATTTCCGTGAACGCTTGCGCGCCCATCTCTTGCATTTGCGACTCAGGAAGAAGCAAAAGCTGACGTCGACCCGTAGGTGAGGTTGTACAAGCAGAAATTAAAACAAGTGTTATAAGAAATGTCGCTGTAAGAAGATGTTTCATTTTTCCTCATCACCAATAGAGTTTGTCCTAGAAGAATATTTTGATTAAATTCAGCGCTCAAGTCCAAAACATCTTTTGAATTAAAATTTGTTTAGTTTTAGTTTCTTTCATTGCTTCAAGTTGTTAAGATATCTACAAAAGTGATCACAACTTGGTGGTGCAGATGATGAAGGATGTTAAACAAACTAGGGTAGCAGCTTTGAGTTTTTTATTTGGTTTTCTTGTCGTCGCACCAACGCTGTGTTTTGTGTCGGAAGGATCCCGTATTATTCTAAATATCAGCTCTTTTATATTTTTGATTTGCGGGTTGGGTCTGATTGTTTGCACTCTTCGTTTGGCAAACGCTGTTTGTCCTCAATGTCGCGAAGCCTTTTTAAGAAAGGGTTTAAGACTCAGTCCTTATTCACGAGTTTGTTTGCACTGCGAGTTTTCAGAAAAGAAAAAATAGTAGTAAATTTTCGCTAGTACTTTGCCGTAATTCCATTCTTCTAAACAATTGCTAATATGAAATTAGATTCGCTGAATATCCAATCTCTAATGAAAATGGATATTTTTTTATTTTCTTATCAAAAATCTTAAATTGTCCGTTTCTTCTGCCGCGGAAATACCAGTGGTGAAGCGCCTCTTCCGTCTCTATATATAGTGTCTCTAGTCTGATTTTGTAGATAAAATGAGCAAAGTGACGAGCGCCTTTTTAAGTGTAAGAAATCCCATATATTCACACTTTTTTGTTTTTTAACTTCGTGATTAGATTTCTCTAAGACGACAGCGGGGGATGAAATGCATTGTCTGATTTTGGAAGATGATATTGAAATTGCGGCAATAACTAAAAAAGCAGTCAGTGAACTTGGTTTCGAAAGCCATGTCGCTCATTGCGGGCAACAGGGATTAGAAGAATTGCAAACCGGAAGTTATGATCTCATTGTCCTAGATCTTATGCTTCCGAAAGTAAATGGTTTTGCAATTTTAAAAACCCTTCGTGAAAGTAAGCCTCAACTTCCTGTTTTAATCTTAAGTGCATTAAATAATGTTGATGATCGTGTGCAAGGATTGACCTTGGGTGGGGACGACTATCTTTTGAAACCATTTTCGGTTTTGGAATTACAAATTCGCATTAAGAATCTTCTTAAACGCACGCAAAAAAGCGTGGAAGTAACGACTTTGGAATTTCAAGATTTGAAGCTGAATCGACTTTCAAGAAAAGTGTCTCGGGAAGGGAAGCCTCTAGATTTACATGGTGTCGAATATGATTTGTTATGTCTTTTTTTGCGTCACCCCAATCAGATCGTTTCTAAAAAAGTGATTCTAAAAGAGATTTGGAATTACGATTTTGATCCGCAAACAAATATTGTCGATGTTTTGATCTGTCGACTGCGCTCAAAATTAAACAGTGGCTTTCAAAGTCCACTTATTCAAACGGTAAGAGGCGTTGGATATATTTTAAAGGGTCACAACTTCAATTCTCAAATTTCGATTCCTAGAGAAATAAAAGATGATGGAAAAAATCTTTTAAATTTTTAAGATGGTCTTCAGCAAGGCGGGAAAATACCGATAGTATTATGGCTGCTAAGCAATGTGTGAACTTGGAGTGTCATGTCGCGCCCAAATAATCTACAAGACACTCCCGGTTGGTATTATCCTGCCATGGCTATTGTGACCACGCTTATTTTCATGGGCGTAGGTCTGGCGAAAGAACTTATTTCGCATCTTTAGGCTTTAGTAAATAAACACATATTTACCTGTAAACTGATTTGGGTTAACATCTAAACATGGGTATTTATGGCCAGTGATAAAAAAATCGGTGTATCCAATTTCGTTGAAATTCCAATGTCCGCGCTAAGTGATTCTATACTTACTGGTTTCATTGAAAACTTCGTTCGTCACCAATACCCTTCGGTCCCTGAATCCATCCTTATACAAAAAGCTATAGAAGTTCGAGCTGATCTTCAGAACCTTGAGTTGCGTATTTATTTTGATCTTTCGGATGACACAGTTCATTTGGTAAGGGCAGCTAAGGCCTACAAGAAAGCCCTATAACGGCTGCCCATTAGACTGAAAATTCTCGACCTTTCCATTCCCTCTGTGAAATTTGCTGTAGAATTAAAGCAAGTTACTAGGAGGTAGTTATGCCTAACAAAGAAGTAACACCTAGAACAACTCAAGGAATGGCTCCTCAAGGTATGCAAGCTGGAGGCAAAAACAAAGAAGAATCTTCTTCTCAGTTCGCTAATAAAGAATCGCAATCATCAAATAAAGCAGGTTCGAATATGGACGATGATTTCGATGAAAGTGAAAATTGGGATGATGAAGATGATGACTTCAATGTTCCAACCTCATAGTTAGCCAAGAAGCTCATTTATGAGTCGAGTGAAAGACCGTCCAAGGGGACGGTCTTTTTTATGTCGAAATTGCTTTATCGTTTTTGTTATTTTTCTGATTCAATTCACTTTAAATGCTAAACGATAAAAAACGATTGCGTTCCATGCTCCTTCGCACGGATTTCTTTTTACTGCTTATAATCATGCTTCTCATTTTCTGAAAGCGGGATAGGATTTTCAAAAAAGGGGGATCTAATGCCTAATAATCAGAACCAAAATACGGGTGGAAAATCTTCATCTAACCAAAATCAAAATCAAGGCCAAAACCAAAATCAAAACCAAGGCCAAAATCGCCAAGGTGGACAAGGTCAATCTGGTCAAGGGATGGGGCAAAACCGTTCATCATCTTCTTCTTCGTCTTCTGGTAGCAACCGCTAAAAGACAATTAGAAGTGACCTTCTAATAAAGTTAAAGAGGCTTTTCCAAAAGAAAAGCCTCTTCTTTTTTTGGAAAACTAGCGCGCTAAGAAGCGGCAATAAACCGCCGTATCGCGAGATTCGTGGATTTTCGCGTAAGCCGTTTCACCTGAGCGGACAACTTGATCGATACGTTCTTGAACATCGTAATCGTTGTTGTCAGGAGAAAGTGGTCTAAACGTAAATACCACATACTTCATATCCAAAGTCCCACCAGTATTGTTCTTAAAGGCACAGTGATGCTCAAAACCACGAGTGCGCAAAGAACCGTAATGGCTTTCCAAGAACTTTGCTCCTGCGGTAGCGGCAGAAACTGAAAGCAGAAGAAAAAGAAACATTTTCATCAGAAACCTCCTATAATTTTGTTTCGATAGAGTGAGATAATTTCACTAACGCCGTCAACGAAAGTAGAATTAAGAGAGGGCCATCAAAAAATCCAAAAAATTTTGGTTAAGTGTCGACTCTATTTATATTCTCTGTAATATTGAGCCCATGAACAGTGCTTTGAAAAAATATTTGAATTCAGTGAATCACATTATGGCTTTGCCGGTGAAAAAAAATCTTTCATCCTTAACTTTAAAAGAATGTGCTTTTGATGCTCAACTTCTTTCCTTAAGTTCACTTTATCGTCATAGCAGAAAAACCTTTTTTCAAATGAAAGGCGAGTTTCATCCGAAAGTATGCTCTACGATGAGATCCCTTAGTACCCATGATTTATTCGCAAACCATATAGAATACAGTCCGCTCCTTTCTGAAATTCGTTGGTTCAAAGATCATCATCACCAGGTCGCTGATCCCGATCAGGCTATGGCGGCGATTTTAAGGTTCAGCGAAATTTCTCTTTATCACGAGCAAAATCATCGAATTGTGTGGCAGTTGCTTCCGCCAGCTCCTGACTCGCAAGCTGACCTAAGAAGATATTTAAATTTCGCAGAAAGCTTAGTGGTTGTTTTGGATCTGGCTTTAGGTGATGAATTAGGTAAAGAGCATTCCCAGTGCTTCGAAAATGTCCGAAGTATTTATCGCCCAGGTGGGGAGCATCCATGGGCCCAGGAAAGTAAAGCTCAGTATCGTGAATACTTGTTAGCGTTGCTAGCCACGACTTATTTATTATTGGAATTAATAGTGCCGGAGGATATTCCTAAAGCCGTTGATTACTATTTCCCTGGAAAGAAAAAAATGGTCCGTGCTGCAGTTAAAAGGGGATTGCAGTTAAGTGAGCTGTTTACCCAAAACACAAACCGGCAATGGCAAAGTCTGTACTGGCAGCAAGCTAGCAAAAAACTTTCGGCTCTTCACAAGGGCTCTGATCAGGACCCTCTGTACTTGCCAGAAGATCCCTTAGATTTGGATGAAGAGTTTGTTATTGCCCAGCACGTCCTCAATTTTTTCGGACTTTAAGAGGCTTTTTTGCCTTCAACGATACCTACAAGTTCCTGCATCATCGAATGCATTTCATTAGATCGTTCTGTCAGCATACCTGCCGCCTCAGCACATTTTTGGGCCGAAAGAGCATTATTCTGGGTGACGCCATCTAGTTCATTGATGGCCGCGTTGATGGAGCTGACACCTTGAGATTGCTCGGTGCTGGCGTTGCTGATTTCAATATTTAAAGCCGTTAGCTTTTCAATCTGGCCAACGATTTCAGTTAACATTGATTCACTTGATTTTACAGCTTTGTGACCTTCTTCAATTTTAACAACGCTTTCAGAAATTAAACCTGAAATCTCTTTTGCCGAAGTCGCACTTCTTTGCGCAAGACTGCGAACGGCATCAGCGACTACGGCGAATCCTTTACCCTGCTCTCCAGCACGGGCGGCTTCAACAGCGGCATTCAATGCCAAAAGGTTCGTTTGGAATGCGATATCGTCAATAACAGTAATGATCTCTTCAATTTTCTTAGAGCTCTTCGTTATTTCGTTCATGGACTGAATCAAATTTTCGACTTCTGTGCGACCGTCACGAACTTTCGTTTGTGCGATTTCTGCTAAGTTTTTTGCTTCTACGGTGTGTTCGGCGTTTAGTTTGATCATGCTCGACATTTGTTCCGTGGCGGCGGTGGTTTCTTCGATCGATGAAGCCGCACTCATAGACGATTCACTTAAGCTTTGTGAGGCGCTGTTAATATTCGTACTTGCATCAGAAACGCCGGTGCCGGCTTCTTCTAACTTTTCCGCGATACCTGATAAAGCTTGCATCGGTCTTTTCAGTGTCAAATATCCTAAGATCATAGCAACGACAGCCAAAGCAGCAGACCAGCCTAAAATATACCAAGTGCTCTTAGCGACAGCAGCCTCGATTTCGGCTTTGCTAGAGATAATGGCAAATGCACCATGAAGCTTTCCGTCTTTCCAGTTTTCCATTTGATGGCCTAAAATATCTTTGCCATTACCCCACGGGGATGTCTTCGGGTCACCATGACATGAAAGACAACCTTGGCTTTCAACCAAACGAACCGGGTGATAGACAATCACCTCACTGTCGTTCACTTCAACGATATCTTTAAGGGTCTTGTCTGCTTCGAAACGTTTTAAAATTTCTAACTCCGAAGCGGTAGCTGCATTGTCCTTATTACGAGGTTCATCTGAAAAAATGCGGAACTTATATCCTTCTTCTTCAGCACCTACAGAACCTACTTGCATGGCTGCGAAGATCGGTACCTGCTTTAAAATAGTAAGCTTGGCATCTTTGGATAAATGACCGTCTGGAAAATTCTTAAGCGCGTGATCAATAGAGATATTAAGTCCGCCTTGGGAAGCAATGTAGTCTTGCACCACAACTAAGCGAGAAAGGATTGCTTGTGATTTTTCTTCTAATTCTTGTTCACCAAAATGTTTCACACGATTGGCAGAAACTAGAACGGCAGCTGTTGTGCAGATAATACAGGCCATTGCTATACTTAAAAGAACTTTGCGGCTGAACTTCATACTTCCTCTTTCACATCGAATGATTCGCGAAACTTACCTTGACCGTAACTTTACATCGATACATCGGAATACAAATAAGCTCTTGTAGAGGGACTAGATGGTTCAGGAAAAACTTAATCTTTTAGAAACAATGTTTTGATGAAGTTTCACATTTAGCACAAAGCACGACTGTCCTAAAGTGAACTTTAATTGCTATGTACCTGAGTTGGGAGTTGCTGAATCAAGCTTTCATAAAACCAAATCTGCTCTTGGCGAATGTCATTCATCCGGGTGAACCCCATCAATTTAAAAATACGGTAGTCCAAGAATTGTTCTGAATGATCAAGATGGCATTGGATCTTTGTAAGTCTTTTGATTGGAACCGTTTCGCCGCTGGTGTATCGCAGTCGCAGACCCACTCCATAGGCGGATGAAAGGGGAACCACGCCATCATTAGCTTCAGGGATGACCTTTGACGTAATAGAAAAGAGGGGACTCAATCTGCGTGCATCTAACCAGTAATCAGGAAAGCGAAGGGGGCGTTGGGATCCTGCCGTAGCAAAGATTTTTATTCCATCTGGAATTCGCAAAGCTTTTAAAAATCTTCGTACAGACAGGCTGGTCAGATGAAGGGCCCCTTGAAAATCGATGCAGTCAGAGGCTTTTTCTAAAGCTCTTCGCAGTCTTTGACTAAAAGGCCCAGATTCAAAAAGCACGTCTGCCACGGGGCTGCCATGAAGGGGTGTTGCTAACAGTATGATATTGCGAATCGGAAGGTGGCGCGACTTTTCTGCAGCTTTTAAAGCGTAAAAGCCCCCGGCACTGTGTCCTAGAAAAGTAATTGGAATATCTGCCTTAGGAAAATTTTTGAAATACCAGTTATGAACCTTCTGCTGAACGATGGATGCATTCACAGAAAAATCGCCGAAGGGAAGTAATCCGTTTACGATAATGACAGCATAACCATTTCTGACCCAAGTATTCACAACATCTAAGCTAAAGTAAGAATTCACTTCCAACTGTTTGCTGATGGGGTTTCTGCGAATATTTCCCGGTATCAGGGAATTCCACGTTCCAGGGATTAACACCACCAGCGCCTTCGGGTTTTGCCCTTTAAAGGCTGATAAGGACTGAGCTTGCGTTAGAACAGAAAACAGTAGGAAAGCGAGCAACACGGTTAGGTATCGCATCAGAAACCTCCTAAGATGTTCTAATCTAAGTACAAAAGCGTCCTTTCATTGGGTCAATGTGCCTTATTGCACGGCAAATGATACGCAGTATTATATTCGAGAATAAGATTTGAGGCATTGACCTCATTAGGACCTTCATCTATAACTGATCACCTAGTCCCAACCTGTCGCGGGGTGGAGCAGTCTGGTAGCTCGTCGGGCTCATAACCCGAAGGCCGTAGGTTCAAATCCTGCCCCCGCAACCAATTTTCTTCTTATTCTTAAATAAAAATTATTTTCCTAACTTTGCTAGCAAATGCGCTTTTGCGACTTGGAATTTTTTGATGATTTCAATCATCTTTACCTGTGTCGCGAAAAGTTTTTCTGAAGCACTCAACATATCCGGAGAGTTTTTAACACCACGGGCATATTCTGACTGAGTCAGTTTAAAATATTTTTCTGAATGTTTGATGTTTTGTTCAGCATCATGAACTTGTCCGTGCAAAAGATTTAATTCTTCCATCTCGGCATGAAGATGAAGATCCAACTCTCTTTTTTTAAAGCGTGCTTCCATTTCAATGGCTTGGGCTTCGGCTTTCAAGGCGCTGCTTTCGCGTTGAGATTTAAAGCCATCAAACAGATTCATCGTCAAGCGCAAGCCAATCACTGTTTCTTGTCTTTCGCCTTCATCAGCAGGGTCTTCTTCCCTTTGGTTGAACTGATTGTAGGCGGCATAGGCCTCTAGCTTCGGTAAGAAATAGCGCTGTCTTGCTTTGCCTTCAATTTTTAATTCCTCAGATAAAAGTTCAACAGGCTTGATTAAAAAATCATGGTTCTTTTCAGAGTGTTGAATCAATCCTTGCCAATCATGATCATGTTCCAAACTTTCTGAAAACTGTAAAGAAGCTTCTTCTTCATAACCTAAAAAAAGTTTCAGCATGTTGATCTGATTTTTTTGAGCGAGTGTTGCCTCATCCAAGATCTGCTTAAGTTCAATGTCTCTCATCTCAAATTCAATGCGATCCGTTTCCGTCGCAACACCGCTTTGTATGCGACGAACTGCTGATTTAAGATTCGTTGCATTCAATTCTTGAGCTTGTTTAACTAAGATAAGGTAATCTCGACGATAAAGAATGTCCCAGTAAATAGCTTGAGCTTCTGAAAGTTGTTCGGCTAACGTGACCGCTTTTTCGTAAGACTTTCTTTCTGAAGCAAGTTCGTGTCTTGCTTCCGTTAATTTGTCTTGTCCGCCGTTGTAGAGATTCATATTCAGTGCAGCACCATAGGTCGGTTGTGATTTTGTTTCAGCCGTCCCTTTTTTAAAAGATTCTTGAGCACCATAAAGTTCTAACGTCGGAAGGTAAGAGCGGGCCCATGAGCCAACTTTAAGTTTGGCGGATTGGTATTCGAATTCTTTGGCCTTAACCCGCTCGTTGCGGGTTTCAACTAAAGTTCTAAGATTTTTTGATGATACCACTACAGTTTGGGCGAAAGCAGCAGATGGAATCAATATCGCAAATAAAACGGTAAGAAGTCTTACCATAACAGCCTCGCTTACTTTTTCTTTTTAGGTTCAACAACCCATTTTACTTTGTCGTCATGACCACCTTGCTTAATGGATAATTCCAAGGTGTATCTGTGTGCATTTTTAGGATCAATTTCAGCCGTCCAGTGGTCCCCGGCGTCTGTCAGTTTTACGTGCTCTGCTTTTTTCTTTGGTAAAGCCACAGTCAGTGATGCTGGATAATCCTTCACCTTTGCTGCTGTCATATCTGTACCATAAACGTAAATTTGAACATTTTTTTCCCCAGAAAGAAGTTCCAGGTTGATGGTTTCAAGCGAGCGAACAACGCCACCCTTAGGCGCTTGGATGGCACCGGGACCATGATCGTGACCTTCGTGGGCAACAGAAGTCGCTGAAACAAAAAGAAGGGATAAGATTATTTTTTTCATAAGTGCTCCTTTATATAAGCTCTTTGTTTTTATCTTCAATTGATTTTAACGCGGCTTTTTTTCCAAAATTATAAAACACCGTGGGTGTGACAATGATATCAAGCAATGTTGAACTAATCAGTCCGCCAACAATAACTATGGCAACAGGATGCAGGATTTCGCTCCCAGGTTCGCCTTTCGCAAAGACCAACGGCAGTAATGCCAAGGACGCCACTGTTGCCGTCATTAAAACCGGTATCAGTCTTTCTAAGGAGCCACGAATCACCATTTCTTTTGAAAAGCTTTCGCCTTCGTATTTTATCAGATGCAAGTAATGGGAAATCATCATGATTCCATTACGGCTGGCAATGCCACACAATGTGATGAATCCAACTAAGCTTGCTACCGTGAAACTTCGATCGGTGAAGAATAACAAAATAATGCCACCAATAAATGCAAATGGAATGGTTAACATAATTTGTGCAGTTATCATTTTTGAATGAAAGTTTGAATAAAGGATCAAAGCAATACCAAGAATAGAGATGGCGCCAAAAAGTAAGATGCGCGCAGATGCCTCTTTTTGAGCTTGGAATTGTCCGCCATAAACGACGTAGTATCCTTGGGGAAATTGAACCTTTGCATTTATATTTTTCTGAATATCAGCAACGACGCTTCCTAAGTCCCGACCAGAAACATTGGCAGAAATGATAATTCTTCTTTGTCCGTTTTCTCGACTGATTTCATTAGGGCCTTCGGTTTCATAAATATCGGCCACTTCAGAAAGTCTTACTTTTCTTCCGTCAGGCATAACTTTGATAATGGTGTTACCCATTTTATCCATGGAAGTACGGGAGGATTCATCAAAGCGATAAAAAAGATCAAAGAATTTTTGTCCCTCAAGAACTTGTGAAATGACGTGGCCGTTGAAGGCTGATTCTAATAGCTCTGTGATTTCACCAGAGCTGATTCCTAAGTGGGCGGCCTCTTCACGTAGTACATGTATCTTTAGTTGAGGTATAAGTCCTTGCTGTTCGACTCTTAAGTCAACAAGGCCTGCGACCGGTGCAATAGCTAATTTAACATCGGCGGCTTTTCCTCTTAAGGTCTCAAGTTCTTCACCAAAAATCTTGATGGCGATTTGCGCGCTCACGCCAGAAACCATGTGATCAATTAAGTGGGAAATAGGTTGGCCGACATTGATTCCCACGCCGGGAATGGTGCCAACTCTTGTTCTGATATCATCTAGGATTTCTTCCCGTGATCGTTTGCTGTCGGATTTAAAATCCACGTCGATTTCACTGACGTTGACACCCATGGCGTGTTCATCTTGTTCGGCGCGCCCTGTTCTTCTAGATACTGATTTGATTTCCGGAACCTCCATGATTTTTCTTTCAGCTGCTAGGCCTATCTCATTGGAGGTCTTTAATGAAATGCCCGGGGGGGCGAAAACGGCGATCATCGCCGTGCCTTCGTTAAACTGTGGTAAAAAGTCTTTGCCCATAAATGGAACTAGCGAAAGAGATATTAAAAATGCCAAAGCCGTTCCACCAAGGACTTTTTTTGGATGATCTAAAACAGCCTTTAATGCTTTTTCATCCCAGGCTTTTAGTTTTGCTACCAATTTTGTATCGTGCTGAGCCTCTTTATTGGCATCACGGGTTTTTAATAGATAAGAAGATAAAACCGGTGTGATGGTTAAAGACACAAGCAACGACGCAAGAAGAGCCGTCAAATAAGAGATCGCTAAAGGAGTAAACAGTCGTCCTTCAAGTCCCGTTAGATTCAGTAACGGCAGAAACACCAACGCAATGATCACAGTGGCAAGAACGATGGAGTTACGAACCTCTGATGACGCCTCAAAGACCACTTTCAAAACTGATTTTGGATTCTTTAAAAGTTTATTTTCTCGGAAGCGGCGATAGATATTTTCGACATCGACGATAGAGTCATCAACAAGCTCACCAATAGCAATCGCTAATCCTCCTAAGGTCATCGTATTTACAGAAAGACCCATGATTTTAAAGACGATGAAGGTGATAAAAAAGGAAAGAGGAATGGCCGTTAAGGTAATCAAACTCATTCTTAAATTTGCCAAGAAAACTAAAAGCACTATGAAAACAAGAACGGTCCCAAATTTTAATTTGCCAATAATTCCTGAAATAGCGTTTTCAATAAAATGAGATTGTTTGAAAACGTTGGTATTAATTAAAACATCTTTTGGAAAGCCCGACTTCATTTCAGCAATGGCTTGATCCACAGAACGGGTCACGCTCACAGTGTCTGCACCTGGCTGTTTTTGTACGACCATGATGACGGCAGGTTTACCTAAATAACTTCCATCACCTCGCTTCGTTCGTGCACCTTCCTGAACCTGTGCAATATCTTTAACTAAGATCGGTCGGCCAAAATGCAGACCCACCACAGTTTGTTGAATATCTTCTATAGATGAAACCGCACCAATGTTACGCACTAAAAGTTCTTGACGGTCTTTATCTAAAAATCCACCGGTGGTGTTCTGACTGATTTTTTCTAATGAGGTATCTAGTTGTTCTAAAGTAATTTGGTACTGATTTAATTTTTCAGCCGAAATAGAGATCTGATATTGTTTTAATCCGCCACCAATTGAAATCACCTGGGCTACGCCAGGAATCGCCATCAAACGAGGTCGTACTGTCCATTCAGCCAAGGTTCTAAGTTCAATCGGCGAAATGCTTTCATTAGTTGTCGAGATTGCAATTTGTTGGATCTGTCCCATAAGGCTCGCGATCGGGGCCATAACGGGTTGGGTATCCTTTGGCAGGTATTCCCGCGCTAGTTGCAACTTTTCTGCGACAAGCTGACGGCTACGATAAAGATCAGCCTTCCAGCCAAACTCTAAATAAATAACTGAAAGACCAATTCCCGATGTAGAACGAACTCTTTCAAGGCCGGGAATTCCGTTTAAAGAATTTTCTAAAGGCAAAGTGATAAGGGTTTCGACCTCTTCAGGAGCGCGACCATGACCTTCAGTCATAATAGTGATCGTAGGTTTTGTCAGATCCGGAAAAACGTCGATGGGAAGGGACTTTAAGGTGATAGCACCGTAAACGATCAGCAAAGCTGAAAAAGAAATAACAAGCAGTCGATGATTTAACGCAAATCGAATAATGGAATTTAGCAAGCAAAGCCTCCGCAAGATATTAAGTCTCAAGAAATTGGAAAGGCTTAAACCCTTGGCGGCTGATAAAGGCGATCTTGACCTAACGAAGTGTAATGAAATGAATATTTCGATAGATATTCTTTTTTAATTTCAACGGGACTGTTGTTTGAATCTATGTTTGGAAAAAAATAAGAGTGAACATGGGTACAGTGTGAAAAGCAGCAATCGTGTTGGGCTTCGTTGCTGGTATGGTCCGATGTCTCATCGCAGTGCGAATCGGCGTCCACTTGGCTAGAAGAAGCTGTTAGCTCCCCAATACATCCTAGATCGAGACTTAGGTAAGCCACGTTGAATAACAGGAAAAATAAGAAGATGTATTTGCAGGCCTTCTTTAACATCCAGGCAATCGTACCTTTTTTGTCAAATGAGCGCAAGTTGGATGATCCGCATTATGAGGCCCTTGTTTTTTTAACCGCTTACACCTTCGCAACTTCTTCTGCGTCAAAAACGGGTCGACAATTTTAGCGTGTGATTATTAAGGAGAGATGATCATGGCTGGTAAAAAGAATCTTTTAATCGGGGCTGCAGTCGGCGCATTGGCGATGTTTTTTTTCGATCCTGTACGAGGACGTACGCGTCGCATTCATATTCGAGACAAGGCGATTCGTGCTGTAAATAAGGGAATCGATAACAGTCTCAGATATAAAGAAGATATGAGCAATCGCATCTATGGCGCGACAGAAGAAATCAAAGCGCGCATGGAACGTCGAGCTGTCACTGATCACACTTTAGAGTTACGCGTGCGATCTGCCTTTGGTAGAGTCTTAAGTCATCCAAAATCCATTCGTGTTACCGTAGATAAAGGAAACGTCTACTTGACGGGTCCTATTCTTACCCGGGAAGTGATTCCTTTAATAAATTGTGTCAGAAAAGTGCGCGGAGTTAAGTCTGTGCATGAACGACTTGAAAGACATACATCCCCAGAAAATATTTCTGAATTACAGGGGAGAGGTCCTGAGTACCTGATCTAAGTGAGCTATGAAAACTCTATTAAAAATTCTTTTAAGCCTGGGAAGTCTATTTGCAGTTTCGTTATTGGTGTTAGCGCTATGGGGCTTGCATCAGCTTCCTTCGCCGCAAATTATTTCCCAAGCTTTGAAACAAGATTTTGCGAGTTTTAAAAAGTCGGTACCCAGTAAATCACAAAAGCCCTATGCCCATCCTAAACTGACTCAAGAAATAAATCCCGAGCCGATTCATCAATATAAAGTTTTGCTTGATGATTTAAGTGATACTAGAAAACCACTAGTAGAAGTGTGTAGGCATCTTGAGCTTGCCAGTAAAAGTCATTTTCATCATGGCGCAGTTTCATCTGATCTGTTTTTCAGTGCATTGTTGAATAAAGACCCCTTAGTCGAAACGGCTGCTCCGATTTTGCGATACATATTTCGCGCCCCTGGTATGCAATCAGTGCTCGACATGATCATGAAGGCAGAACAGACAGAGGATGCTAGCATTCTTAAAAAAGCTGAATTTTATTTTGAGATGTATAAAGTCGGAAAATACTTAAAAGAGCGCCATGACGAAATGGATTTGATTCTGCAGAAAAGTTATAACATGCACTATCTTGCCAAAGCAGTCGCGATGAAACCAGAGCTCGCTAAAGACAGTCGTACTTTAAGTTATTGTGAGTTGTTAGAAAAAGACCTTAACGGCAACGAAGCCTATGACATCGGCGCCGCTGCGGAAGATATGAAGGATTTTTTTATCAGTCAGGGAATCCAACTAGAGCGTCTGGGTTACAATCCAGATTTTCGCTCCCAGGTGAAGTTGCAGCTGACTGATAAACAGGTCACTATCAACGACGCCTGGGTGGCGGATTTGTTCAGAAAACAAAGTGCGAACTAGAATTTGCTAGTTACCGTTTTAGATTCACCATTTGCATTAATCGTGACAACTTTAGTCTTAGAAACGCGAATTGTCGGCAACTCATCGCTGCCTTCTGCTTTTAGCTTCTCTACTTCAAAAGGCACGATTTGTTTTGCACCTTTCTTGTCTGGATGAAGTTTGTATTGGTGGGCGCAGTTTTTAGAACAAGTGTCTTTTTTAAATTCTTCTTTCGCACAATCAACACAGATAAGCTCTTCAGAATCACAGCGTTTGCAATCAATCTTAATTTCTGAAGGTTGACCGCAATGAGGACAAAGGCCGTATTTCGTTGAGGGTTGCAGATTTTGATCCAACGCCACACGGTGGTCGAAAACAAAACATTCGCCTTCGAATTGATCGTTCGGGAATTCTTTCATGTAGTTGATAATACCGCCATCAAGCTGGAATACATTATCGTAACCTTGTTTTTGCAGCTCTAAGATTCCTTTTTCACAACGAATCCCGCCAGTGCAGAAAATAAGCATTTTTTTATCTTTCGAAATACCTTGGCTTTCGATGTATTGCGGGAAGTCTGTGAACTTTTCGATATTTGGATTTAATGCACCTTTGAAAGTTCCGATTTTGTATTCATACCAATTGCGGGTATCGATCATCACAAAATCATTTTCTTCCTTCAAAACTTTATTCCACTCTGCAGGCGTTAAATGCTGATTTTTACCTTCCGGCGGCATGATCTCTGGAATTCCAGTGGTCACGATTTCCTCGCGAATTTTTACTTTAAAGCGACGAAAAGGGGCTTTGTGAGATTCAGAATCTTTAAAAAATTGATCCGGTGAACGGAAGTAAGAACGAATAAATTCTTTCCACGCAAGGAACGACTCTTGAGATGAGGCTGCACAGGTTGAATTAAAGCCTTCTTCGCCTAAAATAACTAAACCTTTTACGTTTAATTCTTCAGCCTTATTTTCTAAATCTTTTTGAATTTGAGGAAGATCTGCTAGCTTTACAAATTTATAGAAAGCCGTAACATAATAGTTCGACGCGTGAGTCATATTGTCACCTTCATTATCCGTCCGCTGGCTCCAAACCAAGGGGAGTTAAAAGTTCCCAGTGGTTATAAATGTGCGGACAATGAATTTCAAGGGATTATATATGCAAAGCGCCAATAGCTTGTAACCTTCGGATTTTCCACGTAAAACGATGTTTTAAAGGAATCAAAATGCTCTCTACACCCCAGGTCCAAAAAGAAATCCAACGCCGCAGAACCTTTGCGATCATCTCCCATCCGGATGCGGGTAAAACCACTCTGACCGAAAAGCTTCTTTACCACGGGGGCGTGATCCATGAAACAGGGGAAGTAAAAGGTAAAAGCGGCACGAAGGCCGTTACCTCGGACTGGATGGCCATGGAAAGGGAAAAGGGGATTTCCATCACCTCTTCAGTGATGACCTTTGATTACGATAGCTTGCGAGTCAACCTGCTAGATACTCCGGGCCATAAAGACTTTTCTGAAGATACGTATCGCGTTTTGATGGCCGTGGATTCTGCCTGTATGTTGATCGACGTTGCCAAGGGTGTGGAAGAACGTACTAAAAAACTTTACGAAGTGTGCCGTCTGCGCAAAGTGCCTATTTTCACTTTCGTAAATAAGTTGGACCGAGAGGGTAAAGATCCTTTAACATTGATTGACGAAGTCGAAAAAACTTTGAACATGCAATGTTATCCAGTGACTTGGCCCTTGGGTATTGGACAAAGATTCCGCGGTATCTATAATCGTCTGACTAAAGAAATTTGGGTCTACGATCAACGTCGTGAAGAAGTAGAAGATTATAAAATCATTCCATTTGAAAAAGGCAAAGACGATCAAATTCTTTATGATTACCTAGATAAAGAATCTGCCGATCAAGTTCTTGAAGAACTTGATCTGATTGAAAGTGCGCTGCCTCCATTTGATGTGAATGAGTTCTTGAATGGAACTATTTCCCCTGTGACTTTCGGATCTGCAAAGCAAAACTTCGGTGTGGATACATTCTTAAAATTTTTCACTCAGTACGCTCCGGGGCCACAGGCGCGTCAAACTAAGGACGATAAGCAGATTGATCCGTTAGACAATAACTTCACAGGCTTTGTATTTAAGATTCAAGCCAATATGGATAAGCGTCATCGCGACCGTATCGCCTTTATCCGCATCTGTTCTGGAAAATTTGAGCGCGGAATGAAAGTAAAACATTCCCGTCACGATAAGGAGCTGCGCCTTTCTTATGCCAGCCAATTCGTTGCTGCGGATAAAGAAACTGTTGATGATGCGTATGCTGGTGACATTGTCGGGGTCGGCGACACTGGCAACTTTGCTATCGGTGACTGTGTTTTTGCTTCAGGTAAAGTGCATTTTGAGGACATTCCAAAATTTGCTCCAGAGCTTTTTGGTCGCCTTTCAGTGCGCGACGCTTTGAAACGTCAAAAGATGCAAGAGGCTTTGAACCATTTGTCTGAAGAGGGCGCAATTCAATTGTTCATTGATCCTCTGGTGGGTCCACAAGATCCAATTATCGGTGCGGTCGGTGAGCTTCAATTCGAAGTTTTGCTAAGACGTCTTCAAGATGAATACAACTTGGAAGTAAAATTAAATCGTTTGCCTTATGGCGTAGCTCGTTGGCCAAGAACCGAAGATGGCAAAGCTGTGGCAGAGCTTAAAGGTGGCGCGAATATGTTCCGCGACCTTCAAGACAATCCGGTAGTTCTAGTAAATCAAGAATGGGATTTGAATTGGCTTAAGCGTGAAAATCCAAGCGTAGAGTTCCATACAAGCATCAGTCGCGCCCGCTAGGAGCTAAAGTGATTTTACCCTTAGAGATTGAAAACCTGCGCAAGAAATACGAAGGAAGTTCCGTCGAAGCTGTTCGCGGAATTTCCTTTGATGTCAAAGGCGGGGAGATCTTTGGTCTGCTAGGGCCTAACGGTGCGGGTAAGACTACGATCATTTCAACCATCACGACTTTAGAGGAGCCAACATCGGGACACGTGAAGGTGTTCGGGGTGGATGTTTCTAAAGATCCGATGTTCACAAAAAAACAAATCGGCGTGGTTCATCAGGAAATCATCAATTCGGGTTTTTTTGATGTCGAAGAAATATTGCAGTTTCAGTCAGGCTATTACGGTCTTCGTAAAAACACCGAACGCATTCATTTTCTTTTAAGCAAGTTAGCGCTTTATGAACATCGCAATAAAAAAGTAAAACAACTTTCTGGTGGTATGAAGCGCCGTTTGATGATTGCTAAAGCCTTGGTGCACAACCCAAAATTAATTTTGCTAGATGAGCCAACAGCGGGTGTTGATATTCGTCTGCGCGAGGACTTGTGGAAATTCGTGCAAGAGCTGCGCGATGAAGGAATGTCGATTCTTCTAACAACCCACTACCTTGAAGAAGCAGAAGAGCTTTGTGACCGTGTCGGTATTATTAATCTTGGGTCGCTGGTTTGTCTTGGCAACACCAAGGAAATCATTCGCCAGTACACACTCAAAAAAATTCATATCATGCTGACTCAAGCCTTGCCGATCACAATACCAAGTTTGGTAGAGGTGAAAGGATTGAATTACTCTTTCGTGGTACCACAAAGTAAACCATTAGGCGAGTTCTTAAGCGAATCGGGAATTCCGACCAACGTCATTAAAGACATCCAAATTGAAGAAGGTGATCTTGAAGAAGCCTTCTTAAAGATCGTTAGCAACAAAGAACCACAGGTGTCGCTATGACAGGTTTTGTAACTGTCTTCAGAAGAGAAATCGCTCGATTTATGAAAGTGATCGTACAAACGGTGATAACTCCCTTTGTTTCATCATTCTTATACCTTTTGATATTCGGCGTTTCTTTGGGCGGGCAAATGCCATCCCATCAAGGTGTTAGTTATCTAGCATTTTTAATTCCTGGTTTGATGATGATGGGATTAATTAATAACTCCTTCCAAAACTCTTCTTCTTCCATCGTGTCGTCCAAATTTTCAGGTGATCTTGAGGACCTTAGAGTCGCACCAGTCACGGACCATGAAATCATCTGGGCGATGAGCTTAGGTGCCGTCGTTCGTGGCTCCATCGTCTCTGTGATTACTTATTTGGTTGGCTCGTTCTTTATGCTTTATCAAAAAGGGGAATGGTTGATGGTAGCTCACCCATTAACCACTGTGTTTTTCTTAATCGTAGCCGGCCTTATCTTTGGAATGATTGGCATCAGTATCGCCTTCTGGGCAAAAACCTTCGATCAACTTTCAGCCTTTTCTGCTTTTATTCTTTTACCACTGACATACTTGGGTGGGGTCTTCCTATCCATCGAAAATCTGCATCCATTCTGGCAAGCGGTCTCAAAACTAAATCCACTGCTTTATCTGATAAATGGCCTTCGCTACGGCATCTTAGGTGTCAGCGATGTGAATGTCTGGACCGCCGCAGTGATCTCTCTACTAGGCTTTGTTTTTTTCTATGTCACTGCCAGATTCAGTTTGAAAAAAGGATCCTTCCAACGCTGGTAATCGGTACTTAGCGCAAAGTTTCCAAGCACAAGAATTGAGGCGATACTCAAATTGATGCTCAATGCAGCACATACCCTGACGATGTTCCAACTAACTAATTTTTAGTTCCATGAAGCAAGGCGCGGGTCAAAATAATATGGCCCGCTAATGCTCCCGCGACACAGACTGCGCCAATCAAAAAATAAGGTGTATAAAGAGCTAGCAGAAGTTTTGGTTGAACATCCCATGCAAAAGGCAATGGTGATGACAGCATTGCCACCCTCATCACGTTTAGAAGCAATACGATTCCCAAAATATTAAATCCCCAAGCAAGGGCTTTAAATTTATTGGCAAAAGGTGCAATCGCCAGTGCCGCAATCCCAGTGACAATATCAAAGTTCTGCCCCGACCAGGTCATGGTTACTGGAATCGTCTGCTGACCCGCCCAAGAATGAAGAATCAATTCCAGCGGCAACCGAAACGCCTGAAATACAATCAAAAAAGATAAAGGCAAAATCGAGAGTTGCTTACCGAAAGACGAGAATGAAAAAGCGACTGCTGCCAAATTCATAGTCAGAAAAAACAGTGGAATCCCCGGGAAGGGAGTTCGCTCAACAACTCCACTAAGCACGATGGCCCAGCAGAAACTTAACCAGCAAATAAGCCCAAGACTGAATCTTAGGGAACGCTGGCGCACCGATAAACCAAGCTTCAAACTGGAATAATGAATCCCCATTTGCGTAAGCATGATCACGCCAATAACAACAATAAGAAATGAAAACTTAGATGCAAAATTCGCAGGATTAAATGTCATAAAACTAAGTTAATCCTCGCAAGCCGATCTGTCTATATCAGCAGCCTACTTTAAAGTTGTGTCGGTGCAGTTGAATTTTGAACTGGCGCAGATCCATCATTTACTACGCTAAAGTTCAAAGTCTCAAACTGCTGGCGACGGTTGGCTTCGTCACGCAGGCGGGACTCTTCCAGCTTTTCTAAGATTGTTGATTCAGTTTGAGCTTCCATTTGTTGGCGGGCTGACTTTAAGCCACCCAGTGCTGCTGAATTAGAAGTTACTAATTGAGCTTGAGCCGTAGTAGCCCCTAATACCAAGGCAATAAGGATGATTTTGTTCATAGAAGTCTCCTTTATACACACCGACTTTGCCGGAGTAGGAACCTCTTACCCATAAAATGTCCGCGTTGAATCATCTAATGCACTGCGTATTACTTTATTTCCTATAGGCCACCTGACGCAAGACCCCACGCTCTTCTTTGTCATTCCCTCAGCAATAGGTTAAATCAATAAATTCACGAAAATACGGAGCTCCTATGTTTGAGAATTTATCTGACAAAATCATGGCCAGCCTGAAAAAGGTCCGTGGGCAAAGCAAAATCACTGAAGCCAATATCGAAGAAGTGATTAAGGAAATCCGTTTAAGTCTGCTTGAAGCCGACGTAAATTTTAAAGTCGTAAAAACTTTCATCGATAAAGTAAAAGCAAAAGCCCTGGGCGCAGAGGTTTTGCAAAACGTAAATCCAGGACAGATGTTCGTTAAGATTGTTCACGATGAACTTGTGAACGTGCTTGGTGGCGGGGCCGTTGAAATCAACGTGCGCGAAAATCCAAGTGTGATTTTTTTAGTGGGTTTGCAAGGTGCCGGTAAGACGACGACGGCTGCTAAACTTTCGCTATACATCCGCCAAAAACTTGGAAAAAAACCAGGGATGATTCCTGCCGACATCTACCGTCCAGCAGCAATCGATCAACTTCAAACCCTTGGAAAACAAAACAACATTCCAACCTTCCCAACCCAAGTTGGAATGAAGCCTGAAGAGATTTTAGAAAAAGCAAAACAATGGGCTAAAGACCACATGGTTGATGTTGTTATCGTCGATACCGCAGGCCGCTTGCAGATTGATGACGAGTTGATGGGTGAATTAAGTCGCCTGAAAGGCATTTGGGCCCCGCAAGAAACGCTTTTGGTGGCTGATGCAATGTTGGGTCAGCAATCCGTGAACGTGGCTGAGGGCTTTCATAAAACGATGAACCTGACGGGTTTAGTTTTAACCAAAGTAGACGGTGACGCCAGAGGTGGTGCCGCCCTTTCTATTCGTGAAGTCACAGGCATTCCAATTAAATTCCTAGGGGTTGGTGAAAAGGTTGCTGCCTTAGAAGTTTTCCATCCGGATCGCCTGGCTGGAAGAATTCTTGATATGGGTGACGTTCTTTCTTTGGTGGAAAAAGCCCAAGAAGTGATTGATGAAAAGTCCGCTCGTGATTCTGCTAAAAAAATCATGAAGAACGAATTCACTCTGGAAGATTTCTTAACTCAAATCCAAAGTCTTAAGAAGATGGGTGGCTTTGAAACTATTATGAAATTTTTACCAGGCATGGGGGACTTAAGTAAGCAGCTTAAGAATATGACTCCGCCTGATGCTGAAATGAAAAAAATTGAGGCGATCATTCGCTCGATGACCTATCAAGAAAGACAGAATCCAAAGATTCTAAACGCTTCGCGTCGCATGCGTATCGCTAACGGTAGCGGTACTCAAGTTCAGGACGTAAACAAGCTGGTAAAGCAGTTTGAAGAGGCTAAGAAGATGATGGGTGGCCTTATGAAAATGGGAATGGGTCGCGGCGGAATGAAGTTCCCATTTTAAAGCTTGATATTTATTTGGTATCCCGGTACACACTTGGACTTACTGTTTTGAACAAGAGGTTTAGCCTAAGAGGTTTTTAGATATGGCAGTTGTAATTCGTTTGGCTCGTATGGGCGCTAAGCATGAACCTAAATACCGCATCACTGTTGCGGATTCTCGTCGTTATGTTACTGGTAAATTCCTTGATATTCTTGGAACTTACATCCCAACTCCACGTGGTAACGACAAAAAAGTTGAGCTTGATCTAGCTAAAGTAGAAGAGTGGATCAAAAAAGGTGCTCAACCTACTGATCGCGTAAAACACGTTATCAAATTGGCTCAAGCTAAATAGTATTTGGCACTGATCGAAATACGATTTAATATCGTATAAGGTACTATTAGTTGGGGGTAATTATGGATAGCTTGAAAGACCTCGTTGAGTTCATGGCGAAATCTCTAGTAGACAAGCCTGAAAATGTTGAAGTTGATGAAATCCCTGGTCAGCAAACCACGCTTCTAGCTTTAAAGGTTGATAAAGAAGACCTTGGTAAAGTTATTGGTAAGCAAGGTAAAACCGCAGCTGCGATGAGAACTATCATCAGAGCAGCAGGTACGAAGCTGAATAAGCGCTATCACCTCGACATCGTCGAATAGAACTTGTTTCTTTTATTATATCCGAAAAAGGGTTGTTCTTGCGAACAGCCCTTTTTCTTTTTTCCCTGCTGTCATTGACGGGAGCGATGAAAATAGCCCATTCGACTGCGTTGTGCGGTCTCGGCTTTCGCTCCGACGTAGCGCTGCTACGCCTCCGCTTCAGCCGAGATCCTCCGCCTTGCGCCTGGACTATTTTGATCGCTCCCTCGCCCTCGTTGCTGGCTCGACTTCGTCGTCGCTCTGGGAGGCTCGTCGGCTTTCGCCGCCTCGTGTGGGGAGCGCTTCGCTTAATAGGTGCCTGCTTCTTTTTTGGGTCTATGGTGCGTCACCGGATCGGTAGTTTAAGTGATAGTTTAGGTGTCTTTAGTGTTGTCTACTGTGGAAAAAATATCCTTATAGTCTTGGATTTTAGTTTTTGCTGGAGCTTAAGAGGCAAAGTGCTTAGATTTGTTCCACTTTTTTAGGAGTTACGATGAAATTGGTTGGTAAAGTTAGAGAAGCCCATGGACTTAAAGGGGATCTTTACGTTCTTGTTTTTTCTGGTGATATTTCTTGGGCTAAGCGCATGAAGAGCTTTGGTTTGAAAGCTAAAGATTCTGATGAAGTTCAAACTTACACAGTGGAACGTACTAAGCCTTTTAAAAAAGGTATCATCGTAAAAGCTGCTGAAATTGCGGATCGTACTGCAGCTGAAGGTGTTGAGCATCTTGAGTTCTTCATCGAAGAAGATCTTTTGGTTTCTAAACCTGGTGAGACTATCTATCTTTCTGAAATTAAAAACTTCAAACTTAAAAATCCAGAGCAAACTGTGCTTGGCGAGATCGTTGGTTTTTCTTCTAATGGCGTTCAAGATCTTCTTGTTGTTGAAGCTAATGGTAAGAAAGCGGAAGTTCCTTTCGTTGATGCGTTCATCAAAAAAATCGATTTCAAACATCAAGCAGTGATCATGGATTTGCCAGAGGGTCTTTTTGATCTAGAGAACGCTTAATGCTTAAAGTTGATGTGATCACTCTTTTTCCAGAAATGATTGAGGGCGCTGTTTCACACGGTGTCCTTGGTCAGGCTGTAAAGAGTGATCTGCTTTCTGTAAAAGCTCACACACCTCGAGAGTTTACAGAAGACAAACATCGCACAGTCGATGATAGACCTTTCGGTGGCGGCGACGGCATGATTATGCTTGCTGAGCCTTTGAAAAAAACCATCGAAAAAGTGCAACATAATACTTCAAAGGTTGTCTATCTTTCCCCGCAAGGTCGCACTCTGAATGCGGCGATCGCCAAAGAATTTTCTAAAGAAGAACATCTGATTTTTATTTGTGGTCGTTATGGTGGTATCGATCAACGCATCATCAATGAATATGTCGATGAAGAGCTTTCTATTGGTGATTACGTGCTATCGGGCGGGGAGCTTGGGGCTTTGGTTATCATCGATGCGTTAGCTCGTTTTATCCCTGGCGTTCTGGGCCACGGGGAGTCTGCGGAAAAAGACAGTTTTTCTGACGGACTTTTAGAGCAACCCAATTTCACTCGCCCTCGTGAATTTTTAGGGCAGGATGTGCCAGAAGTTTTAGTGGGCGGAAATCACAAAGTGATCGGGGAGTGGAAAGACAAAGTTTCTGCTCTGGTGACTTTAAAAAAGCGTCCTGATTTATTTCGTGAATACATCAAGGTTGAAACTGAAAAATATAATTCATTAAAAAAGAAAAAAACCGCGGCTCCAATAAAGGAACTGAAGGAGTTTTTTCTTAATTTGCCTCCACAAGAGCGTGAAGTTTTAGGCCTAGCTGATTTGCGCGAGGAAGATTTCAATGTCTGAAGAAAATCAAATTTATGTACCACGTTTGGCGATCGGCCTAGTTCACTATCCAGTTCGCGATCGTATGCAAAAAACGGTGGCCACAAATATCACGAACTTTGATATCCATGACATCGCCCGTGCGGCCCAAGTCTATGGAGTGGAAAAATATTACATCATCCATCCCATGGAAGAGCAGCTCATGTTCGTTGAGAGGGTCTTAGACCACTGGAGAACAGGGCAAGGCTCTAAGTTCAACCCTATGAGAAAAACAGCTTTAACAATGGTTAAAACGGCTTCCAGTGTGGAAGCAGCCATTGCTGACTGGAATGCCCCGGATTGCCTCACTATTGCGACTTCGGCTCGCGTGGAGTGGGCTAAAAGAAAGTACGCTTTTGCCGAGCTGCGCAATGAAATGCATGTAGAAAAAAAGCCGGTCTTTATGTTATTTGGTACCGGAAACGGTATGACCGAACAGCTTATTGGGTCTTGCTCTGGAGTCTTGGAGAGTATCCGCGGGGCTCCCCCAAAAGATTATCGCCATCTTTCTGTGAGATCGGCAGTAAGTATCTGTCTTGACCGCGTAATGGGTCCATGGTAGACCCTTGTTTTACTTTTTGTGAAAATTGACTGCTACAAGGATTAAGCAATGGCTAAAGAAACAAACCTGGTTCGTCGCGTAAGTGTAAAAGCTGCTAACAAAAACATTCAATCGTTCGACTCTGGCGATACTGTTAACGTATACGTTAAAGTTAAAGAGGGTGAAAAAGAACGTGTTCAGCTTTACAAAGGTATCGTAACTAAGATCCAAGGATCTGGTGCTGCGAAATCTTTCACAGTTCGTAAAATTTCTGCTGGTGTTGGCGTTGAAAGAACTTTCCCGTTCGCAAGCCCTGCTTTGGATAAAGTAGAAATCGTAAACACTGGTAAAGTTCGTCGTTCTAAACTTTACTTCCTACGTGGTCTTGAAGGTAAAGCTGCTAAGATTCAATCTGAACTGGTATCTGCTAAATCTGCAGCTACTACAGAAGCATAATTAGCAGTCAAAAAACCTAAATTTCACATTTAGAAAATTGAAAAACCTAGAGTGCAAACACTCTGGGTTTTTTATTTTTCCGCGACAGCTGAAAATAGCTCATCCGACTGTTGAGGGCTCCTGCCCTCAACCCTTCGGGCTTCGCGCAAAAATGCCCTCATGGCATTTTTGTGCGTTGTGCGGTCTCGGCTTTCGCTCCGACGTAGCGCTGCTACGCCTGCGCTGCAGCCGAGATCCTCCGCCTTGCGGCTGAACTATTTTGAGCTGTCGCTCTTCCAGCCTTTCTTGGCTCGGCTTCGCCGTCGCATTCTTTTTGACCAAGGGCTAGTTTCTCACTACGATGCCTGAAAATTTTCAAGACACGTTGAGAGCTCATGGCAGTATCAAAAAAATCCGCATCAAAGAAAAAAGCATCTAAGAAATCTGCAGTTAAGAAAATCTTAATTAAGAAAAAAGCTGCGAAAAAGGTACTGAAGAAAAATGAGTATCCTAAAGTGAATTGGCGCGAATATTTTCCTGAGCCAGTAATTGGTGTCGATGAAGTAGGCCGTGGATGCCTTGCTGGGCCTGTTTATGCGGCTGCCGTGATTTTTAAATCAGATGCCTTAAGTGAAGACGTCACGGATTCAAAATTGATTTCCGAAGAACGTCGCGAAGAATTAGCAGAACTTATTTTAAAAGAACATCATGTGGGGATTGGTTTTGCATCGGTGGAAGAAATCGATGAACTCAATATTTTACAAGCATCTTTGCTTGCGATGAAGCGGGCAGTGGAAGCTTTGGGTGTCACAAGTGGTCATGTCTTGATTGATGGAAATATGAAAATTCCAAAACTGGCAGGATCTTTTGAGCAAACCACCATCGTTAAAGGTGATTTGCGTGCGCCCCCGATTTCAGCGGCTTCGATTGTGGCTAAGGTCACCCGGGATCGCATCATGAAAGAGTTGTCGGGAAAGTATCCTCAATATGGATTTGAAGCGCACAAGGGCTACTCTACAGCCATTCACATGGAAAGCATCCAAGCCCATGGACCTTGCGACGTGCACCGCAAATCGTTCTCGGGCGTTAAAGAATTCGTCCCTGGATACGTCGCAGACCCTACTCCGACGAAGTCGGAGTGAAGACAAGAAGAATAATTTCCCTAAAAACCACTGGAGCCATCAACAAGGTCTTGAATCTGAACTCAGGGTTATTCGCTACTATCAAGATGTCGGCTTTGATCTGATCGCACAACGGGTGAAAACTCCTTTTGCCGAAGTCGATTTGCTTTTTAGAACACCTGACAACCACGTCCTGATGGTTGAAGTGAAAACCAATAATATTTCTGCCTTTCAAAATTTTCGCATTGGTAAGCGGCAAAAAAATCGCCTAGTGAGGGCTCTTCAATTTTTATCAGATCGTCTTGATTCTTTAGTAGAGGTTCACTGGGCCTTTGTCACAAAAGAAGGGAAAGTCACCGTCATCGAAGATATCAGTGGTTGACGAAGAGCCTTCGGTTAAGGGGACAATAGGTTATGAAAAACAAAACCCTGATTGCGCTTTTAATTCTTATCTTCGCTCAAACCGGTCATGCACAAGGGCTGAAAACTTTTTTGAAAAGCTGTGGTTGGGGAACGGTGATTGGTGCAACGGCCGGTGTTGTCAGTCTTGCCTTTACTGATAAACCTAGTGAATCTTGGGGAAATGTCTCTAAGGGGGCCTCTTTGGGACTGTATGCTGGAATTGGCTATGGTCTTTACAATGCAAATTCCCAACCCGCAGTGACCCATCAAGAGCCTGATTTTGCAATCATTCCAAGTTTCGAAGATGGCAAGCTTCAAGGGGTGTCTGTGACCAGCACTCTGTTTAACTTCTAAATTTTAAATAATAAAATTAGAATCCGTAAAGATCCAAGGCTTCAGGGGCGATAGGGGCCTTTTGAACTCCGTCGAAAGTAAATTCAAAATTAAGTTTTAAGTTGGTGTCCCCGCCGGAAACCTTGTCATGAATGAATGTGATCAACATGCAATCACCGGGTGGTTTGAACTGCGCGATATAGGCCCACGACTTAACTCTGTCGCCACGAACTTGATTGAAGTTTGCATCGTAGACAAATTTACCCATCAAATTGAGATACTTCGAAACAAAGCCTGCGGAAAAAGTGTAGTCTTCTTGGCGATTTGTGGTGTTTACCGGCTGGCCCGGGGTGATCTTGTATTGGCGAGTCAGTTGGGCTTGCACAAACTGCCCAGCATTGTTCATCAAACGAACGCGAGACGATGAGTTCGTGACGTTCTGATAGGGAAAATAATTAAAAATCGAGTAAGTTTGAATGCTATCTAAACGAACATCCAAAGTCGCATTGATGTCTGACCATGGCTCTTTTGCGATTTTTCCTTCTTGGGTGGCATCATAGGACTGGGCAAGTTTTAAATATCCAATTTGGCGATACTCAGGTCGATCCGAGATCCATCGTTTTTCTGTGATCTTATTCACCACCGCAAAAGTCATTAAATTACGATCGTAAACGCGGTCGTTGTAATCAAACTGCGCGCCGAAATCACTTCCGATGTCCAAATCATTCACGCTATCGCGGGAAGAATAAGGGGCGTCTACTAAATTACCAGTGCCAAAGAAAGGATGATTGTCTTGGGAAAACCATGGAAGACGGGTGTAGGTAATTTCTGGCGCGATCTCGTGTTTGTATCGAGTCGCCTTACTGCTGACAGTGTCACCGTAAATACGGCTTAAGTTGAATCGACCGCTCAGCTCTGTGCGAAGATAGCGGCGCACTAGATACGGATCTTCATCAATGTTAAAATTATAATGAGTTTCGCGATAACTCAATTTTGGCAACAGATCTAAGCCTTCACCCAGTTTCACTGGATAAATCAAAGTGGGGCGAACATCCATTCTTTGGCCGGTGCGAATAAAATCTGTGGCAGGATCGTAAGAGCCATCATACACACGCTCACAGTTAGGATCATCTTCCCAGTTTGGACTGTTGCAGGTGTTTTTTGGAAATCGAATGACAGCGCCATCAGACGTTGTCGTTTCCGTCATGTCATCATAAGCATTCCCGGCGCGGGTGAAATTGACTAAATTCAAATCAACGGAATAAAGAAAATTGGATTCACCAATACTTTTTTGGCTTTGGGAAAATCGCAATTCCGGAGCACGGTGAACAGCATCGTTGTTTCCAGCTAAGGGATCCGCGTGCAGCATATTTACATAGTAGGAAGCATCAATACTATAATGTTGATCGCTTAAATTACGAGTGTAAGAAACGCGATTTTCCATGGCAGAGTCACCATGATTCAAAGTTTCAGTCGGGAAGTCTTTTGGATATTGCAAATCGCTAGCAAGGTTGATCGAAGCACGATGAATGCCTTCATCAGGAAGTTCGTTATAGTGATTATATAAAATAAACCAACGTTGAAGTGGCTCATTTTTTTGTTCAGCAGTGCGGAACCTGTTTAAACGGGGATCTTCAGCAAAGGCTTCATCGTAAATCATCCCAGTGCTAAAATTGCCCGCAGATGTGTCGCTTAAAAGGTAGCGATATTCTAATAAGCTTTTTAAACCCCGCTTCGAATAATCTTTTAATTCAATAGTTGCATCACTGCTGCGGGATATCGCCCAGAAGTAAGGTTGGGAAATTGCAAATCCCCCTTTTTCTGAACTTTCAAAATTGGGCGTCAATAATCCTGATTGACGATCGCTCTTTAGTGGAACAATCAAATACGGAAGCCAGAAGACGGGAACGTGACCAAAACGTAAAACGGCGTTTTTAATGTAGGCATAACCGCCTAATTCGGCCCGCACGGTTGTTCCTGAAAAACTCCATGTAGACGGACAGTTTGTACAAGCTGTGTAATCCGCGGAATTCACAAGATAAGAACTGTCTCCGGTTTTTTGCAGCAAGCTTCCTGTGAACATCACGGAACCTGATTGCACATAACCATTATGAATAATTCCGGTGTTGTTATCGTAATCAAGGAAGATGCGATCGCCCACAATCGTGTTTTTCGAATCCATGATTTCAACATTGCCGAAAAGTTCTAACTGACGAACGCGAAGATGAATGCGCGCTCGATCGGCTTTGATATGTTGACCCTGAAAAACGATCTGGATATTGCCTTCAAGTTCTGCCATTTCTTTTTCGGTGTCGCGGTACATGCTGTCAGCGTTGATCAAAATGCCGTGAATTTTTGCTGTAGGTTCAGCGGCATCGGCGGCAGGACCTACTGCGAGCAAAAGAATAAATAATGCTGATAACAACGTGATTAGATTCTGAAACACCAAATTATTGTAGGGACCAGGCAGTCGTTTGTCGAGGCGTTAGTGACTGGCCTCTTTTTGGACTCAAAACGTCACGAAATTCCGCCGAAAAAACAAGCAAGAATATTTCACGGGATGAGGTCAGTAATGAATGTAAAGATTCTTCTGGATGGAGAAATCGCTGTTGTGTCTTTAAGTGGTCGTATCGAAATCGAAAAGACACATGCCTTTAAGAATGCCTGCCTGCAAAACTTTACGGATAAAAAAGTCGTCTTTTGCATGAAAAATATCAGTTTCGTAGGGTCTTCTGGAATTCAAAATTTTTTCGGCGTTCTAAATGATCTGAATTCAAATAAAAAATTAAACGCTAAAATCGCGGGATTAACCCCAGATTTTCAGCGCCTTTTCAGTTTCTCTGGCTGTAATGCATTAGAGGTGCATGAAAGTATCGAAGGGGCTCTACAAAGTTTCTAGAGCCCATCCTGCTTACGAAGTTCATTTAATTTCTGACTGAGCTCAAGGTTCAAGCGCTCTAAAGCGCTGGCTGCAACTTTGAGCTTTTCGTGTTCGTCATTCTTGGCATTCCACATATAACGAAGGCTTTCTAGCTGCTCTTGAATTTGGTATTTTTCTTTTTCCAAACTCTCGATGCGCGCTTGATCTTCGACCACGCGGATTTGTAAATCTGCATGTTCCACGCCCAACTTTTGATTTTGGCGAGTCAGTTCGCTTTGACGATCTTGAAGACGCTCGATTTCTTTTTCTAAGCGCTCTTTCATGTCATCTTTGCTGCGGCGAAGTGTGACGACTTCATTTTCCAATGAATCTTGTCTTTCCAAGGCCGTGTGAAGCTTCAACGTCTTAACTTCAAGATCTTCTTGAATTTGATGAAGCATTTGAAGTTCGCGGTTCAGGCTTTGGATTTGTTCCTCATAGAAACTTACCATTTCCTGGGACTTTTTCTCTGAAGCCTCAACTTGATAACGGGAATTTTTTGTTACTTCGATAATTTGCGCACGAAGATCGCGAAGCTGGGCTTCTTTGTGATCAAGGGCTGATTCCAGTTCGGCCACTTTAATATCTTGCAGGCGAGAATACTCTTTAAGTTGTGAAACATAAGGTTTCACCTGATTTTTGATTTTATCGTGGTACTTTGCATGACGTGCCAGTTCAGCACCCATGTTTTGGGCTTTCTCAGTTAAGGCGCGTAGCTTTTCGCTGTAAATTTCCTTTTCGCGCTCTAGCTGATCAACTTTTTGTCTCCAAAGGCCGTCTTTTTCTTTCCATACCAAAATTTGATCTGTCACTGAAGATTGTGACATTCTAGCTTTGCTATTTTCTTCGCTGAGTTTTTGATTTTCAGTTTCTAAAATGGAAAGACGACGCAAAGACACCTTCAGGCGCGCCATAAGGTCTTCATTTTGCGAAATAAGATTTTCCACCGTTGAAGATTTTAAAATCTCTTTCGGCAAATGGCTCAAGTCTTTTCTGCGGGGAATTTCATCAGGAAGGGGTACTTGCGGCACCGCCTGAGAGTCCGAAGAAAAATCCAGATTTGCTAATATCGACGTCTGAAAAGTATCGGTTTCCATAGCCCTCCTCCATGAAGTCTAGGTGACCTAGTCTTAAGTTTCTCAATATGAGTCAGAAATAGTCAAACCAACGTCGCAAGACTAGACCTTTAGGTTGTTAAAAACCCTACATCTCTTTATAAATAATCCGAAAAGTCTAGTATGGCATTACCGGCACTGAAAGACGAAGCAGTCCCAGAACAACAAAAAGCACAAAGCGAAGCTCCGGCAAATTTATTTGACGTGGGTGTCGATAAGTCCGATCTAGGTAAGCCGGATTCATTCCGTTATCGCATTCTGACTTGGGTGTTGGATGAAAGATATGATCAAGCCATCGAAGAGCTGCGGTCTTTTTTAGATGAGCCGTCGGAATATCCTAATTTCAAAGAAAAGATCACGCGCTTTATTCATCATTCCACGGACTTAATTTATGCAATTAAAGCAAAAAGAAGTTTCCCGGGGATCAATTCTTTAACCCGTGCAAAGCAACAAGAGTTGCGCGAGAAGTTTAAAGAACACTTTAGAGAGCTTCAGTATATCCTTAAAACTGTTGAGAAAATTCAAGGCGATTTGCGTATTCAAGATGTTCGCTCAACGATTTATGTTGTTCGTGCAGCTTGGGTTGCTGTCGTTGCAATCTTGATTTTAGGGTTTTGGCTTGAGGTCTTTAATGGACTTGGGCAAACCACCTTTATCGTTGTTGACGATATATTCGGGCAGTTTGCCGACTGGATCACTTTAAAAATCGGAATCTAAATTACTGCTTCAGCGTTTTGTAAGCCGCTTCAAGAACTGGGATTAATTGTCCCCCGTTCAGCAACCTGCCGTTTACAAAAACTGAAGGAGTTCCTTGAATTTGAGCCGTTGCGCCTTCTTTTGCCATGCTGCGCACAGAATCCATGGTCGCCGCATCCTTAATGCAAGACTTTAACTCTTCAAGGTTCAAACCTAATCCTTGAGAAAGTCCTTCCATATTTTTATCCAAGTTCTGGGTGTTAATGATTTCTTCCTGATGTTCAAAAAGATAGTCATGGGCAGCCCAACCTTTTTTCGCCATTTTTTCTGCGCAGATAACGGAAGCTGCTAGTCCACAGGAAATGCCATCGCCACGAGGAATCACATCATTGCAGCTCGCGTCCAATGGGAATGGTTTAAAGATCAATTTCGCATCAGGGTGAGTGTTTACGAATGAATGTAAAGTCGGTGCCGCGTGTTTACAATGCGGGCAACGGAAGTCAGCAAATTCAACGATTACCATCTTGGCTTCGCCCGTGCCTTTTTGCAGAACCAAGCCTTGGTTCATGTCGAATTTCACTTCAGGTGATACTTGCCAGTAAGCGACTTTTTCAGCTGCTACTTTTTCAAGTTGAGCAAGGCCTGAGCTTTCTAGGTACATAAAGTTGCCTAGAAACGCAAAAGCCGGAATTGCGATCAAGAAACCCGCAACCCAACGCTCAGTTACGAAGATATCTTTGATGTCCTCTTTAATATTGCTGGCGTTTAAGTCTTCTGTCGTCAGCCAAATTCCCACGAATCCGATGATTGAAAAGATGTAAGCAGCGATACAGAAAATACAAAGGTTACCAATGGCAGTGAAAGAAATAAGGCCCATTACAACGGACGCCACCACTGTGATTAGTGAAATCAAGAAAGTGTAGCGCGATGTCTTAGCAGTATCTTGAGTCAGGCGGGACCGGGTTACGAAAATAAAGTATAAAAGAACTAAGTTAGTAACCACTCCCCATAATGCGATAGGTACGCCAAGGAAGGCAGAAAACTTACTTGCTGTCACAGCGTCACAGTTCATCACTTCATTGATATTGCAAAATGAAGGTCCTTCAGCGGTACCATATTTGATGCCATAAAAATGGATGGTGAGGTAAATATGAACCCCGATGGCAGCCATCGTGGTGAGGATCGACATAAGAAGAAGCTTGTTTCTGTTGGCTGTAGTTTTCATGCCCCCCATTGAATCGTAGTTTCGTGTTTGAAATCAATAAAAATTATGTAAAAATCGGATGAACATCTCAAGGAAGAGACAGCTTGAACGACCTGCAGAAGTGGATCCGCATTAGAAAAGACTTGTACTTGCAAATGGAAAAGCAAGTACGCCATCGACTTGGTGAAGACTCTCCGGAGTTGATGCACTATCGCCAAACCTATCATCGTGAGTTTGCAAAAAAGTGGACAACTTCCACTAAAGAAGAACTCTTAGAGCAAATCAAAAGCTCTCAGATCTTGTTAATTGGGGACTTTCACGCGCTTCATCAGTCCCAGCGTGCACAAATGCGTATTTTGCGTCAGCTCCCTAAGGACCGCAAAGTGGTCATCGCCGTGGAGTTTTTTGAGGCCGCCGATCAAGAAAAAATCAACAGCTACCTTTCTGGCAAAATGTCAGAAAAAGAGTTTTTAAAGGCCGTACAGTGGCAAAGCAAATGGGGGTTCCCGTGGGAACATTATCGGCCCCTGATGCGTTGGGCTCAGAAACATAAGATTTCCGTGTATGGCATTAATAAAAGTTATAAAAAAAGAAATGCCACGACTTTAAAGTCCCGGGATGTTTATGCCGGAAAGAAAATCGCAGAGCTTGTCGGCAAATATCCTGATCACCTGGTATTTGCGATTTATGGAGATTTGCATTTAGCAAAATCCCATATACCGCAACAAATTGAGGTGCAGCTGGGAAGACCCTTCGCGAAAAAAATCCTGCGAATCTTTCAAAATGCCGAACAAATTTTCTTTCAACTTCTTAGTCGTGAAATTGAAGCAAACACCGATCTGGTGCGTATTTCGCAAAACGTCTTTTGTCTGATGAGTGTTCCGCCTTGGGTGAAATGGCAGAATTATCTTATGTACTTAGAGCAGGCTTATGATCTAGAACTTGATGAAGATGACGAGGATGATGAGGAGTATGCGCTCGACTATACAGATCATGTGGGTCGGTACGTAAAAATCATCTCTGAAGAGCTGGGGCTGACTGTGACATTAGCCGATCTTTCTGTTTATACCGCTCAAGATTCCTCTTTTTGGACCCAACTTCGCGAGAACTATGATGCCAAGAAGTTAAAATGGATTGAAGCCATGATCAGTGAACGCATGTCTTTTTATCTTCCGGAAATTCAAGCAGCGTATCTGGCGCGCGGGACTGTAAATCATGCGGCGGCCTTGGCCACGCGGTACATCCACGCTTTAAGCAGTCAGACCGAGAAAGTTTTTACGGATCCGGCAAAGGATTTTTTAGGTCTTATCTGGAATGAAGCTGTCGCTTATTTTGGCTCTAAAATTATCAATCACAAAAGAAAAACCGATACGATTGCTGATATCAAATCAAGCCTAGCATCGCGCGGGCCTTCTGACTTGGGTAAAGAAGCCCTGCAGCTCGCTTTGTCGCAAAAAATGCATGAGCTGATGGTGATCACAGGGGTGCCTCAGCATCGCCTGCAGGCCCGTCCTCGAAAAAATTTAAGCTATCTAGTTGCCGCTAATTTGTTAGGCGCCATGCTGGGGGAAAGACTTTATGGCGGTTATCGTAAAAAGCTGATTTCCGCTGCGACGATTCAAAGTTTTTTAAAAAGAGCGGTGGATAAAGAAAGTTTTAATTTAGCTTATTATGATATTTTAGAAGTGATTGAATCTTTGCCGGCACCTTTTCACAGCAAGCGAGAAAAATTATGAAAAATGTTTCATGGTATTTTCACCAGAATTTAAAACCCCAAGGACCTTTGACATTCGAAGAAATTCGCCAACGCATACATCGCGGTGAAATCGGGCCCCAGTCACTAGTTTCAAATACGGCCGACGATCGGTGGATGCCCGCAAAAGACTGGGGCGTTTTTGAGGATGCCTTGTTTCCAGCGCTGCAAGGACAAGAACTGCAGAAAAACTTGGAAGAAAAATGTTGGGTTCTATTGGTGCCAAGTCCGGAGGGAAAAGGCATTTTGCAAGAGGGGCCGTTTTCACTTATGGAGCTAAAGCAGGGGATTCAGCAAGGGCAAATTTCAGTGCAACAATTTATATGGAAAAGCGGGTTGAGCGGCTGGTGTAAAATTCAAGACCGCCCCGAATTTGATCGCGAACTAGTTGAGAGCATCCTTTAGATCTTTTCCGGCTTTAAAGCGGGGCACGTAGGCGCTGGGGATTTTGACAGTTTGGCCGGTTTTTGGATTGCGACCTTGGCGTGGTTTGCGAGCGCTGCGCGAAAAAGTTCCAAAGCCCACAAGTTTCACTTCATCGCCTTTTTGCAAAGTTTCTTGGATAGTTTCTAATGTGGCATCCAGGATAAGTTCCGCTTGAGCCTTTGTGCATTTTGTTTTTTCCGCGACCTGTTCTACTAATTGAGCCTTGTTCATCATGCACTTCCTAAAATACGAGCAGGCAAACTAAGAGTCACCGCGGATTTGGTCAAGAAGTTTGATGGAGGCGGAGGAGTGCATTGTATGTCCCTTTGTTAAGGATCATATGTATTTTTTAATAAAGTTTTTTAAATTAGAGAGAGCGTTGACAGGGAGTTTTCAGGTGAGCATTTTTTTTATTTTCTTATTGCCTTTTTTAACTTTGGCTCAAGGGGCAACAATGGCGAATATCCATGAACTTAATACCAAAGAGGAAAGAAAGCTTTTTACTTTGTCCATTGAGACTAGCGAAAAGGCAGACGGCGTTCACACGCTTGCGACCTTCCGCGATTTGCAAGGAAAAGAAGTCATAACTGAAAAAGGACACCTTCAAGGGTCCAAGATATTAAGTTACGAAATCAATCAAGGTCAGACCCAAGAAAAAGGACGCTTCAAAGTGGAAGGAGATAAAATTCGCTTTGAGTATGAAGGGCCTAACGGGAGGAAAAAAGAAGCAGAAGAAAAAGTGAAGGGTTTCGTTTTAAGTACCGCTAATTTCAACGCCTTTGTTAAAGAAAATTGGCAAGCCCTGGCTTCTGGTAAAGAGATGGATGTGCGTTTTGCGGTTTGGGATCGCCTTGAAACCGTGGGTTTCACCCTTAAAAAAGTGCGTGAGACTTCTGAAGGCTCCAATAAATGGATTGAACTTCGAATGAAACCAACAAGCTTTGTTATTGCTGCTTTGGTGGATCCAATTTTTCTTTTGTATTCAACAACCGATCAAAGTCTTTTGCAGATGAAAGGTCGAGTCGCCCCGAAGCAATTCAAAGACGGGAAGTGGAAGGATCTTGATGCGAAGGTCTTTTATACCTCCAACGCCCCTGTTTCAAATTGAGATTCAGGTTTTTAGTCCCGTAAACTTCACCACCTTCGCCTATTTCCATCGGAGGTAGGCGGTCTTTCATGCCGAAATGATTAATTTTTATCGGTTTTTGCCGATAAGAAAGGCATGAAAAATCAGAATTCTTTATTTCTAGTTTTCAGTTTAAGTTTGGTTGTCGGCGTGATGAGCGTCTATGCCGTGTTCGTTGGGCACTTCAATGGCCACGAACAATACGAAGCGCGTTTAGCGCTGATGAAAAAAGAAATCGAAAAAGAGAAATTCGCAAATTCTCTTTTGGTTTATCAGCTTAAAGATTTCCAACAAAGTGTTGCACAAGTCCTTCCAGAAAATAAAAAACTTCAAGCAAACTATGAGCTTCAAAATCTTGCATCCGTTGTAAGATCTCCTGCTAGTGATGAATCCATTGATTTATCAGGGGCTTATTATGAAAAAGGAAAAAGTTTCTTTAATGCGGCTGACTATGACAAAGCCGTTAGAGAATTCCGTTCGTTATTAACAAAATACCCACTTTCAAAACACAGTGTGGAAGCGCGCTTTTTCATCGCTGAAAGTTATTTCCTTAAAAAAGACTTTCAAAACAGTCTTTCTGAAATTGATCAAATGGTGACGCAGTATCCGCAGCACGAACTGACTGGATTCATTCTTTTGCGCATGGGTCAGATCAGTGAATTCAACAATCAAACTGAAGAAGCCGCCGAAATTTACAAAGCAGTTTCTAAGAATTTCAAAAGTGAAGATTTAAAGAAGCAAGCACGAAAACTTGCACAAAGTGTTGAATAAAGATGAAAAAGTTCAGTCGCCTCCTTATTTTTGTTCTAGCATTTCAAGTGGAGGTCCGGGTGCGGGCTTCAGGCGACGTTCTTGAACAGCCAGTGGCTTGTATGAAATCAAAAGAAACCTGCGCCATCCAAGTTATGGGTTCGGGGTTTCACTACGCAAAAAAAGACAAAAAACTTCATGCCGGAGCTGGCAGCGCTTTAATGCGCTTGTCTGAAAACCAATGGCGTCTAGTCAAAGGATCTCTTTGGGTCGAGGATTCCAAAGGTCTAGAAGTTGATACTTTGCACGGTTCTTTAAGCGCAAAGCATGGAGAATACTGGGCCATTGAAAAAAACGGTCGCGTCCTTGTGCGCAACATAGATTCCGATCTAAAGGTGACTTTTCGCGATGGTAAATCTTTGGAAGTGCCCGAAGGTTTTGAGTTTTGGATGGAAGGCCTTGGTGTCGACGGCCGCTCTCATTACAGCATGGTGAAGCCCATTGATATGAAAGATCATTTGCCTCTATGGAATTCATTGTGGCAAGGCTCTAAGGCTGATTTTGTGGCAAAGGTGAAACGCACAAAAGAATATTGGGGCGATCTCACGCAAAAGAGTGCGGACCTGTACCAGGCATTGGTTGAAAGAAAGATCGCTTCAGACCAGGAAGCCCATCAGCGTCTTCAAGAAAAGAAAAAGCGCCAGGCTTTAGAGAAGGCGCAACAGCGTGAACTCTACCGTTCTCGCGTCTTTGATCGTTAGGACTCAAGTCCTGTTTTAAATTTTCCACATATTGAAACTAGAGTCCTTTGCCAAACCTCATGTTAATCTGAGGTCTGGGAGGATAGGATGTCTTCTATTTCATCTTCGGATCGCTCGCGTCAAGACGAAGTAATTCGTAAAACTCGTGAAGAGTATGAGAACAAAGAAAGCGAAAGCACTAAACGCAAAAATGCGGAAGTGAAACGTCTTGAGAAACGTCATAATGAAGAGCTTAAAGCTATTACTGAAAATTATGAGAATCGAATTTCCGAGCTAAAAGATCGCAATCGTGAACATATTAACGAAAAAGATCTAGAGAATAATCGTAAAATCGACGAGGTTAGAAATACTTATCGTGAAGCACTTCGCAATAAAGTTGAAGATAGCTATAACGAAAAGCAGGCGCAACGTGAAGCCTATGAAGGTGCGTTGAAGAAAGCCAATGACGTCGCGGCATCCCAACGCGAAAACATTGAAAGCAAATTTGGTACTCAGGCTGAAGAAAGAGAAGAAAGATTTCAACGGTTAGCGAATGAATCCCGTGAAAAATCACAAAAAGGCATCCAGGACGTTACAAGACGTCTTAATAATGCCCATGAAAAAGAACGTGATCTTATGGTTGAAGGACAGCAGGAAACCCTTGCTAAAAACAACCGTGAAACCAATGAAATGAGAAAAAGCTATGAAGGCCGCCTGAAGGCTTCAGAGCGCCAACGGGAAGCTGACAATGATCGCTGGTCCCAGAAGTATACAGATACTGTAGTAAATAAAAATCAGGAATTCGGCGAAGCCATCGAAATGAAACAAATGATCATGGATGGTGAGCGTAGAAATATCCGCGAAAAATACGAAAATGCATTAGAGCAAAAATCCAACCAGATGGATGAGCAAAATGAAGAGTTTCGTGACTCGGTCAACGGTCGTTTGAACTCGCAAGTTCGTTCTCGTGACTCGCAAATTCAACGCCTTAATGGCAAGTTGAATAATGAGATTTCTAAGAATGAAAGACTGCGTGGAATTGAGCGTCGGAATCTGACTCAAGCCTATGAAAAACGCATGGATTTGGTTGAAGAACAGCGTGAAAACGCCGTGGATTCAATGAAGGATTTGAACAACGAAAGAATCGGTCGGGTCTTAGATGAAAACCGCCGTCTTTTGCAAAACACGGATCGTGAAAACAAGTCCCAGATGAATCTTATGAATGCGCGTCGTCGTGAAGAAAGAGAAAATCTTCTGCAGCAACATAAGGATCAAGTGACCCAGGTTGCAAATAATGCGGAATCCCGAGTGCGTAATATTTTGGATGCCACCAATAAAGATAATGCCCAGCTAAATCGTTATTACGGCGATAATTTAGAAGCGATGAAATCAAATTATATGGATCGCATGGATCAGTTCCGTGATAAAACCGTGAACGATCAAGTTGCGACCAATAAAGTCATGACTGAGCGCTTTAGAAATATGGAAAGCAGTTTTAACAGCAAGCTCGAGCAGACTGTAAAAAACTACGAAGATAAGATTGCGCAAATGAAAGAACATAATCAAAAGGAAATCAAACGCCTTGAAAATATGTATTCTCAGCGCGGTGAGGATAGAGACAAAGCCATCAAGATGGAAAAAGACTCTTTAGCTCAGAAGTATGAGGCCAAATTGGCTCAACTCAATGAGTCTCACAAAGATCAATTGGATAGAATGAATAGACGCCATGAGGAAGATATGCAAAACTTGTCTGTAAAGATGAGTTCATATAGCAGGAAGGCGTAGTAATGTTAGCAGATCGTCGAGCGAAAATTGTGGCCACTATCGGCCCTGCGACGCGTGATGAAAAGAACTTAGAAAAAGCAATTAAGGCGGGCATGAATGTGGCTCGCCTTAATTTTTCCCACGGTAGCCATGAAGACCACTTGAAGGTGATTCATTCGTTAAGAAAGTTATCATCTGAACTTCGTGCGCCGGTTGCCATTCTTCAAGACCTCCAAGGACCTAAAGTTCGTGTTGGTAAATTTGAAAATGGTTCCATCCAAATCACTCCTGGCGAAAAAGTCGTTTTCACAACGGCAGCGGTTCTTGGTAAGCCTGGATTGATTCCTTCTGATTTTAAAGAGCTTCCATTAGCCTGTGTCCCAGGCACAAAAATTTTGTTAGATGACGGCTTGCTTGAAGTCAAAGTTCTGCAAGTGCGTGGCGAGGAAGTTGATGCTGAAGTTATTTACGGTGGTACTTTAAAAGACCGTAAAGGCATGAACTTGCCAGGCGCGAATCTGCCGGTGGATGCCATGACAGCGAAAGATCTTGAAGATCTTGAATTCGGTCTTGCCAATAAAGTCGACTATGTCGCTTTAAGTTTCGTGCGCCATGCTCGTGATATTCGCAAAGTTCGTGAAATCATCGAAGCTCGCAAATCTTCAGCGAAAGTTATCGCAAAGATTGAAATGGTTGAAGCCTTAGAAAATCTTGAAGAAATCTGCAGAGTCAGTGACGCCGTCATGGTCGCTCGTGGTGACTTGGCTGTTGAAGTCGGTCAAAGCCGTTTGCCAGGATTTCAAAAACGCATCATCCAAGTTTGCAATCAACTTGGAAAGCCTGTGATCACAGCGACTCAAATGCTAGAAAGCATGGTTGAAAATCCGCGTCCTACCAGAGCGGAAATCACTGACGTTGCAAATGCGATTTTAGACGGAACTGACGCTGTGATGTTATCTGCAGAATCGGCAAGCGGAAAATATCCGTTTAAATGTATTCGCACTATGCATGAGATCATCACGGAAGTAGAACGCAACGAAGAAGAGTATTATAAACTTTCATTAGAAACAGAGTTCTTAAGTACACCTTCGGCCATTGCGGCAAGTGCCTCGTTAAGCGCATTAAAGCTCAATGCAACTGCGATTATTTGTTTAACGACTTCTGGTAAGACTGCAAATATTATCTCTGGATTTCGTCCGAAAGCGCGCGTGATTTCAGTGACTCAGCACATGGATGTTTTAAATTCCATGGAGTTGATGTGGGGCATTCAAACTCATATCATTAAGCCTTATAAAACAATGGAAGACATCCTAAGCCAGGTTGATCAGTTGATGGTGACCAACGGTTTAGCGAAAACCGGGGACCGTGTGATTTTGACTCTGGGGCAGCCTATTGCTCAAGGAGTGAAAACAAACTCTATCTACGTTCATACTGTGAATGGAGAAGGGTATTCGAAATTACCTGATGAACAGCTTCCGTTGCGCTGTCAAACCGACCCTAACGTCGGTTGATGAAAAAGGCCCGATCGACTGCGTTGTCGGGCCTTGTCCTCGATCGACCCTCCGCCTTGCGCTCGAACCTTTTTGATCAACCTCATTGAGGTTATCTTAATTTTTTCTTTAAAGCGTTTACTATTGTCCAATTGTTGGCGAGGGATTCGATTTCTTCTACGTTGACCATGACGTAGGTGCCTGCTTCGTCCATGATTTTTTCGCCAAGGTATTTTTTCTCGATCAAAGAATTTGCGTCTTCAGGTCGGATTAAGTTTCCAGTTTCTTTCATCGAGTCATTTTGTACGTCGTTCAGATTTACTTTACGGAAATTCTTTTTGTCTGGCTCGATTCTTCTAGCGAAAAGAAGTAGACCGTTAAGAACTTTCACTTCGTTATCGCTTAATTCTGGCAGACGATCTTTTTCTTGTTTAAATAACCAGTCATTATACCAATCAACAAAGGCAAAAAGTTCAGTGGGCTTTTCGTTGATCACCTTTTGTGAGCCATCGCCGCGGTCTTCTTGTTTTACGAAATCAAGCTCTGTCAGGGCATTCACGACAGTCTGCATTTTGTTTGTAGCTTCTTGGAAAATTTGAATTGTGTAGTTACGCAACAACACTGAAGAAATGCTAACGCCGCCGCTTTCTTCCTGTTTGCCGTATTTATGGCTTACAAGGTTTAAGATTGAGATATATTTATTCACGATATGAGGTGGGAAGCGTTCTTCACTTGGATTGGCGTTTTCAAGAATTTTAATTTTCTTATTCGCCTCACGCAAGTTTTCGTTCAGCGTCTTCATGATCGCGCGTACCCACACTGGCAAAGAATCCATTTGCTTAGAAAGTGAATCGTAGGGAAGGGCAATCACTTCAGCATCTTTAGTTGCCTTCACGTTGGCGCTGCGAGGCTTTTTGTCGAATAACGCCATTTCGCCCACCATGGAACCCACAGTGATTTCAGCTAAGACGATTTCTGAATTCCCTTTGGTTTTGGTGATTGCAAAGGATCCTGTTTTGACGATGTACATAGCATCAGGAGGATCACCCTCTCTGAATAAGTAATTCCCTTGCGCAACTTTTTTTGCCTCTGCCACTCTGATATCCCCGCAAAATTTAGGTCTTTTTATTATCCCCACAAACATTCGGTCGGGCAATCAAGAGGCTAGACCTAAGACGTGGTAAAGAGAAATAAAAAACCCAACACTGGATAGGTGTTGGGTCTTAGAAATTTTCAATATGTGTTTCTTAGACTGACATCGGTTTGCAATCAGGGGCAATCGTCATTTTACCCTCTGTCGCAGTAAGAACTTTCTCTGGAGATAAATCCGGAGCGTATTCTTTTAACACAAAACCATCATTGGTAATTTCGATCACACCAAAATCGCTGACGATTTTTTTAATACATTTAACGCCGGTTAAAGGCAGTGTGCATTTCGTGCGAAGTTTTGAATTACCTTCTTTATCAGTGTGTTGCATAGCCACGATCACGTTGCGAGCTCCCGCAACTAGATCCATGGCGCCGCCCATACCTTTAACCATTTTTCCAGGCACCATCCAGTTGGCGATGCTGCCTTGTTCATCAACTTCCATCGCGCCTAACACCGTTAGATCTACGTGGCCGCCACGAATCATGGCAAAGCTATCCGCGCTTGAAAAGAAACTAGCACCAGGAAGTGCCGTCACAGTCTGCTTGCCGGCGTTGATTAAGTCCGCGTCGATATCCGCTTCACGCGGAAAAGGACCCATTCCTAAAAGACCGTTTTCGCTCTGTAACATAACGAATTTGTCGTGGGGAATATAGTTCGCCACCAATGTAGGAATCCCAATTCCCAAATTCACGCAGTATCCGTCTTCAACTTCTTGAGCAATACGTTTGGCGATTTGTTCTCTTGTTAATGGCATGACTAATCCTTTCTCACAGTCTTTTGTTCAATGCGCTTTTCATAGCCTGAGCCTTTGAAAATACGTTGAACATACACACCCGGAGTGTGGATTTGATCTGGATCTAATTCACCCACTTCAACAAGTTCTTCAACTTCAGCGACTGTGATTTTACCAGCAGTTGCAGCCATCGGATTAAAGTTGCGAGCGGTTTTTCTGAAAACCAAGTTTCCGAATTTATCGCCCTTCCACGCTTTGACAAAAGCAAAGTCGCCTTTGATTCCGCGCTCTAAAACATAATCACGGCCGTCGAAGTTTTTAATTTCTTTACCTTCGGCGACTAAAGTTCCGACTCCTGTTGGAGTGTAAAACCCAGCGATTCCGGCGCCGCCCGCACGAATGCGTTCAGCTAAAGTTCCCTGGGGGCAGAACTCAAGTTCAAGTTCGCCGCTCATGTAAAGCTTTTCAAACAACGCGTTTTCACCCACATAAGATGAAACCATTTTTTTGATTTGGCGATTTTGTAAAAGTTGACCAAGACCGAAATCATCAACGCCAGCGTTGTTAGATACGCAAGTAAGACCGTTTACTTTCATATCACGCAAAGCTGCGATGCAATTCTCAGGGATTCCGCAAAGGCCGAATCCACCAAGAACCAATGTCATATTGTCTTTCACGTCAAAAAGAGCGCTGTGCGCATCTTTAAAAACTTTATTGCTCATGGCAATTAAGCTTTCTCAACGATTAAAGCAACCGCTTCGCCGCCACCGATGCACAAAGTAGCAAGTCCGTAGCGTTTACCGTGCGTGTGTAGAGCGTGAACTAGTGTCGCAAGGATGCGTGCGCCAGAAGCTCCGATTGGATGACCAATAGCTACCGCGCCACCGTGGATATTTACTTTTTCAGCTGGGATTTCTAGTTCTTTCATAGCTACTTGAGTAACTACAGAGAACGCCTCGTTGATCTCCCAAAGATCGATATCAGCGATTTTTAAGTTTGCTTTGTTCAAAGCCGCTTTGATCGCGCCAACAGGAGCTGTTGTGAAATATTTTGGATCGTGGGCGAAAGTTCCGTGCGCCACGATTTTAGCTAGAGGTTTTAAACCACGTTTTTTAGCTTCGCTTTCAGACATCAATACGTGAGCGGCTGCTCCGTCATTGATTTTAGAAGCGTTGGCAGCAGTGATAGTTCCTGCTTTATCGAAAGCAGGTTTCAAGCCAGGGATTTTATCGAAGTTCGTGTTAAACGGCTCTTCGTCTTTTTCGATAGTCACAGCACCTTTTTTACCTTCGACAACAACAGCTGCGATTTCATTTTTGAATACGCCTTTTTCCCATGCTGCTTGAGCTTTTTTGTAGGAATCAACTGCGAAGGCATCTTGTTGTTCACGAGTGAAGTTATGTTCTTTTACGCAGATTTCAGCGGCATTACCCATGTGCCAGTTATTGTATGGATCCCAAAGGCCGTCTTTAATCATTGAGTCCGTCATTTGTGTCGCGCCCATACGGTAACCAGAACGAGAATTTTCTAACAAGTGCGGAGCCAGAGTCATGTTCTCTTGGCCACCAGCCACAGCAATTTTAGTATTACCCAAAGCAATCGAATCCGCCGCAAGCATCACTGCTTTAAGACCTGATCCGCAAACTTTATTGATTGTCATGCATGGAGTGCTGTTTTTTAGACCTGCACCTAATGCCGCTTGACGAGCTGGAGCTTGACCAACACCTGCAGTCAAAACTTCACCCATGATAACTTCATCGATTTCATCAGCATTAACGCCAGCGCGAGTGATTGCTTCTTTAATAGCAATGGCACCTAATTTTGGTGCAGCCAAAGAAGAAAAGCCCCCTTGAAAAGAAGCTACAGGAGTTCTTACGCTGCTCACAATTACGACATTTTCCATTTTTACCTCTAACAGCCTTTTGGGCTTCGCTTAAATTTGCCACTCATAGGCAATAATATTTGTAAATGCGGGGATACTTTTTTATATTTTACAGACAGAGTCAACCTAGGCAGAGTTAATTTTCATCAGGAGTCAACGCATGTCAGCGATCAGTTTTATTCTTGCCCATCTCCTTGTTCACCCACTCTTTGCCGGAACTTTTGAAGTTCCAGTGAAAGAAGGGGATCGTCTGATTCTTCGCGGCTTGGAAGCCCAAGTGCAAATTGTGTCACAGTCTGGCAATACCTTAAAAGTTTCCGGAATTGAAGACAGCGGTTCTGAAGGCATTTACACGATGACTAAGAAAGATAATATCATCGAAGTAAAAATGAATGAATACGCTGACAAAAAGTCCTGGCTTAACATCGTGCCTAAATCAGCTTCCCAAGTGAAAAAAATTGAAATTTGGGGACCGTCTATTCCAGCGGAAATTCAGTTGCGCGGCGGCTCCGTCACAGCGCAAAAATGGAACAAAGACCTGAAAGTGAGCATGACTCAAGGGCGAGTCAACTCCTCTGCAGGTGGCGGTTCTTTGCAAGTTTATTTGCAAAAAGGTGACATCACAATTGCTGATCATACAGGGAAAGTTGAAACAGATTCTTATACTGGAACGACGACTTTAAGAAACATCCAAGGTGACATCGACACCAACGTTTTTGCAGGTCAGGTGCAAATGGAAAAGACCCGTGGATTTATTAAACTCGCGACTCAACAAGCTAATGCAAAATTGAATCAAGGATCTGGAGCCGTGCAATTTGAAAACGGCCGCGGAGCTTTGAATATCCAAGGATTTTCAGGGCGCACCGAAGGCCAAAATCAAGATGGCAGCGTGACGATCGTAATGACGTTGGATTCCGAAGTCGATGTGAAATCCAAAGCGGGAAAAATCAGCGTGCAAACTCCGCCAGCCTCGGGTGCAAGTTTAAATCTTCTAACTGTTGAAGGTGAAATCGTTGTACCACCAGAACTTAAAGTGACTAAATTGAGTGCAGAAAAAAGCGTGAGAGGCCGTTTGCGGGGCGACGCACAAAAGGCGAGCATCTTTGTGCGCAGTCAAGAAGGTACTATTTCAGTGAAATGAGTTGACGGCCTGTTTTAAATGATTCACTTATGAAATCTAATCTTATCTAGGTAAAACTATGGCAAAAATCGTAAAAAAGAAGCCCGCGGCGAAAGCTGCTGCAAAACCAGCTAAAAAAGCGCCTGCAAAGGCCGCAAAGCCAGCTCCTAAAAAGCCGGCTCCAAAAGCTGTTGTAAAAAAGAAGGCTGATAAAGCCCCTGCAAAAGTCGCAAAAAAACCTGAAGTTAAGAAAAAACCGGAAGTTAAAGCTCCGGCGAAAGCGGCGGCTCCTGCAAAACCTGCTAAAGAGATTAAAGAAACCAGAGTCGAAGCTGCTAAAAAAGTAGAGAAAAAAGCAGCGGCTCCTCAACCTGCACCTGCTGATAAGGCGGCTAAACTTAAAAAAGAAGTGAAGCCTGCTAAAAAAGGCAAAGGTAAAAAGGAAAAGGAAAAAGACGAAGCGGATCTTGATGATGATTTTATCGCCGATGACGATTTGATGGGCGATGAAATTGGCGAGTACGAAGAAGAACTGAAAGCCGTTGAAGAATCCGACGAAGAAGTTGAAGTTGTCGAAGAATGGACGGGGGAAGAAAAGCCGAAGACAGATGAAGAAATCATTCTGACTGACGCTGAAGGCCGCCGTTACTGCCGCGCGCGTGATTGCGATCAAATCGCAGCGGTCGATGCTTATTGCCGTTACCACTACCTTCTTTTCTGGAAGAAAATCCAAGTTCGTAAGAAAATCTTGGCTGATGGTAAACTTGAGCGTTACGTGGAAGAATTAACTTCCCGTTACCCAGATAAATTCCTAGAGATGATCCGTCGTGATCTGCGCACAGAGAAAGATTTCTTAGGGGCGATTCAAGAACTTGAGATCGACGAATCAGCGACAGAGAATGAATTTGAAGAGGATACAAGCGCCTACATCGAAGAAGTTCGAGGGATGGGGGATAATGGAGCCAGTGGCGTCGAGGATGATGAGTTTTAATAAACTACCTACATATCGATTTTAATAAAACCCAGCAGAGATGCTGGGTTTTTTGTTTTCAAATGCCGCTATATTAAAGATGAAGCGGTGTGGTCAGAAATTTTTACCAAAATGTCAGTCAGTGTCATGTATCAATCCTGACATTTAATTTATTGCAATGATGAAAACCCGCTGTTAATCACTAACCCAAGTTACTCGAATATAAGTCAGAGATTGGTCTGATGTTTCTACCTGCCACCGTATAAGGGCAGTCTATTGGAGGGGTTATGGTAAAGGGCGTTGCTCTACTATTAGTGGTTCTTTTAGGTTCCGCTGTTTCTCAAGCATCTCAAAAGTTCCCAACGGGACCAGATGAGAATTTGACTCCGGGTGCACTTTGTAATCACCCAGATTCTTTCAGATACCCAGAAAAAATCAAATATTGCGAAAGAGATGTCTCTACAGATCAAAAAAGAGCGATCTTTGCTAAATATGATCAATTGGGGTACCGCACGCGTTCTATGAACCGTCAGGCTTTCAAAATCGATCATTACATCCCATTATGCGCAGGTGGCAGCAACGACGCTCGCAACCTTTGGCCACAGCATGAGTCTGTTTACAAAATCACAGATGCTTTAGAACAACTTGTTTGTGAAAAAATGGCTCAAGGCCGTTTGAAGCAAAAGGATGCTATCGAGTACATCCGTACTGCTAAAAACAACTTGGACAGTGCTCACGATATTATCGAAGAAGTTCAATCGCTTTAATTTAAATTAAGATATCTCTCTCGATGGGGGAAGGGCTTCGGTCTTTATTGATCGAAGCCTTTTTTATTTTTAACGCATTCTTGATGCTGTGCTGATTGTTTTTTCCGTTCTCTTTCTAGCACAATAAGTTTTCGACTTTAGAAAGAGGCTTTTATGAAAACACTGCTTGTACTGCTTTCTTTTCTTTTTACTGTGCCGTGCTTTGCCTCCTTAGAGGGGAATTGGCGTTCTTCAGGCGCCATGGTCACTGTCGAAAACGATGCCTTTAAAGGTGTTTCTAGCTTTAATTTGCATTTTGACGGCAATTTTTTGGATTTCGAAGATCTTTGGGAAGTGGAAGGGAACTATGACCTATCGGGGCGGATTGGTCTGCGTTTTGAAATCAAAGGTAAAGACTTGTACCACGCCGGGAATAAAATTGGTTCCTTTGATCACATGAACTTATTCTTTAAGACCATCGTTTATCGCGGCACCGAAGAAGTTGCCTACGAGGTCTTTATGGTCGTCGATAGCGGCACGTCGATGATGGCTTCGGCTTCGTTGAAAGAAAAGAACAAGACCCTGAATCGGGTGTCCTACGATATGAGAAAAAAATAAAAAAGGAGCTTTAATAGCTCCTTTTTCCTTAGTGAAGATCGTCCTTCTTCTTTTTGCCTTTTCCGCTAAACATGCGCGGACCTTTGTCTTCTTCGGCGATTTCTTCGTCGTCCTCGTACCCTGAAATCTCGGCTTCGTCCTCGTAATTTTCATCATCACGGGGCGGGGAAAGTTCTTCGCTTTGTTCGGCCCGAGATAAAGCGTCTTCATCGATTTCTTCTTCATCGTGAAGGATGGTATCTTCTTCTATGCCCAACAGTTTGTTGGCTTCGGCTTCCAATGATGAATTTTCAGTCGTAAATTGCAGATAGATTTTTTTACCTTGAAAAGGAACTTCCTTCCAAGTGTATGGGAAGTCGACTTCGCCGTCGTTTTCCAAGTATTCCATCATCATGCTGGCAGCAGCGTCGATGCAGTTGTGAATTCGTTTCACGGCATCTTGCTCTTCTTGAGAATAATTCATGGAAACTTCGAAGTTCGCTTGGGCTAGACGGTCCTTTTCATGGTATCCGACGCGCAGCACAATCTCTTCTTGATAGATTCTTCCCTCGATAATCAGCTCGGCATTATCCATATATTGGGCGAAATTTTCCGCAAAAACCGTTTGAATCTGATTTGAGTATTCTTTGGGGAACGAAGTCCATTTTTTAGAGCTTTTGAGTCTTGGATTCATGCTTGAGAGTCTCCATCGAACTTTGACATTTTTAGGACGCTCCTCTATAACTCACTTTCTTTCATGACACAAGAGGTAAGACCCGTGGAAAACACTACGCAATCTCAAGAAATCACTGCGCAAAATTCAGATATTGGACAAGGCCGTGGTGTTTATATTTCCACTTATGGTTGCCAAATGAATGTGAACGATACCGAGCGTATGTATTCACTTCTTGAAATGCAAAACTTCACTCCGGTGGATAAGCCGGAAGAAGCTTCTTTGATCATCATCAACTCTTGCAGTGTGCGCGAAAAGCCCGTTCACAAAGTTTATTCTGAAGTTGGTACTTTCAGAAAAATGAAAGAAAAAAATCCCGGCCTAAAAATCGGCGTTGGCGGTTGCGTTGGTCAGCAAGAAAAAGAAAACTTGATTAAAAATCAACCGATGATCGATTTCGTTTTTGGTACAGACCAGATCGACAATCTTCCAAATCTAGTAGCTAAAACTTTTGATGGTGAAAAGCGTTTGATCAACGCGAAATTCGAACACCGCGCGCCTTATCATATCGAAACGATGGTAAGAAATCCGGGCGTGGCAACGTTTGTTAACATCACTAAGGGTTGCGATAATTTCTGCACCTTCTGTGTAGTGCCGTACACGCGTGGTCGTGAAAAATCACGCCCAGTTCAGCACATCATCACCGACATTCAACACCTGGTAAAACGTGGCGTGAAAGAAGTCACTTTGCTTGGTCAAAACGTGAACTCGTATAAAGGCGATGATGGTTTTGACTTCGCTGACTTGATGGCGAAGGTGGCGACAGACACAGATATCGAAAGAATTCGTTTTACGACATCACATCCAAAAGATTTTAACCAGAAGCTTGCTGACACAATGGCGCAGCATCAAAATAAAATCATGGAATACATCCATCTTCCGTTCCAAAGTGGAAACTCACGCATTTTGGATCGCATGAATAGAAACTACACGCGCGAACACTACATGGAAAAAATCGCGATGCTTAAGAAAACCATTCCAAACGTCGTGTTCTCTACAGATATCATCGTAGGTTTTCCAGGTGAGACTGAAGAAGAATTCATGGATACCGTGACGATGGTAGAGCAAGTAGGCTTTGAAACAATCTTTGCATTTAAATACTCTCCGCGCCCGTTTACGAAGGCTGCGAAATTTGAAGATCAATTGGCTGAAGACGTTAAGACAGAGCGCTTAAACCGTCTTTTTGATGCCCATGACAAAATGGCTTTCGAATTAGTGAAACGCTATGAAGGTCAAACTATGAAAGTCCTGGTTGAAAATGTGGACCGTGACCACGGCAAAGTTCAAGGTCGCAGCACGGGTAACAAGCTTGTGCACTTCCTTGGTACACCGGATTTGATTGGTAAAACTGTCGACGTGAAAATCACTAAAGCCTTCCCAGCTGTGTTTAGAGGAGAATTGATTTAAGCATGAAAGATCTTTTGGATTTAAAAAATCTAAAGACTCAAATCATCTTTGAGCAAGATTCCCAAGAGGAAGAGACATTCCACCAAAATGATTTGGTGCAATTGTTTCCTTATGGTTTGTCTGTAACTTCCGATGCCGCCCGCCCATTCTTGCTTCTGAAAGATGAAGGTCATCAATACACTTTGCCTGTAGCGGTGAGTGCGATCGATGCTGGTGTGGCGTTATCACAAAGTAATAAGTCGACTCTTGAATCATCTCCACACAAATTCACGCAAGTTTTAATGCAGTCTTTAGGCGTGGAAATCAAGCAAGCTGTCTTTGTTGAAATCAAAGGTTCCCATCAGTATTTGCGTCTTTACATTAGTGGCCATCCACAAATGAATTCATTTAAAATTCGCGCCGATGAAGCGATGAGTTTGTGTTTGTATCTTGGCGTACCAATCTACGCGACGAAGAACTTTATTGGACGCTCTCGTGTTATGAGTGCCGAAGTAGAAGGTGCTGCGCGGAAACTTTCAAGTTTTGGTTTTTTCGATAAAGGTTCTGGCTATCTGAACTAGAGTTTGTAAAAATGAGGTTATGTTACATCTACCTCATTTGATTACGGATCTTGGAATCATTCTTATCATTGCCGGTCTTGCGACATTGCTCTTTAAGAGATTGGGGCAACCTCTAGTTCTCGGATATTTGATTGCCGGTTTTTTGGTAAGTCAGCACGTTCCATTTTTTCCCACCGTTACTGATGCGGAAAGTATAAAGGTATGGTCTGAGATCGGTGTGATCTTTCTCTTATTCAGCTTGGGGTTGGAATTCAGCTTTAAAAAGTTGTTTAAAGTTGGTGGCTCAGCCGGGTTCACAGCGGTCTTTGAAGTTATATTCATGGTAGGACTTGGATATGCGGTAGGGCGAGCTTTGGGATGGAATTCTATCGACAGTCTTTTCTTCGGGGGGATTCTTTCTATTTCCTCCACCACTATTATCGTTCGAGCCTTTCATGAGTTGGGTTTAAGAAAGCAAAAGTTCGTTGAATTGGTTTTTGGAATCCTTGTCGTTGAAGATATTGTCGCCATTTTGCTTTTAGTCTTACTTGCAGCCATTGCGCAAGCTGGAGTGGTATCAGGTTCTGAATTGCTCTTTTCAGGTGTGCGCTTATTGTTTTTTATCGCTCTGTGGTTTTTGGTGGGGATATTTCTTATTCCCATATTCTTGCGCAAAATTCGTAAGATGCTTGAAGATGAAACCACTCTGCTGGTGGCACTGGGATTGTGTTTCGCCATGGTGATTATTGCTGCCAACCTCGGATTCTCTGCAGCTCTTGGGGCCTTTATTATGGGATCTCTTTTGGCAGAAACACCGGAAGGCCATAAAATGGAAAATCTTTTGCAACCAGTGAAAAACCTGTTTGCTGCGATTTTCTTTGTCTCTGTGGGGATGATGATTGATCCAAAGGTCCTTGGTCAGTATTGGGGACTTATTTTATTAGTAACCTTCGTGACTATTGTCGGAAAATTTATCAGTACGTATTTGGGTGCGTTGATATCAGGCCAAAGCCGAAAGACCTCATTTCAATCTGGCATGAGTCTAGCGCAAATCGGGGAGTTTTCTTTCATCATCGCTTCTTTGGGTGTCAGTCTTAAAGTGACCAGCGATTTTCTATATCCCGTAGCTATTGCAGTTTCTGCCGTGACGACCTTCACGACGCCGTACCTTATCAAATTTGCCGAGCCTTTAAATAATTGGGTCGACGGGAAGCTGCCACAAGGTTTTAAAGAGAAACTGGATAACTATCAAACCTCATTCAATCGCCCGCACCAAAAGGGAATGATTTCTTTAATGACGAAGGCCTACGGTCCTAAAATCTTAGTTAACACCGTGATGGTCATTGCAGTGATTGCGGCGTTTAAGGGAATGGTGATCGGCGAAGTTCAGGCCTTTTTGCAGGAAAGTTCGTGGGCGGGAAGTATTTCGCTTATTCTGTGCTTGCTAGTGGCGGGACCATTTTTATGGGGCATCGTCATGGCAAGTCCTTCGTTAGATGAGCAAAGAAAAATAGAAGAAGTTAAAAATCTAAAAGTACTTCAAGCGGGACTTTTTGTATTTAGAATGATTTTAGCACTGGGATTGGTTGCCGCTTTGTTGTCGCAATTTGTGACGTTAAAAGTGGCTACTGGTGTGATTTTAGCATTTGGACTTGTGATTTTGCTATTCGGGCATTCGCTTTTGGCAAAGCTTTATCGCAATATTGAAAAAAACTTTCTTAAAAACCTGACTGAAAAAGAGCGCCATGAATTGGCATTATCAGAAAGTGGCAAAAGTTTTTTACCATGGCAAGCCGGTCTTGGGTCTTTCGAAATCACTCCTGAATCCCACGCAGCCGGAAAATCTTTGCGTGAGCAAGCATTTAAGGAAAAATATGGAGTGTCCGTGGCTGCCGTTTTCAGGGGAAAGAAAAGATTTTTTGCCCCTAGCGGGGACTTTGTGTTGTTTCCCTATGACAAAGTGATTTGTTTTGGCAGTGAAGATGAGCTGCAAAAGTTCCATGGGATTTTAGAGGATGAGAGATCTAAAAATCATCATACCGATGATTTGCGACAAGAAGACTTTACTCTTAGCCCAGTAAAGGTTGAAGCGAATTCCCCTTTCATAGATAAATCCATTCGCGAGTGCGATCTTCGTCATGTTGTGCAAGGTTTGATTGTCGGTGTTGAGCGGGGACATACTCGCATCCTTGGACCTTCTGGTGGCTTTATCCTGCAAGAAAATGATGTTCTTTGGGTCGTGTCCGAACACAAATAGATTTTAACCACTGACAGTTTATGCTGTTAACCAAGGGGATTTCCCATGGAACAGGTGGCACTCGTCTTATCAGGTGGGGGCGCCCGTGGCGCCTATCAAGCCGGAGTTCTTTCGGCTGTGGCCCGCATTTGTTCTAAATTACGCATAGAAGATCCATTCCAAATTTATTCAGGGGTTAGCGCTGGCTCCATCAACGTTTGCATGATGACTGGGCAGCCAGGCAACTTTATAGACGGAGTCAATAGACTTGTCGATCTATGGAGTCACCTTGAAAGTGATCAGGTTTTTTATGCGGATTTGATGGCACTATCCCGTGGGGGATTGCAATGGATGCAGGAATTATCCTTAGGCGGTTCTAAAAAAGAATCCTCATTAAGATCCTTACTAAGTACTCATCCGCTTAATAATTTGATTTCTGAACTTTGTGATTTTTCTGAAATTGACAGAAAAATAGATTCAGGAAAATTACGGGGGATTTGTGTTTCTGCGATGGATTACCACAATGTTTCCACGGTTAATTTCTTTCAAGCTCACCCGAGTGTAAAGGTTTGGCAAAAGGGAATGCATCAAGGTGTTCGCACTCAACTTGCCACCCACCACGTTATGGCATCTTCTGCTATTCCGCTTTTGTTTCCTCCTATTAAAATTGGCAATGATTTTTACGGAGACGGTTGCATCCGCAATCAGTCACCGTGCGGGCCTGGAATATATATGGGGGCTTCGCGAATATTAGCGATTGGGGTGCGCAGTTCACAATCGACAATTCAAAGTTATCACCACCAGAAAACAAAAAAATTTCCCACAGTTTCAACAATTGCCAATGCCCTGATGAATGCCGTGATGATGGATGGTTTAGAATCTGATATTCATCGTATGGAATCCATCAACAAAGGTTATCGTCTGCTAAGTCCTAGCGACAGGCACAAAGCAGGGATGAAGGTGGTAGAGAATTTATGGATATCCCCGTCAGTGGACTTTGCTGAACTTGCGGCCCATCGAGGCGGGGAATTGCCGCGGATTATTCGTTACCTACTAAAAGGCCCCGGATCTTTAGATGAATCAGGTGAAATGTTAAGTTATTTATTGTTCACTCCCACTTATTGCCGACAGTTGATTGATATTGGTTATAAGGATGGCATGAATAAAAAAGATGAAATTGAAGATTTGTTGATTGTTAATGCGAAGGGTTCTGTAAGGCATCAAAGATCTGGCGTTGCCTAATAAATTAAGGCATCGTAGATTTTCTAATTCAGTGAGGTCTTTATGAGCGAACCCTTAGTCAGAGCCCGTGGTATCAGTCCTGTATTAGCTGAAGATGTTTTCATTGCCGACAACGCGCGAATCATCAGTGACGTAGAAATCGGCAAGGGTTCTTCCATTTGGTATAACGTTACTATTCGCGGCGATGTTATGCCTATTCGCATTGGTAAAGAAGTGAATGTGCAAGACGGAGCTGTCATTCATGGAACCTACGGAAAATATGGAACGACTTTGCATGATCGCGTGACCATTGGACACCTTGTCATGCTTCACGGATGCGAAGTTGGTCGCGCGACCCTGGTGGGTATGGGCTCAATCTTAATGGACGGGGTTAAAGTGGGTGAGCATTGTCTTATTGGCGCTGGTTCGCTTTTAACCGAGGGCACTGAAATTCCTCCACGCAGTTTGGTGGTTGGACGCCCTGCAAAAGTGAAACGTGCTTTGACGGATGAAGAAGTAGGCCTTTTAGAAAAATCCGCTGACAACTATTTACTTTATAAGAGCTGGTACGAAGAAGAAGCATAAGGCTAACAGATTCCTGACAGAGTTAAACATTGAACTCCAAGATTTTTAGATTCAGAATGAAGAAACCCTGCTCTTTGGAGACTCTAAATGGAAGCACCCTACGCTTTAACCTTTGATGATATCCTTTTACTTCCCCAATATTCTGAAATTACGCCGACTGAAGTGATTCCGCGATCCTTGTTTGCTCGCGGAAAGTATTTAAACACGCCGGTTATTTCTGCAGCCATGGACACCGTGACTGAGCACCGCATTGCCCGGGTGATGGCGCAAAACGGTGGCTTGGGAATCATTCACAAAAATTTCGATATTGAAAAACAGGCCCTTGAAGTTGAAAAAGTAAAAAAATACGAGTCAGGCATGATCACCGATCCTATCACTTTAGGTCCCGATCACCTTGTTGAAGAAGCGGTTTTGCTGATGGAAAAATATTCTATCAGTGGAGTGCCGGTAACTGTCGATGGCACGTTGGTTGGTATCTTAACTAACCGTGATCTGCGTTTTGAAGAAAATTTCAATCAACCTATTCGCAACTTGATGACGAAAGAAAATCTAGTCACAGCGAAAATGGGTACGACTTTAGATGAAGCAAAAAAGATTTTGCAACAACACCGCATTGAAAAATTGCCGGTGGTTGATGATAAGGGAAAATTAAAAGGTCTTATCACGATTAAGGATATCGAAAAGGCAAAAAATTATCCGCAAGCCACAAAAGACGAACATGGTCGTTTGTTTGTAGGTGCTGCGATTGGTGTTGGGGCCGATTCCAGAGATCGCGCTGATGCCCTAGTTGCAGCTAAGGTTGACGTTCTTTGTGTCGATACCGCCCACGGCCATTCTAAAAACGTGGTTGAAATGGTGAAGTACATCACACAGAAACATAAAGACGTTATTTTAGTTGCCGGAAACGTGGTGACTGCTGAAGGCACGCTTGCGTTGCTTGATGCTGGTGCTGAAATTGTTAAGGTCGGCGTTGGGCCAGGAAGTATTTGTACCACGCGCGTTGTGGCGGGCGTTGGTATGCCGCAAATTTCTGCGGTGGTTGAATGCGCCAAGGCTGCCAAGTCCCGCGGAAAAACCATCATCGCTGACGGTGGTATAAAGTTTTCTGGCGACATCACAAAGGCCTTAGCTCTGGGTGCAAACTCAGTGATGATCGGAAATCTTTTAGCCGGTGCTGAAGAGTCCCCTGGGGAAACAATTTTATTCCAAGGCCGTACATATAAAGTTTATCGCGGTATGGGAAGTATTGGTGCTATGTCTCGCGGTTCAAAAGATCGGTACGGTCAGATGGACGTTGAAGAAAGTGAAAAGTTAGTTCCTGAAGGTATCGAAGGCAAAGTGGCCTACAAGGGTGCTGCCTCTGGAATCATTCATCAACTTGTTGGGGGTCTAAAATCCGGCATGGGATATTTGGGTGCTCGCAATATTGATGAACTTCAAGCTAAAGCGCGCTTCGTAAGAATCACAGCCATGGGGCTTCGTGAATCCCACGTGCACGATGTTAGCATCACCAAAGAAGCTCCAAACTATCGATTGGAGTCTTAAGGATGCGCGGATTTATTATTTTAGATTTTGGTTCTCAGTTCACTCAACTGATCGCAAGACGTCTACGTGAACTGGGGTATTATTCAGAAATTCACGCCTATAACTATCCCACAGAAGAAATTCGTAAGAAAAATCCCTATGGAATTATATTAAGTGGCGGGCCGAATTCAGTTTATGAATCAGGTTCTCCATTAAGAGATGTCGCCGAACTTCGTAACATAAGTCCTTTAATGGCTGTGTGTTATGGAATGCAGCTTCTTGCTCACCAACTGGGTGGCAAAGTGACGAAGGCTGAACACCGTGAGTACGGCTTAAATTATGTAACATGGACTTCCGTCGTAAAAGGCGTTCCCGAGAAACAAAAAGTCTGGATGAGTCACGGTGACGTTGTTGAAGTTCCACCAAAAGATTTTGAAGTCATCGGTGTTTCTGAAAGCAACCATCCCGCAGCCATGCGTGGACCTGGTGTGCTCGCAGTTCAATTCCATCCTGAGGTTGCGCACACAGATCATGGAAATGATTTATTAAAATACTTTGCTAGCGAAATGTGCGCAGCCCCTGCTGATTGGGATGCTCCTCATATTAAAGATATTTTGATTAAAGAAGTTCAAGAAAAAGTGGGACCTACGGACCATGTCCTAGTGGGTTTAAGCGGTGGTGTTGATTCAACGGTTGTGGCGACACTGTTGACAAAAGCACTGGGTGCTAATCGCGTTCACTGTGTTTTTGTTGATAATGGTCTATTAAGAAAAAATGAATTTGAAAATGTTTTGGAAAGCTATCACCGCATTGGTTTAAATGTGAAAGGTGTGAATGCTTCCCAAGAGTTTTTAAGTGAACTTAAAGGCAAAGAAGATCCTGAAGACAAACGTAAAACCATCGGTCGCGTTTTCATTGAAGTCTTTGATAAAAGTTACGATCACGCCTTGCCAATAAAGTGGCTGGCGCAAGGGACATTGTATCCAGATGTGATTGAAAGCGTGTCATCTGTCGGTGGCAGTGTCACGATCAAGTCCCATCACAATGTAGGTGGTCTTCCAGAAAAAATGAAGTTAGGACTAGTTGAGCCCGTCCGTGAACTTTTTAAAGATGAAGTTCGTGCTTTGGGTGCGCAGCTTAGTTTGCCTCGCGAAATGTTGTGGCGCCACCCTTTCCCAGGTCCGGGTCTAGCAATTCGAGTGTTAGGTGAAGTCACTGAAGAGAAATTGAAAATACTTAAAGAAGCAGATGATGTTTATATCTCAGAGCTTCGTCGTCGCGGTCTTTATGATAACATCTGGCAAGCGTTCTGTGTTCTTTTGCCGGTAAAAACTGTGGGCGTGCAAGGGGATGCTAGAACCTATGATCACGTGTTGGCATTGCGTGCGGTGACTTCCAGTGATGGGATGACAGCGGACTGGTATCCATTTGACTTTAAGTTTTTAAGTGAGGTTTCAAATTTGATCACCAATAAAGTCAAAGGAGTGAATCGCGTCGTTTATGATGTGACTAGTAAACCTCCGGGCACTATTGAGTGGGAGTAATTAACCTTAAGTAATGTCCCTTTTGTAACTCATCAATATAGGATGTGCTTGCTAGTTTTCTGAGAATGAAAATTCTAAAGCACATCCAATCACCAAAATTTTTCTTCTCAATCATTTTACTTTTTGTTTTATCGGCGGCGGCAGCAAGTCAGTTGCTGTATCAAACGTCAGGTGTAAATAGTTTTAAATTATTCCTAGATGAAAATGGCACGCGCAGAGCTGTGCGCACGTCTCATTCTTATGATTTATTTAGAAAGTTCTTACCTGCGGGTGGTGAAGAATTATTTTTAGTTTCTTCTAATAAAACCGTGACGACTTATCTTGATGCTGAAGGAACCGGCGGTCAGGTTTCTTGGAGCGTAAGGAAAGGCGCAAAGCTTGAGAAAGTTCTGTGGGGAAAAACCGAGCAAGCAACAGATCTTTTCGTGCACGAAGAGTTTCCAGTGCTAGTGACTGCTTTGGCGGGTTGTTGTGCAGAGATGACGGGATATAGACTTTATGATTTAGAAACCGGCAAGTTGATCATGTCCTTTAACGACTTTGCTTGGGAAGACAAAGTCACTCAGCCTTTTACTTTGGAAATTCCTAATTCAGATCTTCGCCCGCGTTTTATAGGAATGATTTCACAAGATAGCACCCGCGATCGTGATTTCGTAGCCCCAGCGCCAGGTAAGCAGGCAGCATTGCTTGTTAAATACGCAGTAGAATCGCAAAAACAAAGACTGCAAATAGATATGGAAGTTGCTGCTGGAAATGGCATCAGCGTTCTTGATATTTCCTGGGAGCCTGATACGACGGTGCCAGACAGCGATAAGATCGAATTCCGCGGCAATAAAATCACTTTATGGAATATCGATGGAGTCAAAGACCCGGCGCAAATTTTGGGAGTAATCCTCAAAATCACCCTTGATGCAGGCATGGGAGAAAAAACTGTGAAGATTCCAGTCAAAGGGGATAAGTTTGATTTGAGTGCCGCAGAAATCCCTGATGGAGTTTCTATTAACGCAGCACCCTAGACCCCCCTTTTATTGAATAAAAAAGAGGCCTAAGATATGAAATTGTCATGTCTTTTGTACACTTACACGTTCACTCTGAATACTCTTTATTAGAAGCGGCTTGCCGAGTAAAAGCTATTGCTAAAAAAGCAGCGGCGGCGGGAATGCCTGCAGTTGCTTTGACTGACAATGGCAACATGTTTGGCGCTGCGGAATTCTATTTCGCCTGCAAAGACAACAACGTGAAACCTATTTTGGGTTTGGATGCTTATTTAGCCCCAGGTTCACGTCATGAAAAAAAGCAAGATCGCGATCAAGTGAATATGGGGCCGCGCCGTTTGGTTTTCTTGGCGCAAAACATTGAAGGTTATCGCAATCTTTCAAAACTATCGACCCTTGGTTACCAAGAAGGTTTTTATTGGAAACCAAGAATCGATTATGAAGTTATCAAAGAATATAATCAAAATCTGATCTGTTTAACGGGCGGCTTGCGTGGCGAAGTAGCTGAAGCTTTCTTGCGTGAAGGTGCGGATGCGGCCTTAGCAAAAATTCGCCAGCTCAAAGAAATTTTCGATGATCGTCTGTATTTAGAAATGTGCAGAACGGGTCTGCCTCAGTGGGATCAAATCAATCCGTTTTTAATGGAGGCTTCAAAAATCACGGGCGTTCCTATTGTCGCAAGTAATGACATTCATTACATGACTCAAGATGATCAATTAACTCAAGAGGTATTGATCTGTATCGGAACGAATAAAACTTTAAGTGATGAATCTCGATTCCGTCTTGGCAGCGATGAGTTTTATTTTAAAACTGCAGAACAAATGCGGGAACTTTTCGCGGATGTTCCTGAAGCTATCAGCAACACTTTGCAAGTGGCTGAACGTTGCGACGTTAAATTTAAAATCAAGGATGATAAGGGTAAACCTATTTATCACTTGCCCACTTTCCCAACGGAAAACGGCGCGACGTTAGCTGAAGAAATCGCCAAAAAATCCAAAGCCGGTTTAGAGCAGCGTTTCTTAGAAGCCGCGGCCCGCGGTGAAACGATTCCTGAAGATAAAAAGCCAGAATACTTTAAGCGCTTAGATTATGAACTTAGCATCATTGATCGCATGGGCTTTAATGGTTACTTCCTTATCGTCCAAGATTTCATCAACTGGGCGAAAATGAATGACATCCCAGTGGGGCCTGGTCGTGGATCCGGTGCGGGTTCCTTGGTTGCTTATAGTTTGCGTATTACTGATTTAGATCCATTACCGAATTTCCTGCTGTTTGAACGTTTCTTAAATCCAGAACGTATCTCGATGCCCGACTTCGATATCGACTTCTGTCAATTCCGTCGTCAAGAAGTGATCGAGTATGTGACGAAAAAATACGGTCAAGAATCCGTATCGCAAATTATCACCTACGGTAAGTTGCAAACCCGCGCTGCGATTAAGGACGTGGGCCGTGTGCTAGGAATGACGTTCCCAGAAGTAAACGCGGTGACTTCCCTGATCCCAGATAAATTGGGTATCAACTTAAAAGATTCTTTAGAAGCTGAACCTCGTCTGCGCGAATTGATGGAAATGAATCCTACTGTGGGCACCATGATGGATTTAGCTCAACGTGTGGAAGGTATGGTCCGCAATGCCGGTATCCATGCCGCCGGGGTTATCATCGCCGATGGGCAACTTGTACGCCATGCACCTCTTTACCAAGGGGCTGAGGGCGAGCAAGTAGTTCAGTACGATATGAAGCATGCCGAAAAGATTGGTCTGATTAAGTTCGACTTCTTGGGATTAAAAACTCTGACTCATATCAATCATGCTTTAAAACTGATTGAAAAAAATCGTGGCAAAGTAATTAAAGCCCACGAAATCCCGATGACGGATGCTGCCACTTTCGAAATGATGTCCCGCGGGGATACCGCTGGGGTGTTCCAGTTCGAGGGTGAAGGTATCACCGATGCCACTAGAAAAATCCGTCCATCAAGTTTTGCAGATATCACCGCGATCACTTCACTTTATCGCCCAGGTCCGATGGCGAATATTCCTGACTTTACTGATCGTAAGCACGGAAAAGCACCAGTTGAATATCTTCTAGATGATACCAAAGAAGTCTTATCAGAGACCTACGGTATCATGGTCTACCAAGAACAGGTTATGGGTATCGCCTCTAAGATCGCTGGTTATTCGTTAGGTGAAGCGGACATGCTTCGTCGTGCGATGGGTAAAAAGATCAAAGAGGAAATGGATCAGCACCGTGAAAGATTCATGAAGGGTGCGGTTGAACGGGGGCACAACAAAGAAAAATCATCGGATCTATTTGATCTGATGTATAAGTTTGCCGACTACGGTTTTAATAAATCCCATGCCGCTGCCTATTCGGTTGTTACTTTGCAGACCGCTTGGATTAAGTGTCACTATCCAGTCGAATTCTTCGCAGCCCTTTTATCAACGGAGTTATCTGATACAGATAAAATCGTTAAGTATTCTAAAGACGCAGCGAAAAGAGGCTTGGTTGTAAAACCTCCCCATGTGAACTTCTCTGATTATCTTTTTGAAGCCCATGGCGACGAAATTTATTTCGGTTTAGGTGGTATCAAAGGTGTGGGGGAAAATGCGGTTCAAGCGATTATTGAAGCTCGCAACAGCCTGCCTGATAAAAAGTTTAACTCGTTAGATGAATTCTTTAATACGGTGGATTTACGTCGTGTGAATAAGAAGGTTATTGAGTGTTTGATTAAAGCCGGGGCTTTTGATGGTTTCGGTGGTCACCGTGCCCAGTTGATGGGTGGTTATCAAAAATATCTTGATCGAGCCCAGGGCTTGCAAAAAGATCGCGAACTTGGTCAGTCTTCGTTGTTTGATCTAGGTCCTTCAACTGAAACTGTGGTGAAACTTGAAGAATGCAAACCTTGGACTCGTACAGCATCTTTAGCCTACGAAAAAGAAGTCATTGGTTTTTACTTAAGTGATCACCCGTTAAAAGGTTTTGATACGCTTTCAGAGCTTTGGGCGACTTGTAAGGTCATTGATTTGCCAGCGCAAATGCCAGCTCCAGGTTCACCAGAAGCGGAAGCTTTAAAAGCCGCTAAAAAAGATTGGAAAAACCGCGATGCTGGTAAAAAGCGCGTGGTTGTCGCGGGCCTTATCACGGAAATGCGTGAGTTGATCACTAAAAAAGGCAGCCGCATGGCCTTTGCTAAGATTGAAGATTTAACGGGAGCTTGCGAGCTTGTTATTTTCCCTGACGCCTATGCGCGTTTTGAAATGCAGCTCCGCGATGAAAGGCCTGCTCTTATTGGTGGGGGTCTTGAGGTTGAAGAAGGTTCTGCCAAAATCATGGTCGATACCGTTTCGCCGCTAGAAGATATCCTAAAAAAGACGAAACGTATGGTTTTGCGCTTAGATAAGATTGCCCCTGAGGATTACCCGCGCTTACACTCTTTAATGAAGGATCATCCAGGGACCACATCGGTCAGTTTAGAAATCGAGATGCCAGAGGTAAGCCGCCGCATTTTGATGGAACTGGAAGATGCAACGGGTGTGAGTATTAACAATGATTTCTTTGAAGGAATTCACTCTGCCTTTGGACGAACGGACTTTATTGAACTGAGGAGTTAGTAATGCGTTTTGCTTTGATAGTGACAGCAGCTTTGATTTTTTTCTTAAATAGTCCTGCAAAAGCACAACAAGATGAACTGATCGATAGAACCTTTTCCGGAGTGTCCAAACAGACAACTCCGCAAGGGGCTAAACGAGATATTCAAGATCAGGCTTCGCAAAAAGTTTCTGAAGATCTTATTAAAGAACTTATTGGTGAAGAGCGCTTTGCTAAGAATAAGTCTTTAATTCAATCGCGAGTGATTCGCAATTCCCAACGTTATATTCCTTTTGCAAAGACGTCAGAGATCGCCCAAGAGGGTGAAGAGTTTAAAATGTCGGTGTCTTTGAAAGTTTCATTGCGCGACTTAAAACAACTTTTGCAAAACAGTGCTTTATTAAACGAAAACGATGCGATCCCGGTAGTTCTGCCAGTGATCACATGGTCGGATAAAGTAAAGGGCCATAGCTATCGTTGGTGGATTCCGTCAGATAAAACTCAAGATCAGGCGTTTTTGGTGAAAGAGGCGCGTTTAGTTGAAGATGCCCTTCGTGGTGCTTTTCAAAAGAATAACTTTTATCTAGTAAAGCCAATTGAAGCAGGTTTGATAGCAAGTGTGCCTTCAGATTTCCACTCTGAAAAAGTGTCTGGTGAAGATGCTCAATTCTTTGCGCAGATGTTTAATGCTCCATTGTTGATTGATGGTCAAATCAGCCTTCATAAAGGTGAAAAAGAAAACAACTATCGCATCGAAATTCGCATGACGGCTTTGCAGGTCAGTAACAGCCGCGCCATTGCCGACGTGTCTCGCCGCTATGAAACAGAGTCTGGCACCCAGGAAGCAGCTATTGATAGAAAACTTCGGGAAGTGGCCGAAGCGACGGCCAATGATCTGTCATCGCAAGTTTTAGAAGCTTGGCAACGGGGATCACTGAATACTTCTGTTATTCGCATGAAGATCACAGGTCACAGTCCTTTGCCGCAAACGGAAGTCTTAAAAGAAAAAATCCGTTCGCAAATCACGCAAGTTAAAAACATTCGTGAACGTCTGATCAGCTCTGATTCTGTCAGTTTTGAACTTGACGCTTCGATCCCGGCAGCCGAGCTGTTAGCAAAAATTGAGGCTTTGGATGTGAATGGTAAAAAGCTTGCGAAAGTGTCTGAAGGTCGAGACGAAATTGTTTTAAAGTGGGCGCCGTAGGAGGCTTCAATGATTAAAAATTTAATTCTTACATTCAGTCTTCTTGGTCTTGCTGCTTGTGCGGTCATTGATCGCAGTTCACCCACGGTGCGCCGTGAAGTGAAAGATGTGAACTATGAAGCACGCAGAGATGATTCTTCACCTCGCAAGCGATTGATGGTGTTGCCGTTCTTAGATAAAGACGAAAAGCGCGCCCCTGAATTCAGAGAAAAAGCGCGAAAGGCTTTTATCGCTGACTTGAACCGTTCTGGTGAAGTTATTGCCTTAGAAAGTCGCGAATTGAATGTTGATTTAAGCAAGATGATGGAAGGTGGTCAGTACAAACTTCCCGAAGTTGCTAAGGCCGCGCAAAGCTTAGGTGTTACCGCTGTGCTTGAAGGTAAAATCATCGATATTCGTATTAAAAGAAAAGCAGATAATGTTGGTATTGTTCGTCACTTAACAACGGCTTTTGAAGTTGTCGCACAAGTGCGTGTTGTTACCGGTCGGGGTGGGCGCGAAGTCTTTAATACGGTGAAAACTGTGACGGTGGAAGAACAAGGGACTCGCGTTGGTGAACGAGTTGAAACAGATAAATTCTTAGCTAACAATCCCGAGATGATTGAAGTCATTGTGAAGGATGCGTTCTTGGATTTTACTCCGCAGGTTTTAAGTTCTTTGGATAAAGTCGCTTGGGAAGGCAGAATTGCGGCCATTAACGGTGACCGACTTTATCTAAATGTTGGACGCATCTCTGGTCTGCAAGTGGGTGATTTATTGAAGGTCACTGAAGATGGTGATGATGTATATGATCCAGAAAGTGGTGGTCACATTGGACGCGTTCCTGGTCGGCTGAAAGGGACGTTAGAAGTTATCAGCTACTTTGGAAATGACGGCGCCATTGCTGTTATTCATTCGGGATCGGGCTTCAAAGAAAACGATAGAGTTGAATTATACTAGATGAGTGAAGCAGTCTAGGGTTTTGCTAAACAAGTTTGGCTTGGTATTACGGTGACGTAGGGCCAATGTGTTTTGTCATCAGTGCTAAAAAAAATTATAAGATAAAGAAACTCTTCTTAGATATTTAGCAGTTCTTAGATATGTTTGGGGAATGAGAAAATCGAATATTTCCCTACTAATCTTGTTATTGTTTTTTAACGTTACTTCTTTTGCAAAAACATTAGAAGTGCCGATTCTTTATTGGAGTATGAAGATCGGTGGCCAAGTAGCCATGCGTAAAGGTTTTGAAGAAGAGATTGAAGCTTACAACAAAAAAAATCCGACAAATCAAATCAAACTGATTCCGTACGTTGCTGGGGAAGGTCGTCCCGGCATCTTAAAACAAATCGGTCAGTTTGAAGATGCGATTAAGAAAAAACCGGCGGCGATTGTCATTCAGCCGACTGATAATTCAACTTTGACTAAGGGTTTGCAAAAAGCAAACTCGCTGAACATTCCTATTTTTCTTTATGACCAATACATCTTGGATGGAAAAATCACTTCCTATGTAACAAGTGATAACTACCAAGCCGGTTGGGACAATGGCCAGTACATTGATAGCTTGTTCCCAAAGGGGAAAGAAATTCGTTTGGTGGTGTTTGAATATCCACCAGTGTCGTCAACAACAGAGCGTGTTGATGGATTCTTTGATGCTCTTCGCGAAAAGGGTCGTAAGTTTGTGGTTCTTAAGCGCTACAATGCGGTGGATCCTGGTTCGGGTGCGATCGCTGTTAAACAATTCCTTCAAGACTTCCCAGAAAAAGCCAGTGTCGATGCTTTCTTCACCGTGAATGACGGCGGTGGTTTGACGATCATTAAAACTCTTTGGGAAAAAGGCCGTCGTGAAATGCGTTACGCAACCGTCGATGGCGATCCAGAATCTGTTGAAAATATCAAAGCAAAGAAAACCGATATTGATTCTGCCCAGTTCTGTGCAGAGATGGGCCGTGAAAGTGCGCGTAAGTTGATTGCGCATTTTAATAACGAAAAATTCCCGCAAAAATATTTTATTCCGACGTTCCCAATCACTGAAAAAACATTGAAGGATTATCCAGGTTGGATGGGTCGTCCTATTGCTTCTGTCGCGGCAGCGGCGAAAAGCGAAGCCAAAATTGAAGAAAAGAAAAGCATGCTGCCTTCGTTTAAGTCTTCTAGTCAGGAAATCCTGACTTTAAAGATTGGTGTGGCTCCGCACTGTCCATATCTGTGCGAAAAGGGCCCTGGCGTTTGGGGTGGATATCTTTACGATATTCTTAAAGACCTTTCGCGCATGCATAACTTCAACCTTGAAATTGTTAGCCTTCCGAATTCTCGTCTGGTATCAGCACTGCAAACTCGCCAAGTAAGCTACATCATCGTTCCAGCGTACTTGGTTCGTTATCTAGACAACGTTCGTATCGCTGATACGAAATTGGGCGTGAGCTTTACAGGGGCTTTATTCGCTAAAGGGGTGAAGCTTGATATCGTTGATAAAGAATCTTTGGCGAAACGAAAAATCGTGTTTGCGGACTTAGGTCAAGAAAGTGACTTAAATCTTCCAGCAGCGGATTTTTCTAAAGCTATGAAGTTAACCGGTGCTGACGTTGCGGATCGAATGATTAAGATGATTTTAGATCACCGCGTGGATTTGGCATTGGGTGATTACAACGTTATTCGTTACACCATCGCGAAGACTCCACAACTCAACGTTCAATTGCAACCGACTTCAATGTCTGGATTTAATTCTTTGGCATTAGTCAGTCACCCGAAGAGCGCTGATTTTGGAAATCTGCCGGCGCATCTTAGTGTGTGGTTCGATAACGCCCGTCAAACCGGGAAGCTTGATAAAATTTTAAAAAGTTACAACTTAACTGATTGGGATATCTTCAACCGCTAGGAGAGCTACTGATGAAAATGCTAAGATTATTTTCATTGCTGATCATGCTTTTCGCCGCAGCGGAGGGTATGGCCAAAGATTTTAATGTTTCAGTTCTATATTGGAGCATGAAAATCGAAGGCCAGGTGATCATGCGTAAAGGTTTTGAAGAGGTTATCAATGCGTATAACGCTTCAAGCAAAGGTAAAAACAAAATTATTCTAACTCGCTATATTGCGGGCGAAGGCCGTGAAGGTTTACTGAAACAGATTTCACAAATTGAGTCTGCGGTTCAATCTCGTCCTGATGCTATCGTTATTCAGCCCTCTGATGTATCTACGCTGACAAAATATGCGCAAGAGGCGAATACTTTAAATATTCCACTTTTTGTCTATGACCAATATGTCCTGAATGCAAAAATGACGTCCTATGTGACCAGCGATAACTATCAAGCAGGTTGGGATAATGGTATTTACATCGACAGTTTGTTCCCTGCAGGTCAGGAAATTAAAATCGTCGTTGTTGAATACTTCCGTGTTTCTGCGACCGTCGAGCGTGTGGATGGTTTCTTTGATGCTCTTCGCAGCAAGGGGCGTAAGTTCCAAGTTGTGGGTCGCTATGAAGCTGTTGAACCTGAAAGCGGTAAGAAAGCAGGTAAGCAAATCTTAAAAGATTTCCCTAAGAAGAATAGCTTTGATGTTCTGTTCACCAATAACGATGGTGGCGGGCTTAGTGTTGTAAAAGAACTTTGGGATAAAGGTAGAAAAGAAATTCGCCAAGCCACGATTGATGGCGATCCAGCTTCGGTAGAGAATATTAAAAACAAACGCATTACCGTGATTGATTCTGCTCAGTTCTGTGCAGAATTAGGTCGTGAGATCGCGCGCAAGGTGATTGCTTATTTGAATAAAGAGCCGTTCACTCAACGCCATTATATTCCGACTTATCCGATCACGGAAAAGACTTTGAAAGATTATCCGGGATGGATGGGTAGACCCATAGCCCCTGCTCGCGAAAAATCTTTGATCGATGAAATTAAAAAAGTTCCACCGTCAAAACTTTCAGCCAAAGAGCAATCTGTTGTGAAGGTGGGATTGACTGCCATTTGCCCTTACCTATGTGAACAAGGTCCGGGCGTTTGGGGCGGATACGTTCATGACATTTTGAGTGAAGTTGCCAAGAAGAATAACTTTAAATTAGAAATTAAAAGTCTTCCACAAGATCAGCTTTTAAGCGCGCTTAAGAACCGCGAAGTGAATTACATTATAGCTCCGCTTTCGATGGTGCGTTTCCTGCCTGATTTGCGGATCACGGGGCCTCGTTTAGGGATGATCTCAACCGGGGCGCTATTTACTCCTGGAGTAAAAGTGCGCTTGATTGATAAAGAATCTTTAAGTGATAAGCGGATCGTTTTTGCTCACGTGGGTTATGAAACAGAACTAGATCTGCAGCCTACCGAATTTCAGAAGGCGATGAAAATCACCGGTCGTGACGTTGCTGATCGTATGATGAAGATGATTGGCGACCGTCGTGTTGACTTGGCACTGGGTGATTATAATGTACTTCGCTATACGCTTTTACGTCGCCAACTGATGACGTTAGAGGTTCAGCCTACTTCCTTGTCCGGGTATAATGCCTTGATGCTTGTGGCGCATCCTAAAGAGCCTGATTTTGGTCACTTGCCTAGTCATATCGACAACTGGTTTGAGTCTAATCGCCAGGGCGGGAAGCTTGAAAAGGTCCTTAAGAAGTACAATCTGAAGGATTGGGATATATTCAGTCACTAACTCTATGCGTCCAGGATTGCCGTCGGCGCGCCCTGGATGCTACTTTTGTTGTTCTTGGTCTGTTGGCGTAGTTGGTAGCGCGTTCCCTTGACATGGGAGAGGTCACTAGTTCGAGTCTAGTACAGACCACCAAGTTTTCTTCAATAAATCATGATATTTTATTAGGCACGATGCGCTACCGATGCGGTAGTGGAAATGGCATCGGCGTAATGTTGTTATACTTTCGAGTCTTCTAGTAGAGCTGCTTCAGTTGGCTCTGTTGGTTCAGCGGACTTTTGATCTGATGCTGATACTGCTTTTAGATTTTTGAAATCGAAAAGTTCTTGGTCCATAAGTTGGCTTGGTTTGATGTTTCCAAGCGCTGTTTGGATTGAAGCATAAATGTTTGGAATTTCTTTTTCTAAGTCGCGCACTAGTTTTTTAACTCTTACACGTTTTAAGCCATCTTGTGAACCGCACAGGTTGCACGGGATGATTGGGAAATTCCAGGCTGCTGCTAATTCTTCGATGTCTCTTTCAGATACATAAGTTAGCGGACGTAATAGAATATTTCTTTCGTCGTCGCTTCTTAGTTTGGCTGGCATTGCGCCCATTGTGCCTACATAGAATAAGTTTAGCAGCGCCGTATGTACTACGTCATCACGATGGTGGCCTAAAGCTAGTTTTGTGAAGCCGCGGTCGTGGGCATAATCGTAAAGAATGGCTCTTCTAAGTCTTGAACAAAGTGAGCAATATGTTGTGCCTTGGACTTTTTCTTTAACGATTGAGTAAGTGTCTTTTTCGATGACGTGAAGTTTGACTCCTAGGCTTTCAATCCATGTTTTGAATTTTGTCGCATCAAAACCGGGTTGTTTTTGATCTAGGATGGCGGCTTCGATTTGGAAATTTCTTTCTGAACGCCTTTGGATTTCTGTTAGTAAAGCCAATAAAACGCTAGAGTCTTTGCCTCCAGAAACGCAAACCATGACCTTGTCGCCGTTTTCGATCATGTTAAAATCGTTAAGGGCTTGGACGATTTGCTTTCTGATTTTTATTGCTAAGGGATGATTAAAATCTACAACCGATGTCATGGTCTGGCGGTTGTATCTGATAGCTCAAGGACTTGTCGAGCTAATTTCACTCCGGCAGTATTTAATGCTTCCATGCCGCGAACCATGACTTTGTCGCCTATGTTGTATTGCGAACCATAGCTGTCGATGAAATAAATCACTTTTAGCTCAATCCAGTGCTCTGTGGTGTCGCTGACGTAGGCCCAAGGCGTAGGGATCCCGCGGATTTCCCCGATTCCTGCTACGGCTTTTTCAATGACTTCTTTTGCTAACGTGACGTTTTCCCCGTATGCGAGCCTAAAGACATTGCGACGAACTATCGGATTTTCGGGCGGGGAGAAGTTGAAAATAGTGGCGTTGGCCATGAAGCGGTTTGGTAAAATGATCAACTCATCAGACCATCCTAAAAGGGTCGTTGAGCGCCAGGTGATTTCTCTTACTTGGCCCACTGTTTTTCCGGAACCGTTGACGATTTCCAGCCAGTTGCCGATTTCAAAGTTGCGATCTAACTGCAGTGATATGCCAGCAAAAAGATTTCCCAAAGTGTCCTGAAGTGCCAAACCCAGAATCACGGAAACAGCTGCCGAGGTTGCGATCATTGGGCCGATCTGTAGATTAAAGATAAAGCCTAATCCCCAAAGAACTAGCACGATAGAAAGTAACAGAGAAAAGATATTCACTAGGAGTAAAGGCACTCCATGTTTCATCGATCCTAGAAACAAATATTGCAGCACGATCAAGCGGCTGGTTTTTACAAAGACGATGTTTCCCCAAATGAAAGTCAAAATGGCGATGTAGGGGGTTAGCTTAGCTAGACTTGCTAGTTGGGCCTCCGAAGTTTGCAGGAAAATAAACGCCAAAAATAAAAAGCTCAAAATAATATAGTGGCGGATCAAAACTTTAAAATGGTTGCGCAGGCTGCGATGTCTTTCTTCGCTGGCTTCACGCAAGAAGAATTTATAAAAGACCCAGGTAATGGCGATTAAACAGCCAAGTAAAATGAAGGGTTCTAGCTCTAGAAATCCGTACAGTGCCTGAATTTTGATAAACTTTTCTGCCATGCTCAGTGGGTCCTTTTGAAGTTTCATTATAGTGACTAATTTTTAGTCTAGTCGAGTCTTAAATTTTGTGAGCCCTCTCAATGCCAGTTCCCGGTGTGCCGATAACTTAAGCATGAGAAAGCACACACTTACAATCGCATTAGGGATGATGATAACAGCCTGCGCCCCAGCGGGGTTTGAGGTTGCTAACGATATCGCTTCACAAACGGTGCAAGACATCGCTTGTAAAGACAAAGCCATGGAAAGCAAATTATGGGATGGGTTAAAAACCTATTTGCTTGAACAAAAGTCGTTGCCGGAAGCAGATACTTTTAAGCAGGCCATGACGGAGCAAGTTGAAAAACTGGCTTCATCCAATCCCCAGTTTGGTTCTAACGATCAAGCTAAACTTGAAGGCGAACTTCACACTTTAGTTGATACTCTTTTAAGCGAAGCTCCTGAAGGTGAACGCGTGAAAACTTCAGAAGAGTTGTTGATGCTGCTTTCAGCTATCGACGTTGGTGATCGAACCACGGTATTCCGATCTTACATGCAAGATAAAGTGCGAGGCAATTTCAATTCGTTGCAAAAAACCGTTCAGGCTTTGGATTTGAATTGTGAAGAGACAGCGAATGATCCTGCAGTTACTTCCCCGATTGCTGATGAGCCGGAGGAAAACCTAATTCCTCAGGATACCAATAAAGATTATGAGTATCATAAAGCCCAGGCTTTGTCGGCCGGTTCAAATCTTGCCGTGTTCGGGGGGCGTTGGGCCATGGCGACGGCTTATCAAACTTGTCAAACTATGCAGTTGCCTGCAATGAATGATCAAACTCCGGATGTGCAAGGTATCAGCGTTATTGGAAAACATTCTGATGGCGTTGGTAATAAGCGTTCGATCGCCAGTCTTTCAAAAGTTCAAACCAGCCACTATTATATTCGCGACGTTTCTAACTACGGTGAAGGTTGTTTCAATGTTCGTCAGAATCCGTTGATTTATGATTACGGTGGAAAACCTTATGCAACGACGGCGACGACTTCGGCGATTGATTTATTTAAAAACAATGGTGATGGTACTAGTGTTTTAGGTATCGATTGTTCAGGTTATGTATTTTCGGCAATGGCAACAGCGGGCCTACGTTTAAAAGCGGGTCGTACGTTGAAAGCTTCTGATTCTTGGGCGTGGGGATCTAGCTCTTATGTTGAGCCTCAGCAGAATGGTCTAACGTGTTTAAATAAAATTTCTGTGACCGCTGCTAACACTATGAAGGCCGGCGACATCGTGGCAGTTTATGGTCACGTGGTTTTGATTGATAAAGTGGGTGCGGATCCATTTGGTATTAACAAAATCACTCGTGAAAGTGATTGTTCGAAATTAACTTCGGCAGATTTTGATTTCGTAGTAGCGCAAAGTTCACCAAGCAAAGGTGCGATTGGTTTAAATTATTTCGATGCTAGAAATTATTTGCCAACGAGCTCTAAAATGAAAACGGGTCTAGAGAAGTATGCGTATTATACTTGTTTATCTAAGTTTAATGGCAAAACTTACACTCCGAATGTGGGGACTTTGTCAGTGGTTCGTCATAAAGGGACTGCGGATTGTGTTGCTCCCCGTGTGAAGATGGCTCGGGAATCTTGCATTCAAAGTTGTGATTCTTTGAATAGATAGACAGGAAGAGCATCGGCTTAATGGGCCTAGCCTTGATGCGTGACCTCTGAAGTATAAAAACAAAACCCGATTCGGGATGTTGAATCGGGTTTTTCTTTTAAGACGATAATTAAAAATACATGTGATTAAATCGTTCTAACTTCATTAGATAAACTTTCATCACTCCTTCCATTATGATTAGTTTTGTGACTTGATTTTAATTGCAAAAAATTGATTTGAAAAGCTTAGCTAGTTTTCTCTGTTGACTAGACAACGCGCAGTTGCTGCATTCTAATTGCAAGTATTAGTTCCAGGGATTTCAACCACTCTCCAGTAATGGCCCGTATTCAATCTTCTGTAAGAGATTTTTACTTTCGCTTTGAAAGAACACTCTTCATAAGAGTCTCTCGCAGTGAATATTCCTGTTGAATAATCGTATTTCACTTTTGTGTAACTACGATGCATGCCCACTTCGTGAATGGCATGATCTCTTACCGCAAGTCTTGCATAGCTGATCATGGTGTTGATATCGCTATCCATACTTGCAAACGCAGAACCAGAAACCAAAAGTAAACCCGCTAGAATCAATGTTTTCATAGAAACCTCCTTTAGTTGGTAATTTGCTTGAAGCGCACGCTAGAGAAATTCAAACGGGGAGGCAAGTTTCAGATCATGATTTGCATTACAAGTGTGAAGCCCATGGAAAACCGCTCCATGAATTTCGTGCCTACTTAATCACTTTAATAGATTTTTTGAAACATTAATACGGACGCACAAGACATTTGCATATACTTGATGTGATCTCAAATAACTATTTAAGGTCATTTTTAGCGATCGCTAAAATCTCAAGCATAAATTTCATCCGTGAAAACTAACTCAATCACTCAGGCTATTTTTAGAATGGAAAATGATGGATTCCTTTAACTAATATTCGCTTCCTTTAGATATTTCACACGATTGTGCTGCGCACAGAGTAACTGTAGGTTGGCCAAACTGTTTCCACCGCCGGCACACTGTGAAGTCTTGTGATCTACCTGCAAAGCAAAACTACTGCGACATTTGCGCCCGGTCCTCTTGTCAACGTACTGACAGCATCTATCTCGTTCGAAAATTAAACGGCGAAATTTCGGAGTGACAGATTTTCGTTTTACTTCCGAATCGGTAGTAAGTATTGCGGTTTTGGAATGTTGCATATCATTTTGCATTGGAAGTTTAAATGCTGTGAGTTCGGCTGAAATATTCAGAGAATCTGAGTCTGCGGAAAATGAGCCGGGAATTAAATCACGACTACTAACGCTTTTTAAAACGGATAATTTCGTACTCGGTTTCTTTAACTTTTCATCAAGATACTGATTAGCTAAAAATTCAATGACATCGTTTAACGAAACACAACCATTTTTCTGCAGAAGACTATGTGCCGCTAGATCTTTGCACATAAGAAGCTTTTCATACTGTTCTTTTGAAAGTGTAAATTCTAATCTTACAGATTCATCTTTTTGCACTCTTTGAGAATCATAATCTTTTACCGGCAAATCAAATATTCTGGCTACTTCATGTTGAGTTTCTTGGGCTGTTTTTCCCGCAATTACCGAAACAAGGTCTTGCTTTTGAACAGCGGATATCTTCGCGCCAGTTTTTTCTTTTTCTTTGATGCCGCGAGAAAGTTCACCAATCTGTGAAAGATTCAAACTTCCTTTTTGAATTCCTTCCGCAATTTGGGGAACCTCACGCAGAAGTCGAGCAGCTTCAAGTCGTCGCATTGCAGATGAATTGGAATATCCAAGTTCTTTAACTAAGTATTCAAAGATAGAAGAATAAGCTTTTTCGAGATAAAGCTTACGGCTATCAATTTCACGTATATGTTCTAAGATTAGATGTAAAAGCTTTCGCTCTTTTTGCACTAAATCTTTCAGACTAAGTTCAAGCGCGCTATTAGATAAATGTGATAATGAAATCATAAAACCTCCCGAGATAAGAATGATATATCACGGGTTTTTGAAGAGCTTATCTTCCCCAGCGCGGGGCTAATGACAAAGAACTTGTTAAACGCTCTAATTGGCTAGTCTCGAAGAGATCTCCATCGAAACACGATTTGTCTGGAAAATCAGAAAAGGATAACTCAGTCGCAGTATTAAACGACGAAAAAACTCGTCAATACAAAATTATGTGACAATTCTGATATGACAACATGAGCTACCGATGCGGTAATAAGTTTTCAATTTCAAAGGATGTCCCTCGATTGGAGCTCTTTTACATCTGGTGATCGGCCAAATTTTAAGAAGGAACAGACTCCCCCCGGAACACTATTCCCCATCCACCCCGAGCCACTTCTGGGCACCATCGTCTAAAAGCTATACATTCGCACTCCTTATAAAAACATATAGTCGTTCCTAAGGGTGGCGTGAATTTAGCTAATACCCCAGCGGAATCAAAAAACAATGAAAGGTACTTTTATGAAAATGACTTCAGCTATTCTATTAGCTTTGGTGGTATTTGCTAATATCGCTCAAGCAGCTCCTCGTTATACTGGCATTGGCTGTAATGACGACGGTACGAAATGCATCGCTGGCAAGCCTTCAAAGCGCGTTTTGAAGTGGAGCAAAAAGGGCACTGTGGATGAGTTAGGTCAAAAGTGTGAAAAATTCCTAGCTAATATCGAAGCCCGCAAAAAAGTGATCGCTAAGTCTAGAAACGTAGAGTTGAAATACGAAAACTTCGTTTATAGCTGGTCAAGAGATCTAGAAGCCAACGGCCAAGCGAAGATCATTTGCGAGGTGGAGCTTCACTCAGAAACCGACGTAAAATTTGAATCTAAAATTGTTAAAAAATTCTACTGGGTTTGTGAAAATGAAGACAGCGCAGGCATTTGCAAAAACTATTTCAGTGCTTGTGAAAAATCCCGCGATCAACAGCTTAAAGATCCATCTGTGTTAGATGCAACAATCTACACGGGCGCAACGATCCTTCAAGGACCTCTTTGCGAAATCGCGACGGTAAGATTTAAGTAATTCGTATCGAACGAATAGGGGTTTAAACCAAGCCCCTATTGCTTCAGACGGGGACAATATTTGTTATTGTTTCAAGCTGTTTGCTTCCTAATAGAAGCCTAGCGCAACCCATCAGGTCTGGATATTGCTAATGGATTTACGGATTGATCCACTTTTTTGAAAAATATTTCGACGTCGTCGGAGTGTATAAAATACTTCGACAGAGCCGAAGTGAATAAGAAGGCGAAGTTTCAATGAAAAAGTCATTAGTTCTAATTTGCGGAATTCTATTAGCGAACGTTGCCCAAGCATCTGAACTTTCAGATTCTGATTATACTTTATGTGACAAAATGTCCGTAATTGATAACTTAGAATCTATCCCTGACACTCTTGATGTAAAAAGCATTAAAGAAAGTGGTTTCAAAGCAAAAAGAATCCTTGTTTCTAAAAGTCGGCAAGAGCTTTATTTAATTTCCGACGACAAAAAAGTAAAAATCTTCCCTGCGGTTTTCGGTAAGAACTATCGTGAAGGTCATAAGCAACAAGAGGGTGATTACAGAACTCCGGAAGGTATTTACACAATCGATTATAAAAACGATTTAGGTAAAAGCAGCTTCCGTAGAGCTCTTCATGTCTCGTATCCAAATAAACAAGATACAAAATGTGCTGCCAAGAAAGGAATCAGCCCTGGTGGCGCTATTATGATTCACGGATCAAAAAGCGATCAACGTGAAACTGCTATTTCTGAAGCCGCAACCATGGCTGGAGTTAACTGGACACAAGGTTGCGTGGCGGTGAAAAACGCTAATATCGACCTTATCTACGACCTTGTTCCGACTGGAACCCTCGTTGAAATCTGCGGAATTCCAGGCAGCTCTACATACACTCCCCCAGAATCTGCTAAAAACGACACTTGTAAGTAAAAATCTAATCCTACCAAAGTCTAGTTAAACGAAAGAAAGGTCCTCTCAGGATTTTCTTTCGTTTAGCATCTTGGGTGGAGGTTGGATGGCTCAGGCTACGCTTAAGAGGCCCGCGGGACTTTATTTTATTGCCACCCTTTTTGTTCTCGCTCCTATCGGAAATTTATTATTAAGTTTTTCAACCAGTGGACTGCCCGAATGGTATCGTCCTGGCTGGTTGTTGGCACTTTTGCAGACGGTTTCATACTTTGACTGGGTTTGGTTGTCCTTAGTTTTTATAACGGGACTTCTTTTGTATAAACCCCACAAGTCCACCTGGGCTGCGGCGCTTATAACACTGACCTCAGTTCAAGCTATCAATATTTATCGTTTGCTGACGGGTGCTTTTGTAGACTCTGAAGCCATGCTTGAAATTCAGCTGCTATTTTCAATTGTGTTTACGGCAGCTTTTTTAGCCGTGCTTTATTACGTGCGCTATCCTTACCTAGATCGCCGCGCTCGGTGGTTTTTCCCGCAGACCAAGCGCTATCAACTTAGAACCCCGGCTGACGTTTTAGCCTCTGACATCTATCAAGGTATCACCGAGTCTATTTCTGTGAACGGTGCAAAAATCCGCCTGAAACGCGACCTAGACAGGTCATCGGGAAGACTCAACTTCGTGGATGTTGTGTTCCCCGAAATTCAAAATGTGAAGATCAACGCCAAAGTCGTTCAATATGGCGATAACACGCTTCACTTGAAGTTTAAGCAGCTTGGAAGCAAAGAGAAGACCTATATCTTAGACTGGTTTCAATCTCAGAATGAGACATCGTCAAGAGTTTAGGGATAAGTCCGGGTTCTTGTTAAGTTTTTTGAAATGTGTACCGAAAAGACTCAAAAGCATGAGGTCGTTATGAAGTGGAATTTCAAACCCGTTTCTTTAATCAAAAAAACCGCGGCAAGCTTGTCGATAGTGACAATGTGTATAGCGCCAGTAGCGCAAGGTGCAGCGGCGGAAAGTCAAAAGAAATTGATCAATGAATATTTAAGAGAAACTGGTTTAACCACGAAAAAAATGACGGTGGGTGAATTCTGGAGAATGGTTCGCCACGTTTATCCATACACTTTGCAAAAACAAATGGACGTATGGGTTCAATACAACCGCAATGAGTTGATGCCTTCTATCGAAGCCAACACTTTCAAAGATGCTGATGGTAAAGAACAAGTTCGTTTGACACTTACAAAAGACGGTCAATCTACGAATTTAACTTTCACAGGCGATGAAGATACTCCGCTAAAGGTGAACAATGTTGCTTTTGCGAAGAAAGAACTTCTTAAATATAACAACTTTAACGACATTGCTAAAAAGCTAGCAGAAAAAGATCCGACCACAAGTAAGTCCATGAAGAATGGACAGCAAGGATACCTTAGTAAGCAACCCATCATGACGATCAAAGAGTTCAAACTTTTATCAGCTCGTCAGAAGGCAGAATATCTTGTTAGACTTCGTCAAACGGCTGAAGCGGCTCAACGTGTTTATGAAACTCGTTATGGTAAGCAGGCCCTTTTAGATTTCAATAACAAGTATGAATTCGCTTTAAAGGCCTTGTTTGGGGATGACGCTTTTGCCGCTTCGAACTTGACTGGCAAACCATGTATTGTGGCTGGTTATATTTCTAAATACGGTGAAAACGGTTCTTGCGGTGGCTCTACAGTGGGAACTCAAGATCTTAAAAATCAACAAAATGCCAACCGTGCATCTTGTGCCAATAACGGAGTCGCCTGTAATCCGTTAGTATATGGTTTTGATTCTGGCGGAGGCGCGTTCTGCGTGGCTCGCTCAGATATTAAATATGCGACAAGAGTTTGTAACAGTAAATCCCCTTTAAATGGTCCCCAAGATAAGAAGCGCATCATCGAGTCTTATTTAAAAGGCGTTAGAGATAAATCAGTAGATTTAAAATTAAATGAAGAAGGTAAAGTTTCTGAATCTCAATACGCAGAGATTGCTGACTACTTAACTGCAATCAATGGTTTTGTTAATCAAGCCGTAGTTGAGTGTGGTCGTGCCCCACTAAAAGATGTTCAAGTATCCCGCGAAGATCAGCAATCAGCATGTACTGAGCTATCAACTCGCGCAATGGACTTGCAAAAATTCGCAACTGAACCAACACCTCCTGCACCACCTGTGGTTGTTCCAACGCCGCCAGCTGGTATTCCAAACAACGGAAACTGCGCAGAGCAAATGACGGGTTCACACCCCTCTGCAGACGGTAAATCTTGCGTTTGTAACGATGGTGAAAAGCAAGGTGAAATGGGTGAAGAAGGAAGACGTATTAAAGCCTGCGTGATTGGTGATGGCGGTGCCGGCGGTACTGGTGCTAAGGAATCATGTGGTTTCTGGTGCCGTAATAAATCTTGGATCATTCCAGTGGGCGTAGGTGTTCTAGCTCTTGGATTGTTCTGGTGGTTATTCTCTAAAGACAAAAACAAGAAGTCGAAATCTCCAGAATATGTGCCACCAGCACCAGTTCCAGAGCCGACTCCAACGACACCAACAACTCCTACGACTCCAGTGGTTGAAAATCCACCACCGGCTCCATGTCCGGCACCGAATACTTTAGTGGGTGGGATTTGCGTCGCACCAGTGGTTGTGCCACCTCCGGTAGTTAGTACCGAAGGCGGAACGAAAACTGATACTCCGGGAAGAGCAGGCGGCGTACGTTAAAATGAATATCGATAAGCACAGCGAGAAATCAATTCCCCAGCGGGCTCCTCTGAAAAGAGAAGCCCCTGTGCCTTTAAGAGGCCCGACAATCCGTCGTCGTGGACCAGCTCCTGCGCCAAATAAAGTCGACGCGCTTTTTAAAAATCGTCAGACCTTGAACTTTGATCAGAATACCGGATTCCATGGTGGACCTTCTGCGCGCCGTAAAGGTTCGCGCTTGGCGGCATGGTCGTTGATTGCGTCCTTCGTAGATTTGTTAATTCTGATTTCAATCAGCTGCATTTTTATTTTAGCTTTTTCATTCATCGTGAAGTCATCAATGGGTTCCTTAGTGGGTGGGTTGATTAAAAACCATCACCAGACATTGTTTTTCATCGAAGTATTTTGTGTGAGTGCGTGGCTATACACCGTTTGTACAAGAACTCTTATGGGGGCCACGATCGGTGAATGGGCCTGTGATTTAAGATTGGGTCAACCTCAACAAAGAATGCATTCAAGCTACCTGTTAAAAGTGGTTTTAAGAAGCACCCTTATCGTTGCGACCGGTTTTATCACCTTGCCGCTGCTGTCTCTTATTATCGGGAAAGATATTCCTGGGGTGTTTACGGGACTGCGATTATTTTCTTTGAAGTAAACCTAAAACTTCATAGTGAGTTGTTTGTGGGAACTGATCCACGATTATCAATTCTTGAATCTCATAGCCACAAGCCACTAAGCGTTTCATGTCCACGATCATAGATTCCGGGAAGCACGACATATAAATAAAAAACTCTGGGCGCTCCGAAGGCCCTAATTGCTCTAGTGGATTTAAAAAGTTCATCAATCCCGAACGTGGGGGATTTGCTAACACCCCATCAAACTGCGAAAAATCTTGAAAGAGTTTTTTCTGAAAATCCCCGCGGTGAATTTTTACTTTGTCTTTAATCTGCGCAAGGTTCCTTGGAAGATAATCTAACGTTCTTTGTAGGCCTTGCAGTGACAATTCATCGATCTCGCAAGCCAACAAGCTTGCCGAAGCCGCTGCCGCAGGAATTGTAAGATTACCTATGCCAGAGCCAAATTCAATAACCCGTGCTCCGTTAAAATTTTTAATCCATGTACCAATAACATCGCAAATCACTTTATTCGCTTGCAGACTTGGTTGGGTAAAGCTTGCAATCTGGCAGTGTAGATTTACGCTTTGATCTTGCACCCAAGTCTGAAACCAAGGGCGAAGTTCTGGGTCTTTTAACTTAAATTCTTGCCCATTCCAAAGCGGAACTTTTCTGCGTTGGCCAATTTCAACAAAGGCCTTATTCAAAAGGTTTTCCAGAATGGTTTTTTCATCAAGCAAAGTTTTAATATCAATGTTGGCAAAATCAAGCCACGCGCCTTTCTGGCCCCCAGGACCCGCGCGCAAACGCACAGAGCCTTTTTTGAAAGGAAATTGAATCTGTCTAAACTCCGTCAGCCATTCTTGCAAAGCCGGCGATAATTGAGCGCAAATTTCGATATCTACAATCTCTCGACGGGTTTTATGAAAAAGTCCTAAGCGTCCTTCTTCAAGAGTGAAATCCAATCGGTCCCGGAGATGGCTAGCCCCCGCAGAAAGAAATCCAATTTCATTTTGTGCAAGAAGCCCCGCTTCTTTTAATAGAATTAGCAGATGATTTTTTTTGCGACTTTCTTGTTCATGGTAAGGACTGGGAATGAAATGACATCCTGAGCAAATATCTTGGTAGGCACAAGTGACCTTAGTGTCCCTGTTAAATTTCATATTTTCCGATAACTTATTAACCAAAATCTTGCCCCGGCTTTATCACTATTATATGGCTTTAAGAAACCATTATACAGCAGACAGGGGGGTCTTGATGAGAAATTTATTACTTACATTCATTATCCTTCTAGGCCCTTTTGTGGTGGTAGCCGCTAATAATCCTCTGATTCGCGCGTGTCGCATTGAAAATGGTCAGTTCTGGCTGTTACATGCTGGGGACAAAGATCTAGCTTTATGCTTTTTTGATGAGGCGGCCGTAGGCGCTGACGCTCTTTTCAAATTCAAAACCTCTGAACCCACGCAGGCTATCGACGCCTATAAAAATCGTAAATCCTCTTTTACTAAGGGCGGAGTTTGCGGAGCGTATGATGCAGAGGTCTTTACCGCGAAAGATTCTGAGGGCCATCAATACAATGTCTGTGTGTTTGAAGATCAAAGCATGATCGAAGAAACCAGCTTGTGGTTCGGCCCTGGAGCGGCTGGGAACGAGGGTTTGGATAAAGCCCTTAAAAAGACCTATTAGTTTTGCTTTAGCCCATATAAGCAGGAACTGGCGTTTTTCTTAACGCCATCCTCGATATGCAAATCACGTTTTGTAAAACCCAAAGTGACATGGGGATGATAATTTTCGGCATCAAAGATCTCTTTGCCGCCTTTTTTATGATACAACAAACCCACGGCCTTTCTAATTTGGTAAAGGCGTTCTGATTCCACAACGACGTAATAAGTGCTTTCCATTTTGCCGCTGATCTGTAACGAGCTTTTTCCTACGCACAAAAGTTGAGGTGCCGACTTCTGCAGTCCCATCTCTGCAGCTAGGGTTTCGATTTCTTTCATAGAAACTTTTTTCTGTAGGATCTTAAATTCTGGCGGAGTGATCACAGTTATGTGCGCTTCACCGCGATGCTGAAGTTGCAGTTGATCTTGAGCTTCTAAATCTTTTCTGATCTTTTCAAAAGGCGCATAGGCAAGATCCAACGATAAATAACTTTTTTCTTTTCCGGCATGAAAGGTCTGGGTGGTGATTTCAGACGGGGAGTAGGCAATTTTTCTTAACGAGAGGGACGGTGGTTTATGGGTGCAGGCTGTTAAAAATACGATTATCAATACGCTAACAAAGTTGTGCATCATAAATACCCTTAAGTTGACATCAAATTGGCTGAATTCTAGCCTACACACCATATGAATAAAGTGAAAGTTCTTCTTACGATTTCCGCCGCTGTTTCTTTATTTTCCTGCCAATTTAAGGGATCTAAACCAGCTTCTGAAGATTCCAATAAAAATGTCGGCATGTTTGTTTCTGAAGAAAACAAGCTTGTGCAAAATGCACGTCAGTTGACTTTCGTTGGTTCTAAATCAGGGGAAGGCTATTTTAGTCAGGATGGAAAAAAGATGATCTTTCAAAGCGAAAGACATGATGGCAATCCATTTTATCAAATGTACATCTTGGATTTAGAAAATGGAAAAACCACGATGGTATCCCCGGGCGTTGGTAAAACCACCTGTGGCTGGATTCATCCATCCATGAAGAAAGTCCTTTATTCATCCACGCATCTAGATCCTGAATCAAAAAACAAAGCTCAAAACGAATACGACAGTCGCAAAAAAGCCGTTAAAGCCCGTTATTCTTGGAGCTTTGATGAGACCTATGACATTTTCAGTTCGGATTTAAACGGGAAAAACATCCGCGCTCTGACAAAGGAAAAAGGCTACGACGCGGAAGGATCTTACAGCCCTGATGGCAACTGGATCGCATTTGCTTCAAATCGCGCAGGTTATTTAGAAAAACTAGAAGGGGAAGATAAAAAACTTTTTGATCAAGACCCTTCATACATGATGGATATTTACATCATGAAAGCCGATGGGTCCCAAGTAAAACGTCTGACGACATCAAAAGGTTATGATGGGGGGCCGTTTTTTAGCGCTGATGGGAAAAAGATCACTTGGCGCAGGTTTTCTGCAAATGGTTCTACGGCTGAAATTTTCACGATGAATGTTGACGGGACTGACCAAAAGCAAATCACCCAGATGAAATCAATGTCCTGGGCTCCCTTTTTTCATCCTTCAGGCGATTACATTATTTTTGGATCCAGTGTTCTAGGATACTCTAACTTCGAACTTTTCATTGTTGATAGCCACGGAAAACAACCTCCGGTTAGAGTCTCGTTTGATAATGGCTTTGATGGCCTTCCTGTGTTTACTCCGGATGGAAACAAACTTTCCTGGACCCATAGAAATGAAAAAGGGGAGTCACAGATTCTTATAGCAGATTGGGATGATGTTCTGGCTCGCAGCCTTCTAAAGCTTCCGGCGCAAGTGCCCACAGTGACGAATCTTTCGCCTGCCGTTAATATTCAGGATCTTAAAAAATGGGTTTATTACTTAGCTTCTGATGAATTCCAGGGGCGTAAAACAGGTTCTGGCGAAGAAAAGATATATACTGAAAAGTTCGCGCAGTTGTTTAAGTCATGGGGTTTACAAGGTGGAGCCCCCGATGGCAGTTTTGTGCAACCCTTCGAATTCACTTCAGGTGTCAGTCTAGGTTCTAAGAATCTACTTCAACTTGTTGGTTCATATAAAAAGACTTACGAGCTTTTAAAAGAATTTGAACCGGTTTCTTTTTCTAAGACCGGCGAATTCAAAGAAGCACCCCTGGTCTTTGTGGGTTATGGCATCAAAGCCCCTGCTAGCGATAAAGAGCCTGAATTTAATTCGTACAAAGGACTTTATGTAAAAGGAAAATGGGTTTTGGTTCTTGCTGACTTGCCAGGTGATATCACGCCGCAAAGACGCCATTACTTAAACTTGTATTCAAGACTGCAGCATAAGGTGACGGTCGCAAAAAATGAAGGCGCCGTAGGACTGTTGGTGGCCTATGGTCCTTTAAGTGGAATGAAAGAAAAATTTGGGAAATTAAAATTTGAAGGCGCACTTTCAAACACTGATTTAGCAGTACTTCGTCTTTCTCAACAATCAGCGGAAGCCATCTTAAGTTATGCAGGTGTTAACTTAAGCTCTTTGCAAAAAACATTAGATAAGGGCGAAGGTTATGCAGGTCTAGTGATTCCGTCGACCTATGTAAAAGCCAATGTGGATTTGCAATTTCAAAAATCCCAAGGTCTGAACGTGATTGCAAAACTTCCTGCTAAAGGGGCGCGCTCTGCTGTGATGATTGGTGCCCACGGAGATCACCTTGGGCACGGTCAAGCCGGTAGCAGTCTAGCTCGCACGAACGAACAAGGTCTTCCGCATTATGGTGCTGATGACAATGCTTCCGGGGTTGCTGGGGTTTTAGAGTTAGCCCATCATTATGCGAACTTAAATGCAAAGTCGCCGCTATCGATGCAAAAAGATTTATATTTTGCGATTTGGTCGGGGGAAGAATTAGGAAATTTAGGTTCTAGTTATTTTACTAAAAATATTAAGCAACATAATATCTCTGCTTATCTTAACATGGATATGATCGGTCGCTTCAAAGATCGAGTTATGTTTCAAGGTGCGGGATCTGGGACTCACTGGCATCAAGTGGCCGAAGAAGTTTCAGTGCGTTCAGCTGTACCAATGATTGTTCAAGAAGATCCTTATTTGCCCACAGACTCATTGTCTTTTTATATGGCTGGAATCCCCGCGGTGAACTTCTTTACGGGCTCCCACGCAGAGTATCACTCCCCTCGCGACAAAGCAGACCTGGTTAACTTTGAAGGCCTAGCGCGGGTGCTTGAGGCCGTAAAAACTATGACGGATCTATTAAGCGATAGTAAAACCAATCTTGTCAGTTACGTTAAGGTAGCGGGTGGCCAAAACAAACTGGAAGGTCGAAGCTTCCGCGTTTATCTGGGAACAATTCCTGATTATTCGCAAGAAGGTGTTAAAGGCGTTCGTATCAGTGGTGCTTCAAAAGACAGTCCTGCAGAAAAAGCGGGTTTAAAAGAAAAAGATGTTATCGTTGAATTTAATGGAACTAAAATTGAGAACCTTTATGACTACGTCTACACGCTGCAATCGGTGACACCGAATAAAGAAACAATCATGAAGATTCAGCGTCAAAACGAACTCTTAGAAATCATAATTACGCCAAAGCTTAAAGAATAAAAACTAAACTAAAACAAGACTAAAGAGCGCAAATATTTCTCGAGAAAACTTCGCGCTTTTTAGCTTCTTTGTTGCTCAACACTTCCTTTACGAAATCCTGTCAGAGCACAACTAAACAATTACAAAAAAGACTGAATCTGGACTCGCTGTCATTCGGCGTTCATGTTTTTATTAAGTCTCTTCACCACCATAATAAATCTTCAAACACATCCAGCGCGGAGGCTTATGAGACAAGAGTTTGTAAAGTATCAAAAACTAGAGAAGTTCCTTACAGGTGCCATGGTTCTTTTGTCCGTGTTTACGCCAGTGATGGTTTCAATCATGTTGAATAAAGGTTTTCACTGGGCCTATTCGGTAGCGCTAGCTGGAACTTTTATGTTTTTTGCTTTATGGACCCACGTCATACGCTCTCGCATTTCAAAAAAACTATTAAGCAAATATGAACAGCTGCAAGTGGGCGCTGTGTTGTCAAAGAAGCTTACTCCTACTCAACCCCGCCAATTCGTCATTACAGAGACTGACTACAATCATTTCTATTTAAAGTGTCTAAAGACGGGCGAAAAAGTTCTGCTGTCCAAACGCAGAGTCAGCGAAGATTTCGATATTGCAAATTGATTTTTCCACGCCGCAGCGTGACCCTTTTTTCAAAAAGGGGGAGCCATGCGACTCATTTCACTCATTGTACTCCTTTTGTGCGTTTCAGAATTTTCAGTAGCTACAGATTTAGAAGAAGATGTCGTTAGTATTGAAAGATCCAAATTTACTTGCGGTAGTGAAACAATAAATAAAATCAATTACCGCTATTGTCTGCGCAACCCAGAAAATACAAATAACAAAGATATCATCTATTTTTTCCATGGCCTTACTGGTGATGAAGAATCCTGGTTCAGAATGTGGTGGGGGACGTTAATAATTCAAAAATGGTGGGAATTCTGGGGATATAAGCCAAGAATTGCAACCATCTCTTTTGGTGGTCGATGGCTTTTGAATGATACGAAAAAATCAAAGCTTTCAACTTTCGTTTCAAGCAAAGTAATACCAAGTCTTGAAAAGAAAATGGGCGGACTGCAAGGTGGAAAACGTCATGCTATCGGACAATCCATGGGAGGCTTTAACGCCGCTCACTTAAGTTTAAAAAATCCGGGACTTTTTAATCGGGTTGCTTTGTTATGTCCTGCGCTCTCCTCCGTCAGTCCCCATGCATCTCAACAAGAAGTGAAAAATTATATACGCCGAACTAGAGCTTTCCCATTCTTAGTGCGTAAGATGATTAATATTTCTCGGGAAGTTTTTCCGACGATGCAGGAATGGAAAGATAACGACCCTATGTATTTATTAAAAAATTATAAATCGACAAAACGGTCGAAATTCCTAGTAACTATAGGTCTGGCAGACAGCTATGGATTTCAAGAGGGATCTAGACAGTTTGTTAATATGGCTCAAGGCAAAAGTATTTTTTCCTCTTGGCTTCCAGTACCGGGCCCGCATTGCATGTTTAATCGTCGAACGACAGCACATTTTATTAAGGGAGATTAACGGCTATGAACGATGTGGAATCATACAAGTATGAGGATCATAAATCTAAAGGTGCAGACATCGATCCTGAAGCCTATCGCGAAGAAATTCGCCTGCTGGTAGAACATATCGTTCGGCTGTTGGTTGATAATCCAGAAACTGTTTCGGTAAGCACCTATGTGGGCCCTAAGACCACAGTGTATCGAGTGAACTGCGCTAAAGAAAATTTGGGACAGGTTATCGGCAGCCAGGGAAAAACCATCATGGGATTACGAGCCGTCGTACATGCGATGACGGCCAGAACTGGGATTCGTTCCATTGTAGAAATTCCCGTATAATCCGGGATTTTTTGTTGGTGCGCGCAGTCATTTTATTACTACGTTTTCATTAAGAAAGCTTTTTTCGACGAGCCTTGTCAGGTTAGCACTGCTTTTTTAAATCTTGAGCCATGTCTGGCGAGATTTTTGAGGTCTATAACCATCGTAACGAGCACTATTATTCTTTCCGTGCTTTGCAATTCGATAAGGATTTCGAACTCTATTGCCGTTGGATGAATCAACCCTATGTTGCTAAATGGTGGGGCTTCGACAGCTCCCGCGACGAACTCGCTAAAAAGCTCATCACTGAGCTGGAAGATAAACACCAGCATCTGTATATCGGAATGATTAACGGTAAACCAGTAAGCTATTGGGAGCGTTATTGGGTGGATCAGGATGTTCTAGGCACCTACATCGATACCAAGCCTTTTGATCAGGGTCTGCATTTTCTGATCGGGGAGGCGGAATACCTGGGCCGCGCCCACACCTCATCCTCTATTGCGGCGTTTTCAAAACTTGTGTTTCAAGATACGCGCACCCAAAGAATCATTGGGGAGCCAGATGTGAACAACAAACAGGTCCTGCGTTACGCTGAAATGAATTGTTTTAAACATAAAGACACAGTTCAAATGCCGGAAAGAACTTCGGCGATCATGGTGTGTGAACGCGCTGATTTCTTTAAGAAGTTTTCAGCTCAGCCAACACGGCTTTATAATCCACAAACTGAAAAGCCTCTGAATGCAGAGGCCTTTACAGTAACTTCAATTTAATTTTTAAGTATCAGTTCAAGATATGATCATGATCGTGTGGGAACGGAGTTTCCTCGACATCACCACTTTCATCTGAAGCTGCGACCTCTTCTGGAACAATCTCAAAGTCATAGTGACCTTGCAGTTCCTCTAGGGATTGCGCTCTCCATTTACCGAAAATTTCCCCCACATAGTATTTCTCTAAGTTTTTAGGCATTTGGAAATACGTATTGTGCATCATCGTTGCTTGCACAGAGTAGTAAGAAACTAGGCGAGTTTGATTGCCCGCTTGAATTTTAAACTGTGCTTTATAGCCTTTTTTGCGAAGCACACCAAATTCATGCTGGCGATTTTTATAACAGTGACCAATTTCATGGATCAGCAAATTAAATAAAGGGGATGCAAAACCGGTGTCCTTTTCATACACACGCTGAGTAAAGAAGTTCTTACTTAAGACAATCTTAAGCCCTTTAGAGCCCGCATATAAACAGCCTGAGGAAGCCCTTTTGATGACTTCCGCATTTTTCACCACCACAATAGGGATTCTATTTAGATCCTCAGGGATGGCAAAATCCGCTGCGTATTGTTTTATCAGGTTCATTTGTTCGTTAATCAGGTCTCTTTCTTGAAGTGATGCCTCATCAACGATTGAATCTGATTTGTTGGAGTCATCCTTGGTTGGCGTTTCGTTTCCATTTTCAGCACAACCCAAGGCACCTGCGATAATGATTGATAGTAGTAATAGTTTTTTCATAGGACTCATTTAGCCACAGGAAAAATCAATGCTTAAACGGAAACTCGTGAATTTGGTAAGAAGCAGTTTTATAGTTCGATCACCAAAGCAGCCACAGAAAAGGATTTGCTGGCGGCACCCGAAAGATGGAATTCAACAAACCCGCAGCTAGACTAAGAGATACAATCTTTGTTGCCTTATTAATGTTCTAAAATTAAAAATATTTAGTATGAAAATCAAACTTGCGAACATCTTTGTAGAAGACCAAAATCACGCACGCCAGTTTTATACTGAAACTTTAGGTTTTATTGTAAAGCATGATATCCCTCTGGGTGCTTTTCAATGGCTCACTGTGATTTCTCCTGAAAACCCTGATGGAGCAGAACTACTTTTAGAACCCAACGAAAATCCCATTGCTAAGACTTATCAAAAGGCACTTTTTGAGCAAGGTATCGCAGCAGTGGTATTTATGGTCGAGGATCTGGATAAAGAATTTCAAAAGCTATCAGCTAAGAATGTTGAATTTAAAGTGCAGCCAATGACTTCACCCCATGGAAAATTCGCTATTATCAACGACACCTGCGGGAACTGGGTTCATTTGCAGCAGGAAACCTAATGACTTGGTCTAGTTAAAAGCTAGAAACGGGGAGTGCCCCATTCTTTTTCTAGGTTTTCTAGTAGCATAAATACTTCATGAAATACGATCTGTTCTTATTTGATTTAGACGATACTTTATTAGACTTCAAAGCCTCGGAACGTAAGTCCCTTTCATTGGCCTTACAAAGTCTAGGAGTTGCAATCAATGACCCAATGTTTGAACTTTATCAAAGTGAAAACCGCAAACTGTGGAATCAGTTTGAAAAAGGCCTGACGACAAAAGAACATCTTAAAGTCGAAAGATTCCGTAAGATCTTTGAAGCTTTCAAAGTAGAAGCAGATCCAACCCTGGCAAATGAACGCTATCAAGACGCCTTATCTGAAACCGTTGTGCTTATCGATTATTCAGTTGAGATCTGCCAATGGCTTTCCAAGCGTGGTGAAATTGGCATTATCACGAACGGTATTCACGCCACCCAAATTCGCCGGATTAAAAATTCGCCTATTTCTTCTTACATAAGTTTTATTAGTGTGTCTGAAGAATGCGGGTACGCAAAACCGGATGTTCGTTTTTTTGAATACAGCGCCAAGATGGCGAAGGATTTTAAAAAGCATACATCCTTGGTGATTGGTGACCGCATCGAAACGGATATTGAAGGCGCCCATAATTTTGGCGTCGCTAGCTGCTGGTTTAACCCAGGTAAGATAGCTTTAGAAACCACTCTTAAACCTTATTACGAAATTTCCCATCTTTCCGAGATTGAAAAAATCGTCATCGCTTAATTCAGTCTAGCTTAAAAAATGAAACGGGGAGTGCATAGCACTTCCCTATTTGATAAAAAATGCTGATAATCTTGTTATGAACTTAATTTTGCGCGAATTGACCCCTCAAGATGAATCCGCTTTTTTTCAAGGTATGAACGAATGGCAAGGTGAACAAATCACTTGGTACACATTTGCTTACAAGCCTGGGATGAATTACGGGGACATGTTAGAAGTTCTACGTAAAGAAAAAGCTGGCATTGAGATAGCTGCCGATAAAGTTCCGCACACCATGCTTTATGCATTTGTTGATGGCGAAATTGTCGGCCGAGTCAGCGTGAGACATAGATTAAACGATCATCTTTTACAACGTGGTGGTCATATCGGATATTCAGTGGCACCAAGATTTAGAAAAAACCAATATGCTAGCGAGATGGTGAAACAAGTTATGCCCTACTTACGAAGTCTAGGTTTAGAAAAGATCTTAATCACATGCGCGGATACAAATATTCCTTCGTGGAAGATTATTGAAAAACTAGGTGCTGAATTAGAAAATAAAATCAGGGATGATAAAGGTGAGTTGATCCGTCGATATTGGTTAAAAATCTAAGATAAACGGGCCCGCGAACAGGACTGTAAATTCTTCTGATAAGTTATATTATGTAACAATGGGTATTGGACAGGATTTGATTTCAACCGTTTATAGCTATTAAATCCAATATATTAGCTCTTACTTATTTATTTATTAAGATCTTAGATTATCAGGCTTATTGAATCACCGAGTTTCAACATATTTCTAGACTCTAATTCTGCAAAGCTTTTTGGTGCCCCATTTTTTATCCCATCTTTTAGAACATTAAATATACCTACCAAAATCATCGTTATTTCGCTGCTTCTAAAATCCTTTATATTCGATCGTTTTAATAAGCCATCTAAAACCCAGCATAATGATTCGTTTGTATGTTTAAAGGCCGTTTAAAGAGGCTTTTTTATGGATATTTAAGATGAATCATTTTGGTTAAATAATTTGTATCAATTAGTTTTTAGATCTTTTCAGGATCAATATTTGAAACTTTAAATCCGCAAAGAATTTGGGATTCTCAAAAACTTTTTATATAAGTTTAGGCAAAAAAATAATTAGCAAAATCAATGAAAAATGAAATTAGAAACTAGAAAGTTAATTTTCAAAAGATTCAGCTCAAAGAAAACTAAGAAAAATTAATAGAAATCACAGGATAAAATATTTCGTTAAATCTGAAATCCTGAGGTCTTCAAAAAACTATATTCCGAATGAAACATAAAAAATATCTAAACTTACTAGACTTAGGATCATAATAAGCACCCTTGAAATATGCTTATGCACATTGACAGCCGCTTTAAACCCAACGAACTCCCATCCAATTATAAAATATTCTGTGCAGGTTTTTTGAAGCTAAACCTTTCCGGCAAAGTCGGAGCTTCCATTGGAGGAGTTATGAAAAAGGCAGGATTTTTATCACTACTTATACCCTTTATGCTCTCCCCGGCTTTTGCTAAGGATTTTTCCGCTTATAGAAAGCCTTCTCAAGAAGAGTTAAAAAAAGTTCTTACTGAGTCCCAATACAATGTGACTCAAAAAGACTCTACAGAATTGCCCTATAAGAATGAATACTGGAACCACCATCAAGATGGAATCTATGTTGATGTTGTTTCTGGCGAGCCTTTATTTAGCTCATTAGATAAGTATGATTCCGGAACTGGCTGGCCCAGCTTCACAAAACCTATTCATGATGCCGCCATTACGACAAAAAAAGATCATAAACTTTTTTTCGAACGCATCGAAGTCCGCAGTCGATATGCTGACTCTCATTTAGGGCATGTTTTTGATGACGGACCAGAGCCTTCAGGTCTTCGATATTGTATGAACTCTGCATCGCTTAAATTTATTCCAGCTTCGCAATTGGAAGTGCAAGGATACGGTGAATATACGCACTTGTTTAAGGTGAAAGG